>CAZAVU010000035.1:10295-40523 GCA_964488805.1 uncultured Odoribacter sp. | reverse complement strand
GTGATGGACGGGGACTGCGTGTCGGTAACGGTGACCGTAAAACTACAAATTGCTGTTCCACAGCTATTACTGGCGGTTATGGTAACAGTTGTTTTTCCTATATGAAACCGGGAACCGCTACCTGTTTCATTTCCACTGCCAGTAGTTTCTCCGGTGAGAACATAGGTCACAACCGGCGTTGGATTTCCTGATGCTACTGCATTATAATTAACAACTGATGAACAAATCCCTGATTCTGAATTAACTGAAATATCTCCAGGACAAGAGATAAAGGAAGGAGTTTCATTTACACTCATTGTAACCTGATTCGATGTCGCCGGATTAGTGGTACCATCAACACAATATAAATCTGAGGTCATCACACAGGTAATCTGATCGTTATTAGCCAGAGCATTATCTGTATATGCCGAACTGTTTGTCCCAACATTATTTGCACCTTTTTTCCATTGATAGGAAGGATTTGTTCCGCCATTGACAGGAGTCGCAGTAAACGTAACAGGAGTTCCTCCACAGATCGTACCTGATGGGCTGGCTGCAATACTAACACTTGCAGACAATTTGGAGCTAACAACAAAAGCCCCAGAAACAGCGCTGGTTGCGGTTCCGCATGTTCCGGTAACAACACAATAGTAATAAAGAGTTCCGGGAGCAGATGCAGAGGGGGTATAGCTTGATAAAGTCGCCCCGAATATTGGGGTTCCGCCACTATTTGAATTTGCTGTATTCCGATACCATTGATAGTTTAATGTTCCAGTACCTGTAGCTGTTACTGATATCGGACTAAAGACTCCTCCGATACATTGTGATTGCCCTGCTGTTGACTGACCGGAGATCAAAGTTTCAGGATCAATTGCAACAGATGTTATACCCGAATAAGTCGAAGAACATACCCCACTTTGAACTTTAGCACGGAAATAAGTTTTTGATGTCAGTCCTGCTGTGGTATAGGAAGGACTGGTTGCTCCAGAACCGCCTGTTACATTTACCCAACCGGTAGTTCCATCGGTAGATTGTTCCCACTGAAATGTATTACCCGTATAGCCAGACAAACTAAGACTGGAAATTCCACCCGAACATACTGACGCTGGTGTTGCTAATGCAGTTCCACCAACGGACAAAGGATACACAATTACAGTAATACTTTTTGAATTCGTATAAACATAACCGGTTACGGGTCCGGTTACTGACACGGTCGCAGTGAAAGTATAAGTACCTGCAGCAAGGCCTGATATTGACTGATTGTCAGTTTTATTACTACTCGAAGTATTTGTCGCCGGCGATTGAGTATAAGTATAACCATTTGGACCGGTTCCTGTCCAAACAATACGAGCCTTATCAGAGCCTAATCCAGAAGCTGTGGCCGAAAGATTTAATGTTGTTCCTATACAAATGGGAGCATTATTTGAAGTTGCCGAAACAGCAATTGATCCACCGGCAGCATTAATTTCACTAAATATAAAATCAACATTTCCACCTCCATTACAAGCCGCATAATCATGCGTCCCAATTCTTAAAACATGGTTATTGGTACAGTTACTACTGGTTGCCAAACTTCCATTTGTATTGACAACAACTATTGCATCCTTGTTAAGAAGTGTAAGGGTCACTTTAGTCTGCCATAGAAGTTCTGCATAATCGAACACATTCAAAACCAATACATTTAAGGTATATGAACTACTAAATTGCAGAATACTATTTGTTCCTGTGATGGTGATCGTCGAGATCGTATAAGTAGAAATATTTGTATTCAACGTAACAACATTCCCATTTTGAATGGTAACCGTTTCCACATTACTATTTTGGCCTGGATAGGATGATGCTGCCACCCATTGGGTTCCGTTATAATAATTCCATGTGGATGTTGCGGTCCAATCTCCCGTTGCTACAGACTTGTAATCGCCAAGCACCTGTCCAAAAGACGCAAGACCAAATCCACTCAGCATAAACACAACACAAACAAGCCGAATTATTTTATTCAGTCTGGTTCTTGATTCAAGTAAAAATATTTTCATATTCTTAAATTTTTAAGTCTGTAACAATGCTTAATATTTCCTGATTGTCAGTGATGGGATGATTCAAACCTCATCAGCAACATACTGGTAGTGTGAAAAATACATGCACCAATAAAGACCTTCTAATCCTGTCCTTATCGGGCATCAATTGTATCCGTATTAATGAACTGGTACTTAGTGATAAGTTCTGTGTGATCGACTTATATCTTACAATAATCTATTTTATCACGAACAACCTCAAAACTAATCAGCATAATATAAGTTAAACACAAAGGCGTAAGAAGCAGGTAAAACCTAAAAACATCCAAATTTCAGATGAAGCAAAACACGGAGAATACGCTTTTAATAGCAATTTCCGTCTGGAATAACCATCATAGTAGAAGAAAAAGAATAATTCAGAAATTTCCTGAAGTATTAACGCACTCAGGCACTCTGTTCGCAGAACGGTTTTTAAGCCTGGCGAAACTGCACATTTAAATTCGGGACTGATGAACTCGGCATGAAAAAGATAACGACCGAAACCAATTTTGCACATGCCAGAAACAAACATTGGTCAATCTGTTGGCCGCATCAAATGTAAGAACGACAGACTTATCGGCTTGACCAGGAAGATATAAATTACTCAATACCAATGGTTCCGCAAGTCACATTTGGCTCTTCGGAATTCGTGAATTGAACTTTAAAATCAGTTAAATCCATAATTGTAAACTATAGCCTAATAAATGTAAAAAGAAAAAACTGTTTTTTTTTTTATGCCAACATCGAATGACCAAAACCCACTTTTCAACTATCAAAAAGAGCAAATCACTGATCAAAAGATAAAATAAATGGGTTAGAAAAACTTTAAGCAGAATTTAGATTCCTCTCCAGTGCAATAAAACAGATCATAAAATTAAAGATATTAACACATGTCTGATTTCTTGCCAGAGATATCAAAGCCAAATGCTTTTTATATATTTAACACCCCAAACAGTTAATTTACCTTATGATGATTGTAATAGCGCTGGTTCTCTTTTATTTTCTGACCCCAATACTCCTTATTTATCTGACCCAAGTTTCAAAAACCATCAATAAGATTGGAGCTGTTGTCATGGCCTATACCATCGGATTATTAATCGGGAATATTCGCATTTTTCCCAAACCAGGCGCTGCATTCAGATCGATACTGGGAAGCAATCTCTCGATCCCCCATGCCGACCTGCTCAAACATTTTGCAGCAGGACGGATTTCTGAAAGTGACATGATTTATAACCAGATTGCCTCCACTCAAGACCTGATCATGTCGATTGCTATTCCGATAGCCTTACCCCTGCTGTTGTTTTCGCTCGACATCAAACGGTGGTTAAAACTGGCTAAAGAAGCTCTTCTGTCGCTGATTCTGGGAATTTCGTCTGTCTTTATCATTCTGATTGTCGGATTCTTTCTATTTAAAGGACATGTCCACGATTCGTGGAAAGTGGCCGGAATGCTTTGCGGAGTTTATACCGGTGCTACGGCCAACATGGCCGCCATCAGCACAGCTCTTGAGGTAGACCCGAACACCTTTGTACTCGCCAACACCTACGACATGGTGTTGGGAGCGGTCTGCCTGCTGTTTTTGCTTACCAAAGCTCAAAGCCTTTTCAATCTTGTACTTCCAAAGTTTCATGAGAATCATAAAGATATCAATATCGAAAAGGTAATCGAAGAAAGTGAAGGAATTGACAATTATAAAGGGATATTTACGAAGAAAGGGATTATCCCGCTGCTCAAAGCCTTGTCACTATCTGCTCTTATTTTAGGAGTTTCATTTGCACTCAGCCAATTGGTTCCTAAAAATGCACAAACCGTAACCATAATCCTTTCGATTACTACATTGGGCCTCCTGCTGGGTTCTTTTAAATCAATCAGTAGTATCGAAAGGACCTTTCAACTGGGTATGTACTTTATCTTTGTCTTTTCGCTGGTTGTTTCGTCAATGGCCGACCTTCGAAGCATGTTCCAGATCGATTTCCTGAGTTTATTCCTTTACGTTGCCCTGGCTGTTTTCGGATCAATGATGGTGCATGTTTACCTGTCGTACCTGTTCCGGGTGGATTCTGACACGACGATTATTACGATAACAGCTTTAACTTTTTCACCGCCCTTCGTACCTGGAGTGGCGTCAGCCTTAAAGAACAAGGAAATAATTATAACCGGAATCACTTCAGGCATCCTTGGAATTGCATTCGGGAATTACCTGGGAATTGGCATCGCGTACTTTCTGAAGGCAATTACACTATAAATCAACGCCTAAGACTTTTAAAAAGATAGCCAAAATATCTGAAAAAGTTCACTCTTACCGGTTTTCAGTCCGAATATCCGACCATTATTCGGCATATCAGCACGAATTAGCTGCAAGAGATTTGATTAATAGTAAAATATTTCTAATTTTGCGCCACCTATTTTTAGGTATAAAGTATTCATGTTTAATTAATTTAGAAGTCTTATGAAAAACCAGTATGAAACCGTTTTCATCATTACTCCCGTTTTATCTGATGCTCAGGTAAAGGAAACGGTAAAAAAATTCAGGGACATCATCACCGAACACGGTGGAGAGATTGTCAATGAAGAAGACTGGGGATTACGCAAATTAGCGTATCCTATCCAGAAAAAATCGACAGGGTTTTATCAACTCTTCGAATTTGCCGCCGACCCTTCGTTTGCAAAAACGTTGGAAACTCAATTCAGACGCGACGAACGTATTATCCGCTTCCTGATCTTCAGCGAAGATAAATATGCCGTTGCTTACAGCGAAAAAAGAAGAAATAAATCAAAAGCTAAAACTGAAAAGGAGAACTAAGTTATGTCTGCAAATTCAAGTGAAATCAGGTATTTAACCCCACCATCGGTTGAAATCAAAAAGAAAAAGTATTGCCGCTTTAAAAAGAACAAAATCAAATTTGTTGACTACAAAGACCCGGAATTTTTGAAAAAATTCCTGAACGAACAAGGTAAAATTTTACCTCGCCGTATTACAGGAACCTCTTTGAAATATCAACGCAAAGTGGCCAAAGCAGTTAAAAGAGCCCGTCATATCGCGTTACTGCCCTATGTTACTGATATGATGAAATAATTTTTAAAGCTGAATAGAAATGGAAGTTATATTATTACAAGATATCGCACGGTTAGGATCGAAAGACGACGTGGTTAATGTAAAAAACGGCTACGGACGCAACTATCTGATCCCACAAAAGATGGCTGTTATCGCCACGGAATCAGCAAAAAAAGTACTGGCTGAAAACATCAAACAGCGTGCACACAAAGAAGCTAAACTGAAAGACGTTGCTCTGGGTGTTGCCGAAAAGCTCAAAACTGTTCAATTGGTTATTGGAGCTAAAACCAGCACCACCGGAAAAATCTTCGGTTCGGTTAACACCATCATGCTGGCCGAAGCTATCAACAGCAAAGGTTTCGAAATCGACCGCAAACAGATCATGATTTCGGAAGACAGTATTAAAGAAGTAGGAAACTATACTGCAAAAATCAAATTGCACAAAGAAGTTGTGGTTGAATTAGGTTTCGAAGTAGTTTCTGAATAATTGAATTAATCGTTTACCAAACACAGAACTCACGCATTTTCAAACAAACAGATAGAGCCACTCGTCCTCACATGCGGGTGGCTTTTTTATTGCCTCATTTTCTACCAATTAAACTCACTTCTTCCTGAACATTTCAAAGCAAAATGAGTTATCATGAAAGTATCTGATAACTAAAAATCCTACTAATCATGAAAAAAGAGCTGATTCATTGCATTCTTTGGGTAGCTTTTCTGATCATTCCAAATCCGGGGCACACCCAAAATAGTCAGGATTCCACTAAATATCAAATTGAAACGCTCGATGGAAACGAGTACATAGGGTTTATCCTTAGCCAAACTCCGGAAGTAATTCACTTAAAATCAGACAAACTCGGAGAAATCAAAATTCCGAGAACAGAGATAAAAAAAATCACAAAACTCTCACTTGTTAAATCAAAGGATGGAACCTATTGGCTCGACAATCCTCAGGCAACCCGTTACTTTTGGGCACCAAACGGATACAACCTGAAAAAAGGTGAAGGTTATTACCAAAATGTATGGGTTTTATTTAATCAGGCCGTTTATGGCATGACCAATCACTTTTCGGCCGGAATTGGAACGGTTCCCCTGTTTCTTTTTTCTTCGCCATATTCACCGGTATGGATAACTGCAAAATACTCGGTTCCGGTGGCCGAGAATAAATTTAATCTTGGAGCGGGAGCCTTAATGGGCACTGTAATTGGCGAATCAAATACCGGATTTGGAATCTTTTATGGGATTGCCACATTCGGATCGAAAGATAAAAACCTGAATGTTGGGCTGGGCTGGGGATATGCCGACGGACAGGTTGCCAGTACTCCAACAATCAATATCAGTGGCATGGTCCGCACAGGAGCCAAAGGCTATTTTATCACAGAAAACTATTTTATTGGAACATCAGATGAATTTGTTGTCATCATGATGGTTGGCGGGCGCAGAATCATTAAACGAATTGGCCTCGATTTTGGATTGGCAATTCCGCTGTCATCAGAAATGGATAGTTTTATCGCAGCTCCCTGGCTTGGATTCACAATTCCTTTCTAAACCTATTGCTGAATAACGATTCCTTCGGAGGTAAACGAAATACCCTGCTGTCCTGAAGTTCCAATCATTACACCCTGGAAAAAGGGTTTTTGAGCTCCAGTTTTGGCCCCCCATTCCACCACAAAATTAGCTCCTACCCCGCCGGTATCGTCCCGGTTTTCCACTACAAATTCAACAGATTCCATCGGCTTGACCAGTAACGTTGAATCATTGTACCTTCTTACTTTCTGCCCGTTGGAATTATAATAATCGATCGAAAAAACATAAACGCTGTCTTTAAAGGAGGTATTCCGAATGCTCAATGTAGCGGTAAGCGAAAAGGTATGGTGAGAATCAACATAGTATATATCGCTGTAAATCGGGATGTAAACCTGCTCCGTTTTGTCGAAAGCAGACCGGCTGACGGCCGAATAATGATATGCTGAATGATGTTTGGTTTCCTTAACCTTTGAAGGGGAGCATGAAATCGCAAACACCGTGATCAGGATTGAAAAAAGAAAAAATTTAGTTTTCATAGGCTATCATTAAAGAATTCCATTGTCCTAATTTATGGAAATTAAATCAGTCAACCACAAATAAAGTACAAAGCTTCTCCTGAAAAGAAAAGAGTTTCGGCACCAGTCTCAATAGTATTTCAAATTTCAGTAGTTTAGCGCTAAACAAAACCTTCAAATTTGGTTATGAAAAAAACGTTGCTGATCATCCTGACTGTTCTTTGTACACTGACTTTAGCATACGTGGCTGGCCCTAAATTTCCGGCCCCGGAGTTGAACAACGATCTTCCTGTCATTCAGCTTCAGGCTTCCGGATTTGAAAACTTCATCAGAAGCAAGGAAAAAGGCTTAAAAATAAAGCCCGACAATGAAAGCCGGGTGATTTGGGCCAACGACAGCCTAAAAAACAAAACTCACTACTGCTTGCTTTACATTCACGGATTTTCTGCTTCCTGGTACGAAGGTAACCCCGTACATATTGATTTTGCCCGTCGCTACGGCATGAACCTTTACATCCCCCTGCTGACCACACATGGCATCGACACCACCGAGGCGCTGATCGACATGACGCCCGACCGTCTCTACGAATCGGCCAAGGAAGCGCTGGTAGCCGCCCATGCCTTAGGCGATAAAGTAATCCTGATGGGAACGTCCACCGGAGGAACGCTGATGCTAAAACTGGCTGCTGAATTTCCGCAACTGATGGATGGACTTATCTTACTTTCACCGAATGTGGCCATAAACAATCCGGCAGCGTTTCTGCTCAGCAAACCCTGGGGACTCCAGCTTGCCCGTAGCGTTTATAAGGGGAAATACCGTATCACAAGCACTGATTTGGGTTCGGACGACTGCAAATACTGGTACTGCAAATACCGGCTGGAAGCGACGGTCTACCTTCAGCAACTGGTTGAAGCGACCATGAAAAAAGAAATCTTCGAAAAGATCAGCATGCCCGTTTTTCTGGGGTATTATTACAAAGACGAACAACATCAGGATAAGGTCGTGAGGGTTGATGCCATGCTGAAAATGTTTGACCAGCTTGGAACACCTACTGATCTGAAACAAAAATTTGCCTTCCCGGAAGCAGGAGCACACCCCATTGGCTGCAAATTGTGCTCAAAAGCCTGGCAGGACGTTGAAAAAGCCTGTTATGCGTTTGCTGAAGAAAAGCTGGGAGTGAAGCCGCTTGAATAAATTCGCTTTTAATGTATTATTTCAGGAGTGTTGAATGCGTGATATAACTGTCGTCGTGCCTGTAAACAAACAGGCAGGTTCCTCCTTTTATCGTTTCGGCAACTGGTTTAATCAAATCAGGAGGCAATGACGGGCAACCAAAACTTCGGCCAAGTCTTCCATATTTCTGGATGAAATTTTCCGTGGCATAATCGGCTCCATGCATAATAATTTCACGTTCTTCGGCCTTATCGTTGATTCCCTTTTCGAGTCCCTGCAAAACGACGGATAAACCAACCTTTGATCCGATGGCGATATTTTGCGCAATATAGAAGCCCAGACTGCTCATGAAACTGCCTTCTTTGTTGGAGAATTTCGTGGCGTACTCGCTTCCGGTATTCCGGCCATGAGCCACATAGGTATTAAAGAGCAATACCTTCTTGCAAAGGTCTATTACATACAGACGCTTATTTTTACTGGACTGTGAAAAATCGACAATAGTCAGGATGGAGGAATTCACCAGTTTACCTTCTTCGGTCAGCTTGTCCAAACCATGTATCGCCAATTTAAATGCTTCCAAAGGCAGACCTAAATCGGCAAGCTTTAGTACATTGTAAATTTCCTCTCTTTCTTCGACTAGTTTTTTCCCGGCTTCAACCCGCTGGGAAATAGGGAATAAAACCAACAAAATCAGTAGATATCTTAGCTTCATTCCGCAAAAATAATTTTATTCCCGAAAAAACAGGCCGTTTGTATTTTTTAACACATGGAAAAGGGAAAATTTCTATTCCTATTTTACAGAATCAGAATGAATTACGAGCCTGTCAAACAAACCTTCATCCTTTTTATAGATATCATCATAAAAACTAATTTGTCCCTGATCGTTTACCCAGGCGGTAAAATATCCGATGTGCACCGGAATCTTCTTTTTCAGGGTATACCACTTCTCAATGCCACTGTTCATGGCCTCATCAATCCGGGCCGGCGTCCAATCCGGATCGTTTTCCAGAATTTTAATGGCCAGATCACGAGGTTTTCCCACCCGGATACATCCATGACTAAATGCCCTTTTCTCCTGATTAAATAAACTTTTGGCAGGCGTGTCGTGCAAATAAATATCGTTTGTATTGGGGAAAAGAAATTTAACCAATCCCAGCGAGTTTTTCTTTCCCGGCAACTGCCTTAACTGATTACCGTTCCATTCCATCCAGTTTTCTGCCAGGTAATTCGAGTTTTTCCTAATGGCAGGTTTTATTTCCTTTTCAACAATACTTTTCGGTATATTCCAGTATGGGCAAAAAACAAGATAACTCAGATTTCCGCTAAAAACCACCGTTTTGCTCATTCTTTTACCTACAACTACCGGCGATTCGAGAATACTCTTCCCGTTCCGGTTGTAATTAAGCATGAAAGAAGGAATATTGACAAAAATAAATTCACTGGCGCAGGCTATCCGGGGAGGCGTCCATCGCCAGCGTTCCATATTCACAACAATCGTTTTTATACGATCGGACACCGGGATATTCAGCTCGTCCACCATCTTTTTGGTGATCTGTTTTTGCGGGGTTTTTCCGTTCCGAACCTGGTAATTTCGAATCGCTTCGGATAATTTTTTGTCGTACTGGTTGCTTACATTGTTGGTATCCAAATCGCCTGTCATCTCAAGCCGGTTCCGAATCTGAAGAATAACGGCAGAGGTATCGCCCAGATTATAATTTTTCAGCAATCGGTTCCATTTGATGGATTTCCAACCACCATTTTTTTCCAATTCGCGATATTCCTTTAAAACATCCATCAAACGATAATATTGAACAAAAAGCACCGAGTCATTCCGTTCAAGCAACTTCGGATTCTGCATGACTGAATCGAGCAGACTTTCGTAGGAAACCTGTTTCCGGGGCATCAGCCATTCTACACTCGGAGTTATCTTTTCATCAATCCCTTTGTAAACCATTTCCGCATAAAACAGAAACATGTTGGTGATTACGAAATCAATTTCATCATTTGTCAAACGCGATTCCTCTTCTCCTTCAAAAATTGCAGCCATCTCGTCCTGATACGGGAATACCTGGTAAACACCTTCGTCTCCGATATTGACAACCTTTGAAAAAAGGGAATTGCCAAATTCAATGATCCCGTTTTGATCGAACCAAATTCGCTGAAAATGATAATGTCTGTATATTTTCGAAACCTCAGATCTATACTTTTCAAGTTTTGGAAATTTCAGGTAAAAGCTGTTGAGCAGTGTGCTATCGAACGGCTGATGGCTGAATTCATTGACATTACCCAGTAAATCCGGGGCAATCCTATTTATCAGGCGAACAGGCCTTTTTTCCCCGCAGGAGCCGGCAAGCAGAAAGAAAGCAATGACCGCAAAGACAAATGACAGTTTCATGAATGACATTGACTAATATTTCCGGAAAATATAGTTTATTTTCACCAGATATGTTGCATGGAGAGTAATAGTTACTAACCTAACTATTTTATTCAGACAAACTCATCATTTGGCAGACTTATCAAAACTCTGTCGTTATTTTCTAGGACTTCACTTTCCCGTACAAATCAAACTCCCCGGTTCCGGTAATTTCTATCGATAAAAGTAGCCTTTGCCTGATAATTATTTCAGTTTAGCCGAATTTTGCCGGTTATCCCATATCCTGATGATTTGAACCTCATTATCAGTAACACTTCTGTAGATAATGGATACCTGTTTTTGAATGACAATCATCCGGTAATCTTGAATACCAACCTTTTGAAAATCAAAATCACCCTTTTCGAGCGCAGACAAGGCTGACATCACTTTATCGCTGGACTTCTTTTGTAGTCCAAGTCGATTGAAGGTAATCAATGATGGATGTATAATCTTGAAATGCTTTGGGCGACCATAAGATCTTTCTCATTTTTTGAAATTTAGCTTAGGGTATTTTGCCTGTAATTCATGAACAACATTCTCATGAATAATACCCTCGCCTCTATCCAATTCTGCAATTCCTTCTTCAATGGTCTTTTTAAGTTCATCCGATAATTCCATGTCATTAGCATCAAGATGAATCTCATAGCCTTTTTTAGTGTATAGCTTTACACTATTGGGTGGAAATAAACTTAAAATCCGTTTAAATTCAGGGGAAAATTTATCGTCAATATCCAACTGATACGTTTTCATTGTTTACGGTCTTTATACAAAGCTAAACAACTTTCCCGTACAAATCAAAATCCTCGGCTCCGGTAATTTCAACCTGATAAAACTGGCCGATTTTTAGTTGGGTGTCTTTCGAAATCAGCACTTCACCATCCACTTCAGGAGAGTCAAATTCGGTGCGGCCCACGTAGAATTCATCGTCTTCACGGTCAATGATTGCTTTCAGGGTCTGACCAACTTTGGCAGCATTTAATTGTGCAGAAATCGTTTCCTGAATGGTCATCAACTCATCAACCCGGGCCTGTTTGACTTCTTCTGGGATGTCGTCTGAATACTTCAGATAACCGTAAGTTCCTTCTTCGTGCGAGTAAGTGAACGCCCCCAGCCGATCGAAACGGTGACGCTTTACAAAATCTTTCAGTTGCTCAAAATCTTCTGCGGTTTCGCCCGGATGGCCAATCAGCATAGTGGTCCGGATTGCCATTTCAGGAACTTCTTCCCTGATCTTCTGAAGCAAAGCCTCTGTTTCCGCTGTAGTAACCTGACGGCGCATATATTTCAGCACATTATTGGAACTATGTTGAAGCGGAATATCGATGTATTTACAAAGCTTCGGCTCCGATTTGAAAAGCGGAAGAATATCCATCGGGAATTTGGTTGGATACAAATAATGCAGGCGAATCCATTCAATGCCATCAATTTCGGCAATCTTCTGAATTAGCTCAGCCAGCATTCCTCTGCCATATAAATCGATTCCATAGGAAGATAAATCCTGTGCGATCAACAGGATTTCCTTCACTCCGCTTTTCGCCAGATATTTAGCCTCCTTTACCAGATCATCCATCGATTTTGACTGATGCTTGCCTGTCATTCCAGGAATAGCACAAAACGCACAAACGCGGTTACAGCCTTCCGAGATTTTCAGATAAGCAAAGTGTGAGGGAGTGGTAATTTTGCGCTGATAAATAAATTCGGGATGGTAAGTTGCTTTCAATTCACCAACCAATGCCTTCAGGTCAAACTTTCCGAAGTATTTATCTACCTCCGGAATCTCCAGTTCCAGGTCGGTTTTATACCGGGCAGAAAGGCAGCCCATCACATACAATTTATCTATCTCGCCCCGATCTTTGGCCTCAACAAACTGCAATATGGTGTTTACCGATTCTTCCTTGGCATCGTGAATAAACCCACAAGTGTTGATGACGACAATATCAGAATCGGTATCATCAGAATCGTGCACCACTTCAAACCCATCCAGAGACAACTGGTTCAGCAGCACTTCAGAATCGACCAGATTTTTAGAACAGCCTAATGTAACAACGTTTATTTTTTGCTTCTTCATTCTCTAATTTTTAAAACCACATAGGCACATAGGCCACATAGATTTATTCCTTTCTATGTGAACTATGTGCCTATATGGTTATTTATTCCGACTTAGCTAAACAACGATTCAACAAATTCCCTTCTGCGGAAAATCTGCAGATCGTCCATCTTTTCGCCAATGCCAATATATTTCACCGGAATTTTAAACTGGTCGGAAATACCAATCACTACTCCACCTTTAGCTGTACCGTCGAGTTTAGTAAGTGCCAGTGCCGAAACTTCGGTTGCTTTGGTAAACTGTTTGGCCTGTTCAAAGGCATTCTGACCGGTCGAACCATCCAGAATAAGTAAAACTTCATTCGGGGCAGTTGGAACTACTTTTTTCATCACCGTTTTAATCTTGCTCAGCTCGTTCATCAGATTCACCTTGTTGTGCAGGCGACCGGCAGTATCGATAATCACCACATCGGCGCCCTGAGCCTTGGCCGAAGAAAGCGTATCATAAGCCACAGAAGCCGGATCGGCCCCCATCCCCTGCTTGACCAAAGGTACCTGAACCCGGTCGGCCCAAATCTGAAGCTGGTCGATAGCCGCAGCCCTAAAGGTATCGGCAGCGCCCAGAACAACTTTCTTTCCGGCAGCTTTAAAATGATAAGCCAGTTTTCCGATGGTTGTTGTTTTCCCAACGCCATTCACCCCAACCACCATAATCACGTAAGGCTGGTCGCTTTCTGGCAGGTCAAAATCCTCCAGATCGTTGCTGTTGTTCTCTTCAAGCAGGCTGGCAATCTCATCTTTCAAAATTGAATTCAATTCGGAGGTACCGAGGTATTTATCGGATGATACTCTTTTTTCGATACGCTCGATGATTTTCAAGGTTGTTTCCACACCAACATCCGAAGAAATCAGAATTTCTTCAAGATTATCCAGCACCTCATCGTCAACCTTCGATTTTCCAACGATGGCACGGCTGATTTTTGTAAAAACACTTTCCTTGGTTTTTGCAAGCCCCTGATCAAGGCTTTCTTTTTTCTTGCTGTTAAAAATTCCGAAAATACCCATGTCAACACAAATTTTAAAGGGCGGAAAGATACTAAATATTTACTGGTTCATCCAGTATTTCAGGGGAATGAACTTCAAATCACCCTGATTTTGACTACCGCAATTTCCGAAGACGAATCAAACAACCGGATTTTTCGAATCGCGGAGAATATCGAATCCCAAAATCAATAAAAAAAGCCTTCACCAAAGATGAAAGCTTTTCTTTATAGAAGAATCGGGTTCTATTTCTTGAAATATTCCTTTACATCTTCATTCGGAATAATTTCTTCCTGAAATGTATAAGCTCCGGTTTTTTCAGATTTCACCATCTTAACTACTTTGGAGTAACCTTTACCGGCACCTTTCTGCATTGATGCTACTGCTTTCTTTGCCATAGTATTTGTTATTTAATTTCGCGATGTACAGTAACTCGCTTTAAGTTAGGATTGTATTTTTTCTTCTCCAACCGTTCAGGAGTATTTTTCCTGTTTTTGGTGGTAATGTACCGTGAAGTTCCGGGAACTCCGCTTGCCTTTTGTTCGGTACATTCCATGATTACCTGGATTCTATTACCTTTCTTAGCCATCTCTTAAAGCTTTAAATAGTTGTTATAAAACCTTTTTCCTTTGCATCTTTCAATGCAGCGTTCAATCCGTTTTTGTTGATGGTACGGATGCCGTTAGCTGAAACAGTTAACGAGATCCACCGATCTTCTTCAGGTAGATAGAACTTCCTTTTGAACAAATTTGGAAGAAATTTCCGTTTTGTCCTACGCTTTGAGTGCGAAACATTGTTTCCCACCAATACTTTTTTTCCGGTTACTTGACAAACTCTTGACATTGTCTTATTTTTTAATCAGAATCTCACATTTTTCAAACAGACCGCAAAATAAGTACATTTTATTTAAACTATCAAATAGTTAGAGAAGATTTTTTGATATTTTTCGACACTTTATTGTTCAAAAATATCTAATATTCCTTTCCAATCGCCAAAAGGATTTTTCTACCTTCGTTTGAATTCATGACTTTATTCAATGCTTTTCAATTCTATCACCTACTTCTTCTTTATTGCCATTGTTTTTGTGCTCTACTGGTTGATGCTAAAGAAGAACTTCAAAGCACAGAACTTATTCCTGCTTTTGGCAAGTTATTGCTTTTACGGGTGGTGGGATATCCGGTTCCTACTACTAATTTTCATTAGTTCGTCTGTTGATTTTCTTTTGGGAAAAGCCATCTATCAGCAATCATCAAAGGGAAAAAAGCGGTTTCTCCTTAGGTTGTGCATGTTTATTAACCTTGGAATGCTTGGATTTTTTAAGTATTTCAACTTTTTTGTGACCTCATTCTCTGATCTGGCAACAAGTTTTGGATTCCATCCCCACCTGAATACTCTTCATATCATTTTACCAGTAGGCATAAGTTTTTACACTTTCCAGTCGTTGAGCTATTCCATTGATATTTATCGTGGGAAAATTAAACCGACTCACAATTACATATCGTTCATGGCCTTTGTCTCATTCTTTCCACAGCTTGTTGCCGGCCCTATCCAAAGAGCGACTGACTTACTACCGCAGTTTCTTAAAGCACGACCGTTTCACCCCGATCGTCTTGTTTCTGGTTTTCGTTTTATTCTATACGGTCTTTTTAAAAAGATGGTGATTGCCGACAGAATAGCCTACTTTGTTGATCACATCTACAATTCACCTGAAAAATACAACGGGACAGTCCTTCTGGCTGCAACATTCATGTTTGGCATTCAAATATACTGCGATTTTTCGGGCTACTCCGATATTGCCATCGGGTCAGCCCGTCTCTTGGGATTCGACCTGACACAAAACTTCAAAAGCCCCTACCTGGCAAGAAGTATTAAAGATTTCTGGCACCGCTGGCATATTTCACTTTCAACCTGGTTCCGCGACTATGTATACATTCCCCTCGGAGGAAGCCATGTAAAACAAAGCCGCTGGATCCTGAATATTTTGATCACCTTCACCTTGTCGGGACTATGGCATGGCGCATCGCTCACCTTTATTATCTGGGGTTTTCTTCACGGTTTCTACTTAATTGCAGAAAGCTTCTTCTCAAAACACCTGCACATTGCCCCCAAAGCTTCATGGATGGGATTCGTTACTACATTTGCAATCGTCAACCTGACCTGGGTTTTCTTTCGTGCAAACACACTCGATCAAAGCCTATTTATTTTATCGAGTTTCAAAAACATGAGTCTCGATTTCATTCCCCAAATCAGATCATTCTTCACCGAGAATAGTGAATTCCGGGAGTTTGCCATATCTCTCATCGCCGGCTTCCCTTTGTTTTTGTTCATTGAATTACAGACCAATAAAACAGATTTTAACGATTTAAATACCGACAAAACTGTTCTTTTCAGGTGGAGCACTTATCTGATTTTTGCTTTTATAATCCTGATATTTGGGGTCTTAAATGCCGCTCCCCAATTTATCTATTTTCAATTTTAACCCATGAGACGAATATTTTTGAAAATAGCCCTGTTTTTCGGTCTGCTTTTCATTGCAATGGCGGCTTTATTCCTGATTCCATATTCCGAAGAATTTGCCTATCATTTTATTAAAGACGATTGCTACAATCATGGGGAATGGATTCACGACCGAATAACCCATAATCCGGTTCCAATTGATGTGGCATTTATCGGCTCTTCTCATACCATTCATGCTTTTCAGGAAAAAAAGATGGAAGAACAACTTATGGGAAATTACCATCTGGCTAACTTGGGATATTGTCGGTTTGGAAGAAATATGGAATATCTCTTGTTAAAAAGTCTACTAAAACACAAGTCACCCCGTCTTATTGTTATAGAAGTACATGAGGATGAAGAAAAAAACAGTCATGATATTTTCCCTTATCTGGCCGAAACCCAAGACTTATTTCTGACTCCAACACCAATCAACCGGGATTACCTGGCCGATCTCTTTCATGGAACTTCCGCCCGCCTCGAATGCTTAAAAGCAACCTATATTTTCAGGAAACAAACTCCTACCCCCAGCAACGAACCCTATGGATACGGTGCTTCAACCCGAACAGTAACTGATGATGAATTGAAAGAAAACAAAACTGCATGGCAAAAACGATTCAATCGGGCACGTTTTAAACCAATTGAAGAAATACAACTGAAGTACCCGTTAGCCTACCTTAACAAAATGGTCAACCTGATCAGGAAGAAAAATATTCCTTTCCTTTTTGTCTATCTTCCAGAGTATGGCTCAATGCTTAGAACGCCCCAATATACACCTTTGTACCAGGACATCGCACCGCTGCTTATTCCTCCAATGTCGATTTTTGAAGACCCAATAAACTGGATGGACGCCGGACACTTAAATGACAGGGGAGCTGAACTACTTTCAATATGGATGGCCGAAAAAATAAAAGAAGAGCTTTGCATTAACCCAGCAAATTAGCAGTTAACCCACAGATAATATTAAACCTTAGTTCTACATGTTTCTTTTTTATTTGGGGAAAGTAGGCTATATTAGAGTTTCAAAACTCATGATGCAGTGAATATTCCAGACAATAAATATTACCCTACCATTCTCGGTGCAGTGCACCTGATTGTGCTTTACATCTTCATTCAAACGCTTGTCGATTTTCCACTGGCCCTGATCGATTATTATAAAAGCACCGATTACCTGTACAACCCCATCAAGAAAATTATCCTCGGCGTTGGCTCCGATATCTTTATTTTTTACTATGCTTACCGCAGAGCCGGTGTTCCTTTAAAACAACTGATTCCGGCTAAACATTTCAACGCCTTGGTTCTGATCCCCCTTGCGTTCTTTTTATGGGCTGCTCAAAATATTATTGGAGAAATCAATACCGCTCTCGACAAGATTTTACCGCCTCCGGCCTGGTTCTGGGAATTATTCAATAAAGTGTTTGAAAATGATTTTGGAATCTATGGCGCCTTCTTTAAAGTTGTAATCATGGCGCCGGTAGTCGAAGAACTAATCTTCCGGGGAATTATCATGCATGGCCTGATGCGAAATTATTCGAAAGTTACTGCCATCTTTGTTTCGGCCCTGATGTTTGCCCTTTTTCATCTGAACCCCTGGCAATTCCCGGCGACTTTTATCCTTGGCCTTATTTTGGGAACCCTGATGATACGCACACGCAACATCTTTTTGTGTATTCTGGGTCATGCCATCAATAACGGACTGGCATTAGCCAGCATGACATTGGGAGCCGAAGACCAAGGTGGTTCAATTGATCAGGACAGCAAGTTAGTTCAACTGGTAATTAGCGCCTTGGTTGTTGCCGCCGCACTAGCTCTTATTTTCAGACTCACCCGTCAGCAAGAACAAAAAAGTAATTAATCGCCGTATTGTTTGCTGCTTTTGAATAAGCACTATCTTTACGTCCCTAAAAATTCAGTAAAATTAAAACCATGGAACGAGTTGCAATCTTCCCGGGGTCGTTTGATCCATTTACTATTGGGCACGAAAGCATTGTCAAACGGGCAATTCCGCTATTCGACAAAATCATAATCATGGTTGGCTTCAACTCGAACAAACGGTCATTCTTCCCGGTTGAAAAACGGAAAATCTGGATCTCAAAAGTTTTTAAAAACGAGCCCAAAGTTTCAGTCGAATGTCATGAAGGGCTGACTGTTGACTTCTGCAAAAAGGTCAATGCACAGTACATTCTTCGCGGATTACGCACTTCGGCCGATTTCGAATTCGAACGCGCTATTGCCCAGGTAAACAAGAAGATGCACCCTCAAATCGAGTCCATTTTCCTGCTGACCATGCCCGAACATACCCCAATCAACTCGACCATTGTTCGCGACATTATTTTGCACGGAGGAGATCCCAGCATGTTCCTGCCAACAGCACTCGACAAAGAAGATTTCAAGTTTGAAGACTAAAATCAGTCACCGATCGTTCTTCTTTTCAAACCGAAATAAAGTCTGCTATTGTGAATGCTAAAGTTCTGTTTACTGCTTTCCTATGCGCCCTGATTGCTGTAAAAGCATGGACGGCTCCGGTAAAAATCTATGGCAAAGCTCCTGAATATGCCCAGAATACCTTTAATCTGAATACCTTTCATGATTTTATTTCCGAAGAAGAAATAAAACTGGGCACCATTCGGTTCAACGCCAGCGGCGTATTCAATCTGGAAATTGAAATAAACGAAACCACTCTTGTTTTTGCCGACTTTGACGGCTATCACGGCATGATTTACCTGGAACCCGGAAAATCATACGAAATCGTATTGCCTCCGAAACGAACACTGACCGAATCGCAAAAACGAAATCCATTTGAAAAACCACAGCCTGTTTGGTTTGGGATAATTAATCCCGCCAAAGATGAACTGAACTTTCAGATTCAACAATTCGAAGAAGAATATACCATTTGTGAGGATAAATACTTTAACCAGATCTTCATCAATCGCACCAGTTCACTGGTAGATACGGTAAAACAAATTCTGGACAAAAAGCTTCCGAAGACAAAATCGGATTTTTTTGAATCGCACAAACAATTTCGGAAAGCAAACCTCGAATTTGCCCTCCACCAGGGAAAGTCGACCAATTTTATGAATTCATACTTCAGCGCTATTATCCCGAAATACAATCTGGCAGCCTATTCAACACTTTTCAACCAGGTTTTCCAGAACTATTTTAATACCTTGACAAACTCCTCGAACAACAACGAAATACAAAATTTCATTGGTACATCATCGCTGGCCAAGCTCGATGAATATCTCCAGAAACAACTGCATTTCAACCGGCAACTGTCGCACTGGATTTTATTAAAATCGATGAAAGATGCCTATTACTGCAAACAATTTCAGAAAGCCTCCATCCTGGAAATGCTCGATCAGGTGAAAATTTTGGGATGGAGCACATACGAACAAACAACTGCTCAGCTCATCCGTGCAAAACTTACTCATCTGGCCAGCGGAACCATTCCTCCGGCATTGGTTCTAAAAAATATAAACGGACAAAAAGTTAGTTTTTCCGACTATCCCAACAAATATATTTACCTGCATTTTACCGACCCCAAAAACACGATCTGCCGTCAACATCTTGATGCGTTAAAAACCATTGCGTCTCACTACAAGGATAAATTGGTTATTATCAACGTAATTCATGACCACGCTGCATTAAAAAATGAAAACGAGTGGGCCGGAATTTTTACAACAACCGAAAGCGATTTGCAAGCAACCTACAAGGTAAAAACCTACCCTAATTCGTTCCTGATCGGGAAAGACGGCAAATTACTGTTTTCGCCGGCGCCCAACCCTATCGACGGGCTCGATCGCCAGCTCGGTCAGTTGTTCAAAAGCGAATACATTAAAGAATTGCAAAAAGCCAATAACCGCCAACCTAAATAAAGGGCAGGCTTCTTTCAAGGAACTCACGCAAACTGGAATAAGTATCGGCCAATACCTTGTCAAGCTGCGATCCAGCGAACCAGCGCACTTCCTCAATATCTTCCTCAACCTGAGGAACAAGCTTTTCGTTTCCGGAATGAGCCATCAAAAACCATTGAGTTTCTTTCAAAACCAGGTTCTTAGCCACAGGCAAAAAAGGAGATCGGTAAATATGAAAGGTAGAATCGAGCTGCCTGATCACCCGAAGGTCTGTGAGCCCACACTCCTCCTCCACCTCGCGAACAGCGGCTTTTTCGGCTGTTTCCTGTTTCTCGATTTTCCCCTTGGGCAAATCCCAGACTCCCAGTCGCCTGATAAACAGGAAACAACCATTCTCATTGCGCACCAGTCCCCCGGCAGCAGGAATCTCAACAAACTGGCTCCTGAATTGATCCCAAAGCAGGTTCACTTCCGGATTCAGAATCAGGAAGTCGGATGGGTGATCTGCAGCTTCAATCTTCGAAATAAATTGATTTACAAAATCATATCCCTGAAAATCAATCAACTCAATAATATTATCTTTTGTTGATATTTTACCTTCAGAAGCTATCTGTATAGTGGAGTCATTGAAAAAAACTTTGTACATTTGCCAACGTTATTAGTAAATAAAACAACCATGATCGAACAAATTCAACTCGAAGTTACAAAGAAACTACTTCAAATTAACACTATAAAAGTTCAGCCCAACAATCCGTTTACCTGGGCTTCAGGCTGGAAAGCTCCCATTTATTGCGACAACCGCAAAATCCTTTCTTATCCTGAAGAAAGAACTTTTATCTGCCATCAGTTTTGCCGGATCATCCGCGAAAAATATCCGCAGGCTGAAGTAATTGCCGGAGTTGCTACCGGAGCTATTGCTCACGGGATGCTGGTTGCCCAGGAATTAGGCCTTCCGTTTATCTACGTCCGCACGAAACCCAAAGATCACGGACTTGAAAACCTGATTGAAGGTGACATGAAAGCCGGACAAAAAGTGGTAATCATCGAGGACCTTGTTTCGACAGGGGTAAGCAGCCTGAAAGCCGCTGATGCCATCACCAATTTTGGCGGCGATGTTTTGGGAATGCTCGCCATTTTCACCTACAATTTTCCTCACGCCCGCAAAAACTTTGAAGATGCCGGACTGGAACTAACTCCACTTAGCCGTTACCAGGTTTTAATTGACCTAGCATTGGAATCAGGAGATGTTAAACCCGAAGAAGTAGAAAAACTCAACAAATGGCGCGAACAGCCTGAAAGTTGGGGCAAATAGAATATTAATCAATCACAATACTTCCCCTTTTCCGATATCGAAAAGGGGATTTTTTATTTAAAAATCAGCACAATATGTCAGTTAGCCAATATGTAAGCGACGTAAAAATAGTTTACAACAACCAGGAAACCATCTACAATTACCTCTCTAATTTCGAGAACCTGTCGAAATACATGAACGAAGATCTTTTGTCAAAAATGGCAGAACAGGTTCCCCAATTAAAGATCTCCGATTTTGAATCGGATACCGACTCCTGTCGTTTCCAGGTAAGCGGAATGGGACAGGCCGAAATTCGGATCATCGAACGCGAGCCCTGCAAAACCATAAAAATTAGCAGCAGCGGCAATATGCCCGTTGGCATTGTCTTTTGGATCCAATTGCTGCCGGTGGCCGCATACGAAACAAAGCTCCGCCTGACCTTGAAAGCCGACATGAACATGATGGTAAAAATGCTGATAAACAAGAAACTGGAAGACGGCATTAATAAGCTGGCCGATATGCTGGCTGCGTTACCTTACAGATAGCGAAAAGAAACCTGCCGCAATTGGCAAAAAAAGAACAGCAACCATTACACCAAAGTCATTCATCGTCATCGATTGAAATTCTCGGTTTATTCGGGCAATTAATGACCATGAATGACTTTCCTTTTCCCAGAAATCGATCCTTCAATCCTTCAGTCCTTCAGCCTTTTGAAGAAACTCTACTTCTTTAAAATGGAACTCCTGAATTTCCCCGCCCTCTCTTCGGATCTGAAGCTGCCCAATCTGATTTACCCCAATGATTTCGCCCTGAAAAACTTCGTCACGAGTGCGAAAGAAATGTTTCTCATTCAGCCGGTAAAGAACAGAGATAAATTCACGGTCAATCCGATCATCTTCACCATCACGAAGCAAGGTGTAATATTCATTTATCCCGGATAAAACGTCTGACAAAACCGCATCACAGTCGAAGTGTTGATTTGTCAGCATTTGTAAGGAAACCGGATTGGGGGCATCACTAAAAAACCGGGTTTGATTTACATTCAGGCCAATGCCGGCCACCGAACTTTTCAACGAACTATACATGATTGAATTCTCAATCAGAATCCCTCCCAGCTTCCGGTCACCAGCATAAATGTCGTTGGGCCATTTGATCTTCAGATTGGCAACATACTTATGAAGAGCACGGTAAATGCCCAGCGTAATCACCTTCGAAAGCATAAACTGATGTTGCACTTCGAGGAAATCAGGATAGAGCACCAATGAAAAAGTAAGGTTCCGGCCAGGTTCACTTTCCCAGAAGTTTTTCATCTGTCCGCGACCCGCAGTCTGTTCGTATGCCAAAAAGACAGTCCCTTCCGGCGGCATATTCTCCCGAATCTGTTGGTTGGCATAGTTGTTGGTAGAATCAACCGACGAGAGGTAAACAATTGTATTTTTGAGAATTTGGTCCATCGTAAATTAAATTTGCATTTTCTGATCCAATCAAGTTTTTCGTCATACAAGTTTAATCACTTATTATAGAGTAAAAAATTTATCTTTGTAGGTCTAATAAATATTTATGAACAAAAGCGCAAAAGAAACTGAAACTGAACAATTGATCGATGCCGTTGTTGAAGGAATTAAGAGAAAGAAAGGGATTGACATCGTTAAAATTGACCTAACAAAAATCAATCACACCGAATGTAAATATTTTATCATTTGTCACGGGAACTCCAGCACCCAAGTTGATGCAATAGCCCATTCAGTGGAAGACACTGTGGAAGAATTAATTGGCGAAACCGCCTGGCACAAGGATGGCTACCGAAATTCAATCTGGATCTTACTTGATTATGCCGACGTTATGGTACACGTGTTCCAGAAAGAAGCCCGTCAATTTTACGATCTCGAAAACCTTTGGGCTGATGCACATATTGAATTAATAAAAGAAGAAAACTAGTAATAAGATGACAGAAAATACCAATAATAATAAGAAGAAGACCAAAAAAGTGAAAGCCAACACAGGAAATACGAAACGGATAACCAACAATACTCCCAGGATAAATCCTTACTGGATTTATGGAGTGATTATCGTCATATTCCTTGCAATTAATTGGTTCTCAATGGGCTCAGGTCCGGTTGAAACGAACTGGCTGGAAGTAAAAACAACCATGTTCAAAGATCAGGACATAAAAAAGATAGTGGTTGTAAACCACAAGGATGCACAGGTTTACCTCAAAGAGTCAAGCTACGACAAATACAAACACAAACTCAAAGATGGCTTTAATGTTCCGGCCAAAGCAGGTCCACATTTCTATTTTTCAATTGGTTCTGACGAAACATTCAAGGCCGATATCAAAGAAGCACAGGCTGCATACGGAACTCAGGAGTTTATCATTGAAAACAAGGAAGTACACAACTACGTGACTGATTTCCTGAGCTGGATCCTTCCGTTTGTGATCATCATCCTGCTCTGGTGGTGGATTTTCAGACGGATGAGCAAAGGCACCGGAGGAGCAGGAGCCGGCAACATTTTCAATGTAGGAAAATCACAAGCCAAAGTCTTTGATAAAGATTCAAGAGTTTCAACAACCTTCAAGGATGTAGCAGGTTTGGCTGAAGCTAAACAGGAAGTGGAAGAAATTGTCGACTTCCTGAAAAGTCCGACCAAGTTTACCAAGTTGGGAGGTAAAATACCGAAAGGAGCGCTTTTGGTTGGCCCTCCCGGAACCGGGAAAACCTTGCTGGCAAAAGCTGTTGCCGGCGAAGCCAATGTTCCGTTCTTCTCCATGTCGGGCTCTGATTTCGTGGAAATGTTTGTCGGTGTTGGGGCATCGCGTGTTCGCGACCTGTTCAAACAAGCCAAGGAAAAAGCGCCTTGTATTGTTTTTATCGACGAAATTGATGCCATTGGCCGCGCCCGTGGCAAGAATCCAAATTTTGGTTCGAACGATGAACGTGAAAATACATTGAACCAGCTTTTGACTGAAATGGATGGGTTTGACACCAATTCAGGAGTGATCATTCTGGCTGCTACAAACCGCGCCGACATTCTCGACCGCGCCTTGATGCGTGCCGGACGTTTCGACCGCCAGATTCATGTTGAACTGCCTGATTTGAACGAACGCCAGGAAATATTCAACGTTCACCTGAAACCTATCAAGCTATCGCCGGAAGTTGATCCGATGTTTCTTGCCAAACAAACCCCAGGCTTTTCGGGGGCCGACATTGCCAACGTTTGCAACGAATCGGCACTGATTGCAGCCCGTAAAAACAAAGATATTGTTGACAAACAAGACTTCCTGGATGCTGTTGATCGTATTGTAGGCGGTCTGGAAAAGAAAAACAAAATCATCTCGATTGAGGAAAAACGCCGCATTGCTTACCATGAAGCCGGACATGCCACAATTAGCTGGCTGCTCGAACATGCACACCCGCTGGTAAAAGTAACCATTGTTCCGCGTGGCAAAGCCTTGGGAGCCGCATGGTATCTGCCTGAAGAACGTTCGATCACCACCAAGAATCAATTGCTCGACGAAATGTGCTCGGCACTTGGAGGAAGGGCCGCCGAACAAATTGCATTCGACAGTATTTCTTCCGGAGCCCAGAACGACCTGGAAAAAGTCACCAAACAGGCTTATGCGATGGTCAGTATTTTTGGGATGAGTGATAAAGTTGGAAATGTCAGCTATTACGATTCGACCGGACAAAACGAATACGCCTTCAGCAAACCTTACAGCGAAAAAACCGCAGAGCTGATTGATTCTGAATCAAAACTACTGATCGAACAGGAATATGCCCGGGCAATAAATGTTTTGGCTTCTCACAAAGAAGGTTATCAACAACTTGCCGAGTTACTTCTGGATAAAGAAGTTATCTTTAGCGAAGACCTCGAACACATCTTTGGAAAACGCAAATGGGAAAAGCCCATGCTGGTCAATGGATCCAAGAAAGAGCAGCCCGCTGAACTTCCTGAGAATAATGAAACAAACGCAGAATCCGTATCAGCATAATGGAATCATCAAGAAATTTAATTTTGGCCCGACTAAAGGCCGCTCAGGATAAAAGAGGTGAAATCGGGATGGAACTTCCCGACTTCACCTCTCCCATTTATCATTCTCTAAAAGACCCGCTGGATCAGGAATTTAAAACCAATCTGGAAATGATTGGCGGGAAAGTGATTCTTTGTCAGACCAAAGCAGATGTGAAAGCTCAGATCAAACAGATCTGCTCAGAAAAACAAGAGGATAAGATTTTCTGCGTCGACCAGTCGTTGCAAAAGTTGATCGATGAAGAAATCAGAATTAACTCCACCGAGGATGAATTTCTGGATTTAAATATCGGGGTAACAGGCTGCGAATTTCTGGTTGCCCATCTGGGATCAGTATTAATCAGCTCAGCCCAGGTTTCGGGGCGCCGTCTCAATGTTTTTCCCGAAACACATATTGTTGTGGCTAGCCAATCGCAACTGACCGGTTATTTAGACCTTGCTATTGAAAAGTTGAAGGAAAAATATAAAAATGAGCTACCTTCGCTGGTCAGCAATATTACAGGCCCCAGTCGGACTGCCGATATTGAAAAAACCCTGGTTATGGGAATGCATGGTCCCAAATCGTTGATTGTAATAATATCCGAGGAACCAATTTAAAAATTGAACTTATGGAAAAAGATTGGGTACGAGTATTTCATTCAGATCAAGCCTATCAGGCTGAAATTGCCAAGGAAATACTTGAGAACGAGGAAATTCAATGTGTTCTTATCAACGCACACGACACCAATTTCCCCTCAATTGGCGAGGTGGAAATCTGGGTCCATCAGGATTTTAAAGATGAATCAATCAACCTATTAAAAGACTTGATCCGTTGAAGAAATTAATCACGCGAACGATTACCGGCATCGTTTTGGTATCAGTTATGCTGGTGGCATTGGTTGCCAGTCAATATAGTTATGCACTTCTTTTTCTGGCAATTCTGATCAGAGGCATAGTCGAATTTTCGTGTCTGTATAACGAAACCAAGATCAGCCCCAACAAAGTGCTGAGTTTTACAATATCCATACTGATATTTGTTGCTTCCTTTTTTATAGCCAAAGGAACTATTGATTTCAAATATTACCTGATCCTGTTCCCATTGTTTCTGGCTGTTATGGCTTGTGAACTATACCGCAAAAAGGAAAAACCGATTGAAAACATAGCCGTAACCATTTACAGCACAGTTTATCTGGCTATTCCTCTGGCGCTGACCAACTTCCTGGTATTTTCAGGGAGCATCAATGAGAACAACTACAGCCCCAAATTACTGATAGCTCTGTTTACGCTCATCTGGACTTATGACTCCGGAGCATATCTGTTTGGCGTTTCAATCGGGAAGCACCGGCTCTTCGAACGCATATCTCCTAAAAAATCGTGGGAAGGAGCAATCGGGGGAACTTTAATTACCGTCCTGGTGGCCTATCTCATTTCAGATCTTATCCCTGAAATCAAGCTGGTACATTGGATTACAATCAGCCTCTTAACAGTCGTTTCTTCCACTTTTGGAGATTTGACCGAATCGATGTTCAAACGATATTTCGAAATAAAAGACAGTAGTCACATCTTACCCGGGCACGGTGGTATTCTCGATCGGTTCGACTCCTTGCTTTTTGCCGCTCCGGTTGTTGTCACCTATTTAAAACTGGTAATCGAATAATTTTTCCTGAAACAAAAGCTTACCAGATCTCGGTTGATTATCATCCAGATAAATCTGACTACCAGCAACTTATATTCAAAAACCGGTTACTTCATTCCATGCAATCAGTCAAAAATTAGTTCATTATAGACCTGGAGATCATCGAAAAGCTTATTTATTTGCTATTTTTGAGCCGCAATCTTAAAAATGAGTAATGAAGTTTCATAAAGCCGGTACCAAAACAATCAACTTTGCGACTGCAATTTTCGCAGTTTTCATTTTACTTTCGTGGTTTTTTATTACTGAAACCGCCATCAAGCTTTGCTTTTTAGGAATAGCCGCAGTGATATATTTCCTGGTTATACAATTTTTCAGGTACCCTCAACGAACTGTCAATCAAAACGAAAAACTCATATTATCTCCGGCCGACGGTAAAATATGCGATATTAAAGAAACAATCGAAATCGAATATCTGAAAGCCAAATGCCTGCAGGTATCTATCTTTATGTCGCCAACCAACGTTCACATCAACTGGATGCCCGTTCCCGGACAGGTGACTTACATGAAACACAAAGACGGTGAATTTTATGCTGCGTTTAAAGATAAATCGGCAGAAGAAAATGAGCGTACCACCACTGCCGTGAAAATAAAAGACGGACGAGAGATTGTGATTCGCCAGATTGCAGGTGCTATGGCACGCCGTATCATCAACTATGTTTCGGTTGGCGATTTGGTTGATCAAAGCACCGAACTCGGGTTCATCCGGTTTGGTTCAAGGGTCGATTTGTTTTTGCCGCTCAACACCCGGTTAAAAGTTAAACTAAACGATAAAGTAACCGGCTCACAAACCATCATCGGCGAGATTTAATCATGAGTCGTTTAAGCAAGATATTTTTCTGGGTTCCGAATGCCATCACCTCCCTGAATCTGGTGAGCGGATGTCTATCGGTATTTTTTGCAGTTGACGGACAACTGGGCTGGGCTTCGGTTTTTATTTTTGCAGCAGCCCTTTTCGATTTCTGTGACGGTTTTTCGGCCCGTCTGTTAAAAGCCTATTCTTCCATTGGAAAAGAACTCGATTCGCTGGCCGATTTGGTTTCTTTTGGACTGGCGCCTGCCGCAATTGTCTTCACCATGCTCGAATTTACCTTGTTCGGTAAGAATCAGCCTATTCAGGATATTGAAGCAACATGGGGACAATGGGTCGTTTTGTTCACCAGCCTGGTAATCCCGGTTGCCGGAGCCTTCCGGTTAGCCAAATTCAATACCGACGACCGGCAAAGCGAACAATTCCTGGGAATGCCCATTCCAGCCAATGCCATCTTCTTTGCCTCGCTTGGCTTAATTCTGGAACTTGGAACAAAAAAAGACATTGTACCTGTCATTCTGAATAAATATACGATTCTTTCATCTGTATTTATCTGCTCATTCCTGATGGTTTCCGAATTGCCCATGTTCTCGCTGAAGTTCAAAAACCTTGATTTGAAAAAGAATGCCCTTCGGTTTCTCTTCCTGGGAACGACCTTGATTCTTTTGGCCTTTCTTCAGGTTTATGCCTTACCGCTGATCATCGTTTGGTATGTGTTGCTTTCGGTTATCAGCTATGTGACTGCAAACAAATAGATTCTCCCCGGATCTGACCTATTCACTTTTTTGTATATCCGAATTACGGAAAATTCAGTTTTATGACTTTTTTCGTGTTTTTTCCCTCGGAGAAAACCAAAATTTGCATTCAATTCAATCCTTATTGAATGTTTCAGGATATTCTACATCTGATCAACCCATTTCTTCACGTTAAAAACCGTGACGATTTTCACAATTAATTCATCCTCTCTGAATTAATCAGCCGGCATTTCTGTTTAGCCGCCTTCATTTTACCAACCAACATTTAAAAATCAAATTCATACTGTCATGGAAATTCCATTTGCAGAACCGTATAAAATTAAGATGGTTGAACCCATCTACCGCAGCAACCGCCAGGAACGCGAATTCTGGATCAAGGAAGCCAGATACAACCTATTTAATCTTCGAAGCGAACAAGTTTACATCGATATGCTTACCGACAGCGGCACCGGTGCCATGAGCGACCGGCAGTGGGCAGCCATTATGACCGGAGATGAAAGTTATGCCGGTTCGTCGTCGTATTACAACCTGAAGGATACAATCCGAACATTGTTCGGCTTCGAGTATTTTTTGCCCGTTCACCAGGGGCGTGCCGCCGAAAACGTGCTGTTTTCAGTACTGGTCAAAAAGGGAGATGTCATCCCCGGAAACTCGCATTTCGACACCACCAAAGGACATATCGAGTTCCGTGGAGCAACGGCAATCGATTGTTCGGTAGATGAGGCTTTTGACACCGAAATCAATCACCCGTTCAAAGGGAACATCGATCTGGTTAAACTCAAACGGGTTTTGGACGAAAACCCACGAGAAAAGATTCCGTTCATCATCCTGACTGTAACCTGCAACACTTCAGGTGGCCAGCCGGTTTCGATGCAAAATATCCGCGAAGTGAAACAACTGGCCGATGTGTATGGTATTCCAGTCATCATGGATTCGGCCCGTTTTGCCGAAAATGCCTGGTTTATCAATCAACGTGAAACTGGTTATTCCGGGAAAACAATCAAAGAAATTGTAGCCGAAATGTTCTCGTATACCGATGGGATGACCATGAGCAGCAAGAAGGACGGCATTGTCAATATCGGCGGTTTTATTGCCACCCGAAATCAGGAATGGTACGAGAAAGCAACCACCTTCAACATCATGTTCGAAGGATTTGTCACCTACGGAGGAATGGCCGGACGCGACATGAATGCGCTGGCCGTTGGACTGAAAGAAGCGACCGAATCCGATTATCTGGAAAGCCGGATCGCTCAAGTGGAATACCTGGGAAAACAATTGGCTGGTCTGGGCATCCCCGTTCAGCATCCGTTTGGAGGACATGCCATCTTTGTCGATGCCCGGAAATTTCTGCCTTTGGTTGCAAAAGAAGAATTTATAGCACAAACACTTGCGATAGAACTTTATCTGGAAGCCGGCATCCGCGGCGTTGAAGTTGGCGCCTTACTGGCCGACCGCGACCCGCTGACACGCGAAAACCGTTATCCGGCCCTTGAATTTCTGCGTCTGGCTATTCCCCGTCGGGT
>CAZAVU010000035.1:0-10195 GCA_964488805.1 uncultured Odoribacter sp. | reverse complement strand
TGGTTCTGCTATTGTTCGAAAAGCTGGTTCAATCCCTCGAAATAATCTTCTTCCCAGCCTTCTGAGATATTTTCGAAAGCTTCATCCGGAATATTGGTATGAACCACTTCCATGATGGTTCCTTTTTTATCCGGATGAAGTTTAATGGTTACAATCGACTTCTTGTCGTCGTCTTCCTCTCCAAAGAACCATTCCTGAACGATCTTATGGTTTTTCTCAAATTCGAGGTTGATCCCGCAAATGCTGCCTTCCCACATCGAGAATTCAGATCCGGCGGTTTCTTCCATCACCGCCTCTTCGCCTGTCCAGATTTCGATCATCACTTTGTTGGTCAGAGCATTGTACACATCTGCATGCGACGCCGCAATCTTAAAATATTTCTTAAATGTCTTCATATTCCTGTTCGTTTTTTACCGCCTAATTTACCTTTTTTCGGGTATAAATTTTTCGGTCGAGGTTATACGTAAAGCCTACGGTCATAAGTTCTTTGGTTTGCCATTTGGGTTTGTAGATATCCTTCCCGTCTGAACCTTTTTTCCCGGTTGGAAAAGTCACATTGTCGTCGTACAGCAGGTAAAGCATTATAGACATGCTAATCCGGTCGGTAAGTTGTGCAACCATGTTGTTTTCCCAGTTGATATCCACTTTTTTGAAAGGTTGCTGATAGTTCATGAACATCTTATACTTAATTTCATAACTGACTTTCGGATTGATATTGACTTTGTACCGAAGGTCGGCATTGAGACCCGGTTCCCAGAAGCTTTGACGTTGGGCCGAAACACCATACCGGGTCTGGTCGATCCGGGCAGTATCCCTGACATAAACAGTCTTAGCCGTGATGGGCGAAAGGAATAACGAAAAATTGTTGTTCGGCTTATAGTCGAGACCTAATTTGAACAAGGTTTTTGCCGGGGAAAGAAAATTCGAGATTGGAGTGGTTTTATCCGGATAATTGTACCCGTTAAAGAGCTGGGTAGTAAAATCGATTTCCGAACTATAGTACCACTTTTTGAATGCACTTACACCAAGACGTGAAATCAACTCCAGCTTGTCGTCATTTTTACGGGTCTGATCCACATCGCCCCCCTGACGAATCCAGCCGTTACGAATTTCCCCGTTGTTTTCCCACTTCAACTTCGAGCTTGAATAATTGGCATATCCCCTCAATACCAACAAAAGAGCAAACGCACTATTTCCCCCGCTCTTCCAATTGTTCAGGTAAGTCTGGGTAATCCCGAAACTGCCGTTTCCTCCCAAATTCCAGGGAGCAATCACATTGTATTTATTCTGAATTTTGGTCAGCTTCTTCTCCGGGGTAAACTTCTGAAACACGTAATCACGGGTTTGCTTCTGCGAAAAACGATTGAAAAGCACATCATCGTCAATGGCAATCTTCAGCGCATGTTTGTCGATAGTTGTGAGTTTGATTCCCAGTGAATCGTTTTGTTCATTTCGAATGAACATCCTGCTGGTAAAAGGTTCATTGTTCCGCAACCAAAATTGTGTAGGTTTTCCCGACAAACTGTGAATCACCACCGAGACCGAATCGTTTTGGGCATATCGCTGCAATGCCTGAACGAAGTGACTGATGGAATCGTTTACCAGACCGACAATCGAATCATTGTAATGAGCAAGGATCTGTTCATTCTGAAGCTTCAGCGAATCGCGCAGATGCCCCTGCAGTGAATCGGAGAATACCCTCACTGCATACTGCCGGTAGGCTGTTATGGCCGAATCGAGGTTCATGGTGGCAATACGGGTATTGTAGCGTTGACGGGCTACTTCAAGCAAGAAGGTCCTTGCCTCCTGTCGTTTGCGGATACGTTCAAAATTATTCGGCGATTTGGATGCCGAATCCGCCGGAAACTGAATGTTCTTCAAACTATCGGGAAGAATAATGCGCGTACGCCTGAGAATGGCCTGTTCATCACCCTGGGAAATTGGCGGGAGTTTATGATCTGGTCCGGCAGTCAGCGATTCAGGCAAAGGGATGGTACTCATGTCAACCCCATTCCAGATAGCGCGGTCGAGTTGCTTCATCTTTTCCAGGATTGTCGGAAAAGGCTGATAGCCCCGGACAAGAAGCGAATCGCCCACATATTTCGGTGAACGGCTAACATACCTGGCAGTCCCCGACTTCTGAAATTTTTCAAGTTTTACCAGGATGCTGTCAATATGATCGTCTTCGGCAAAATGAATCAATCCGTTTACGGTTCTCCGGATTTCAGGATTTTCAGTTTGCCAGTCATCGTTGTTCCGCAAGTATTTTTTCAGGTAATTGATGCTTAGACGAACGGAATCAGCCGAAAGGGTGTTCTTTTCTTTCTTCCGGCCTACCGCACTGGGTTCGGCCAGCATAGAAACGCTGATCAGGATTAAAAACCCTGCAAGAAGTTTTTTAAGCTGCATAATATATTTGGTTTATTGGCTTTGTAAAAAAACGATGTTCAATGAAATAATGTTGTTGGACCTTTCAAAAATCAGGCCATGTTGTTCCCCCATTCCGAAAACGGACAAGTTGCAAGGTACGAATTATAATACCGGCCATCGTGCGAAACTTCTTCCAAAAGCCAGTCGGGATACGGAAATTCCTGATTTTCTGATTCCAGTTCAATCTCGGCCATGATCAGTCCTGCGTTTTTTCCTGAAAAGACATCCACTTCCCAAAGAAAACCATCGTGCATTACTTTATACCGCGTTTTCTCGACCGGACTGGTAATTGCCATTTTTAGCATCTCATTGGCATGATCGACCGGCAATTCATATTCAAATTCGGCCCGTGAAATGCCTTCCGTGCGGCCTTTAATGGTCAAAAATGCTTTTTCGCCTGCAATTCTGATCCTGACTGTCGGGTTGGGAGCAACTCCCAGATAGGCCTGAACAAGTCGGATTCCTCCGTCAGTCGGGGCCCATTTGGTCGGATCAACTAAAAATTTTCGTTCAATTTCAAGCGGCATCTTTTTTTCCGTTGGTTTGTGCAAATTTGCAAACACAAAAATAGAACTACTGCAATGATTTCAAGAGAAAATGCCTTTAAACTTTTGCAACAGCACATCCAAAATGCAAACATGATCAGGCATTGCCTGGCCAGCGAAGCCGTCATGCGTGCCTTGGCCCTGAAGTTGAATGCCAATCCCGAAGAGTGGGGAATTGCCGGACTTTTGCATGATATTGACGTAGAAATCACCAATGCCGATCCGTACAAACACGGACCGTATGCCGCAGGAATGCTCGATGGACTGCTGACATCCGAGGCCATCGACGCCATTGTGATGCACAACGAGGTTGCCACAGGCAAAGAACGGACTACCGTTTTTCAACATGCGCTTGCTGCCGGAGAAACGATCACCGGCCTGATAATGGCTACGGCCATGGTCTATCCCGACAAGAAACTGGCTTCGGTCAAAACCAAATCGATCACCAAACGGATGAAGGAAAAGGCTTTTGCCGCCTCTGTAAAACGTGAAAACATCCTGGAATGTGAGCTGATCGGGATTTCAATCCTGGATTTTGCCGAAATGTCGCTGGCTGCCATGCAGGATATCAGCGACGAACTGGGAATGTAAGAATTGGCAAAAATTCTCAATTCGTCCGATCATCGATTGTTTGGTTTGGCGAAACCAGTATATTTACATTCCTAAATTCAAAAAAACAAAAATTCACTATCGGTATGAAGAAATTAATCGGGTTACTGGTGGTTGCCGGAATGCTTGGTTCGTGCTCGGCGCCCAAAAAAGAATTTACCATGTCGTATTCAAAGGCTAATTTTGAGAAAGACATCAATGGTAAAAAAACCACGCTTTTCACTTTGAAAAATGAAGGCGGAATTATTGTCACCCTGACCAACTACGGAGCTAAAATTGTATCAATCTTTGCACCCGATAAAAACGGGAACCTGGAAGATGTGACTCTTGGCTACAATTCAATCGACGGTTACATCAACGGCGACGCCGGACAAGGCGCTGTTGTTGGCCCGTATGCCAACCGTATTGCCAACGCTCAGTTCGAAATTGACGGACAAGTTTACCAATTGCCGGTTAACAACAAAAAAGCTTGTTTGCACTCCGGCCCCGATAGTTTCTACCGTCAGGTGTACGATGCCAAAGAAATTCAGACCGCCGACGGGCCTGCTGTTGAAATGACCCTGACCAGCCCCGACGGACAATGGGGATTTCCCGGAAACAAAAATGTAAAAGTTACTTACACGCTGACCAAAGACAACGGATTGAAAATTGACTACGAAGCAACTACCGACAAGGCTTGTTTCTTCAACCTGACCAACCATGTTTACTTTAACCTGAAAGGCGAAGGCATGGGCGATATTCTGGATCATGTGCTGGTGGTTGATGCCAACTTCTCGACTGCCGTTGCCGATTCGCAACTGATCCCCACCGGCGAAATTGCTGATATCCGCGGAACTGCCATGGATTTCACAACTCCCCATGCCATTGGCGAACGCATCAACGATCCAATGCCCCAGCTAAAAATGGGCGGCGGCTACGACCACAACTATATCCTGAACAAGGATCAGAACAAAAACGAGATGACTTTCTGCGCCAGCCTGTACGAACCTGCTTCAGGCCGATTTATGGAATGCTTCACTACCGAACCTGCTGTTCAGCTTTATACCGGCAACTTCCTGAAAGGCGATATCATTGGCAAACGCGGAAATCCTTACAACTACCGCAATGGGGTTTGCCTGGAAACTCAACATTATCCCGACTCCCCACATCATCCGAATTTCCCGAACACCCTGCTGAAACCAGGTGAAACTCTGAAATCGACCACGATTTACAAGTTCTCGGTAAAGAAATAAAAGAAGGAGTATCAAAGTTGGATCATCCTGAACTTGTTTCAGGATCTAAACGCAATGAACAGCAGATCCCGAAATAAATTCGGGATGACTACAGAAATGGGCGTTTTGACATTTGAAACGGCCTCAAAATAAAATACAGAATCCCGGTTGTCCGTTCAGCCGGGATTTTTTGTTCAGGCAAATCCAGGCTCCTGACTATTTCAAACGCTCCAATTTTTGGTTAACTTTCGGCTTTTACCAATCCTCCTGACATGGCCAAACGCACCATCACCAACCGCTTGTTTGTTGGATTTCGCTGTTTACTAATCACTTTAGGAGCAATGTTCCTGACCGCGTTTATCCTGAGCTTTACCAGCCTGCCCTATTGGGGATATTACTGGCTGGGAACCAGTCAGTCAAAAATCAGCGGGAAGCCCGATTACATTGTCATGCTGGGCGGAGGGGGAATGCCCAGCGAATCGAACCTGATGCGGGCATTTTTTGTCTTCAGGGCCGCCACCGGATCGCCCGAAAGCCGGATTGTGATTTCCATGCCCGGCGACACGGCCAATCCACAAAGTACTCCCCGACTGGTTGCCGCCGAACTGATCAGCAAAGGAATTGCCCCGCAACGAATTCTTTTTGAAGAACAGGGAACCAACACCCGATCTCAGGCCCTTAAACTTCAACAATTTACGACAGACAGGCTTCAGGATAAACCGGTATTGCTGGTCACTTCGCCCGAGCATACGAGGCGGGCCGTACTGGTTTTCCGAAAAGCAGGATTCAAAAAAATCAGCGCGTTGCCTGCCTTTGAAAATGCTGTTGAAGCCAACCTTTTTTTCGACGATGATCAGTTGGGTGGGAATAAACTTCTCGTTCCCGATATCGGTGGAAATATATCGGTTCGCTATCAGTTCTGGAACCACCTGAAATATGAAATCTTGTTTGCCCGCGAAATGGCAGCTCTGTCCTACTACAAGCTTCGGGGATGGATATAAAAAAGGCAGAAGCTGAAAGACAGAAGGCAGAAGCTTTTAAAATCAGTCATTCAATGCTTCAGCTTCGTTTAGACTATCCAAATCCGATTTTTTATACCTTCGTAGGAATCAAACCTCAACCTATGAGAAAATATTTCCTGTCAGCCCTCTGTGCCTGTCTTTCGCTTAACTTGTTTGCCCAGACCGACGAACCAGTGATTATCAAGAAAAACTGGAATTTCGGAGCTCTGCCAACAATTACATTCGACACCGACCTGGGATTCCAGTACGGTGCACTGGTCAACCTGTTCGATTACGGCGATGGTACCAATTACCCGAAATACAACCAGTCGCTGTACTTCGAAGTTTCACGGTTCACCAAAGGCAGTGGCATTTACCGCTTTTATTACGATTCGGATTCGCTTTTTCATGGGCTGAAAACTTCCATGGATTTGTCGTACCTTCCTGACCAGGCTTATGATTTCTACGGATTCAACGGCTCCGAGTCGGTGGTCCATTCCGAATGGTTTGATCCGGATGATCCGGCTTACAAAACACGCATGTTCTATAAATACGACCGCCGCCTGTTCCGCTGGAAAGTCGACCTTCAGGGTAAAATTACCACCGATAAGTTCCGCTGGATTGCCGGGCTGAATTTTCAGAATTTCAAGATAAGCTCTGTGGATATCGACAAGCTGAACAAGGGAAAATCGGATGCCGATAAACTCCCCTCAACCACCGAACAACCCGGACTGTATGAAAAATACATCAATTGGGGCGTTATTGGAACAGAGGAATCCAACGGCGGTTTTATCCCCACCTTTAAAGCCGGATTGGTGTACGACACCCGCGATAACCAGCCTAATCCGATGAAAGGAGTCTGGACCGAAGCCGTGCTCGAAGCATCGCCCAAAATACTGGGAGCCGAAAGCTCTTTTTCGCGCCTATGCCTGCTGCACCGCCAATATTTCACGCTAAAGCCCAACGATTTGTCTTTTGCCTACCGGATTGGCTATCAAACCGTATTTTCAGGAGAGGTTCCTTTTTATTATCGCTCTCAAATGATCACTTCGGTAATGACCGGAGCTTTATCTGAAGGACTGGGAGGAGCCAAAACGCTTCGTGGCGTGCGACGGAACCGGGTAGTCGGCGACGGATACCTATATGGTAACGCTGAAATGCGCTGGAAATTCGCACGTTTCCGCTGGATCAACAATAATTTTTACCTGGGGCTGAATGCCTTTACCGATTTTGGGAAAGTGACCCAACGCATTGACCTGAAAAGCAAAATGCTGTTGCCTGCAAACATAAATTCTGTTGATTATTTCAACTGGGGTGCTGAGAAACTTCATCTTTCCTACGGCGGAGGCCTTCGCGTCGTGATGAACGAAAACTTTGTGATCGCGGTGGATTACGGCTTGGCTGCTGACGAGCAGGATGGAAATTCAGGGCTTTACATTGGACTGAACTACCTGTTCTAGTATCCAAAGAACCATTATTATCCTTGGTTTACAATGAATTTCTCCGGATAAACTGGAAGGGACTTTTCTTCCGCTCGAACTTCTGTGTAAGTATCATCAGCGCTGCAAGCTGGCCGATCTCCTCGTGGTTAGTCGAAATGGTGGTAATCCCGTCGCACAGGATTTCCTTGACCTGGTTTTCGTTGTAGGCCACGACCCCGCATTGTTTTCCGAGAGTCCAGCCTTTTTGTTTGATCCGGCGGATAAACGAATACAAATCGTCGTCGGAAACAATGATATAGGCATCCCCTTCCCTGATTTCGGTATCCTCCATGCGGTCGATGATGGAATTGGAGAAACCGTGAACCTGGCAAAAAATGCGAAACCCCCGCACAATGTAAGGAGGATAATATTCCGACTGCGGAAAAACAAGGTTTAACTGTTTGTACTTCCTCAACAAATCGAGCCCACAGGATAAGGCTGACTGAATATCCTTATCGTATTCCTGATAAACTACTGGATAATCCTTCAGTTCTTCCAGGAAACGATCAACGATCAAAACCTTTTCCCTGGGGATTTTTTTGATTACCTGGCTGATGTTGGCATTCTCGTTCCGAACATGCGGCAGAATGACAAAATAATCGTAGTTGTTGAGGTTGTTGTTTATAATGGACTCAAACTCATCCAGGTCGTAGTTGTAAATAAAAACATCGACACTGGCCTTGTTACCCAAAGTCTTGACAAATGAATAGTAAATGCTTCGTTTGTAATTGCTGAGTTTGTTGAAAATCAGGGATATTTTCAGTTTCTTGCTTACATTCACCTGGTTGATGTAATAACCCTTCCCGCGAACCGACAAGAGAATACCTTTTTTTTTCATGTAAACATAGGCTTTCTCAACAGTGTCGCGCGACAGAAGCAATTCCTCGCTGGTTTCGTTGATCGACGGAATCCGCTGGCCTTGCTTAAAAATGCCAGACTCAATGTCTGAAATAAACAAATCAACTACCTGTTTGTACTTGGGTATTTCCGAATCCGAATCAATTTTAAGATTATTCAGCATATTACTCCGATTGAATGCCCGAAAATACAAAAAAAAGCAAACGATCGATTTGTCTTTTTTTGTCAGAAATCGAATTCAGAAATCTGCCAACTGAATACAGAGCACTTCAAATCAGACCAGTCAGTTTTTCTTCCAGCAATTGCGGTATTTCCGAAGGTTCACGGGCAACAGGAACTCCGGCCCGGTTGAATGCGGCTATTTTTTCGGCTGCCGTGCCTGTCCCGCTCGAAATAATGGCTCCGGCATGTCCCATTCGTTTGCCCGCAGGAGCTGTCTGCCCGGCAATAAAAGCGACCACCGGTTTGGTCATTTTCTCAGCAATAAACCGGGCCGCCTGTTCTTCGGCGTCTCCACCGATTTCGCCAATCAGAACCACGGCATCAGTATCCGGGTCTCTTTCAAAACGTTCGAGTAAATCAATAAAGTACAGGCCGGCAACAGGATCGCCGCCAATACCAACAACCGTAGTTTGACCAAAATCATTCTGAGTCAACAGGTTCACCACTTCATAAGTCAACGTACCGCTGCGCGAGATGAGCCCGATATTTCCTGTCCTGAAAATCATGGCCGGCAGAATTCCAACCAACGCTTGTCCCGGAGTAATCAGCCCGGGACAGTTCGGGCCAATCAGCAAAGTCCCGTTTTGTTTCAGGATCGGAATTAGCCGGATCATATCCTGAACCGGGATACCTTCAGTAATTGCGATAACAAGCTGAATGCCGGCATCGGATGCTTCCAGAATCGCGTCGGCAGCGTAGGACGCCGGAACAAAAATGACCGAAGTATTCGCCCCGGTTGCTTTCACCGCATTTTCAACCGAGTTGAAAACCGGGATACCTTCAACCGTTTCGCCTTCTTTACCTGGAGAAACACCCGCAACCACGCGGGTTCCATATTCTTTCATCCGTAAAGCGTGAAACTTGCCGTCGCGACCGGTTATTCCCTGAACAACCAACCGGGTGTCTTTACTAACTAAAATGCCCATGAGAATTGTGAATTATATAGGTGATGAATTCTGACTATTCAGCGATTATCTTTTGCTCAACTCAATTACGGTTCTGGCTGCTATGCTCATCGAACTAACCGTAAGCAATCCGGTCTCCTTCAACAAGGCCAGTCCTTCAACAGCATTGGTTCCAGATAAACGAACCACGATCGGAACGTCGGTCCGGATGGTTTCCAAAGCTTTGATCAACCCTCTTGCCACATCGTCACATCGGGTAATTCCGCCAAAAATATTGATCAGCACCGCTTTTACATTTTCCCCGCCCAACAGGATGTTCATGGCGTCAATGACCTTTTGCGGATTTGAACTTCCTCCAATATCCAGAAAGTTGGCCGGCGACCCGCCGTAAAGTTTAATCATATCCATGGTGGCCATCGCCAGGCCTGCACCGTTTACCATACATCCGATATTTCCTTCCAGTTTGATGTACGACAAGCCTTTTTCGTGAGCAGCGATCTCCTGAAGTTCCTCGGCATCAGGCTCGCGCAGATCCAGAATCTGAGGCTGACGATAGAGCGCATTATCGTCGAAATTCATTTTCCCGTCGATCGCCAGAATCGCACCCTGGCGGGTCAGGATCAGCGGATTGATCTCGGCCAGCGTTGAATCTGTTTCGACGTAAAGGCGGTACAAATTTTTCAATATCGATACAGCTTTTTGTGCCTGGTTGATGTCGCCAAACAACTGAAGCGCGATGTTCCTGGCCTGAAAGTCAAGCAATCCGGTCTGCGGATTGACCGGGAACCGGATGATTTTTTCAGGATTGGTCCTGGCGACTTCCTCTATTTCAACACCACCTTCAGCGCTGGCCATCAAAATTACTGATTTGGTATTCCGGTCGTTGGTAAACCCGACATAAAATTCCTTTTCAATATCGGCAGCTTTGGTCAC
>CAZAVU010000034.1:2274-40962 GCA_964488805.1 uncultured Odoribacter sp. | reverse complement strand
GAAATGTGGGGTGAAAATGGCACCGAATGGAACAACAACAAACGTTGGAATGTACCTACCGACCGTAACAGCTCTGCAGTTCACTGGTCTTCAGGCAAAACTTATTCGGTTGATCACATGACCTACGAAATTCCTATTCAGGAAACTTCAACCAATGGGAATTGGAATAATTAATCGATAATATTAAAAAGAAGGGAAGACATATCAGCTAATACTGTCTTCCCTTTTTTTTATAGCATCCCTGCAAAGTTTATGAAAATCATACGATTAATTCTCGTACTGATAACTGTTTTTTGTCTGGCAAGTTGTAGTAAAGACTCTGGATCAGATCCAGAACCTCAGCAGGCCAGCTTCACAGTTGACCAAAAAATTGTTTCAGTTCCTGATGGATCATCAGTAAAATTGAAAGTGTCGGCTCCAGCTAGTACAACCTGGAAAGTAACAGATCCAGGTCTTTACTGGTTAACGGTTTCTCCTTCAGGTTCAATTGGCAATGGTGAAATCACCTTGACGGTATCCAAAGCAGCCTATCGTGAAAAACGGGTGGCTGTGGTTACCTTGACAACCGATGATGTTAATATTGACATTTCTTCCCGTACGATTAAAATCAATGTTACCGGGGCAATTGCAAATACGGCTCCGGCTGTACCAGCAAGTGCTATTTATCCGGTAAATGAAGCGAAAGACGTTCCTGAAGTTTACATGCGTTTGCAATGGGCTGATGCTATTGATGCCGAAGGGGATAAGGTCATCTACATTGTAGAATACTCAACAGACCAAAAAAGCTGGATTAGAAATACTACTGAAACGGAATCTCCCGCATGTACATTCTATTCCAAAATGGCCGGGAATACTACCTATTACTGGAGGGTCATTGCTAAAGATATTTTTGGAGCAGAATCTGTTGCCAGCAAAGTATTCTCTTTTACTACTGCGGCACAGCTTAATGCCTGGAAAAATGGCGAAGTTCGTCTGTTTCAAAATAATGGGAATGGAAGTAAAGAGGCCTTCACGTTAATTGTAACCGGCGACGGATTTACCTCCGCTGATATGTCGACTGCCGGGAATTGGGAGAACAATTCGTTGGCTGCGATAAATGGACTTCTTGAAAATTCGGAACCTTATAAAACCTATCGTTCCTATCTCCGGGTATATCGAATTGCCGCAATTTCTGGGCAGGCTGGTATTTCGGAACATGTAAACGGAGATCAAACAGGCGTTTGCAGTAAGATAATAAAGTCCAGATTTGGCACCATGTACGACAATGTTTCGTCCAGCGCCTGGACCGGTTTGTTTGATAATCCCAGTCCTTCAACCGGCGGATGTTTCGACAAGGTTTTCAACTGGGTTGACTCCTGTTTGCTTGCTCAAAACATCAAAGTAGAAAAGAATTATGCCGTTCTGGTCCTTCAAAATGTGTCCCATTATAACGGATCTGTCAATTATTTCTGGGACAACGGGAAGAACCGAACCATGGGGTTTGTCTGCCTTAGTCCAGGAGCTAAAGGCACTCAAACCGGATTGGAGAATGTGATTACACACGAAATTGGTGGTCATGCTATCGGGCATTTGGCCGATTTGTACCAGACCTCACCGACGGCTACGATTGATGAAGGCAAAAAATCTCAAACGTTAGAATATCAGTCACATGGGTGGTATCAGAATGTGGATGTCTCGGGAGATAAAACAAAATCGCCGTGGTCGGTTATTCTTTCTTCTGCAGAATATTCAACGTATTATTCCAAAGTCGGGTATTTCGAAGGAGCCCGGTCTGTCGGGAAAGGTATTTGGCGTGCAGAGGCTGAGGCGACTTGTATGAACGACAACCGCTTTTATTATGATGCGGCCAGTCGGTATGCAATTATAAAGCAGTTAAAGCAATGCGCCGGAGAAACCTTGACCTGGACTGAATTTGTGAATAAGGATTACGATCATGGCAATGCTGTAATTGTGAAAAGAGCTGTCGTTGATGCAAATGTTCCGCCACTTCCAGAACCTAGGGTCTGGAACTGATCGCTAAATAAAAACATGACCCATCAATTCAAAGAGAGTGTGTCTGATCAGATACCCTCTTATTAAAATTGTTTCTCAAAAATCCAATCAAACCTGATAAGCAATAAAATCCAATTAACCTGCTTATAACGAGGATTTCTGATACTGATTGAATAAGTTGGGCTGGGGTGTAGTATCCTTTCAAAACTGTTTATAAATCAATATATAGTTACAATAGAGATATGATTCAAAATATCACAAGCTCGTTTTACCGAACATTGCTATTAATTGGCCTTTTTTCGATTTTTTCTGGAATATCGCCAAATTGTAATGCCGGAAATAAGTACCGCATCATCCACAACAACGACGGAACCGATGCCCTTGGGAACCTTTGGTTTCACCGCCGCCCGCTGAGCGTGGCCGACCTCAACGCTTATGTCGATATGGTTGCCCATTCGCAGGTAACCACCTACATGATGTGCAGCGGCAGCGATTTTCCTTACTATCGCTCGAAATACGGACGTTTGTTTTGCGACGACAAAAACGGTACGCTGACTTGCGGCAAGGACACCGCTGCTTACCGGAACTTCAAAAAATATTATACGAATTTCCTGAACCTCGAAAAAGAAGGGACTGACCTGATTGCCGCTTCGCTGAACCGGGCAAAAAAAGACGGTATGGAAACGTTCATTTCCTACCGGATGAATGACCTGCATTTTAACGATACCACCACCCATTGCCCGATTGTTTACACCGACTTTTGGTACAGTCACCCGGAATATTGGATCAATGATGCCACACCAGGCTGGAATGCCTCGCGGGCGCTCGATTTTGCCCACACGGAAGTGCGTGCCCACAAGCTGGCTATGATTACCGAACAGCTCGAAAAATACGACATGATCGATGGCTTCGACCTCGATTTCATGCGATTCATTGTTTATTTCAAATTGGGCGAAGGCCGCAAAAATGCGCCCCTGATGACCCAATTGGTGAAAGACATCCGGGCCAAAGTGGATTCGGTTTCGGCCAAACGCGGCCATAAACTGCTTCTTTCCGTCAGGGTTCCCCCAACTGTTGAAATCTGTCTGGATAAAGGACTTGATATTCAGGAATGGATCAGGCTCAAACTGGTCGACTTTATAAGCATTGGCGTGCACTGGCGCGGCGACCCGTCGTTGCCCGTAGCCCAATTCAAAAAAGAAATTGGAGCAGCTCAAATTCCGGTTTATGCATCGATTGACGACGGTGGCTACCGTCAGCGCGAAACTTATTCGCACGGGATGTTACGCGGAATGGCCTCGCACATTTTAGCACAGGGCGCCGACGGCTTATACCTGTTCAATCAGTATTACAGCGAGTACAACTCAAAATACAACGGGAACATTCACCTTGAAGATGGTGGCCAGGTTTGCCGGGTAAATGCTCCTTCCCTGCTGAAAGAAATGGGATCGCTCGAAACTCTGAAATACAGGAATAAAATTTATTGTCTGAACGACAGTTCCGGCGAGTACGGAATGGTTCCCGATTCGCCACTGCCATTGGAAGTGGTTGCAAATAAAGTCAGTAATGCCGATATTTATATAGGTGACAATCCAAAGGAAACAGTTCCTCAGGAAGCAATTTTGTTTTTTCGAACCAATCATCCGGCACAGTTCGAAATAATGGTAAACGGAGCCAGCGTAGCCGGTGAAAAACGGGAATACGTCAAGCTATACGACCGGGCAACCGGATTGGAAAAATCAGAGCAAGAATATGCTTTTGTGGTTCCGGTCAAATGCTTAAAACAAGGATACAATACTGTTTCATTTAAACAAAAAGGAGCAGGTTCATTTCGGGTGAAACGGCTTGAAATGGCGCTCAAATACGGAGATGTAAAAACAAACGGGTATTTCTGATTAACCTAACGATTTAGCTATTGGCAGATTTACCGGGAAACTATAATAAACCATTATTTATGAAGAGAAGAACTTTCCTGTTTCAGAGTGCTGTGTTTTCAGCCGGATGTCTTGCGGCAGGCTCATTGCCTGCCTGGGGGGTGAATATTTCGGGAGAAAGCAAGACCAGACTGTCCGAATCTGAACTCTATAAATTATTCAAAAACCCCGATTCGAAATATCGCCCCTTTGTGCGCTGGTGGTGGAATGGCGACAAGGTGGAAGCCAAAGAACTTGTCCGTGAGCTGCATTTACTCAAGGAAGCTGGAATTGGTGGCGTGGAGATCAACCCGATTGCATTCCCTTCAACCGGCGACGATTTGGGCAAAAAATCGTTGAAATGGCTGAGCGACGAGTGGATCGACATGCTTCAGGTAACTTTTGACGAAGCCAAAAAACTTGATATGACCTGCGACCTGATTGTGGGTTCCGGTTGGCCGTTTGGTGCTGAATCACTTCAGGGCGATGAAAGGGCTCAGGTGGTCATTATTGATGCCGAAAAGCTGGAAGGCCCGATGGTTTACGAAACTTCGCAATTCAACATCTTCAAAAACATCGATCCGGGCGTGACCGAGGTAAACCCGCGCCGCACCTGCGAAATCCTGTCGCTTAAGCTCGTGCCCGACCCGATGAGCAGTCTGGATCAGGTAGTCGATCTATCCGGCAAACGAAAGGATGAAATCATTCTGGTGGATGTTCCCGAAGGGAAACACGTGCTTTATGCCCTGGTGAAAGTCAACTCGTTTGCCTGCGTGATCAATGGGGCTCCCGGTGCTGCAGGTTCTATCCTGAATCACATGGACAAGGCGGCTGTGCGAAAGTATCTCGATCACATGTCAGACACCATTCAGCAGAAAACAGGGCCACTGTCGAACCACCTTCGTGCATTCTTTACCGACTCGATGGAACTGGAAGGCTGCAACTGGACTGCTGACCTGGCCGATGAATTTAAAAAACGCCGCGGTTACGACATGATGCCCTATCTGCCGTTTACCATGTTTAAAGTTGGCCGGTTAGGGGCTGTGGTTGATGACAAGTACGGGGTGACCAAGACTCCCGAATTTGCTGAAATCATCAGGCGAGTACGTTTCGATTTCGAACTGACCAAAGCCGAATTGTTGCGCGAACGGTTCACTGAAACCTATCTGCAATGGTGCCGGGATCAGCATGTGAAATCGCGGGCACAGGCTTACGGGCGTGGATTTTTCCCACTCGAAAGCAGCCTGGGATACGACATTCCGGAGGGTGAATCATGGACCACTAACTGGCTCAAACACGTGCTGGGAGAGGAAATGTCGGACGACGATTACCGTCGCGGTCGCGGCTACACCATGATCGACAAATATGTTTCTTCGGCGGCTCACCTCACCGGAAAACGCGTGGTAAGCTGCGAGGAAATGACCAATACTTACCTGGTTTTCAACACGACACTCGAATTGCTGAAAATTGGCTCCGATCAAAGTTTGATGTCGGGGATCACACATACTATCTGGCATGGTTTCAACTATTCGCCGCCCGACGCTCCATTTCCCGGCTGGGTGCAATACGGTTCGTATTACAACGAAAACAACAACTGGTGGCCGTATTTCAAATACCTGAACCAGTACAAAGCCCGCATTTCGTCGGTTCTTCAACACGCCGATATGTACACCGATATGGCTATTCTGCCTGCCAATTACGACATGTGGAGCGACATGGGCGTACAGACCGACCCATTCCCCGAAAAACTGAATGTGCCCTACACGTCCATCATCTGGGAGTCGATCAATAAAACAGGGGGAGCAGCCGATTATACTACGGAAATCATCATCAACGATTCGACCGTCAAAAATGGAAGACTGTGCTACGGGCCGAAAAAGTATGGTACTTTATTCATGGTTGAGGTAACCGGCATGAACCCTGAAACAATAGCCAAACTTTACGACTTTGTTTCGTCGGGCGGACGTATTTTCTGTATCGAAAAATATCCGGAGAAATCGCTGGGCCTGACCAATTACAAGGAGAAAGATCAGCAGGTTCAGCAGTGGGTTGAAAAACTCAAAAAATTTCCCGACCGGTTTATTCTCGTAAAAAAGCCGGAAGACAACAAGTTCCTCGAATGGTACAAAGATCTTCTGGCAAAATACAAACTTCCGCATTATCTCGACATTGAGAATCCCGATCGTTTTGTGATGCAAATGCGCTACCAAAGCGACGATCAGAGTGAAATCTTCTTCTTCGGGAATGCCCATAAGTTTGACGCGCATACCACCAAAGTTACGTTCTCAAAAGAAATTGCCAATGGACGGAATGCCTGGGTGTGGAATCCCGAAACCGGTGAACGTTATCGTATGGATTTGGTCAACAACAGCTTCGAGCTGGAGCTTGGTCCGGCTGAAACGCGTTTGATTGTCTTCAGCAAGGAAAAGAACGGACAAAAATGGGTTTCGGTTCCGGCAACCTCATCAACTGCTCAAACACTGAACGAAAACTGGGACGTGGAATTCCGCCACAGCCGCGAAAACTGGGTGAAAAACCTGCACATGGATACGCTGAAAGACATCAAGGATACCGATTTTGTGAATTTCACCGGGACGGCTGTTTACCGGAAGAAAATTGATTCGGGCGAACTGAAAACGGCTTCCCTCAATCTGGGACAGGTTTATGGAGTTTCAGAAGTGCTGATCAACGGGCAATCGTGCGGCATAAAATGGTACGGACGACGTATCTACAACATCGCACCATTCCTGAAAAAAGGGCAGAACGATCTGGAGATTCGCGTGGTAACTGTGATGGGCAATTACATGAAAACCCTGGTCGAAAACAAGACGGCACAGAAATTCACCAATCAGAAATCAAAAGATCAGCCTATCCAGTCGATGGGATTGGTTGGACCGGTGACCATGTATTAAATTCAGTAAAATTGCCACAACGTGGCAAAATATGAATAACCCCCAGTTTAAACTGGGGGTTAACAAAAACAACCGGAACAATCCGTCCGCGAGCCATTGATTGACAAAGTGCTTTTCATTTTTCGGACGGAAAAACGAGGTCATTGAATGAAGAATGATTAAAAACAAAACACTATACCCATGAACAAATTAAAAATCATCGTTTTAACCCTGACTTTGTTCGGCTTCCTCAAGGTTTCGGCGGAAGAATACAAAGCCTCGATGTTCGGCATCAAGTCGAATGGAACGACCCTGAACACGACGGCCATCCAGAAAGCCATCGACTACATCCACGACAAAGGTGGCGGAACCCTTGTGTTTTACGTAGGCCGTTACCTGACTGGAAATATCCAGATCAAATCGAATGTAAAAATTAAACTGGAAGAAGGCGCCATCCTGGTGGGATCGACCAACATTTACGATTACAACATCAACGGCCCGTACAGTTCGCTGGTGTTTGCCTATCAGGCCGAAAACATTGCCATCACCGGCAAAGGCGTGATTGATGGGCAGGGTAGGGAAGTGGCTTACAACCTGGTTGACCAGATTCACAAAGGAGTCATTCAGGACGAAATGAAAAACGACCGTCCGGGAAGCCGCCGCCCACGGGCCATTTATCTACGCGAATGCAAAAACGTCGAGATTTCGGGCATCAACATCCGTAACTCGGCCGACTGGGTGCAGGTGTACGATCAGTGCCAAAACCTGACCATCAAAGGCATTACCGTTGACAGCAAGGCATTCTGGAACAACGACGGGCTCGACATCGTGGACTGTAAAGATGTGAAAGTGCTCAACTCGTTTATCGATGCCACTGACGATGCCATCTGTTTTAAATCGCACGACCGGACTAAAATGTGCGAAAACGTTGAAGTGCGCAACTGCGTGGCACGGTCCAGCGCCAACGGGATCAAATTCGGGACGGTAACTTCAGGAGGCTACAAAAACTTTAAAATCATCAACAACAAGGTGTACGACACCTACCGTTCGGCCATTACCATTGCCACTCCTGACGGAGGAACCATCGACAATATTCTGGTTGACAGCCTCTATTCGTACAACACCGGAAATGCCATTTACTTACGCATAGGCGCCCGCTGGACCAAAGGCAGCCCCGGATCGATGAGCAACATCACCATCCAGAATATGTATGCCGAAATTCCGGCCACCAAACCCGACGCCGGTTACGAATACGAAGGACCGATTGAAGATTTGCCGCGCAACATCTCTCCTGCCAGCATCGTGGGAATTCCGGGATACGACATCACCAACGTAACTCTGCGCAACATTCACCTGGTTTATCCGGGCGGAAGCAACCCAAGCTACGCGTACCGAGGCACCAAACCAGCCGAGCTCGACAGCATTCCTGAAATGGCGGCTTCCTATCCTGAATTTTCACAATTCAAGGAACTTCCGGCCTGGGGATTTTATGTGCGCCATGCCAAAAACGTGACTTTCGAAAACGTGACGCTGACTGCCAAAGCCAAAGAATACCGTCCGGCCATTGTGCTCGATGATGTAAAAGGCGCCACTTTCTCGAAAATGAAATATGAAGAACCTGGCGGAGGTAAAAAACAAGTAATTCAGTATAAATCGAGTAATGTGGTTCGCAAATAAAATTCAGACTATGAGCAAGATAAAATTAATTTCACTAAGCATATTACTGCTTTTCGCCCTGAACCTGACGGCCAAGGATTACCGGGTTTCTGATTTTGGGGCAAAAGCCGACGGAATTACACTCAATACCTGCACCATCCAAAAAGCAATCGACTATATCAGTGCAAACGGTGGCGGACGCCTCATTTTCGAGGCCGGAAACTGGGTCACCGGGTCCATCTACCTGAAATCGAACGTGACCCTGCACCTGGATTACGGGGCAACCCTGCTGGGATCAACCAATCCGTTCGACTTCGTGAAAGATAAAAAGATTGGATGGATGTCGATGATTTTTGCCGTGAATCAGGAAAACATTGGCATTACCGGCAAGGGAACCATCAACGGACGCGGGTTTATCACTGCCAACAACATGGTAAACTACATTCACCGGGGCATTTTCGCCGATCCGCTGAAACTCGACCGCCCAAACGAAACCAACCGTCCGCAGAATGTTTATTTCCGCGAATGCAACAATGTCACCATCACCGACATTACCCTGCGCGATCCGGCCAGCTGGAACCAAACCTACGATCAGTGTAAAAATTTGTATGTCGATCGCGTAACCGTTGACAGTAAATCGTACTGGAACAACGACGGAATCGACGTGGTGGACTGCGATGGCGTGGTGATCAAAAACTCGTATTTCGATGCAGCCGACGATGTAATCTGCTTCAAATCGCACTCTCCTGAACATTTTTGCCAGAACGTGGTGGTTGACAACTGCGTAGGACGCTCAAGTGCCAACGGGCTGAAATTTGGAACTGTTTCGCGTGGCGGATTCCGTAACTTCAAGGTAACCAACCTTACCATTTTCGATACCTTCCGTTCGGCCATCACCTTTGCAGCTGTCGATGGTGGCGAAATCGAAAACATTGTGGTTGACGGCGTCCGTTCGATCAACACCGGAAACGTGATTTACCTGCGCATTGGCGACCGCTGGAGCAAAGGCAAAAAGCCTTTTATGAAAGACATCACCATTTCGAATGTTTATGCTGAAGTTCCTTTCGGAAAACCTGACGCCGGTTACAATTACGAAGGTCCGGTTGAAGATTTGCCACGAAACATTTCGCCGGCCAGCATTGTGGGTTTGCCCGACTACAAAATTCAGAATGTAAAACTGAAAAATATCGAAATCGTTTACCCGGGCGCCGGCAATCCGCTGTACGCCAAACGCGGCCTCGCTCCTGCTGATCTCGACAGCATTCCTGAGATGCGTACAGCTTATCCTGAATTTTCTCAGTTCAAGGAACTTCCGGCCTGGGGATTTTACATTCGCCATGCCGAAGGCATTTCGTTTGAAAACGTGAAGCTGGTTGCCCAAAAGAAAGACTACCGCCCCGCCATTGTGATGGACGATGTGAAAGGCGCTACCTTCAAGGGAATGCAATACATCGAACCCGAAAGCAAAGACAAAAAACAGCTTTTCTACCAGAAATCGGAAAATGTAATTAGCCAATAAATAAGTGTGGAGTGAGCTAAAGTTCGGAGTGCCTAAAGTTAAACTCCGAACTCTGGGCACTTCAAACCTTCAAATTTAAAATAATGATTATGAGTAAATTAAAAATATTAGCATTCGTTTTGTTGCTGGTTCTTTCACTAGACCTTTCAGCAAAAGAATACAAAGCCTCGCTGTTTGGCGTAAAATCAGAAGGCATCACGGTAAATACTGGGTCCATTCAGAAAGCAGTTGACTATATCAGCGAGAACGGCGGCGGAACCCTCGTGTTCTACGTGGGCCGTTACCTCACCGGAACCATCCAGTTAAAATCGAATGTGACTATTGAACTCAAGGAAGGCGCTGTACTGGTTGCCACCACTTCGGTTTACGACTATTCAGGAATCAACGGAACTCAGGCTTTGATAACTGCTGATGGACAGGAAAACATCGGCATCATCGGAAAAGGAGTCATTGAAGGACAAGGCGCCGCCGTGCTCCAAAACATCACTGCCCAGATTCAGAAAGGTTACCTGAATGGCACTGTGGCTCAAGTAAGTCCGGCGCTGATAGCCATGAACAACTGTAAAAACGTTACCATCGATGAGTTCAACCTGATGAATGCCTGCGGAAATGTTCTGGTGTACTCCGGATGTAAAAACCTTACTATTAAAGGGGTGACTGTGAAAAGCACCGGAGTGAAAGGATCGAAAGGATTGGTTCTTGCAGGCTGCGATGGCGTTAAGCTAAATAAAATATTTTTTGAAACCTCGGGTGCTGAAATAAGCTCTGCCGGAACATCAAAAAATGTAACCATGGTCGATTGCAAAAATGCAAAAGGGGCAAAACTTCAGCTAAAAAATTAAGAACAAAAACCTGCTGAAAATCATCCTGAAACTCGTTCCTATGAAAAGACTGATCCTGATTTTAGGGTTCATACTTCTTATCGCTTTTTCGACTAACGCTGAAGGTATTCAAAAAACGACCAAAAATAAGAAACCTTTGGACAAGAGGGAAAGCAGCGTCTCCGGATTGACCTGGCCTTTAGTTAAACATTGTGAAACTAAACCATGGACTTGGTGGTGGTGGCATGGTTGTGCTGTTACCAAGGCAGATATTACAAAGAACCTCGAAGACATGCAACGATCTGGTCTGGGAGGTGTTAGTATTGTTTGCCTTCTGGATGTAAAAGACGAAGGTATTGTAAAACTCAGTTATCTTTCAAAAGAATGGGTAGAAATGGTGGCTCATGTAGTTCATGAAGCTCATCGTTTAGGAATGGAAGCCGATATCTCACCGGTCTCAGGATGGGCACTGGGAGGACCACAGGTATCGATTGACGATGCCTGTGCAATGGTGGATGTTCAACGTATGTCGCTGGCCGATTGCCAAAAGAACAATATGCGAATTGCAAGCTTTGGCTCAAACTTATCTAATGCACCCAAACGTTTCGATCTTTCGGGTGTAATCGCAAAATCAGGAAATGGAAAAGTGATCGAACTGACCGATAAAGTAGATAAAAACGGCATTCTTAACTGGACTGCTCCTGATGGTAATTGGACTCTTTTCATTGCCATGAATCATCCCGGAAGTTCATATGTTCGAATGCCAACTCCCGATAGCAAAGGATGGGTGGTCGATCACTTATCGGCGAAGGCTGTTAACAGCTACCTTCAAACATTTAGCAATGCTCTTGCATTAGTCGATCCAGGCGATTTACCACGAGCCTTTAACAATGACTCCTGGGAAATAGGATTGAACTGGACCCGTAATTTTCCTGAGCAATTTGCCAAACGGCGTGGCTATAGTTTAATCCAAAATCTTCCGGCCTTTATTGGAGAAAGTTCCAGTGATTCAGTTTCACGCATCACCTACGACTATCGACAGACACTCAATGAGCTAATGCTCGATGAGTTCACCCGAACATTCGATTCATGGGCCGAAAGCCTTAACCGAAAAACCATAGGAGAAGCCTGTAACGAACCCGCCAACGAACTTGATATTCATGCCCGGTATGATATTCCACAGGCCGATGTTGGTGGTCCTGCCAGATGGTATTTAAAAAATGGAATCATCAATCTTTTCCGTGCCAAGGTTGCTTCGTCGCCAGCCCACATTCTGGGAAAACCCTATGTTTCTTCTGAAACACTAACCTGCTATGGACCCATACTCGATACCCCACTGGCCGATGTAAAAGATAAACTCGATATTGATCTGCTCTCGGGTATTAACCATACGATGTTTCATGGTATTACCTACTCGCCAGTTAATGTATCATGGCCCGGATGGCTATTCTATGCAGGATTTCATTTAGGATCGTTTAATCCGATGTGGCGACAAGGCTCCAAAATGTGCAATTATATTACAAATTGCCAATCGTTTTTACAATCAGGAAAGCCTTACGAAGACATACTCGTTTACTTTCCAATTCACGACCAATGGTCACAACCAACAAAAAAACAAATTGGAACTATTTCGCAAAATGCACCAACAGGAGTAAAAATGCAGGAAGCTGATGCTCCTACCGGGTCGAAATTATGGCATATGGGATTCGATTTTGCATGGGTAAGCGACCTTCTGTTAGATTCAATCCATGTTACTAATGAATGCTTCGTAGCCCCCGGAGCTACCTATAAGGCTCTGGTTATTGCTGATTGTCGTTTGTTACCCGAGACCACCCTCGAACGCGTATTTAAGTATGCCGAAGCCGGCGGTACCATTATTTTCCCGGGAACAGTTCCTTCTGATGTGCCTGGTCTGGCCCGTCTAAAAGAGCGCAGAGCTAAGTTCAACGCAATGATGCTGCAGATTGAAAATGCAGCAAAACCAGTCTCCAAAGAAATTCGCCAGGCCCATATCGGAAAAGGTCGCATCTTTATTGGAGGAACTGCAGAACAGGCAGTGGAAGCTGCCGGAATCAAACGCGAAAAACTTTTTGATTCCGGACTGCGTTGCATTCGCCGTATCGACAACGAGGGAACGACTTATTTTGTGGTTAACCCCGCTAATAATAAACCATTCGATGGCTGGATTTCACTGAACGCCAAAGGAATAAATACGATGATAATTGATCCGATGGATAGCATTTCCGGAAAAGCACATCAACGCACTTCTGAAAATGGAGATACTGAAGTTTATTTGCAACTTCAGCCCCGCGAATCACGAATATTGCGTGTATTAAAAAAACCGGTTAAATCAGCTAATTGGAAATATTTTGCCCCCACAAACCAATCATTGTCCATACAAGGACCATGGCTGGTAACCTTTACTGAAGGTGGCGAAATCATCCCCCACCCCGAAACCATCAGCAAACTCGATTCCTGGACCGTTTGGAACAGTGACCAAAAATCAGCTTTATGTAGCTTCTCCGGAACAGCCCGTTATGCAACCCACTTTAGTAAGCCTAATACAAAAGCTGATGATTGGATTATTGACCTTGGAACAGTTTTGCATACAGCCCGAATACGCCTTAACGGGATTGTTTTGGCCGATCGTTTTACCACTCCCATGCAGGTAATTACCGGTTCTGCACTTAAAGAAGGTGATAACCTGCTCGAAATTGAAGTATCGAACGCACCAATAAACCGGGCTGCTGATCTTGAAATAAAAGGAGTTCCATGGCAGAAATGCCTGAGTGAAGGTAATAACAAGTATGCAATTGGCGATTTTTTGTTTTCATGGAAAAAGAAAGAAGCTGCAACCTGGGAACCTCGTCCTTCGGGCTTAATAGGACCAGTAAAACTAATTCCTGTGAAAATGAAGTTTGATTCACCATGATTGAGTGCTACCTAAATCAGAAAAGACACCGATAGCAGATTGCTGTCATTGAATAAAGTAAGTTATGACTGAAGATCATCTAACTCCGCAAACAAATATTGACCTACTGGTAAATGTTTGTCCGGATAAAAAAATATAAGGGTTGATAATTAGGTTTAAAAAGGTCGTTTTAGTTGCTAGCCTTGGGCTGGCAGCTTCTACGACCGAAATTGATTAAAAGCAAGCTAACTAAACAAAAAATGTATAATCCTATCAAACATGACTTCACTGGAAAAAAATCACCATGCAATTGTTAGTCGAGCTATTCACCTTCTGATTGCTTTCTTATTCTGGAGTTCTGTTCTACAGGCTCAAAACAAAGCGACAATATCCCTTAACGGTTCGTGGAAATTATCCTATGGTATTCACGAACAGAATGCTCCTCAAACTCCCGGAGAACTCAGAAAACTGAACTGGCCTGGAATTAAGGCAACCGTTCCCGGGAATGTCGAACTCGACTTGCTGGCCGCCGGAATAATCAAAAATCCGGAAACCGGGAATAATATATATGACCTCCGGAAATACGAACCTTACCAGTGGTGGTACACCCGAACCTTTGAAACGCCGGAATTAAAAGCCGGAGAAAAGCTCGACCTGGTGTTCGATGGGCTGGACTGTATGGGAACCATCTGGGTCAACGACAGCCTGGTTGGAAATACCGAAAACATGTTTATTGACTATCGTTTTGATATCACCCGATTCCTCAAGCCAAAAAATAATCAGCTCACCATACGGATTGACCCGGCGATTCATGAAGCTCAAAAATATTTCAATGCCGAAATTGCGGCCCGTAAGTACTTCCGGGTTGAACAGGTTCACGTACGAAAAGCCCCCCACATGTACGGCTGGGACATCATGCCCCGCCTGGTCAGTGCCGGTTTGTGGCGTGGCGTTCACCTCGATATCCAGAAACCAACCCGCATCCGCGATGTTTTCTGGATGACCGACGAGGTCAATGTTGAAAATAAAGCAGCCCAGTTGCTGGTCGACTGGCAGGTAATCTGCCCCGACCCGACCATCGACGGATACAGCATGGACGTGAGCCTTAAACGAAACAGCAAAACCGTTTACGAAAAATCGTTCCCTGTTTACAACCATTGTTCCAGACAGGTAATTCCGTTGGAAAATGTGGACTTCTGGTGGCCCAAAGGTTATGGCGATGCAGCTCTTTACGATGCCACAGTCAAACTTTTCAACAAACAAAAACAAGTCATTGACCAGCGCCAGCAGCAAGTCGGAATCCGTACCATTGACCTGATTTTTTCGGATGGCTCCAAAACCCCAAGTGAATTTCTGTTTAAAGTCAATGGTGAAAAAATCTTCATCAAAGGAACCAACTGGGTTCCCCTGGATGCTTTCCACAGCCGGGACAAAGAACATCTGGACGATGTGCTCAAAATGATTAAGGATTTGAACTGCAATATGATCCGGTGCTGGGGAGGAAACGTATATGAAGATCACGATTTTTTCGACTGGTGTGATCAAAATGGAGTAATGATCTGGCAGGATTTTGCCATGGCCGGAACAGCTTATCCCCAGGACGATGATTTCGCTGAAAAAATCAGGGAAGAAGCCATCAGTACGGTGATTAAACTACGCAACCATCCTTCGCTGGCCTTGTGGAGCGGAAACAATGAAATCGATATTTCGCTGGGATGGAATTTCAAAAAACCTCTCGATCCCAGTCTCGACCGTATCAGCCGTGAAGTTTTGCCCCGGGTAATCTGGGAATACGATCCGCTTCGCTCTTTTTTACCCAGTTCTCCGTATATAACCGCCGAATGCTTTCAGCATGGAAACGACCCGGCCCTTATGCCTGAAGTTCATTTATGGGGGCCCCGTGGTTATTACAAAATACCATTCTATACTTCGGATGTTAAAGCCCATTTTGTGAGCGAAATAGGTTATCATGGCTGCCCGAATCGCTCCAGCCTTGAAAAAATGTTTGATCCCGAATTTGTTTACCCATGGACCGGTGATTTTAAATGGAACGATGAATGGCAGACCAAAGCTGTTCGTGCCAATCCGGAAGGAACAATCACCCTCGAGCGAAATAACCTGATGATCAATCAGGCTAAAGTTTTATTTGGTGAATGTCCGAAGGACCTGGATCAGTTCATCTTCGTTTCGCAGGTTGTTCAGGCCGAAGCCATGAAATTCTTCATCGAAATGTGGCGAATGGATAAATTCGACAAAACCGGGATCATCTGGTGGAACCTCCGTGATGGATGGCCCATCATTTCCGATGCGGTTGTGGATTATTACAACAGCAAAAAACTGGCTTACTACTATATTCGTCGGGTCCAGCAGGATGCCTGTGTCATGATTGGCGATGCCAAAAACGGGCAACATCCGGTTATGGCCGTAAATGATACCCGTGAAGAAAAATCGGGAACGGTGACCGTAAAAGATGCTGATTCAGGAGAAACGCTGTTCACCGGAACATTTAAAATACCAGTCAACGGAAAAACATTGATCGGATACATTCCACAAACTTCCAAACAAGCTATATGGCTGATTGATTATACCATTGATGGCAATAAACTCAAAAACCATTACCTGGCCGGAGTTGCTCCTTTTAAACTTCAGGATTACATGCGCTGGTTCGAAAAGCTAAACATCAAGGAACAATAAAAAGCTTTCATTTCGATTCAACTAATTTATTTAAACAATATGCGTTACAACAAAAATAAACTCTGCGGAACGATCCTACTTTGTTTGCTCCAGTTTCTGACTGTTCAGGCTTCAGAAAAAAGCAAAATACCCGGATATGGTAAGACCAACATTGCCGACATGGTGTTGATTTACTATGGAGGCGTTCAGCGCACGATGGAGTGGACCAAGGACCAGTTCATGCCTTATGTGGTTTATCAGGATCAGAAAGGCAAAAAAAGCTGGCTATTCGACGGGTTCCTGTTTATCGAATTTCTGGATGGGAAAGGACATTACTTTGCACACGGCCCGGCCAATTCAAGCCTCGCTGGCAAGCCCGAGTGGGAATGGCTGATGAACCGTCAGTTCGAAAAAGACAAAGCGTTTTCGGCCCTCGACCAATGTATTGGCGAGCAAAAGAAAGAAATGGGCAACCCACCATTCAGACATAAAATGGTGGCAGTCATGCCTGTCCCGATGAAAGGGCAAACGGATTGGGGAAGCCTGAATGGCCACCCACTCAACTTCTCGAACGATCAGGACCGTATCGAAGCCTGCAAATGGTATGTCGACCGTTTCTTGGAACAATATAAAAAAGAAGGCTATCAGAATTTCGATTTTGAAGGGTTTTACTGGGTTTCGGAAAAAGACGAGAATTTTCGCGAAATACTTGTCCCGGTGGGCGATTACATTCGCTCGAAAAACCTGCGCTTGTTCTGGATTCCTTACTGGACAGCCATTGGCTTCGACAACTGGCGTACCGACAAGTTCGATTTCGCCTACATCCAACCGAATTATTTCTTTAAAAATGAGGTGCCTTACGAGCGCCTCGATGCGACCTGCGCTTATGCCCGAGGAAGGGGAATGGGGCTTGAACTGGAATTCGACGATCGAGGCCTGGCCGACGCCAAAGATTCGAAACGCGATCGCCTGATCGGCTACATCGAAGCTTTTGAGAAAAACGATGTGTTCAGGAAAGCTTCAGTTGCTTATTACGAAGGTGGCGGGACGATTTACCGGATGTACCACTCAGAAAACCCGCTTGACAAGGAAATGTATGACCGGCTTGCCAAGATTATTGTTCAACGCAAAAAGTTAGTAAAATGAGACAACTGACTCTTGTATTCCTGGCGCTTATCAGCCTTGTTGCTTTAGGTAAATCTTCTGAAAAACAAACAGTTTATGACGGCTCGTTTTGTTCGGGGAAGGGCGATGCCAATTTTTTGCGGCTCATCGACGAATCATATGCTTTTTTTTACCCCACCCCAACTGTCCCAAATCTGGCCATGATTTATAACCCCGACTGGGACACCTTTACCGAAGGTGCTGGATGGGGCGCCTGGTGGGTGCAAAACAGTTACGGTTTTTCATATTCGGCTGTCCCGATTCTGGAAGAACCCTGGTTCTCGACCCTTCAGCGTTCGTGGGATCTTTTCTGGACAAACCAGGGAGATGGGATTCGTAAGAGCGGGTTTACATCCGACGGAAAACCCACCAAACATTCGGAGCTGGTTGCCCCCGATGGCAGTCTGGGCGATTGCGCCGCTCCCGGGAAAATCATTTACAAGCAGGGCGACGGGAACCTGAAAGTTCACGACTGGTTTTACGAAGCAACAGCAGCCGGTATTGTTGTTCAGTCCGAGATACTGCTTTCGGGCCACGATATGCAAAAGGCGCTGCTCTATCTTCCCAAAATGGAACGTGCCTGCGATTGCATCGAACGTACCCGCGACCCCAAAAACAACCTTTTTCTGGTTGGGGCAGCCTGTAACCTGCTTGCCCCCAGCTATGCCGGCGTAAAGCTGCCCGACGGAACCTGGGGAAAAGCTTATTTATCGGGACTTTCAATAACTTACCTGGCCGCGCTCGATCGCATGATTGAACTGTTTAAATTTACAGGCAATCAGGAAAAATTAAAAGAATACCAACACCGCCAGCAAATTACCAGGGAATCACTTTCGCAACTTATTACTCCTGATGGTTATTTCGTCAAGTATATTGAACCCGATGGCACCCGTCATGGTGTACTTGGGCAGGATAAATATGCATACCTCGAAGGAGTAGCCAACGCCGATGCCGTGGCACTCCGGGTTGCCGATCAAAAGTTGTCGGAAAGTATCTATCACCGGATTGCCTCGTTTCCCGACATACGCCCGTTCGATTTTCTGCTGACCAATGCTCCTGGTCTCGACGACACCTATTACAGCTGGGGAGATGCCAATGGCACAGGGTTGAAAGGCATCTGGAAATTTGGTGAATGGGTCAATGGCGGCGTATGGTCAACCGTTGAGGCAAGAGCCATTCTGATGTATTACCGGCTGGGCAGGTTCGAGGACATTCGCCGTTCAGCTATCCGGAACATGAAGTGGGCCAAGGATTTCAGGATGGATGCACCCTGGTCGCAACGGGGCGAAAATACCAACAATGTTTGGTCCGACTCCGGAAAGTTCCACGAAAACGGCGTAGCTGTGATGGTCGATAATTTTGCTATCCCGGCAGCAACTATCCGGGGAATTTTCGATTATGAATACCGCGCCGACAGGCTGATCATCCGGGCACGGGTTCCCCGTTCAGTTACTGAATACACTCAAAAGCGCCCGATCCGTTTCGGGTCAAAGAAAATTTACCTTTCATGCCTGAACAACGGGCCGAAAACCGAATCAGTCAAAATCAACGGGAAAGCAGTGGTGGTTGATCCTTCCGGCGAGATTAGCCTCGTTTACGAAAACCTTCCAGCCGAAGCGCACATCGAAATCACAACAACCGGGAGATGGGCCAGCGAACCTGAAACTTCAGACTATCCATCGGTCCCGGCTCTGGAGACCTGCGGCCCGGTTGTCGATCCAGCCCTTTTGCCCGAAAGCCTGAGAAAACCTTACGCCTTGCTTTCCGCCATGAACGACTACCTGGGAAAAGATCAGGAAGCATCGTTCGACAAAGCCTTTATTGCGGCAGCCCTTGAATCAATCAGCGATTGTGTAAAACGACAGGCAATCGATCCTGGAGCTGGTTATTTCCGGGCGATTACACCCGAGCGAAAAGAAGGAATTCAGAAATTTTATGAAAAAACTGCGCTGACAATGTATGCAGGGTTCGAACGGCGCATGCTGGTTTATGCCCAAAGCCTCGACCCGCACCAGAAACAAATGGCGGAAGAGTTTAACCAGTTAAAAATAAAAAATTAACAATGAAATAGCCATTAGAGCTAAAGCTCATACAAACCGAATTTGATTATTTATGGCTATTCCATGCGTTGAATACTTAATTGAAAAACAATAGCTGATACGAAAATTGCGCGATCAACTATGAAAAAATAAACAGATGAAAAATTGCGGAAAGCTCACGCTTGCCATGGTGCTTCTGGCAGTACTGACCTCTGGCATATCAAGCGGACAACCAAAAAATACGGAAGCCGAACGGCTGAAATGGTGGCACGAAGCCAAATTCGGGATGTTTATCCATTGGGGCGTGTACTCGATGTATGGCGGCGTTTACAAAGGCCATCAGCAGGCCCGGGGCGATGCCGCATGGATTGAAAATCGCTGCAAGATTCCGGTTGCCGAATACCGCGAAAATGCCCGTCAGTTTAATCCGGTAAACTATGATCCGGAAGCCTGGGCCAAAATGGCTAAAGACGCCGGAATGAAATACCTGATCATCACGGCCAAACACCACGATGGATTTGCCTTGTTCGACAGCAAAGCCAGCGACTGGAACGTGGTGCAGGCCACCCAATACGGAAAAGATTTACTGAAACCACTGGCCATAGCCTGCAAAAAATACGGCATCAAACTTGGCTTTTACTATTCGCAGGCGGTTGACTGGACCAATCCCGGAGCTTCGGCAGCACGCCGCCTGATGAAAGAAGGCTGGCCCAACCCCGACTCGACCCGGATTGACCAATTCACCAAGGAACACGACGGGCATTGGGATCCTGTTCAGCTAACATCAACTTTTGATGAATACATCGACCGTGTAGCCGTTCCTCAGGTGAAAGAACTGCTCACCAACTACGGCGACGTTTCCATTCTCTGGTGGGACTATGCCACGCAGATGAAAACCGTTTCCGGAGCTGAGAAATTAAAGAGCCTGCTGGCGCTTCAGCCCGGAATCATTACCAACGACCGTTTACATCCCGACTTCCATGGCGATACAAAAACGCCGGAACAGGCCATCCCCGACCGCGATGCCGTTGATGGACAGAACTGGGAAACCTGCATGACCATGAACAGCTCGTGGGGCTACAAAAGCTACGACAAGAGCTGGAAATCATCGGAAATGCTGATCCGGAACCTCATTAAAATTGCAGCCCGCGGCGGAAATTACCTGCTGAATATTGGTCCGAAACCTGATGGTACGTTCCCTGAAGAATGCGTTGAACGGCTAAAAGACATCGGTAACTGGATGAAAGTGAACGGAGAAGCCATTTACGGTACCAAAGCCAGTCCGTTCGATGTTTTGCCTTGGGGAGAATGCACAAAAAAGGGAAACAAAAACAATACAATTATGTATCTTTCAGTCTTCAACTGGCCGAACAACGGGCAGTTGCTGGTCCCCGGCCTGAAAAACAAAGTTGTTTCGGTTAAATTGCTGTCCAGCAACACAAAGCTGCAGGCTCGAACAACCACCGATGGCTTAAGTATCAGTGTCCCGGCCTTGGCACCTGATGCGATTGCCAGCGTCATCAGGCTTGAGGTAAAAGGAAAAGTTGAGAAAACGAATGGCTCCGGACCAAAAAAGAAAATGCAGACCGGAGCACTGGATTAAAAATGTTTTGCCCCGATAGATAAAGCAATTGATAATAACAGATAAACCAAAAGCAAAGAACCATATTATATCATGAAATAGCCATAAAAGCAATGCTCATACAAACGGAAATGTATAAATGGCTATTCGCTTCGCGGATTTCGCAAGCTCAATTCTATTGGTTTGAACTTTGATTTTAAAAGATAACGTTAATACCAAAATTGTAGAACGACCAACAAAAATCTACACAAATGAACAAATTCATCCTTAATATCCTGATTTTCATCGTTTTTTCCGCTAAAGCACTGGCCGCTCCGGTAAACTTTTATGTATCGCCATCGGGTGCCGATAAAAATCCGGGAACAAAGGAATTGCCTGTTTCAACATTTACTGCTGCCCGTGATTTAGTCAGGCAGTACAAGGCGGTTCATGCATTTCCGACCGACGGGATAACCGTTTGGGTTTCGGGAGGTGAGTACTATCAGCAGTCACCCATTGTTTTAGACGATAACGATTCGGGAATGCCCGGCTCTCCGGTGGTTTGGAGGGCTGTTGAAGGTGAAAAAGTGAGTATCACCGGGGGCATTTCAATTCCGGCTGAGGCATTTCACAAAATAACTGATCAGTCGGTGCTCAAACGGCTTACACACGAGGCCGCGCAACAGGTAAGATGCGCCAACTTGAAAGAATTGGGGATTACCAACTTTGGAGCCATTCAGCGTGTTGGGCATGGAGTAAGTATTTCTGCGGCGCCAATGGAGCTGTTTTTCAATCACGAACCAATGGTTTTAGCCCGTTATCCCAACGAGGGTTTTATCCCGATTGGTGAAGTGATTGATGGTGGATCAATCCCCCGTACCGGCGATTATTCGAACCGTGGAGCCACCTTTAAATACAATGACGATCGTCATGCCGTATGGGCTGGCGATGACGATGTGTGGTTCCAGGGAACATTTGATAACGGTTATGCTTCCGATCAGATCCGGGTCGAAAAAATCGATCCTGTAAAAAAACAGGTTAAACTCTCCGAGCCTCACCTGTATGGCGTTAGGAGCGGAGCTCCCTATCAACACTACTACGCATTAAACATTCTGGATGAACTGGATATTCCCGGCGAATATTACCTCGACCGGAAAACCGGCATTTTGTACTTCTGGCCCCCATCCGACCTGAAAAAAGGCGCTATCGGTATTTCGATGCAGGAAGAACCATTGGTTTGTATGGAAGGGGTTAGCCACCTTGTTTTCCGTGATTTCACCATCGAATATGGCCGGGGTATGGGGCTCTATATGGAACGTGGCGAAAATAACCTGATTGCCGGTTGTTCCATTCTCAACTTCGGCACTGCCGGAATTTGCATAGGACAGGGAGCAAAACAAACTTTCCCCGGGGTTACAGTCGACGATTACGACGGAGTGCCAGCCTCCAGAATCATTGGAAGTTATTCAACTCACATCTATAAATACACCACCTGGAACAGAATGGCTGGCTCCAACCACCGGATATTAAGTTGTAATGTGTACAACACCGGGGCTGGCGGCATTATACTGAGCGGAGGGAACAAACGCACACTCGTTCACGGGAACAATGTTGTCGAGAACTGCAAAATACACGATTATAACCGAAGATGTAAATTTCGCTGGGCTGGAGTTAGTGTCGATGGTTGCGGAAATAAAGTATCACATTGCGAGATTTACAACTCCGATTTCCACGGAATTTTTAGCATCGGCCCCGAACATCTGTTCGAATACAACAACATTCACCATGTAACAATGAATTCCGACGATGTTTCGGCCTGGTACACCGGGAGGGATCCAAGTGACCGGGGACTTGTGGTCAGGTACAATTATTTCCACGACTGCGGGAATCCAACCCACATGACCATGGGTGTTTATTGCGACGATTCAACAGCCGGGGTAACTGTTTTTGGAAATGTCTTTTACAACATGCACAACAGTTATGGGGTGCTGTATTCCAATTCGGGTCGCGATTTAACCATGAAAAACAACATCATTATCACCCCGCAGGATTATACCATCGAGTTAAGCCCGCACTATTACACCTGGTTCAAAGGAAAAGCTTCAACCCTCTTCGGAAAAGGAATGTTATTCGATCAGCGGTTACTGAAAGACATCAACATCAAGGAACCTCCATACAGCGATCGTTATCCTGAACTGGTAAATTACATGGATGTTATTGTTGAAGGTGAAGAATGGGAAGGAATGCGAACCTGCCGAAATGTGTTATCAACAAATGTAATTATTGGCGGAAACGAAAAACTGATTCGGATCAGACAAAACGGTAGCGGTGTATTCGAGAACGTGAATAATTTCCAGACGAAAGATGATCCTGGATTTGTCGATTTCAAAGGAGGAAACTTCATGTTGCGGCAGGATTCGGAAGTATTCAAAATATTACCCGACTTTCAACCGGTGCCCTTCGATAAAATGGGTTTGTATATCGATGGATTCAGAAAATCAATTGATTAAACTACTTGTAGTGATGAAGAAAAACATCTTTGTAACGGTTTGGGGCATACTCCTTTTTCAGACAGGCCTGTTTGCCCAAACCACCGACTACACTCAACTGGTGAACCCGTTTATCGGAACAGGTTCGGTGGATAGCCTGAGTTTGTCGGGAAGTAATTTTCCCGGCGCCTGTATGCCTTTCGGGCTGGTTCAGTTAAGTCCCGATACCCGCGAATATCCCGATGACCCTTGCAGCGGCTACGATTACAACGATCCGTCGATTCTTGGGTTCAGCCATACCCATTTGAGCGGAACCGGTTGCCCCGATTTGTATGATGTGCTTTTTATGCCTTATGGCGGCGAAATCAAATGGCAGCCCGGAAGCGACGATGGCAAAACGAAAGGCTGGCGCTCGACCTACCAACACGCCAACGAAAAAGCCACTCCCGGATATTACAGCGTGGTGCTCGACGATTATAAAATCAAGGCTGAACTGACAGCTACTCCACATTGCGGAATGCACCGCTATTCGTTTCCGGATAAAAAGGAATACCATCTGGTGGTTGACCTCGACCATTCACTCGTTCGGACCAGTCCACATCGGTACGTTAAAATTCTGACTTCGCAGATTCGGGTGATCGACAATAAAACCATTGAAGGCTACCGCATTATATCAGGATGGGCCAAACTCCGGAAAGTTTACTTCCGTGCCGAATTCTCGCGCCCGTTCGATTCGCATGCGTTCAAAGCCGGGGCTTACGAAATTCCAAATGCACCGGTCGGCAACAGCGACAACCTGAAAATGGTGATGAACTTCAGTAAAAACAACGACCAGCCTTTGCTGGTAAAAGTGGGCATTTCATCGGTTTCGCAAGAGGGCGCCCGCCAAAACCTTCAGGCTGAAATCAGGGACTTCAATTTTGAACGTGTGATTGTTCAGGCACACGACGTCTGGAACCGCGAACTTTCGCGCATCGACATCGACGGAGCTCCGCGTCAGAAAACGATTTTTTATACCGGACTGTATCACCTGTTCATTCAGCCGAACAACATTGCCGATGTTTCGGGCGAATACATGAGCACCGACGGTAGCATCAAAAAAGCGGCCGACGGAACGCATTACAGCACCTTTTCGCTTTGGGACACTTTCAGGGCTGCCCATCCTTTGTACACCATCCTTCAGCAAGAACGGACCGCCGGATTTATCAACTCGATGTTGCGCCAATACCAGACCTACGGCTACCTGCCCATCTGGCAATTGTGGGGAACCGACACCTACTGCATGATTGGCAACCACGCCATTCCGGTGATTGTCGATGCCTTTTTCAAAGGGATTTCCGGAGTGGATTACAACCTGGCCTACGAAGCTGTGAAAGCCTCTTCAACCATCGCACATAAAAAATCGCCGTTCTATCTGCTCGATAAATACGGCTATTTTCCCGAAGACAAGCAAACCGAATCGGTTTCAATTACGCTCGAAATCGCATTCAACGACTGTTGTGTAGCCCAAATGGCCAGAAAACTGGGAAAGACCGACGACTACAACTATTTCCTGAAACGATCAGAAAGCTACAAAAACCTGTGGGACCCGACAGTTGGCTTCTTCCGTCCGAAAAACAGCGACGGCAAATGGGCCGACAACTTTAATCCGCTGGCCTACGGAGGCAACGGGGCGTTCCCGTTCACCGAGGGCAACGGATGGCAATATTTGTGGTACGTTCCGCAGGATGTGCCTTCGTTCGAACAGCTGATGGGCGGCGAGAAAAATTTCACACAAAAGCTCAACACCTTTTTCACGCTTGAAGTTCGGCCCACCGATGTGAACGGAAACGCTTCCGGATTTATTGGTCAATATGCCCACGGGAATGAGCCCAGCCACCACATTGTTTACCTGTACGACTTCACCAGCGAGCCCTGGAAAGCACAGTACTACAGCGCAAAAATCATGAACGAACTGTACAACGAAGGAAATTCGGGCTACTCGGGCAACGAAGATTGCGGACAAATGTCGGCCTGGTACATTTTCAGCTCGATGGGCTTCTATCCGCTCAATCCGGCCAACGGCGTGTATTGCTTTGGTTCGCCCCAACTGAAACATGCCACCATCAATCTTGAAAACGGCAAGAAATTTACGGTTGAGACTAATAACCTCACCGCCGAAAATATTTATATTCAAAAAATTATTCTGAACGGCAAAACATATCTGAAAAACTACATTACTCATCAGGATATTGTTTCCGGCGGAAAACTGGAATTCTTCATGGGAGAAGCCCCCAACAAAAAGATGGCTACCTACGAAAAATCACCCAGACAGGCGCAATAAGGAAGATTTGTGGATGTGGAAATAACAGAAACTAAAAGAAAAGTGCGGAGTGCCTAAATTTCGGAGTTTGAAGTTAAGGAACAACAGGAACCAATGAACAATAGAAACAACAGAAACTTAACAAAGCAACATTAACCAATAAAACAAAAACTAACATGACACCAAGAGAACGGGTTTTAAAAGCGTTCAAACGAATGCCGGGACTGCCTGACCGGGTTCCGGTACAGTTCGAGTTATGCCGCCAGTTAGCCGATCATTTTGGCAAAGAGCTGGGTATTCCGGTGAATTATACCGATAATCTGTACGAAGATGTGACTTACCGCATCAGCGCCAACGAATTGCGCGTGGCCATGGGCAGCGATGTGGTAGTTACCGGGGCATCGGTTTCCGACGATTACCGGATTGTAAAAGACGAAAAAGGCTGCTGGCTCAACGAATACGGCATGAAAATGCGGCAGGGTGAGATTTACGTGGAAGTGGTGGATTACCCGCTGGCTCATGCCGAAACCAAAGCCGATATTGATGCATTCCGGTTTCCTGATCCGCTGGCTCCGGGAAGATACCGTGACGCAGAAGCGCTGATTAAAAAATATAAAGACGATTACCTTGTTTTTGGTGATATCGAGGTGACTGTTTTTTCGCTGGGGCACCAGTTGGTCGGGATGGAAAAGCTGCTCATCGACATGATGATGGAAGCCGAATATATGGTTCCGTTGTTTGAAGCCTGTGCCGAATTCCAGACCCAGATTGGATTGCAACTGATCGAAAGGGGAGTGGATGCCATCTGGTTTGGTGATGATTTTGGCACCCAGACCAGCCTGATTATCCCTCCTGAAACTTTCCGCGATCAGTTAAAACCTCATTATAAACGGATGGTCGATCGTTTTAAGGAAGCTAACCCCAATATTATCCCGATTTTGCATTGCGACGGGGCAGTCGCCGAATTGCTCGACGATATCCGCGATATCGGCTTTGAAGTGTTCAACCCTGTTCAGCCGGGCGTTCCCGGACACCTTCCGAAAGATATGAAAGACCGGTTTGGCGACAAATTTGCATTCTGGGGAGCTATCGATCAGCAGGATTTGCTGCCCAACGGCACCGATGAGGAACTGGAGAAAGACATCATCGAAAAAATCACCATCCTGGGAAAAGATGGCGGTTACATGATCGCTCCGGCTCATATTATTCAGCATGATGTCAAACCGGAACGGGTGAAGCGATTCATTGAACTCTGTTTAAAACATGGGAAAATCTATTAGGCATTTTTTGTTCGCAATATCGATTTAGGTAGTTAAATTACGGACAGCAGACAAGCGGCTAACTTTAGGAGGCCGCTTGTTCTGTATTCTTCCCAAAAGATTTGCAAAGACCGGCTGGTTATTGTAAATCAAAAACGAACCGCGTATCTTGCAGGTCAATTTATCAGTCTGGTGTGAATTGAAAATAATCAGTGTATATGAAAACCTTTACTTTAGTACTTATAACAATGTTGGTTTTTCCCTTTCTCTCGGCAAAAGCCCAGGAGGAACAAACTGTAAAAATTAATGGTCTGACACGCACCTACCTGTTGCATTTGCCGGCCAATCTGAAAAAAGATGCTCCCCTGGTTTTTGTGCTGCACGGATACGGAGGAACGGCCGATCCCAAAAAATATGGGATGAACGAGGTTAGCGACAAAAACGGGTTTGCCGTGTGTTATCCCCAGGGAGAAAAGGATGGAAAAGGCAAAACCTGTTGGAACGTAGGTTATCCTTTCCAGGCTGATATGAAAATTGATGATGTTGATTTTTTGTGCAAGCTAGCCCGATATCTGCAAAAGAAGCACGATTTGAGCCGGAAAAATACCTTTTGTACCGGCATGTCAAACGGGGGAGAGATGTGCTATGTGCTGGCCTGTCAACGTCCCGATGTATTTTCTGCCGTAGCACCAATTGCCGGATTAACCATGGAATGGCTGTATAAATCATGCTTCTGGCCCAAAAATCCCATCCCCGTGTTTGAAGTTCACGGTACCCAGGATAGAACCTCGGAGTGGAATGGTGACCTAAAGAATAAAGGTGGATGGGGGGAATACATGCCGGTGCCGATTGCCATTAATTTTTGGGTGGCAGCCAACCGGTGCACTCAGGAAGTAACCGACACGCTGCCCAAACTCAATAAAGAAAGCGATCATCTGGTCATCTCGCATAAGTTCATCAACGGGATTAACGGTCACGAAGTCTGGCTGTATGAAATCATAAACGGTACTCACAGTTGGGCAAACAAAGACCTGAATACCGGTGAAGAAATCTGGAAATTCTTTCAGAAGTTTCTGAAATAAAAGAATAAAGCAACTGTTTTGGCCCAATAGCAAGGGTTTCCCTGCTGGCAGACTTACATTTTTTCTTATGGCGATATTAACAGAACAATCTGGATGTTTGTTTTTTTTATGTAGGTTTGAATGCCGATTGTTAATTCATGACCGAATCGAATTACATATTGCTTCAGGGGAAGGATGATTTCAGAAATGTTTTCCGTTTGTACTATCAGCCTTTGTGCCATTTAAGCCAAAGCTATCTGGACGATGAAGATGAGTCGAAAAGTATTGTCCAGGAGGCATTTATGAAATTGTGGGAAGTCAGGGAAAGTTTAAACTCAGACTCAAATCTTCGGAATTACTTGTTTACCCTGGTTAAGAATAATAGCCTGAATGTTCTGAAACACAAGCAAATCTTGCTAAAACACCACGAAAACATCAAATGGATGGAGATGCACTACCAGTATGAAAGTCTGGAAAGGATTGGCCCTGATTATCTTGAATTTGATGAACTTCAGAAAAAATTAGACCTGGCGATAAAAAAATTGCCCGAGCATTGCCGCATCATTTTTGAGATGAGCCGGTTCGAGGAACTTAAAAACAGGGAGATAGCCGAAAAACTGGGGGTTACGCAAAAAACAGTAGAAGCTCATCTGACCAAAGCACTGAAAATCCTGAGAAATGAACTGAAAGATTACCTGCCTGTTATTGCCCTTATTTCCAGTATTTTAAAATAGAAGACGACTCTTGCTTCCTTCTAACTACGCTTACATTTCTGCTTGGGATAAATTTTTTTGTGCGAATTTGAAAAATTCTGTTTTGCGCCGTTAGGGTGTTTGACCATTTGTTTGTTAATTAATAAATATTCGGAAACATGGAAAATCATTTATTATCACGAATCATAAACGGGGAGGCTACTTCTGAAGAAAGGGAGGAATTTTTCCGCCATTTGGGAGATAATAAAGAAGATGAAGAATTATTCTATGAGGTTAAAAGTCTGTGGATAAGGTCTTCTTTTCCAACCGGATCGGTCAATGTGGATTCTGAATTCGAGAATCTGTGGAATAAGATAAAACCGGAAGCCCATAAGCCAAAATTCAGGATAGGAAAGCAAATTCTTCGCATTGCTGCTGTTCTGCTGGTGATTTTTGGATTGGGTGGAGTTGTTGGATATTTTGTTTCGATCAGAATGAACCCGGGTGCCGATCTGGGCGTTCAAAAATATACGGCTCTAAAGGGAAGCGTAAGCATTGTTGAGTTGGCCGATGGGACAAAAATATGGCTAAACTCAGGGTCTGTCCTTACTTACTGCGAGGATATCAAAGATAAAAAACGTATTTCCGAATTATCCGGTGAAGCTTATTTTGAAGTCAAACACCGCGAAGACTTTCCCCTTTATGTCAAAACAAAGCATGTTGTAGTAAAAGACCTTGGCACCACATTCAATATAAAGGCCTATGATGTTGACAATTTTGTCGAAACGTCGCTGGTGGAAGGCAAAGCAGATGTTTTGTCTTTATCAGGCACACAGATGGTCAGCCTAAAACCAGGCGAGAGTGCCATGTATTTCCCAACCGAGAACAAAATTAAGCTTCGTCCAATAGAGGACAATGTGCTGTCGGCCTGGCGAGACGGCAAGTTTGTTATCCGCGACCAAAGGTTAGAAGACATTTTTAAAGAAGTCAGCCGGTGGTACGATGTAAGTTTCAAATTCGAAAACGATGCCTTGCGCGATTTACGGTACACTGGCAACATTCGAAAATCGACCACCGCGCAAAATGTGGTGAAAATGCTTAAGCTAACCACAAACTTCAATTACAGGATTATTGAGCATACCGACCAGACCGACGAAATTATTATATACTAAAATGTATTGAATGTATTATAAAACACCGACTTATATTGCATTGCCTATGAGATAATAACCATCAACAAACAAAAAAACCGGGCAGCTGGAAACTGACCCGGTACACGTTTTCAAAAATCAATAGCCGGAAAAATTTGGCGATTATCACGGCCTATCGTTTAATAAACAACAAAACAAAACTATGAAGAAAAAACAACATTTCCCAAGCCATAAATGGTTGGGGGTTAAGAAACTATTGCTATTTATGAAACTGACGACTATTTTAGTGTTTCTAACAGTGATGACGTTCGCGGCAAATACCTACTCGCAAGAAACCCGATTTGACCTGAATGTGAAAAATGCTTCAATTGTTCAGGTTTTTGATGAGATTGAGCGTATTACTGAATTTGGCTTTCTTTTCAAAACCGATCAAATGGATTTGAATAAGCAGTACACCTTCGATCTCAAAAACGCCAATATCGAAAAAATACTGAATGAAGTTTTAGATAAAAACCAATATTCGTATAAGCTGATCGACCGAAATGTTGTGATCACCCGCATCGATGCCAGCCCGAATCAAAATAACGGCAAAAAGATAACAGGTCGGGTGACCGATAGTACAGGCAACCCTTTGCCAGGAGTGTCGGTTTTTGTAAAAGGAACCACCAACGGAACGATTACCGATTCCGATGGGAACTATTATCTTTCAAATATCCCGGGAGATGCCGTCTTGCAGTTTTCATTTGTAGGGATGGTCACCCAGGTGGTGGTGGTAGCCAATAAAACGAAACTCGACATCACCTTATTACCTTCTGCTGAGAGTATTGATGAAATCGTTGTTGTTGGATATGGTACTCAAAAGAAAAGTAACTTAACAGGAGCCGTTCAGCAAGTAACTTCAAAAGAACTGGAAAATCGTACTGTTATTAATGTGGGTCAGGCCTTACAAGGGCTTATCCCTAACCTGAATGTTTCAATTTCGAATGGCCGGGCAAATACTACTCCCAATATGAATATTCGTGGTATGGGGTCATTATCGGGGAATGAGCCGTTGATTGTTATCGACGGAGTGCCATCAACGATGACTGAATTTATGGCGATCAATTCCAATGATATTGAAAATGTTTCGGCACTTATGGATGCTTCATCAGCTTCAATCTACGGAGCAAGAGCTGCCTTTGGTGTAATACTGGTTACAACCAAAAAGGCCTCAAAAAACGACATGCAGGTAACTTTTAATTCGAATGTTTCATTCAGAAGGCCAACCGTTCTTCCTGATTATATCATGGATCAAAATATTGCGATGAGGGCCAAAGTTGATGCAAGCGGCGGTTGGTATAATTTAAAAGATATTTTTGGAATTAGTGATTGGGATTATCTGGATAAGGTAACAAAAGGAGAAGCCCCTCAAATTCAGGTGAATCCAGAGGATCCGACAAAGTGGATTACTGCTGGGCGAACAAACTGGTATAAAGAGGCCATGAGAGATTTCGGTGTCACACAGAACCATAACGTGGCAATTTCCGGATCTTCAAGCAAGACAAGATATTATGTTTCTGGAGCTTACTCCAGGCAGGAAGGGGTTTTTAAATATGGTAACGACATCTTTGATAAGTATAACTTCAGGGAAAAGACAGATTTTGATGTTACCAAATGGCTTACCATCTCCAATAATGTTTCCTATAACAATGATTACTTTGATGAGCCTTCTCATGGTTTCAGCTTTTATAGTTTGATGAATACCCCCACCTTGGATGTGATCAAAAATCCGGATGGATCATGGACACAATCAGGGGCTGCAATTTTTGGCTCAACCATTGAAGGGGGACGGACCTATACCCGAAACTCCCGATTTTCGGGTTCATTTTCAGCAAATGCCAATTTTTTCGACAAAATGTTGAGCATTACCGCAAAAGCTACATTTTTACGTGGAAACAAGGAACTCAAGAATGTATGGATTCCGGTTCAATATAAAACCGGACCGAATGTAATCGAAACGCTGAATCCTATACTTGATGCTCAAAGAGATGCGTTTAGTGACCGTCAGAATGTTTTTGATTTGTATGCCGATTTTACTAAAAGTTTTAATCAGCACAACGTTCATGTTCTGGTTGGTTATAATCAGGAATATCGGTACTCCGATTGGTTCGCATCAAACCGGAATGGGTTGATAACTAGTAGTGTGCCCAGTATTAGTCTGGCCACGGGCGATAAGATAGTTAATGAGTGGGCTTCCGATTGGGCTACCAGAAGCGGATTTTTCAGATTAAACTATGATTTTAACGGAAAATATCTGTTCGAAGTCAATGGAAGATATGACGGGACATCACGCTTCCCTAAAAAAGACAGGTTTGTATTCGTTCCTTCGATGTCTTTGGGTTGGAATATAACCAAAGAGAATTTCTTCTCCCGGTTCTCGAATGTTGTATCTTCACTGAAACCACGATTCTCCTACGGAGTGTTAGGGAATCAGGATGTAAGCGCGTATGCCTATTTGGCAACCATGGGTGCCGGTACAACCAGTTCTATTTTGGCCGGCGATAAAACAGAACAACAGACCACCATCTATGCTCCGGGAATTGTTGGTAATTCGCTGACCTGGGAAAAAGTGAAAACCACTAATTACGGTGTCGATTTTGGATTTTTAGGCAACCGCCTTTCCGGTACGTTTGATTATTATAACAGGGCCGTTCTGGATATGTTGACCAAGTCGAAAACCTTACCGAGCGTGTTGGGAACTTCAGAACCTTTAGAAAATGCCGCCGATTTGGTAACCAAGGGTTGGGAAATTTCCTTAACATGGAAGGATAATTTCAAATTACTGAAATCTGATTTCAACTATAGTTTAAGTGGAAACTTATCCGACAGTCGTGCCTGGATTACAAAATATGATAATCCGGATGGACGACTCAGCGATTGGTACGCCGGATATGAGGTTGGAACCATCTGGGGCTATCAGGTGAATGGCTTATTTCAAACGCAGGAGGAACTGGCCAATCATGCAAATCAAAGCCAGTTCTGGACTTATCCCGGAAAAGTAACTCCGGGGCCTGGTGATATTAAGTTTGAAGATTTGAATGGCGACGGCCAGATTCGTGCAGCGAATACCATTTACGATATGCAGGATCAAAAGAAAATCGGGAATAGCCGTCCACGTTATAATGTTGGTTTTCGGGCTGCCTTTGATTGGAAAGGTTTTGATTTCAGCATGTTTATCCAGGGAGTATTAAAACAGGATTGGTATCCTTCCGCAGGATACGATTTTTGGGGTTTAAATTATGGCCCATGGGGAAACCTTCAACGATACCAATATGAAAATTCATGGACCCCAGAGCATACGGATGCTTATTTGCCCCGCATAAAAGGTTATGCAGCATCTTACTGGAGCGGTGCTGAAATGCTTCAGGCTAATACCCGCTATTTGCAGAATAATGCTTATCTGAGACTGAGGAACATTTCTTTTGGATACTCCCTTCCGGCAGTACTGATCCAAAAAATAAAACTGAGTCAACTGAGATTTTTTGCCTCCGGTGATAATCTGCTAACATGGACTGGTATTATAGTTCCGCATATAGATCCGGAAACCTCATTCGGCGACTATCCATTGCAGAAAATGATCTCACTTGGTGTAAATGTTAAATTTTAACTGTAGGAAAAATCATGAAATAGCCATAAGAGCTAAAGCTCATACAAACCGAAAATGAATAAATGGCTATTCCATTCGTTGGGAATTTATATGAAAGACTACAGTGGATACGAAAATTATACAAACCAATTTTGAAAATTAATACAAATGAAAAATATATATCTAATCTTTATTCTAGCACTTCTGTTTGCCTGTAATGACGATTTCCTGCAAAGGTTTCCACAAACGTCAATTGCGAAAGAAAATTTCTTTAAATCTACTACTGATTTAAGGACGTATAGCTATCAGTTTTATGATTATTTGGGGGCTGCATACATGGATCGTCCTTCCGATAATGTTACTGTCGAAAAAGGAGGCATACAGAGTCTGTTGCTGGGTTCTGTAACCGCTGACAATGCCGGGGGATGGGGAAGCTGGGGAACCCTGCGTGCCATCAACTTCTTTTTGGATAATTATAAAAAAGCTCAGGGTGATGCCGGTGAGATTAAAAAGTATGGTGCCATGGGACGTTTTGCACGTGCAAAGTGCTATATAGGTATGGTTCAAACATATAGCGATGTCCCTTGGTATTCGCATGTTGTGAACGATGATGATACTGAAATGCTTTTTAAAGCCAGAGACACCCGTGAACTTGTGGTTGATTCAATCATTGCAGACCTGGAGTTTGCAACCACTAATTTAACCAATGAGACAAGTAAAACCTTGCTTTCGAAATGGGCGGCATACACCGAATTAAGCCGTTTCTGCCTTTACGAAGGAACATACCGGAAATACCATGCCGGAGAAACTGATTTACACGTTGTAAAAACACCTGATTATTTTTTGAAAAAAGCCATTACTGCTGCCGAGGCAGTTATGGAATCGGGAAATTTCTCCATCTCAAGCAAAGGAAACCCTTATGAAGATTACGGCGATTTGTTTAATGGTGGAACCGAGCTAAATTCAAATCCTGAAATAATCATGTATATTGATTATGAGGATGATAAAAGAGAACATGGATCAAGGCTTGTGCTTGATTTTGAAAACGGAATAAGCCGTACAATGGCTGATTCTTACCTGTATACGAACGGTACATTTGTCCCTAAATCGGTAACCGATGTTACTCCGTTAGAACAGGTATTTACAAACAGAGATCCCCGGATGAAACAGTCTCTTTATTTTCCGGGTTATGTTTTACCAGTTGGTGAGATTCCTTATAAAGTATCCATTAATAAAACTGGTGGATATGGGCAAATAAAATTTATCCCCAAAGTAAAAGCGAAGCATTGGGAAGGTTTTTATTCTTGTTATACCGACTTACCTCTCTACCGTTATGCCGAAGTATTGCTCAACTATGCCGAAGCAAAAGCTGAATTGGGACAGATCAATCAGGCTGATTTGGATAAAACCATCAATGCCATCAGAGATCGCGTTGGAGTTGGTCATTTGTTCATGAATCCGCCAATTGATCCGGTAAACGAAGCCATCAATAAAGGCATCACCTCCAAACAGAAGGCCGAGTTGCTCGAAATTCGCCGCGAACGAAGAGTCGAATTATTTGCTGAAGGATTTCGTTATGACGACATGATGAGATGGAAACTCGGGAAAATATTTGAAGAGGCGCAACAAGGGATCTATGTGCCTTCTACCGGACTGGTCGATGTAACCGGCGATGGAGAAACGGATTATTTCATCAGCGACAGTGAATCGAAAATACCTGAAAATCTTCCGAATAGTGTATCGGTAATTATTACAACATCAGATGATTCTCCGGTATATCTGGAAAACGGAAATTATGGACATATCATGTTTAAGTTTGAGCAGAAAGGGATTGGCACTTTCATCGAACCCAAATATTATTATCGTCCAATTCCGACAAGTCAGATGCTGCTAAATAAAAATCTGAAACAAATTTTTGGATGGAATTAGTGGTTGATGATTTTGTCCTGGAAGTTCAATGTAATTGTAATAAATTAAAAACTAATGCAGATGAAACGAGTCCTGAGCCATAAGCACACCCATAAGCACGATTTTGCTGGCGAGTTCCATCTGGCAATTAAAAAACAAAAAAATATACAGATGAAATATATATCTATTATTAGCTTGTTTATTGTCCTGTTATTTACAGGATGCATGAAATCAGAGGATATAGTCGTAAATGTCATTCCTGATCAGCCTAATATTGAAGAGGTTACTGTTGGGGTGATGAGTAATGGCGGATTGCTCGATGCTTTTCCCATCACACTGAATGAGATTGATCCCACGAATCATACGGCAAAGATCTATGTAAAAACATATAAGCCATTGAGCAGTATTTGGGTAAGTGTGCGTCTTGAAGCTGGTTGTAAAATTAGTCCTTTAGAGGGAGCCCCTAAGTTTGGAGCGATTGGCGATTTTTCAAAACCGGGAAAATATGAAGTCAAAGCTGCTTCCGGAGCTTCTGCCATTTGGTCACTGACTATTGCGCAAGATCCGAACATGCCTGATATCAGTTGCCCGGCAAATTTCTGGACTGGTGCCGGGGTAAAATGTTTGGACGTACCGTTTCCAGACTATAGCCCAAGTACGGTGACTACTGAAAAGATTGATTGTAACCATCTTAAAATTACGGTAGATTTTTGGCAAGATCCGAATGCCATTATTACCCTCGACCTTCAATTGGGTGATCCTGATCAAAATACGGTAAAGGGAAGTGTCACTCTACTGAAAGATGTCCAGTTTAATTCATGGGGATACGATATGAGTTATAGCAAAGGACCGGCCGGAACATACGACCTGAATACCGGGGAACTGAATTTTGATCCGGCGTTTTTAGGATACCAATCGATGACTTCTTATCCTTTAACTTTTTCCAAAAACTAACAACACGAGCGTTTGCAAAGAAATTTTAGAAATAAAAAAGGCATTAGCTACTAATGCCTTTTTTTCAAATCTCATTTCATTTGTAAATGAATTGGAGAAATAGACATGAATAGAGGAATACGAAAAATGAAAATCATCTGTATTATCATTGTTTTATTGGGACTTCAGGCTTGTGCTGCGAGTAAAGAAACATCATTATCAACGGAAATATCACTTAAAGTTCTTCAGTTTAATATCTGGCAGGAAGGCACTGTTGTGAATGGGGGATTCGAGGCCATTATCAATGAAATCATCCGGACCGAAGCCGACTTGATTACATTGAGCGAAGTCCGCAATTACAATGGCAGCAGTCTTGACAAGCGACTTGTTGAAGCCCTGAAAGCTAAAGGGTATGTGTATTATTCAAAAAGAAGTGAGGATTCTGGAATTTTATCACGTTTCCCAATTAAGGATCAATGGGTTGTTTCACCGCTTGCCGACGATCATGGCTCCATTACAAAAGCATTGATCGATGTTCATGGAACCGAAGTTGTGCTATATAGTGCTCATCTCGATTACCTGAATTATAGTGTCTATTTGCCCCGTGGATATGATGGTTTTACATGGAAAGAACTTCCCGCTCCCATTACAGATACCCAGGTGATCGCAGAAAATAATCTGAAATCACGCCGTGATGAAGAAATAGATGCTTTTATTTCAGACTCAAAAATTGAAAAGGGGAAAGGTCGGCTCATTTTTTTAGGTGGCGATTTCAACGAGGCTTCTCACCTCGACTGGACAGAAGCTACAAAGAACAGTTATGACCACCGTGGTGTTGTGATGAAATGGCGCAATACCCTGGAACTTGAAAACAATGGCTTCAAAGATGCCTACCGGGAAATATTCCCAAACCCGGTGACGCATCCCGGTTTTACTTTCCCGGCTGATAATCCCGCAGTAAAGGTTAATCAACTGACATGGGCGCCAAAAGCCGACGAACGTGACCGAATTGATTATGTGTTCTATTATCCTGATTCACGATTAAAAATACAAGCAGCTAAGATTGTTGGGCCTCAAGGTTCTGTTGTCCGATATCAACGGGTACCGGAAACTTCAGAGGATATCTTTGATCTTCCTGCCGGAATATGGCCAACTGACCACAAAGCGGTACTGGCAACCTTTACGCTGAAAGTTAAACAATGATATAACACGACATGAACCAGTTTGTTGCGATTCTTATTGTCGCGTTTATTTCCATTGTCTGGAAGGTTGATTCTGAAAAGGACCAGAAACCTTGTATCGCATTTTCTTTTGATGATGGAAATACCGATGACATCTCAGCGTACAAAGGAGAAGTTTGGAACGATATGATTATTAATCAACTGAAAAGTAACCACATCCAAACCGTGCTGTTTACGTGTGGCAAATCGCTGGATAATGACAAAGGAAAAATTTTTTTGCAAAAATGGAACGATGCGGGCAACTATATTGCCAATCACACCTATAATCATCTGAATTACAATGATTCGTTGATGACTTGCAATGAATTCACGCATGAGATTACAAAGTGCGATTCAGTAATTAAGGCTTACAAAAATTACCAAAAGATATTCCGGTTTCCTTACCTGAAAACAGGGAACTCGATTGCTAAAAGAGACAGCATTTGTTCTTTTCTGCGGAATAACGGATACAAATATGGCTGGGTAACCATAGCCAATTCCGATTGGTATATTAATTACCGGTTAATCAAGAGGCTTGCCGACAATCCCCAAACCGATCTGAACGCCTATCGGAATTTTTATATCAGCCACATTTTTGAGCGTGCAGTGTATTACAACAGCTTGTCAAAAGAAATAAACCACAGGCAGATTAAACACACATTGTTGCTGCATATAAACCTGACATCGGCCCTGTTCCTCGGGGATTTAATCGACAAATTCAAAAAAGAAGGATGGACAATCGAGAATTACAGCAACGCGATCAAAGATCCCATTTATAAAGAAAATCCATCAACTACTGAATTCAGCCTTATATGGTCGCAGGCAAAAGGATCCGGAAAATTTGAAGATCAATTAAGGCAACACGACGAAAGTGGCGATTTGGAGAAAGAACAAATGGACAAATTAGG
>CAZAVU010000034.1:0-2174 GCA_964488805.1 uncultured Odoribacter sp. | reverse complement strand
ACTTCTGTTGATAATCCTTTGCCTTCAGGCACCGGTATTATTCGCACAACAATCATCCTGGACGACCAATCAGGACGGATGGGTTTTAAGAAAAAAAGATGGCAGCGCTAAACCTGAGCGTTTCTTTGCAATAGGGCTTTGGAACATCCCCGGGTATCATATCGAAGCAATGGAAAACGGTGCCGACAAATACAGGGAAAGCGCTAAGCCTTACCTCGAACAATCGCCTCTTTACAACATGGTTTTCATGTCGCCCGGCAACCTTAAATTTCAGAACGAAAGGGTGGAAATAACCGGCTCGATCGGGTTTTACCAGGCATTAAAGAAATACGTTGACAACATTCCCGGTATTGCCCCGGGCAAGGAAGGCGACTATGCCAGAATGCAATACATGAAAAAACACGTTAACGATAAAGATTTCGAGACCGCGCTTGACAGTGCAATAAGCCTGCTTATCCGGCAAAATGGAAGTACCGATTTTATATGGGCTCCAATTGACGAAATTGCAAATGGAGGCGCTTTAACCGGTTGGTGCTGGCCTGCCGAGGTTGGTGCAAAAATCAAAGAACGGATAAATATGAAACAAGCCCACACACTTGTTTATACCGACCTGCTCGGGGTTGTAAAAGGCAATAGCTACCTTTTCGAACAACGGTACCTGAAGAATCACGACCAGATGCCCCCAATGCCTCCTTACGAAGCTCTGGGAAAGGATGCCGTGGTGTTGAAAGACAGGCCTTTGCTCGGGTTCGTCCAGGCTTATAACGGCATGCCGGCCTATCAAAACGGGACTGATTCTTATACCGAATACGATGTCGAAACATTAAAAACAGTTTTCTTCGAGAATCTGAAACATACAGCCGCCGGATATAAAGGGTGCGGCGATGTGTTCGGGATCAACGCGTTTATCGATTTTAACACGTTCCCGGTTTTAGCGGGGACAACTGTTGATGGCATCAAAGCCGGTGCTGGTCCAAAAACCCCGGTATGGCTGTTTTATGATGGCAACGGGTATGCTAAACCTTCAGATATGTCAGCCGAAGATTTTGTGAAAATCATCAAATGCCAGATGTACACGTCAATTATTCACGGGGCTACCGGTATTTTATTCTGGAACGACCGGTCAAACACTCCTGAAGTTTTCAACGCATTGGAACCGGTTGTCAGGGAATTGCATGAAAACCTGGGTGTCGTTTATCTAAATACATCTGAATGGAAATCCAATGGAGACTTACACTATATGATCAAGATAAAGGACAAGAAAAAGGCGTTTGTCATTGCCTCCAATACAAGCATGACCAATACAATCGGTCTTAACATTCCAAATGTGAGTAAAAAATCGTTAAAGCCTCTGGAGGTATATATTGCGCCACTTTAACTTGTTGAAAGAAAATTGAAATCCTATATATGAGAAACCTGCTAATCATCATTTCCCTGTTTGTTGTGGTCACTTCAGGAGTGGCACAAAAAAAGGTAACAAACAATGCCCTGTCGCAAAAACGGGTAACGCCCAAATCGATGGGCTACAAGCTGATCTGGGAAGATCAGTTCAACGGACGCGAACTCGATACGACCAAATGGAACGTCAGGGGCGTTGGTCCCCGGCGGCTCGGTTATAATTCGGCCGAAGCGGTGAAAGTGGAAAACGGCTGCCTGAAACTCTATGCCCTGCAAAAAGGCGATAGCATTCTGGGTAGCGCGGTCGGGACAGCCAATCATTTTAACCCGAAATACGGGTACTTCGAGTGCCGCGCCCAACTTCAGGAATCGATAGGCGTGTGGGCTGCTTTCTGGTTACAGTCGTCTATGATTTCGCAGGGTGCCGATCCGTCGAAATACGGGACAGAAATGGACATCTTCGAGTTTTTTAAAGAGATCGGGACCGATACCATAACTCATGCGCTTCACTGGGCTTATGGGCCAAACATGCAATCCATCGGGCCGATGAAAAGTTACCTGAAAGGATTGAGCAAAGGTTTCCATACCTTTGGTTTCGAGTGGACTTCCGGGAAATATGCCTTCTTCATCGACGGGTATAAATTTCATGAAGAAACCCGCGGAATTTCCAACATTCCCGAATACCTGATCCTGAGCATGGAACTTCCGGAAACACGGAAAAGCCTCGAAAAAACCATCTTCCCCGATGTTTTCCTTGTCGATTATGTGAAGGTGTA
>CAZAVU010000033.1:1801-43411 GCA_964488805.1 uncultured Odoribacter sp. | reverse complement strand
TAAGAAAATTGTAAAAAAAGAAAGGCCGCCTCAAATTTTGTTTTGAGACGGCCTCATTTCAGTTTAGCGAATTTGATATTGGAATTTAATTCCTTTTTGCAACCCAATCGACGGCGCATCCAATATGTTCCTTTACTTTCGGATCCAGGAATGCTTCAGGAGTATGGCCAAAAACGGTGTAGAAAGACCGGATATTACCAGTTTCCTGGTACCAGATTAGTGGGTGGTCGCCCATTTTCCATTTGTCATCTTTCAGAGTGGCTTCGTCCAGCGAGGTTTCGTCCAGTCGGGCCAATACATGAACTTTTGCCCGTGGATTTTCCTTGAAACTATACCATTCATCAAAAGTCCGATAGGTTTGCAATTCTTTAAAAGGAGCCATTGATGGATGACCGGTGTTTTCAAAGATTACTGTTGCCGTTTGAGCTTTCGGATGAGTTCTGAAAAAAGCTCCGTTCAACTGACCATACCAGGCCCAGTCGTATTCGCAATCGGCAGCAGCGTGAATTCCGACAAACCCTTTGCCTGTATTCATGAATGCTTCGAATGCCTTTTGCTGTTGTTCGTTAAGAACATCTAGAGTCGGATTTAGAAACACCACAACATCGAAGTTTTTAAGAAATTCAGGCGTGAAAAGGTCCGCGTTTTCAGTGGAAGTCAGTACCCATTTTCGTTCCTGGGCCAGATCGCTCATCATTTTGATCCCTGCCGAGATTGAATTGTGCCGGAACCCAACGGTCTTGGAGAAGACCAGCACATTGATTTTCTGATTTTGACCAATGCCTGAGCATGCAAAAATGAGCATCAGACAGATTAGAAAAGTAAGCTTTTTCATGGATAGTTGTTTAAGTTAATCGATTTGCAAGGATACAAATATTTAGACGAAATTTTCCGATTTCTGAGTACCTGAGACAGAAGCTTTCTCTGAAAATATAAAAGTCTTCGTTTGTGTTCAGATTATCTGAGGTTCCCAGCCCATTAAACCAAGCAAAACAAAGAACCCAAGAATATAAGCAACGAGGATGTGCCATCCCGATCTGATCCAGTTGAAAACAGAACGGGCCTCGTGAAATCTGTTTGTGATAGCCACACCTGCCGAAGATCCAAACCAGATCATAGATCCTCCAAACCCTACGGAATATGCCAGCATTCCCCAATCGTAGCTGTTTTGTTCGAGTGCCAGTTTAGTAAGTGGAATGTTGTCGAAAACAGAAGAAACGAATCCGAGAGAGAATGCGGTTTGCCATGATGCGGCCGGAAGCTCGTTTACCGGCATCAGAGAGGCACAGGTGACCAGGGCTATCAAAAAGATTGACCCCGGGATAGATTTTAGACCTTCTTCCCAGTCGGTATTCCTGAAGAATGTTCCCAATCCGATAGCAATCCATACTCCCAAAGCCGGAAAATCGAAGAGGATATTGGTGAGAATGGTGGAAAGCAGAACCAGAGCAACTATTGCTACCCGCACCCAATCGATTTGGACCTTGTTTTTTGCATTTTTTTGAATGGGGTGATATTTGTCTTGTTGAATAGCAGCAAATACCGAGAAAAAAGCCAAAGCTGTCAGGGCTGCAATGTAACCGTGTAGGACATTAAACGCATCGACCCCTTCGATCCACATCAAGGTTGTTGTGGTATCGCCAATAACACTTCCTGATCCTCCGGCATTGCTGGCTGCAACAATAGCTGCAATATAGCCAAGGTGTACTTTGCCGTCGAAAACTACCGTGGCAATCGTTCCTCCAATCAGGGCGGCGGCAATGTTGTCGAGAAATGAGGAGAGAATGAAAACGACAATTAATAATGAAAGTGGTCCTTTCCAGTCGTTGGGCAATAAATCAGGCAGATATTCCGGAATTTTGGATTCTTCAAATTGACGGGCAAGTAAAGCAAATCCGATTAAAAGTCCCAGCAAGTTGAGTAACGTGCTCCACTCACCTGCACGCATTTCTTTGTTTAAAATCTGGTCGATAAAAGGAGCTTTTCCGAAGATGTGTTCTGAAAGATCGAATCCGGGAACAAAAGCAAATTTGAAAATCAGGATGAATGCTAGCCCTGTTAGCGAAACCCAAAGTGTGTGCCGGTGAAAAAAGGCCACTCCCAGGAGCGTTAATGCGAAGATTAGAAATTCGGGTCTTATTCCTAATATTAATGGGATGATTTGCTCGGATATCATGGCTGACAGCTTTTTGAATCAGTATTGTCTTTTGTTGGTTTGAATGTTTGAGTTTTTTTAGAAACTTTGTGCCCTCAAAATATCCATTGGTCTTCAGTCGCTGTGTGTATCAGGGATAAATCAGCTAACTTACCTAATCGCTCTATGCTTATCTCCAATGAGTTCTTGCATTTTAATTGAAATTCATGTTGACGAAGTATCAATATATTAACATTTAAACAAATGATTTGGTTAAGATGAAAACAAAAAATAAACTATTCGAACGGATTTTTATCGTTGTGGTGCTGTTTAATCCGTTAATTCATTTTCCAACTTTTGCTGCCCTGAAAAGTTATCCGGATAAAGGCATCTATGACGGGAAAATTGGGAACGATCAGGTTATTTTAGTGACTGAAGAAACCGATTCTTCTGTGGTAAAAGGTTATTTTGTTTTAAATCGGGGTAAGGCAGTGGAAGATGGCCATACATTTTTGTTCAGTAACTCCGGGAAACATTCAACGTTCCAGTCTGATTTGTACCTCGGGAAGGTGAAGTCGGTGAATATGAATGATTCGACAATTGATGCAACTTTGGCGCTCAAAAACCGCAAGAAACGTTTTATTTTTTTTGGACGTCCCAAAGTCAGTCTGAGTTTTGTGCGCCGTCCCGAATTTCATGTAAATCCGACAGAACGTTATCAGAGCGAAATTTTCAGCGGGGTGGAAGTCAAAAGTAATATCCTGTATGGGAAAGCTAGAGGTTTCTGGACCAGTTCTCCATATTCTGACGATCCATATATCGAAGTGTTGCGTAAAGGCTTGGTTAAGTCTTTGAAAGATCCGGAGTTGCTCGATCTTAATATGGACATATATTATCCCAAGACTGATATTTTTAAAAACAGGCCTTTAGTCATGCTTATACATGGAGGGGCATTTTATATTGGGAGCAAAGAATCGGCTGCTGAAAAATCGCTTGCTACCTCTTTGGCTAAATGTGGTTATTTGGTTGCTTCCATTGATTACCGGTTAGGTTTTAAACTACTTGCCAGCGATGTTGAAATGAGTGCCTATCGGGCTATTCAGGATGCTCATGCGGCTCTTCGTTTTTTGGCCCATAATGCCAAAGGACTTGGGATTGACCCTACGCAGGTTTATGTCGGAGGAACAAGTGCCGGGGCTGTGGCATCGCTAAATGTAGCCTTCATGAATAATAATGAGCGGCCAGCACGCATTCTTGAAGCTGAGAAAGAAGGCCTGGTAACGAAAATTGAAGCTTCGGGGAACAAGTATTCTGAATCATTTGAAATTAAAGCTGTTGCCAATATGTGGGGGGCTGTTTCCGATTTGAATATCATTGATAAGGGCGAGCAGATTTCCGTGCTGTCGATTCATGGTACTGCAGACAAGGTAGTACCTTACGGATATGACTACCCGTTCCAGAATTCGATGATGGTAAACCGGCTGCTGATGGATAAAATGTATGGATCAAAACCGATACATGACCGGCTGAAGATGTTCGGCATCAGAAATCGGTTAGTCTCGCTAAGTGGACTTGATCATGAACCTGAGTTGGAGAGTTACAACACGTTAAACCAATACATGGATACGATAACCTATCAGGTGACAAAGTTCTTTTATGAGGAAACATCGCCCTACATAGAGCTGCCTGCAAGCCAGCTTACGGTTTCGTCAAAAACTGATCTGAAGCCATTCAACTATGAAGTCACCAACGGATTTCCGGCACTCATTGAAGTTTCAGGAGGAGTGAAGGTCACTTCGAACCCGACAGATGCGACTGTTATCTGGTTGAAGAATGCTGAAAAAAGAGAATTTTCGATTTTGGCGACAAATAAATTTGAATCATGGAAGCGCATTGTATTTCCAGTCAAAATTCAGCAATAGATTCAGTTAAGGAGCAAATATTGTTCTTTTAGTGTTAATTTTACGTTATCAAACATCCTTTTTGAGGTAACAATTAATTAATGCAGATGCTGTTGGCACCGTTTTTGATGGCTAAAATTCAGATTTTTGTCTGAAAAAAAACCGTTTTTTCTTTGACTTCCGTTTGATTTTTCTCTCTGCAAGTTCGATTGAAAAATTTAGTAGGCGATTGTAAAAAGATGTTTTAGTGGGCGATTGTAGTTTATTCTTAAAATTTTCAGGAAGTTATATGGTGTTGTTTGACAAGTGGTTGTATTTTTGTTTTTTTATTGATCGGTCAAAATAGTTGGAATGTTTTTGAAAAAATGTTGTTTGACTTGTCATAAACATTGTTTGAATTCTTTGTAAAATGTATATTCGTGGCTTCAAAAATTATAAATTTTTTAATCATTATAATTCATGTAATTAAATTAAATTAAATCTCGATGAAATCAAACAAAAAATCTTCGAAAAGCTTTAAGGCAAGTTTTTCAACAGCTATTATTCCAGTGTCATTGCTAGCAGCAATTCTGGTTTATGTATTTGTGTTCGGCGATGGCGCCAACTTTATTGGTGGAAATAACGCCAATCAACCATTACCAGGAAACTATTATGGTATTATTTACAAAGGGGGACAGATTGTGCCAATTATCATCACTTTGTTGTTGACTGTTTTGGCATACAGTGTTGAACGTTTACTTGCTATCAGCAAAGCTTCAGGTAAGGGAAGTGCGGTAAATTTCATGACTCAAATTAACGGCTCCTTGGATGGTGGTAAAATTGAAGAGGCAAAAGATGCTTGTAACAAACAAAAAGGATCAGTTGCCAATGTTATTTATTCAGGCTTGGTAAAATACCAGGAAATGGAAAAAGAAAAAGCTCTTCCAAAGGATCAGAAGATTGTTTCGATCCAGAAAGAAATTGAAGAAGCAACTTCATTGGAATTACCGGCTTTGGAACAAAACCTGGTTGTTTTGTCAACTATTGCTTCTGTTGCAACTCTGATGGGACTTCTTGGAACAGTAATCGGTATGATCAAGGCATTCTCCGCTTTGGCCAATGCAGGTGCACCTGACTCTGTTGCTTTGGCTGCCGGTATTTCTGAAGCTTTGATCAACACAGCTTTTGGTATTGGTACTTCAGCTCTTGCAATTATCATGTACAACGTGTTCACTACAAAAATTGACAAGATCACTTATTCAATTGACGAAGCTGGTTTCACCATCGTTAATACTTTTGCTGCAAAAAATCAATAAGATCCGATAAAAATGCCAAAGGTAAAAGTACCCAGAAAGAGCACCACAGTCGATATGACTGCGATGTGTGATGTGGCTTTTTTATTGCTTACGTTTTTCATGTTGACATCCAATTTTGTTGCAAAAGAACCGATCGTTGTTTCAGTACCTTCGTCAATTTCCGAATTCAAGATTCCGGAAAGAAACATTGCCACTGTGCTGATTGATCCAGATGGTAGAGTTTTCTTTGGGGTTGATACGCAAAAGGATCGGAGAGATGTACTCGAAAATGTTGGTAAAGCTTACAACCTTACTTTCGATGAAAAAGAATTGAAAGTATTCAGTACGATCAACATGGCCGGGGTGCCAATCGAAAAAATGAAAGCCTTCCTTGCTTTGAAACCGGAAGCAAGGGATAGTAAAGAAGCCGCAATCGGTATTCCAACTGATTCAATCAACAATCAGTTTAAGGAATGGATGAAGATTGCCATGCAAGTAAATCCAGAGCTGAGGATTGCTATAAAAGCCGATCAAAAAACACCTTACAAGGTTGTAAAAGATATCATGAAATCGCTTCAGGATATTAGGCAGAATAGATATAATTTGATCACCAGCCTTGAAGTGGCTTCAGTTTCAACTAATTAAGAAAGGAAAGTACAATGGCTGAAATGCAAGTTGCCGAAAAAGGCAATAAAGGCGGTAAACCAGCTCCGAAGAAACTCAGTACCCGAGTCGACTTGACACCGATGGTAGACCTTGGGTTTTTGCTGATTACCTTTTTCATGCTTACAACATCGATGATTAAACCTCAGACGATGGAATTAAGCGTGCCTTCGAATGATAAAGTTCAGGAAGAAGATCAGAATAAAGTGAAAGCTTCTCAGGCAATTACAATTGTGCTTGGCAAGGAAGACAAGCTTTTCTATTACTTTGGGACGCAGGAAAATGGCGTTGACCCCCAGGTTGAGAAAACTGATTATTCTTCAGAAGGAATTCGGAAAATGTTGGTGACAAGAAACCTTGAAGTAATCAAGAATGTTGAACAATTAAAGAAGGATAAAGCCGACAAAAAAGTTAGTGAGGAAGACTTTACGAAGCGGTTGTCGGAATATAAGGCTTCAAAAACAGCTCCCATCATTGTGATTAAAGCAACTGATGAATCGACCTATAAAAATCTGGTTGACATACTCGACGAAATGGCGATTTGTAGTATAGCTCGTTATGCGATAGTGGATGTTACCCCTTATGACCTCGAACTGATTGGTAAAAAAGACAGTTCGGCGAAGTAGTAAAACTTATAAACAGTTCTATGTCTCAAAAAATAAACTTGTTTAACGAAGCCTGGGTCGACCTTTTATTTATTGGTCGAAATCAGGAATATGGTGCTTTCCAGTTAAGGAAAGACAGCTCGCGGCGTCATAAATGGGGTATAATAGGTGCCCTGGTATTTTTGATCCTGGTTATTACTTTACCTACTTTATATAAGCAGGTACTGGGTAACAAAAAGGAACGGATGGTTGAGGTAACGACTTTGTCTGATATTGCAATTGATCAGAAAAAGATCGAAAAGCCAAAGGATATCGTTATTGAAAAACCTACTGCTCCACCGTTGAAATCTTCGATTAAATTTACTCCACCGGTCATTAAGCCCGATGAAGAAGTTCAGGAAGATGAAGTAATCAAAACTCAGGAAGAACTTACCAAAACCGAAGTTACCATTTCGATTGCTGACGTGAAAGGAACCGATGAAGTGAATGGTGTGGATATTGCCGAACTCAACAATACCATTGTTGGTGAAGATACCACCTCTACTCCCTATAGCTTTGTAGAACAAATGCCTGAATTCCCTGGTGGTGAACTTGCTTTGCGTAAGTTCCTTGCAACTTCGGTGAAATATCCCACAATTGCCCAGGAAAATGGTATTCAAGGCAAGGTTTTTGTAAGCTTTGTTGTTGATACGAATGGTGGAATCTCGAACGTAAAGGTGACTCGTGGAGTTGACCCTTCGCTTGATAAGGAAGCTATTCGGGTTGTAAAGTCTATGCCTAAATGGATTCCCGGAAAACAAAACGGGGAAGCAGTTCGGGTTAGTTTTACTGTTCCAATTAATTTTGTACTGCAATAAAAATGAAACTTGGAATCGCAAAGATTATCTATGCTTTATTTATTGCGGTTATGTATATAGTATTTGGCATCCTTCTGCTTCTAAAATATTTAGTTTGGCAGAAGGAGCCAAATATTAGTATAGGGCTGTTTGGTATTGTTATGGTTGGTTACGGAATATTCCGGGGGTACCGAGGTTATAAATCGTACAATGATTCCATAGAAAAGCAAGAAGATGAGTGCTAGAAAATACTATATTTTGGTTGTTTTTGGATTGTTGTTCCTGAATTCCGGTTGCAATCGTAAGAATAAAATACCAGAAACGATGTTATCGGGAAATGGAGTTATTGCTGCCGATGAATCGTTGAAGCCCTTAATGAATGCAGAACTGGATGTTTTTCACAGCATTTATCAGTATGCGAGAGTTGAATGTAATTATGTGTCGGAATACGATGCAATTAATCAAATACTTCAGGAAAAAATAAGGCTTGCTATTGTTTCGAGACCTTTAAATGAATCTGAAATTGAGTATTTAAAAAATAAAAAAATTGTCCCGGAGTCAATTCCGTTTGCATACGATGCGATAGCGGTTATTGTACATCCGGCTAATAAACTTAAAGCAGTTACTACCCGGCAACTAGCACAGATATTGTCGGGTAATGTTTTGGATTGGAACCAGGTTAAAGGTTCTGAAATGTCAGGAACCATCAAACAGGTTTTTGATACGGAATCATCGGGAATTATCCGGTCCCTCAATGATTCTCTGAAATTGAATAAAAAAATTTCCGGTAATATTAGTTTTGCCGGTAACAATAGTAAAGTGATTGAAAGTGTCATTAATGATCCTAATGCAATCGGATTTGTCGGGTTCAACTGGATTAGTGAAAATGACAACACTGCTGTTCAGGCAACCTTAAAGAAGATAAATTTGCTGGGGGTTTCTTCGGCTGCTTTTACTGATAGCACGAATAGTTTCAGACCTACATTAGGTACAATGTTTAATCTCGTTTATCCTTTGACAAGAAGAGTTTATGCTATATATACGGATCCTGCTGCCAGTTTGGCTCGTGGGTTTCTCGCACATCTAACAAGTGAACGCGGTCAAAAAATTATTTATCGCGATGGACTTAAACCCGAATTTGATTTTCAACGACTTGTAAAAATTAAAAATGAATAATAAATGAAACAGAGACTAGCTTTTTTAACATTCCTATTTGCTTTTGTGGTAACTACTGTTGTTGCACAAACTGAAACAGATGGGTTCTTAAAATTAAATCAGAATGATTACCAGGGAGCACAACAGGTTTTTGATGCCTTGCTGAAGGCTAATCCAAAGAATGCTGTTGCTTATTTTGGTATGGGTGAGTGTAGTTATTATTTGAAGAAAATTGATTCAGCAAAAGAATATTATCAAAAGGGACTTGATGCTAATTCTTCCTATGCAGGAAATTATGCAGGTTTGGGTAAAGTAAGTTTGCTCTCTAATCCGGCACAGGCTGAATTGTACTTTAAAGATGCGGTTAAGAAGTCGAAGAAAGATGCTACTGCATTGATCAGCATTGCAAAAATGTTCTATGATCAAACTCCCAAGAAACTTGATGATGCTAAAAGATATATTAATTTAGCTATTGGAGTTGATTCAAAAAATGCTTCTGCATACTTGTTAAATGGATTAATCGAACTGGATAAGAATAATACCAGTGATGCTTCACTTCAGTTTGAGCGTGCAATCTACTTTGATAAGAATCAGTTTGACGCTTATTTGTATCAGTCTAAGATTATGGCTAATGCTAGAAATTTTAATCAGGCAGTTGAATACATTAACAAGATTATCGCAATTAATCCTAATTACTGGACAGCTTACAAGAGTCTGGGCGAGTTATACTACGACAATCAGAAATATTCTGAAGCTGTAAATAGTTTTGCAACGTACTTTAAAAATGTTACTGAGGATAATGATGTCACTCACTACGCATATAGCCTATTCTTCGACAAACAATACGATAAAGCAAGAGCCATGATTGATAAGCTGGCTGCTCAAAATCCGAATGATTATGTATTTTTAAGGTTATTGGGCTATATCAGTTATGAAAATAAAGATCTGGTTAACGGGAAGAGCATAATGGATAAATTCTTTACTTTGGTTCCGAGCGATAAAATTCTTCCTGATGATTATTCCTATTATGGAAAAATGCTTAGTGCAGTTGGAAATGACTCTTTGGCTATTGTAAATTATAAATTAGCTTTGGAAAAAGATTCCAATCAATATCAGGTTTATGATGAGTTGGCCAAGTCCTCAAACAAATTGAAACTATATGAACAGGGGCTTAAGTATAGTTGCGAATTCCTTAAAAAGAAACCAACCATTGTAACTTCTGATTACTTCAACTTAGGAAAGGCTTACTATTCTACCGCTAACAGTATTGATGTTAAGACTGATTCTTTAAAAAAGATGAATTTGTATCATGTTTCTGATTCTTTGTTTGCCAAAGTGGAAACATATTCACCAAACTCATATTTGGGTACTTTCTGGAGAGCACGCGTTAATTCACAAATTGATCAGGAATCCACTCTGGGTTTGGCCAAACCATTTTATGAAAAAGCTTTGGAAATCCTTATTAAAGAACCTGAAAAGAATAAACCGCAGCTTACTGAAATTTATTCCTATTTTGGATTCTATTATTACATGAAGGAAGATAAAGCCACTTCGATTGAATATTGGAAAAAGCTTCTAGAGATCGATCCCGAAAATGCAAAAGCCCAGGAAGCTATAACTTCTTTGGAGAAGAACGGAAAGAAATAACTGCTGTAAGACTTTTATCTTAAAAATGGGGAACGTCTGCTGAATTTTTTCAGCAGACGTTCCCTTTTAATTAGATTCAATCGTCAGCTTAACGAGTGCTACCTATTGTATTCGTCCTCTTTTCTTAACACTAAATTTACATACCTGTTCATTTATCCAGAACCGGTTTAAATAGGATTTTCGTCACGGTTGTTTGAAAAATTAATCTTTATCTTTGTCGGCGATTTTTAAGGTAATTCATTCAAAATCACATTTATGAAACAAATAAAATATGTATCTCCAGAAGAAGCGGTAAAAGTTATTAAATCAGGCGACAGGGTTCATCTTAGCTCGGTGGCGGTTACTCCTCACACCTTGATTAAACCTATGGTTGAACGTGGTCGCAATGGAGAACTTTATGATGTTAAAATTCAACATATTCACATTGAAGGAAAAGTTGATTATGCAGATCCGGAGTTTGAAGGGATATTTGTCAGCGAACAATTTTTTGTTGCCGGAAACATGCGTAAACAAACACAAGCCGGTTATGCCGATTACATCCCTGTATTCCTGAGCGAAACACAGAAACTGATTCGTGAAGGCTACCTGAAAGTTAATGTTGCTATGGTGATGTGTTCGCTTCCTGACAAACACGGCTATGTGTCGTTGGGAACTTCGGTTGATGCAACTCTGGCTGCCATCGAATGTGCTGATGTCGTTATTGCTGCCGTAAATCCTAATGTTCCTCGTTGTTGGGGCGATGCAATGATTAACATCGACGACATTGATATCTTTGTTGAGGATAACATTCCACTGTATGCACATGGACTTGCCGAACTTACAGAAACAGAAATCCAGATTGGAAAAAATGTAGCCGCTTTGGTTGAAGATGGTGCTTGTTTACAAATGGGTATAGGTGGAATTCCAAATGCGGTTTTAGCACAATTGGGAAATCATAAAAATTTGGGAGTTCATACAGAAATGTTCTCAGACGGCATTATTCCTTTGGTTGAAAAAGGTGTCGTTAACGGGAAATGCAAAACAATTGATAAAGGAAGAATGGTTGCATCATTCCTGATGGGTACCAAAGCTCTGTATGACTTTGTTGACGATAATCCAATGGTCGCAATGATGGATGTTGGTCATACAAACAATGTGCATATTATTCGTTTAAATGATAAAGTAACTGCAATCAACTCTGCTTTGGCTATTGATTTAACAGGCCAGGTATGTGCTGATTCAATTGGTATCAAACATTATTCAGGTGTTGGAGGCCAGATTGATTTTATTCGTGGAGCAGGTCATTCAAAGGGTGGCAAGCCGATTATTGCAATTCCTTCAGTCACAAATAAAGGCGTCTCAAAAATTAGTCCGACCCTGCTTGAAGGTTCTGGTGTTGTTAGTACACGTTCGAATATGCACTGGGTGGTAACCGAATATGGTGCGGTGAATTTGTATGGAAAAACACTTCAGGAACGTGCCAGGTTGCTGACTTCAGTGGCTCATCCTGAACATCGCGAAGCTTTGGATAAAGCAGCATTTGAACGTTTCGGATCGCATTATCATTTTGTAAAAAATAACTATTAGTGAAATAAGGAAGGCAGGCGAATAGTCTGCCTTCTGTTCTTTTCTGCTTTGGAGTTGTTTGTTGATTATAACTGATCGACTCAAATAAAAGACTTACAAAACTTCCGTATCTTTAATTATTATTTTTATTTGCTGCTGCATAACACTTGATCATTATTCGAATATTTGAGCAATCTGGTTAAAAATGAAATAATGTGGTCGTATTTTTGCAGCGCTGGAATTAGATTATTATCCTTTATTAATTAATACTTACACAAAAATGGAAATATCTCATATTGAACACATTGGTATTGCTGTTGCCAAACTCGAAGACGCTATTCCTTATTACGAGAAAGTTTTAGGGTTAAAATGTTATGCCATTGAAGAAGTGGCTGATCAGAAAGTAAAAACAGCTTTCTTTAAAGTGGGCCAAACCAAAATCGAACTTCTTGAATCAACAGATCCGGAAGGCCCTATCGGTAAGTTCATCGAAAAAAAAGGTCCTGGTGTTCATCACCTGGCTTTTGCCGTTGAAAACGTAAACGAAGCATTGACTGATGTTTCAGCCAATGGCGTTCAACTGATTGACAAAACCAGTCGTAAAGGTGCTGAAGGTTTAAATATCGGGTTCCTTCATCCAAAATCAACTTTGGGAGTATTAACTGAATTGTGCTCTGATAAATAATCCATTTCATCTTTATTCCCAATGAAAAATCAAGATAAAGTTAAACAGCTTATCGATCTTCGTGTTGAAGCAAAACTCGGAGGTGGTGAGAAAAGAATTGAAGCCCAGCATAATAAAGGTAAGTTGACTGCTCGTGAACGCATCAATATGCTGTTGGATGAAGGTAGTTTTGAAGAGTACGATATGTTTGTAACCCATCGTTGCGACAACTTTGGGATGGAAAAAACAAAGTTCCTGGGCGATGGTGTTGTTACAGGTCAGGGAACTATCGATGGCCGCGTAGTTTATATTTTTGCTCAGGATTTCACCGTCTTTGGTGGTTCTTTGTCGGAAACTTATGCTCAGAAAATTTGCAAAGTAATGGACATGGCCATGAAAGTTGGTGCGCCTGTAATTGGTATTAACGACTCAGGTGGCGCCCGTATTCAGGAAGGGGTAACAGCTTTGGCTGGTTATGCCGAAATCTTTGAGCGTAACATCATGGCTTCTGGAGTTATTCCGCAGATTTCAGCCATTTTCGGACCATGTGCCGGTGGCGCTGTTTATTCTCCGGCTTTGACTGACTTCATCATTATGAGCAAAAATACCAGCTACATGTTTGTAACTGGTCCAAAGGTTGTTAAAACAGTTACCGGCGAGGTTGTTACTGATGAGCAACTTGGAGGAGCTTCGGTTCATGGCTCAAAATCCGGGGTATCTCATTTCATTGCTGAAAATGAAGAAGAAGGTATCATGCTGATTCGTAAAATGTTGAGCTACATGCCGCAGAATAATCTCGAAGATGCTCCTATTCTTCCGTGTGATGACCCAATCAATCGTTTGGAAGATTCTCTGAATTCCGTAATCCCAGATAATCCAAACAAACCATACGATGTAAAAGATGTTATTCATGCGATCGTTGACCACCACGAATTCCTTGAAGTTCACCGCAATTATGCACAAAATATCGTAGTCGGATTTGCCCGTTTCAATGGGGTATCTGTTGGTATTGTTGCCAACCAGCCCAACTACCTAGCTGGAGTTCTCGATATCAATGCTTCACGCAAAGCCGCTCGTTTTGTGCGTTTCTGCGACGCTTTCAATATTCCACTGGTTACTTTGGTTGATGTACCTGGATTCCTCCCGGGAACAGCACAGGAATACGGCGGTATCATAACTCACGGTGCAAAATTGCTTTTTGCTTTTGGCGAAGCTACTGTGCCTAAAGTAACGGTTATCCTTCGGAAATCCTACGGTGGTGCATATTGCGTAATGAGCTCGAAACATTTGCGTGGAGATATCAATTACTCATGGCCAACCGGTGAAATTGCTGTAATGGGTCCCAAAGGTGCCATTGAAGTTCTTCAAAGCAAGAAAATTGCTGCTATTGCCGATGATGCAGAACGTAGTGCCTTCATCGCAAAAGCAGAAGAAGATTACAAAGACAAATTCGCTAACCCATACAATGCAGCCAAATACGGTTATATTGATGATATTATCGAACCACGTAATACCCGCTTCCGGATCATCCGTGCTCTTCAGGCCCTGGCTACGAAGAAAGACGTTATGCCAGCTAAAAAACACACCAATATCCCATTGTAAAAATAACCGACCATGTCAAGTAGAATTAAGCATTTATTTTATGGAATTGCCGTTCTCTTATTGGTCTTTGCAGAAACTGGCTCCGCTTTAGCGAAGTCAGTTTCTGGTTTAAGGTTTAATGAAATTTTAGTCTATAATGATTCAAGCATTGTAGATGATTATGGGCGTCACAGTGCCTGGATCGAGATCTATAACTCGACTTCTAATTCTGTCGATATCGGTGGTTGCTATTTGACCGACGATTTAAATAACCCTACAAAATATTGTATTCAGGACGGCAATCCCGGAACATCAGTTCCTGGTAAAGGTTTTATTATTTTCTTTGCTGATCATCAACCGCAGAAAGGACTTTCCCATTTAAATTTCGACCTGAAAAATGCAAAAAACATTGCTCTTTTTGATGCGGATGGGATCCTGATTGATAAACTGGATATTCCGCAGCCGCAAAAAGCTGATGTCACCTATGGAAAAACATCAGAATATGAAAATACATGGGCTTTTCTTACCAGTTCTACTCCGGGAACAAAAAATGAAAATACTTCCCAATCTGCCCAGAGAAAGGCGGGGGTCGCCAATAACTCATCGGGTTTTGAGATGGCTTTGACAGCCATGCTTGTCATCTTTGGTGCATTAACTTTATTGCTTCTGGTTTATAAAGTTATTGGAAAAATCTTCTTTAGAAGAGCTTCTAAAACCAGAGATGCCGGTTTTAATAAAGAAACTGAAATGTCGGGTGAGCTTAATGCCGCCATTGCTACTGCTTTATTTCTGTACCAAAACGAAATGCACGACCAGGAAAATACTGTTTTGACCATTCAAAAGGTTTCCAGAAACTATTCGCCCTGGAGTTCCAAAATTTACATGTTAAGAAAAAATCCTCGTTAAAATATTTGGGCAATATGAAAAAATTCAAATTTACCATTAACGGAAATCAATACGAGACCGAAATTCTCAATGTTGAAAATAATGTGGCTGATGTAGAAGTAAATGGAACTCTTTACCATGTTGTGGTTGATAAGGAACTGAAGGTGGAAAAAACGCCCAAACTGGTCAGGGAAGTCGCAGTTCCTTCAACCGATATACATCCGGCTGTTGCCAAAACCAGCAGCCCGTCTGGACCCAAAGGAACCGGCAGTATCAAATCTCCGCTGCCAGGCGTAATTCTCGATATATTTGTCAAAGAAGGCGATGTGGTGAAGATGGGCCAGAAACTGGTCATGCTCGAAGCCATGAAAATGGAAAACAATATAGAAGCCGACAAAACAGGGAAAGTGGTATCTGTCCTGAAACAAAAAGGCGATAATGTGATGGAAGGTGATGTGCTTTTAATTATAGGAGAATAAGCTATGAGCGACTTCTTCGGATTAATCGCTGATCATATTGGGCAATTCCTGCAGTTTACGGCTTTTTCCAATATGACCGTTGGGCATATCCTGATGATCATTGTTGGGGTGTGCTTTATTTACCTGGCCATTGCCAGGGGATTTGCACCCATTATTCTTGTCCCCATAGGTTTTGGGATCCTTCTCGGAAACGTTGCTTTTGCTCCGGGTTTTCACATTGGCATCAACGAATCCGGAAGTGTCTTGAATTACCTGAACATGGGAGTTCTTCAAGGCATTTATCCACCTTTGATATTTTTGGGTATTGGGGCTATGACTGATTTTTCAGCGCTAATCTCAAATCCAAAGCTGATATTAATAGGCGCTGCTGCTCAGTTAGGCGTTTTTGGCGCTTATAGTATTGCCCTTTTGTTGGGCTATACCACAGCCGAAGCCGGCGCTATTGGGATTATCGGAAGTACAGATGGCCCTACTGCAATCTATCTGGCCTCGAAACTTGCTCCTGAATTGATTGGTGCTGTAGCTATTTCGGCATATACTTTTATGGCACTTATTCCGGTAATTCAGCCTCCGGTAATGCGCCTGCTCACTACCGAGAAGGAACGGGTAATCCGTATGAAACCACCACGTGCCGTGTCGCGAACCGAGAAGATCGTTTTTGCCATTGCCGGGATGTTGCTTACAACGTTTACTGTTCCCACCGGCTTACCTTTACTGGGGATGCTGTTTTTCGGAAACCTTTTGCGCGAGAGTGGGGTGACCCGTCGTTTGGCCGAAACAGCCAAAGGTCCGATGATTGATGTGGTTACCATCCTGATTGGATTGATGGTGGGTGCATCCATTCAGGCCGATACGTTTTTAACCTTGAAAACACTTGGTATATTTGGTCTTGGTGCAGTTGCCTTTGTTATTGCCACCACGGGCGGAATTTTGTTTGTCAAGTTCTTTAACCTGTTCCTGAAGGAAGGGCACAAGATGAATCCGTTGATCGGTAATGCTGGTGTTTCAGCTGTTCCTGATGGAGCCCGGGTTTCACATATCGCCGGGTTGGAATATGATAAAACCAACCACTTGCTAATGCACGCCATGGGGCCTAATGTCGCCGGGGTTATGGGCTCGGCTGTGGCTGCAGGTATTCTGTTAAGTTTTTTGGGATAGTCGATGCCCCTTTAATATATTTGAAGCTATATGAACGCAACTTACTTTGTTTTAATCTCAGCCTTACTGGCATTTGCAACGGGTTTCTTTGTTGCAGCCATAATCTGGATTATCAGATGGTTCTTAACACCCAGAGACCCCCGAACTTCTGGACCGGGGTTTATGAAAAAGTTTCTGAAACACGACCTTGCCTCTAAGGATGATGGCAAAACAGGTACAATAAACGACGAATCAAATAAAGAACTCTATCAGTATTATCATGGAAAAAATTGATTTGGGAACCTTATTCCAGGGAGTGGGTACTTTATTCACCGGAGGAATGACAATGTTTTTAGCCAGGGTTGCTTTAATGGCACTGGGGTTATTCCTGATTTATCTCGGTAAGAAAAAGGTTCTTGAACCTCTGCTGATGATTCCTATGGGGCTGGGAATGGCTACTATTAACGCGGGGGTAATGTTTTTGCCCGGTGGAAAACAAGGTAACTTGTTTGTAGATCCATTGCTTACCAATCCCGACGACTTGATGAATGTCCTGCAGATCAACTGGCTTCAGCCAATTTATACCTTTACCTTTTCCAACGGTTTGATTGCCTGTTTTATATTCATGGGTATAGGTGTTTTACTTGATGTCGGGTACATGTTACGGAGGCCCTTCCTGAGTATATTCCTGGCACTGTTTGCTGAACTTGGAACATTTGCAGTTGTGCCAATTGCCTCTGCAATGGGGATGAGCCTGAACGACAGCGCCTCTATTGCAATGGTTGGCGGCGCCGATGGACCAATGGTATTGTTTACTTCGATGATTCTATCCAAAGACCTTTTTGTGCCGATTACCATTGTAGCTTACTTATATCTTGGATTTACCTACGGTGGATATCCATATCTGATCAAACTGCTAGTTCCAAAGCATATCCGGGGGATACAGCCACCCAAACCAAAGAATACAAATCCGATCAGTTCATCACAGAAACTACTGTTTGCTGTCGTAATGTGTGTCATTCTTTGTTTGTTGTTCCCGGTGGCCGCACCTCTTTTCTTCTCGCTTTTTGTTGGTGTCGCAGTTCGCGAAGCCGATATCCAGCCGGTAGTTGATTTTATCAAAGGTCCGTTGCTTTACGGATCGACTTTCTTTCTTGGCTTTTTGTTGGGAATCCTTTGCGAAGCGCATCTGATATTGAATCCCAAAATTCTGCCATTGCTTTTGCTGGGAATCCTGGCCTTGTTGTTATCAGGAATAGGCGGGTTGCTGGGCGGTTATATCGTTTACTGGTTTTCGGGCGGTAAGTTCAATCCGGTGATTGGTATTGCTGGGGTGAGCTGTGTGCCAAGTACGGCTAAAGTAGCTCAAAAAGCTGTCAGCGAAATTAATCCCAAAGCCATTATCCTACAGGATGCCCTGGGTGCCAATATTTCGGGAGTAATTACTACTGCGATCATTACAGGTTTGTATGTGACGCTGATCCCTTTGTTCTCGTAGAAAGTCTTATATAAAAACTTTGAAAATAAAGGATCTCATCTCTTTTTGATAGATGGGGTCCTTTACTGGTTTTATAAAGGAGGTTCATCTGCACGGATCGGGTGCGCATCCGATCCGATACGGAGAAGCACTCGTTTAAACTTTTCTGTGCAGGGAAATTTTCCACATGCAGCGAGAATGGATCTGTTCTCGCCGAATGCTCGGGAAAACTGCCTTTATCCAATTGTTAACAGTGTGCTGTTATTTACTTTTTTAGGCGGTTTCAATCTGAAATCTTTATCTTTGTGACGTTCAATTTTCAGGCGTCTGCCAATAAAATGTACCAAAAAATTTGACGATGATTCTATTCTTTAAAACTCCCCAAAACACTTTTATTGCTTTAAATTCATCACAAGGTCTTAACCAGGAAGACATTGAGAAGTTAATCTGGTTATTTGGCGAGGCCGAAAAACTCGATGAAGAAGTTTTAACCGGATGGTTTGTCGGTCCGCGCAAGGAGATGCTGACCCCCTGGAGTACCAATGCTGTTGAAATTACCCAGAATATGGGGATTCAGGGGATTGAACGAATTGAAGAATACGTTCAGGTTGCCGATCAGTCTGCAGGTTACGACCCCATGCTGAAAGCCCTGTATCACAATCTCGATCAGAACATATTTACAATCAATAAAAAACCAGATCCGATCATTGAAATTGAAGATATTGCCGCTTACAACGAAAAAGAGGGACTGGCATTGAGCGAAGAGGAAATGCAATACCTGAATTCGGTTTCCGAAAAGTTAAACCGAAAGCTGACCGACGGCGAAGTTTTTGGTTTTTCACAGGTGAATTCCGAGCATTGCCGCCACAAAATTTTCAACGGAACTTTTGTGATTGATGGGGTAGAGCAGGAGATGTCGCTTTTTCAGCTCATCAAAAAAACATCACAGCAAAATCCAAACAAAATAATTTCGGCATACAAGGATAACTGCTCGTTTGTGCAGGGACCGGTGGTCGAACAGTTCGCTCCAAAAACACAGGACAACCCCGACTTTTTTGAAGTTACCGATATTGAAACCGTGCTTTCACTGAAAGCCGAAACTCATAATTTCCCCACTACGGTCGAACCTTTCAATGGTGCTGCCACCGGGACAGGAGGAGAAATCCGCGACCGTATCGCCGGAGGAAAAGGCAGTTTGCCCATTGCCGGAACTGCCGTTTACATGACCTCGTATCCGCGCACCGAAGGAGCCCGCAGTTGGGAACAATGCACCGAAGAACGTGAGTGGTTGTACCAGACTCCGGAAGAAATCCTGATCAAGGCGTCGAACGGCGCCAGCGACTTCGGTAATAAATTCGGGCAGCCCATCATTACCGGATCGGTTCTGACTTTTGAACATTTCGAAAACGATAAAAAGTACGGGTTCGATAAAGTGATCATGCTGGCTGGTGGGATCGGCTTTGGCGCGAAAAAAGACAGTTTGAAAGATGAGCCAACCAAAGGCGATAAAGTGGTGCTTTTGGGAGGTGACAATTACCGCATCGGGATGGGCGGAGGAGCCGTTTCGTCGGTGGCGACTGGCGAATTCGAAAATCACATTGAATTGAATGCCGTTCAGCGTGCCAATCCTGAGATGCAGAAACGCGTTTACAATGCCATTCGTGCCTTGAGCGAATCTGCTGAAAACCCAATTATCACCGTGCATGACCACGGTGCCGGTGGCCACCTGAATTGCCTTTCTGAATTGGTTGAAGCAACCGGTGGTAAAATTGATACAGCTAAACTTCCTGTTGGAGACCCGACGCTTTCGCAGAAGGAAATCATTGGCAACGAATCGCAGGAGCGTATGGGGCTGGTGATGCACGAAAAAGACGTGCCGCTGTTGCTGCGCATTGCCGAACGTGAACGTGCTCCGATGTACGTGATTGGCGAGGCAACCGGCGACATGCAGTTTACCTTCGAAAACTCGAAAACCGGTGAAAAACCGATCGACTGGCAGCTCTCATACATGTTCGGGAAACCGCCAAAAACCGTGTTGACCGACACTACCCGTGTTGAAAAATTTGCTGATCTGGAATACGATCAGGCTAAAATAGAAACTTACCTCGAAGACGTCTTGCAGCTCGAAGCGGTAGCCTGTAAAGACTGGCTGACCAATAAGGTTGACCGTTCGGTTACCGGTCGTATTGCCAAGCAGCAGTGTGCCGGGCAATTGCAGCTCCCGTTGAACAACGTAGGGGTTATCACGCTCGATTATCAGGGCGAAAAAGGTTTGGCTACCACCATTGGTCATGCACCGGTTGCTGCTTTGGTTGACGCCGAAGCCGGTTCGGTGCTTTCGATTGCCGAATCGCTGACCAACATCGTTTGGGCTCCGCTTACCGATCAGATGAAAGGTGTTTCGCTGAGCGCCAACTGGATGTGGCCAGCCAAAAATGAAGGAGAAAATGCCCGCATTTACAAGGCTGTTAAAGCAGCCAGCGATTTTGCCTGTGCCTTGGGAATCAATATTCCGACCGGGAAAGACTCGATGTCGATGACCCAAAAATACAAAGACGGCGTAGTTTATGCCCCGGGAACGGTGATTGTCTCGGCTTCAGGAGAAGTGTCGGATGTGAAAAAAGTGGTTGAACCTGTTCTGATTAACAATCCGAATTCATCGGTTTATTTCGTTGATTTCTCCAGAATGAACCGTCGTCTGGGCGGAAGTGCATTCTCCCAGATCATCAATAAACTGGGCAATGAAGCTCCGTCAGTGGCCGATTCGGCCTACTTCATTTCGGCTTTCAACGCCATTCAGGATTGCATCGAGAACAAAAACATCCTGGCCGGACACGATATTTCTTCGGGAGGTTTAATTACCACGCTGCTCGAAATGTGCTTTGCCGACAATTATTCGGGAATGACACTTGATTTGACCGGTATTGGCGAAGCTGACAGTGTAAAAGTGCTGTTCAGCGAAAATCCCGGTGTTGTGGTTCAGGTGGCCGATGCGGCTGCTTTCGAAGCCACGATGAATAAGGCAGGCGTTGGATTTACATGGATCGGAAAACCTTCGGAAAATCGCAGTTTTACCGTAAAGAACGGATCTGACGTGTTTGATTTTGATGTGAATTCATTGCGCGAATTGTGGTTCAAATCGTCGTACCTGCTCGACCGGAAACAATCCGGTGAGGAAAAAGCGTTGGAACGCTTCCAGAGTTACAAGAAAAATGAACTGAAATACGATTTTAAAGGTTTTACCGGGAAAGCTGCCGATCTGGGCATCGACCTGAAACGCCGCACTCCAAGCGGAGTGAAAGCCGCGATCATCCGTGAAAAAGGTGTGAATGGCGACCGTGAAATGGCTTACGCGATGTACCTGGCCGGAATGGACGTGAAAGACGTGCACATGACCGACCTGATTTCGGGCCGCGAAACGCTGGAAGATGTAAACATGATCGTGTTTGTGGGCGGGTTCTCCAATTCCGACGTACTGGGCTCGGCAAAAGGATGGGCCGGGGCTTTCAAATACAACGAAAAGGCAAAACTGGCATTGGAAAACTTCTATAAACGCGAAGATACGCTGAGCCTTGGCGTTTGCAACGGTTGTCAGTTAATGGTTGAACTTGGCCTGGTTTATCCGGATCGGGCCGCGAAACCGAAGATGCTGCATAACGAATCGCACAAGTTCGAATCGATCTTTGTGAATGTCGATATTCAGCCCAATAATTCGGTGATGCTGAAGACTATGGCTGGTATGCGCCTGGGTGTTTGGGTGGCTCACGGCGAAGGAAAGTTCAGCCTGCCGCAGGAAGAAGCAGCATACTGTATCCCGATGAAGTATTCATATTCAGCTTATCCTGGCAATCCGAATGGTTCTGATTTCAATACTGCTTCGCTTTGTTCGGAAGATGGCCGCCATCTGGTGATGATGCCTCACCTGGAAAGAGCTTTTAAACCGCACCACTGGCCCTATTATCCGCAGGACCGCAAGTTCGACGAAGTGGCGCCATGGATCGAGGCTTTCGTGAATGCTAAAAAGTGGATTGAAAACAAGATTAAATAGAGAAGACATGGGAAACATAGCAAAGGAAGCCGTTACAACCAGGTTGGTTAAGGGCGAAGATTTGAATCATCACAGAACCTTGTTTGCCGGACGGACAGCCGAATGGTTTGTAGAGTCAGGTTTTCTGGCTGCCGCTTCGCTGGTGCAGCCTGATAACATTGTTTGCCTGAAGATTCATGGGATGTATTTTACCAAACCGGTACGGCCAGGGGAAATTATCAAATTTACCTCGAAAATTGTTTATGCCGGGAAAAGTAGTCTGGTTGCTTTCATTAAGATGACCAAAGGTAATCAGGATGATTTTGTGGTGAGCGGATTCATTACCTTCATTCATGTGGATGAAAATACCAAACCGACGGCTCACCATATTGTCATTGAACCTCAAACGGATGAGGAAAAAGATCTGTACGAACAGGCCAAAGCTCTTAAAAATAAATAAGTCTTTATGTTTCAATTTTTTCAATCTCTCGCCGACTGGTATATGGCTCACATGAACTACCTGACCATCACATTGCTGATGGCTGTCGAGAGTTCATTTGTCCCGCTTCCATCGGAAGTTGTTATTCCCCCGGCAATCTGGCAGGCGCTGAAAACCGGTGAGTTAAATGTTTATCTGGTGGTGGTATTTGCTACTTTAGGTGCAGTTATTGGAGCCATGTTTAATTATGTGATGGCGCGTTGGCTGGGACGTGTGATTGTGTACAGTTTTGCTGAATCTAAAGTAGGAAAGCTGTTCTTTTTGAATCAGGCCAAGGTGCAACATGCCGAGTCGTATTTTAACCGGCACGGACGGAGTTCAACCTTTATCGGGCGATTAATTCCGGGCATCCGCCACTTGATTTCAATACCAGCGGGTCTCTCCAAAATGAATATCAAACAGTTTATACTTTACACAGCAATGGGATCAGCCATTTGGCATGTTATTTTGGCTGTTTTGAGTTATTATCTGTATTCGCAGCAAGATTTGCTTATGAAATACATGCATGAACTTTCGTATGTTTTACTGGCTTGTGGTGCGGTGTTCGTGGGCTACCTGATCATCAAATACCGACGGAAGAAAGAATAGAACGATTGTTCGGATAAAAACGAAGAAGGCGCCATGTTTTAAGGCGCCTTCTTCGTTTTTTATATCCAGTTGTATAAGCCTTCAATAAGCCGGGTCTGCTTATCTTCTTCTGAAAGGTTCATGTATTTTTGACGTTCAGCTTCGTAGGTGCGTTGTTTTTCCAGTTCTGCATTCTTTAGTTTTGTTCCGTAGATCCGCTCAATTTTGTCGTTCAGGAATTTATTGGCAACCGTTGGAAACAATTCTAGCAATAGTTCTTCTTTTTCTGTAGAGGCCAGTTTCACATTCTTTCCGTATTGGGGAAACGAAGGATTGGTCTGCTTTTGGTAATTGGCAGTATTGAAGGGTATTTCCTGGCGGGTCCCGGCAATTTTTTCACGGAAGTCAGGGTTAACAGGAATCGGTGTTTTGCCGTAAGAGCCTTTCACCAGGTTCACGAACTGAATGGAATTGTTGGTATAAAAAGGTTTCCCGTTCTTTTCATCGATCACACAGTTTACTGCCTGTGCGCCGACAATCTGACTGGTCGGAGTCACCAGCGGGGGACAACCGGCAGCTAAACGTACAGTTGGAATTACTTCCAGTACCCGGGGCAACAGTTCTTCCTGTTTGAGTTGCTTTAGTTGGGCCAGCATGTTGGTGTACATTCCTCCGGGGACTTCTGCAAATTTTACTTTCTCATCCGGATCTGGGAAGTTGAAATATTTCTCAATCTGATTACAGGCCTGTAACAAACGGACTTCTTCACCTGCTTTGGCATGTTGAATGGCTTCGTCGAAAAGCTGGTCGATGTGGGAAGGTAACTGGTCTTTGGTGATATCGAAATCGATGGGATAAGTTTTGTAGCTGTCGATTTCGGCCATCTCCAGTCGGATTTCCCTGAGGATTTTATTGATCCGCACCACGGCATCCAGATTTACTCCGGTATCAATATCCAGTTTGTTGCAGAAAATCTGAATTAATTCGAAGGCAGGGGCGGCAGGGCCTCCGGCAAAGTTAAGGATAGCTGTGTCGACAATATCAACGCCGTTGAGAATGGCCATCAAGGCGGCAGCCAATCCGTATCCCGGCGTGCAGTGGGTATGAAAATCAACCGGAATCTTTACATTTTGTTTGTAGGCTTTGATGATTTCTCCGGCTCTGAGCGGTGGAACCAAGCCGGCCATGTCTTTCAGGGTAATCATATCGGCGCCCATTGCTTCCAGTTCCTTAGCCATGTTCACAAAATAATCATTCGTGAAGATTGCTTTGGGAAGCGGTTTGCCTTTCAACCGTGCAAGAATGCGTTCCTTTCGGGTGAACCTGGGATCAACGGTATAGCAGGTTACACAGTCGGCCAGACCGCCATTTTCTTTCACGTATTTGATAGTTGATCGAATGTTGTTGGTGTCGTTCAGGGCATCAAAAATGCGCATGATGGAAATCCCGGATTGAACCGCATTCCGGTTAAATCCTTCGATAACTTCCTCCGGATAGGGATTGTATCCGAATAGGTTGCGACCGCGAGAAAGGGCGGTGAGATGAGAAACTTCGCCGATTTCTTTTTTGATCTTTTCGAGTCGTTCCCAGGGATCTTCGTTTAGATAGCGCATGATGGAGTCGGGAACAGCACCGCCCCAAACTTCAAGGGCATAGAATCCGGCTTCTTTGTAAATGGGTAAAACCCTGTCAATCTGAACCTGTTTCATTCGGGTTGCAAAAAGTGATTGCTGTCCGTCCCTCAGGGTAACATCCCGAATTAATAGTTTCCGCTTCATACTCTTGGTTTTTTATGTAAATTTAAGCAAAACTGCGCTTAAAGATTGTCTTTTTGAATTTTTATTTCATCCGTTCAAAGGTTTTCGCATGAATCAAAATTTTCTAAACCATACTTCCTTTGTTCAAGTGCTAAAACAATAATTATCAGCCAATAGTTCTTGCTGGTGATTATTTATTTGGGAGTTATGAAGACCCTATTCATTTTTTTATTCAAATAATTTATACATATTTGGCTCGCTAATGTTTAACCGGCAGGATATAGGGCCCATGTGGTGGAAGATAGCTGTTTTGTTCTGGAGAAGGCCCATTATTGCCTGTTAAAGGTTTTGTAAAATATGGGATTGGATAAATCTAAAAATGATTTAGCTGTTTTGATTGACGTGAAAAAAGCTTTATTTACAGATAATCAGGTTTTTGTAGGACAAAAATCTGGCCTTATTTTCTTTCAGAGTATTTTTCTGGTTGGGATAAACCGAAAAGATCACCTCTTCCTTTCAATTCTAAAAACTTAGAAAGTCTGGTAAATTGTACCAGACCTGATTTTGTGTCGTTTTATCTTAGAACTAATTTATTAACTAATTACAAAAATTCTATTTCATGATATTTTTAATGGAATCGGTGGCCGAAGTGCCATACATGGACTTGGTTATGAAGGGAGGATGGTTGATGATTCCCCTGTTCTTGCTGTCTATCATTGCTGTGTTTATCTTTTCGGACCGTTATTTTTTCCTAAAGGCTCAGCGAAAGCTTGGCGATGGTTTTTTTGATAAACTGAATGATTTGGTTCGTAACGGGAAGATTGAGGCTGCAATGACCATGTGTGAATCCGCAAATTGTTCGGAATCTCGTATTATGATGAAAGGTCTTCAGAACCTGGGACGTCCGGTACGGGATATTTACGATCAAATGGAGATGGAAGGTAAACTGGAAGTGTATAAGTATGAGGGGAATATGTATTTCCTTGGTGTGATTGCAGGTATTGCTCCCATGTTAGGGTTTATTGGTACCATTTCCGGGGTAATCAAGATTTTCTACAACATTTCGCGTGCCGATAATATTAGTATCTCATTGATTTCCGGTGGTCTGTACGAAAAATTGATAACTTCAGGAGTCGGTTTGAGTATCGGGATTATATCCTATCTTTTATATCACTATTTAAACAGCAGGATCAATAAGACAGTACAGAGATGGGAGTTCCGTTGTGTCCGGTTTATTGATCTGATTAACAATACTTCGATATGAATTTCAGAAGTGGACGGAAACAGGAATTTGAAGTGTTCTCAAATTCCTTCAGCGATATCATGTTTTTCCTGATGTTGTTTTTCCTGATTGTTTCAACCATGATTACTCCGGGAGCAATCAAATTGGCTTTACCTCAGGCCGATAAATCACCATCGATGGATAAACAAACCGAAAAAATGGCTATTTCGATCACCAAGGACCTGAAGTATTATATTAATGACCGGCAAGTTCAGTATGCACAGATTGAATCGGAACTTCAAAAGGCAAAACGAGCTAATGCTGAAGCTGTTGCCATTGTCAGATGCGACAATACGATTGCTGTACAGTCGATGGTTGATGTGTTGCAGTTGGGAAATAAAACGGGAGTGAAAATGGTTTTGGCTACTTCCAAAAAGAATGCGGCCAATTAAAATTCGTTAAAAAATAGGTTATTCACCTAGACGGTTTGGTTCTTTTGGATGTTTTTGGGAATAATCACATGGTATATGAATTGATCGTGTTCGCACACGGAAAAATATTCTAAAACATCTTTCTTCATTTTCTTGGGCAATTTGGTTGTGAGTAAAATTTATTGTCGATACTTTCGTGTTCGCACACGGAGATATTCTGATTCAATTGAGAAATGCTGTTTTAGTTTTTAATTTGCTGATTATTTTGTTATTATGAGTTTTTTATAACTAACAATAGACTTGAATGAATAAAGATGAATTATCATTTAAAATCAGGCAATCGACAGATGTAAATGTTGTAGAATGCTACCAGTGTGGCAAATGCACCGCCGGTTGTCCGGTTGCAGAACGCATGGACCTTCGCCCAAGTGTTATTATGCGAATGCTTCAAACCGGCGATCCTTCCATGGAGGAGGAAATTCTCCGTTCACTTAGCATTTGGCTTTGCCTGACCTGCGAAACGTGTTACTCGCGTTGCCCTATGGAAATTGACATTCCAAAAGTAATGGATTATCTGCGTCAGCGCTCGCTGGCTGAAGGAAAGGTTCATAAAGAGGCCCGGGACATTGTTGCTTTCCACAAATCATTCCTGAACTCGATAGAAAGTAATGGACGCCTTCATGAAATGGGGCTGGTGATCGATTATAAAATGCACTCGGGGAATTTACTTCAGGACGTTACTACTGCACCCGGAATGTTCAGCCGGGGAAAACTGCATATTCTGCCTGAACAGATCAAAGACAAGAAAGGCCTGAAACGGCTATTTAAAAATCAGGATAAAAACAAGAAATCATGATGAAGATAGGTTTTTACCCGGGTTGTTCGTTGACCGGCTCATCACGCGAGTACAACGAATCAATTTTAGCCATATCCAAAGAGGCGGGTATTGAGCTCGTCGAAATACCTGACTGGAATTGCTGTGGCGCTACTGCTGCCCATAACCTGAATCACGAGCTTTCAATATCTCTTCCTGCCCGAAATCTGGCATTGGCCGAACTTTCAGAAATGGAGGAACTGGTTGTGCCATGCGCTGCCTGTTTCAACCGTCTGGTGATGACTCAGCACGAACTTTCAGAAAATGAAACACTCAAAACCGAAATCGCGGCAAGACTTGGAATGTCGTTGAAAAACAACATCAAAATATTGAATGTGCTGCAGTTTCTCGAAAAATATATCTTCCCGAAACTCGACGAGCTGATTAAAAAGCCGCTGGCTTACGATGTGGCCTGTTATTATGGTTGTTTGTTGGTTCGCCCGAATAAAGTGATGAAGGAAGACCGTTTTGAAGATCCGATGGCGATGGATGTAATCATGAATAAATTAGGGGCTCATGCAATCGATTGGCCATTCAAAACAGAATGTTGCGGCGCCGGATTTAGCGTATCGAAAACCGAAATTGTTGGCGAACTTTCAGGAAAGATCGTGCGCAGCGCGGTTGACCGTGGCGCCAAGGCCATTGTGGTTGCTTGCCCAATGTGCCACTCGAACCTCGATATGCGCCGCCCGTCAATTGAATCATACCTGAAGCGAAAAGTCGACATTCCTGTCATATATATTACGCAAGCTATTGCGCTGGCTATGGGATTGACGCCCAAACAGGCCGGTTTGCAACGACATTTTGTACCGGTAAATCTTTCAGTAATTCAAAACTAACGAACGATGTCGAAAATAGGAGTTTTTATTTGTCATTGCGGCGAAAACATCAGTGCGACAGTTGATTGCGGGAAAGTTGCTGAAGTCGCCGGAAACCTGGAAGGAGTTGCTTACAGTACCGATTATAAATACATGTGTTCCGATCCGGGTCAGACCATCATCAAACAGATGGTAAAGGAAAAAGGTCTGGATGGGGTGGTTGTGGCAGCCTGTTCGCCACGCATGCATGAACCTACTTTCCGGAAAGCATGTTCCGAAGCCGGATTGAACCCCTACCTCTGCGAAATGGCCAACCTGCGCGAGCATTGCTCGTGGGTGCACGATAAAAGTGACGCAACTACGCAAAAAGCTATTGATATTGTCCGCACGCTGGTAGAAAAAGTGAAGCATAACAAACCGCTTTCAACAATCAAGGTGCCGGTTACTAAAAAGGCGTTGGTGATTGGTGGCGGAATTGCTGGTATTCAAGCGAGTCTGGATATTGCCAATGCCGGACATCAGGTTGTTTTGGTTGAAAAAGAACCGTCGATTGGCGGACACATGTCGCAGTTATCGGAGACTTTCCCAACGCTTGACTGTTCGCAGTGTATCCTTACTCCTCGAATGGTAGAAGTTGCCCAGCATCCGAATATTACGCTGATGACCTACGCCGAACTGGAAAAGTTGGACGGCTTTATCGGCAACTTCAAGGCTACGATTCGGAAAAAAGCAAAAAGTTTAGACGAGAAATTGTGTACCGGCTGTGGCCTTTGCACCACAAAATGTCCGACCAAGAAAATACCAAGCGAATTTAACGAAGGACTGGGATACCGTACGGCTATTTATGTGCCGTTTCCACAAGCCGTTCCTAATAAGCCGGTAATCGATAAACTGAATTGCCAATACTACCTGAAAGGCAAATGCAAGGTTTGCGAAAAAGTTTGCCCAACTGGCGCTATTCGTTTCGATCAGGAAGACGAACTGGTTGAGCTGGAAGTGGGTGCGGTGGTTGTTGCTACGGGCTTCAATGTGATGACTGCTTCTGAATTTTCGGAATATGGCTACGGAAAATATCCCGATGTGATTACCGGATTGCAGTTCGAGAGGTTGGCATCGGCTTCGGGGCCAACATTGGGCGAAATTCGTCGTCCGTCGGATGGTAAAATTCCGGAAAAGATTGTGTTTATTGCCTGTGCCGGGTCGCGCGATCCTGCGAAAGGAAAACCATATTGCTCTAAAATTTGCTGCATGTACACAGCCAAACACGCCATGTTGTACCAACACAAAGTGCATCACGGCGAATCGTACGTGTTCTACATGGACATCCGCGCAGCCGGAAAGAATTACGATGAATTTACACGTCGCGCTATCGTTGAAGACAAGGTGAATTACCTGCGTGGCCGCGTATCGAAAGTATATGAAGAAAACGGCAAGCTGATTGTCAAAGGTGTTGACACACTGCTGAATGCCCGTCCGGTGGAGATTGAAGCCGACATGGTTGTTCTGGCGTCGGCGGGTGTTGCCAACCCGGGTTCGGAAGAACTGGCGCAAAAAATGCACATTTCTTACGATGCCTACAATTTCTTCTCCGAAGCTCACCCAAAGCTGAAACCGGTTGAAACCAATACCGCAGGAATCTACCTGGCAGGAGCTTGCCAGGCGCCGAAAGACATTCCTGAAACCGTTTCGCAGGCATCGGGTGCTGCGGCAAAAGTGGCCATTTTGTTCTCTCAGAATGAATTGAGCCGTGAGCCGGTCGTAGCCGTGGTTAACCGCTCTGCGCCTCCATTGTATTCAACCTGCGTGGGCTGCTTTATGTGTGCAACCGCTTGTCCGTACAACGCCATTGGCGAAGAAGAAATCAAGGACCGCAAAGGCAATGTGATTAAGAAAGTGGCCAAGGTGAACCCGGGATTGTGCCAGGGCTGCGGAACCTGCGTGGCATTCTGCCGCTCAAAATCCATCGATTTGGATGGCTATACCAACGAGCAAATGTACTCGGAAGTAATGGCTTTGCTAAACGAATAGATTTGACAATTTGAAGATTTGAAAATTCATTCTGACCGCGATTGGTAAATCGTAAATCAGTAAATCGTAAATAAAAAATGACCGAATTTGAACCTAAAATAGTAGCATTTGTCTGCAACTGGTGTACTTACGCAGGTGCCGACCTGACGGGAACCAGCCGAATCAAATACGCACAAAACGTGAAAATCATTCGCTTTCCCTGTACGGGCCGTATCGACTTCATGCTGCTCCTGAAAGCGTTTGGCGAAGGTGCCGATGGCATCATAGTTTCAGGTTGCCACCCGAACGACTGCCATTACACCTCTGGAAATTTCCATGCTCGCCGCCGCTGGATCATGTTCCGCGGATTGCTCGATTTGCTGGGCATTGATGTGCGCCGGATTCAATATTCGTGGGTTTCGGCTGCCGAGGGCGCCAAATGGGCCGATGTGGTCAACACAACCGTTACCGCCATTCGCGAACTCGGGCCATACACCGACTACGCCAAAGTGGCCAATTATCTGGAGAAGGAGGCTAACGTATGAACGAACTGATACAAAAGGCAAAAAGTCTGCTCGATTCGAATGCCGTGCAGGTGGTGATTGGCTACGGAAAAGGTTCCGCCGATAAAACGCGAGCCATTTTCCTGAAAAAACCGGAAGATTGCGATCAACTGCTTTTCGATAGCCGTTGTGTACAAAATCTGGCAGTTTACCTCACCAAGCACGAAATTAAACATCTGGGAAAACCGGCTATTGTAGCGCCAATCCCGGTGTTGCGCAGTATTTTGCAACTGGCCGCCGAAAACCAACTGAAAGAAAGTGATCTGGTTATTTTAGGAGTTTCTCCTGAAAGTAAACTGATGGAATTTGAATCGTTTGGAGCCATCGAAGTTTTCCTAGATACACATAAAATTGAGATCGACGAAAAATACAAGGCAACCATCGACAAGATAAAAGCCATGCCGGTTTCGGAGCGCTTTGCCTTCTGGATGGAAGAACTGGAGCCTTGTTTTAAATGCTATGCCTGTCGCGCAGCTTGTCCGTTGTGCTATTGCCCGAAATGTACGGTTGAAAACAATCAGCCACAGTGGATTCCGGCTGCCTCGCATTTGCTGGGGAACCTCGAATGGCACGTGATGCGCGCAATGCATCTGGCTGGTCGCTGTACCGACTGCGAAGCCTGCTACACTGCTTGTCCGATGGGTATTCCGATTCATTTGCTGACCAAAAGTATGCTTCAGGACGTGGAAGAGCATTTTGGCCCGTATGGCCCGTCAGTTGGCAAGCACAACACGCTTTCGAGTTTTAATCCCGACGATAAAGAATCATTTATCCGCTAAGCCATGCAGATTGAAAATTACCTGATACGAAAAAGCTCACTCGAAAAATTGTTCAACAATTTGATCGGGAATGGCAGAACAGTTTATGCACCGAAAGCCAGCGAAAAACGCATTTTGTTTGAAGAAGTGAAGGCTTTTAGCGAAATAACCGACAACTATTTGGTGACGACAAACGCTGCCAAATCGGTGGTTTTTCCGCGTACTGAGAAACTGTTTTCATACAAAAAAACAAAAGATACAACCGAAATAATTGATGCGTCAACGGAAGCCGTTCCTGAGGTGGTACTTTGGGGAACCCGTCCGTGCGATGCTGCCGCTTTCATACCGTTGACCGATACATTCAATGGCGATTATCCGGATGTTTTGTACAACAACCGCCGCGGGAAAGTGTATTTGCTGAGCTTCAGTTGTGCAACATGCGACGAATATTGCTTTTGTACTTCGGTAAACGGAGGGCCGGGAAATACAACCGGAAGCGATATCCTTTTCACCAAACTTTCGACCGGCGATTATTTGGCTGAAGCCATTACCGAAAAAGGCAAACAGTTGGTAGCCGATAATCAGTCGCTGTTCGAAGCTGCTCCGGCAGAAGAAAAAGAACCGAATCTGGCAAAAGTGAAAACCTATTTCAATCAGGATGAAATTCAGGCAAAACTTCAGAATTTGTTTGAAAATCCGGTTTGGGACGAGAAATCGCGGGCTTGTTTGGGCTGTGGATCGTGTGCGTTTGTTTGCCCGGTATGCAGTTGTTTCGACATTCAGGACGAAAAACACGGCAGCAAAGGTTCGCGCCTGCGTTGCTGGGATTCCTGCGGATTTGGCCTGTTCACTTTGCACACATCGGGACACAACCCTCGTGAAACGCAGGGAGCACGCTGGCGTCAGCGCATTTTGCACAAATTTCTGTACATGCCCAACAAATCGAAAGTTGCCGGCTGTGTAGGTTGTGGCCGTTGTTCACGCGTTTGTCCGGCTGACATCAATATTCTGGAAACTGTGACTGCATTGTAAGAAGTGTTAAGTGCCTAAAGTTCGGAGTGTCTAAAGTTATTAAAGCTCTTTAGGCGTGGAGCTTACTAATGGCTTTTCAGTCAATCGTAAATGGTAAATAGAAAAATGGTAAATAAAAAGATATGAGCAATCCAAACATATATATTCCGTATTTGATGCGGATCGAAAAGATTACTCAGGAAGCGCCTGGAGTAAAAACTTTCCGCCTGAAATTTGAGAACGAACAGGAAGCTGAAGAATTTGAATTCAAAGCTGGTCAGTTTGGCGAATATTCCATTGTTGGCGTGGGTGAATCGACCTTTTGCATTGCATCGTCACCAACACGAAAAGGGTATATTGAATGCACTTTCCGTCAGGTTGGGCGCGTGACATCGGCCTTGGCATCTGCCGAAGAGGGTGATGTGATTGGTTTCCGTGGCCCTTATGGGAATACCTTCCCGATAGACGAATGGAAAGGCAAAAATTTGGTGTTCATCGCCGGCGGTATTGCACTTCCGCCTATGCGTTGCGTGATCTGGAATGCGCTCGATTTGCGCGAAAATTTCAATGATATCACCATTGTTTACGGTGCCAGAACGGTTGCAGACCTGGTTTACAAGCACGAACTGGAAGAATGGGGCAATCGTCCGGATGTAAAACTGGTGACTACCGTTGACCCGGGAGGCGAAACACCCGACTGGAAAGGCGAAATCGGCTTTGTTCCTTCGGTTTTGGAAAAGGTGGCTCCTTCTGCCGAAAACACGATTGCCATTGTTTGTGGTCCACCCATCATGATCAAATTTACTTTTCCGGTATTGGAAAAACTGGGATTTGCCGATCACAACATTTTCACTACGCTCGAAAACCGCATGAAATGTGGCTTTGGCAAATGCGGTCGCTGCAATGTTGGCGAAAAGTATGTTTGCATTGATGGTCCGGTGTTTTCAGGCGAAGAATTGAAGTTGCTTCCTGCGGAATATTAGAATTTCAAACGATACGAATTGAAAAGGCTCCGATTTCGGAGCCTTTTTGCTTTAAAACATTGAATAAAAGTATAGGCACAATTTTTGTCAATATCCCACAAACCTTAGACTCTATTCCATGAATAAAACAATGTTCTTAATTCTTTTGATTATAGCCTGTTCATGGAGCGCTTCAGGGCAATATTTAAATGTGAATAGAGAAGAGTTAGAGGTGATTAATGATTTAAGCTCTGTACTGAAAATGGACCGCGACAGGTATGTGCTATCACCGTTTGTTCGAAGTGATATTGATTTAACCGATCTTAATACAAAAGAATTAACCAAAAAATATGGGTTTAATTTTAAGAAGCATAACGATTCAAAGAAAGATACTTTGATACTTAATTCAAACGAAAATTTCATAGTAATAAACCCTGATTCACTTATAAAATATCAAAGTGTTGAATCAGAAGAAACTCAATTAAATTTAGATCCTAAGTTACAATTTATCGAGAGGCTTTATAATAAGACAGGAATTCTATATTTCGACAAAGTTATTATCTCAAGCAAAAAAGATTTTGCACTAATCGAATATTGGATGTATTGCGGATTTTTATGTGGTTATGGTGAAACAATCTTAATGAAGAAAGTTAATGACCGATGGGAGAAGCTTAATGTTTTGATAAGTATTATTTCTTAGCTGCTCTTAATCAAAGAATACTACTGTTTGTCTTTCCGGATATCGATTTGCTATCCACTTCTTGATTTTTTCTTCATCCGTTTTTCCTAAATTTTTTCCATCAGTTTTAATAATCAAAATGCCAATTCTTGTCGAGTCGGTTTTATCTTTTTCGAAAAGAAAAGATTCGCCGTAGGCACATGATTTAATTGTAGGGAAGAGAACACTTAACTCGCGGAGTAATTGATCGCCTGATTGTTTTAGTATTTCTTCCTGATTTAGTACTTTTTTCTTTTGGTTCAATTCATCGGTCAGCCGGCCAATTTCGAGACGCAGATTTTCGATTTCCGAACCTTTCTTTTCGTCAAAAGAAAAGCCCTGCCTGATTTCAATTTTAGCTGTGTCGATATTGAAAAATTCGGCCTTTTCATGAATAAGCCGTATTTGTTTTTCAGACAAATCGCTCCCCAGAAAAACTAAGGTGAGCGATTTCTTGCCGGGATCAACCTGGTTGTCGAGCAGGTAATTCCCTTCAAGCCCATTTACGCTGTTGATGAAAGCCGAAGCATTTCGCGAAAACTTATCGTTTTGAACCAGTCGGTATCCAAAGTAAATACTGGGAATAATGGTTACCATGATTGTTGCGGTTATCCATCGGTTAACTCTCTTTTTTTGCTCTGGATTAACTAAGGTTGTTATCGGGAATTTCAGGATTTGAGCAATGGCTACCGACGACAATGCAATAAAAACGGTGTTGATGGTGAATAGATAAAACGCACCAAAGAAGTAGTTAAATTGGGCAGTTGCCAAACCATAGCCTGCGGTGCAAAGCGGTGGCATCAAGGCCGTGGCAATGGCTACTCCCGGAATGACGTTCCCTTTGTGTTTGCTGGTAATGGCAACGATTCCGGCTGTTCCGCCGAAGAACGCGATCAATACGTCGTAAATGGTTGGACTCGTCCGCGCAAGTAATTCAGAATGAGCGTCGGAAACCGGACTGATAGCAAAATAAGTTGTTGAGGCCAACAAACCTGCAATTACTGCAAAACTGAAATTCTTGATGGCGGTTCTGAAAAGCGGAAAATTAAACGTGGCCAGGCTGTAACCCATCCCGTTAATAGGCCCCATCAACGGCGATATTAGCATGGCACCAATGATCACGGCAGTTGAATTCATATTTAACCCAACCGATGCAATGATGATGGCAAATACCAAAATCCACAAGTTGGTGCCTTTGAAAACTACGTCCTTTTCAATTGTTGCATGAATAAGTTCGAAATCGTCTAAATCCTGATCGAGGTTCAGGTAATGGAAAATATCGAATTTAGACTTCATGGGTTTTCGTCTTTATGTTTCAAGCAAGTAAATCTGAATTGAATAAAGGTATTTAATTGCCGACAATTGAAGGCAAACTTAGATACCATTGATAACAGGAAAGCCAATGGCCACTTTAGTTCCTTCACCCTGTTGAGACTGAACAGAAATAGTACCACGATGTAAGCTGATTATTTTGCTGCTCAGCGCGAGGCCAAGTCCATTCCCTGAAATATTTTTGGCAGCTTTGGCGCGGTAGAAAGGGTGGAATATTTTATCAAGATCGGCTGAATCGATACCAATTCCTTTATCAACGAATTCAATTTCGATGCGACCGTTTTTTACGGACAGAAAAACTTCCACACTCTTTGATTCGGAAAACTTGCAGCCGTTGTCCATGAGGTTTGCGATGGCTATTTTCAACAGATGAAGATTTCCGTTGATGATCAGTTCATTCTCGTCATCGATTGGATGGCTGAACTCGATTGAAATTTTATAATCATTCTTCCGGTTAATCAGTTCCGATCTGGTCTCCCATAAAATTTCATCAATCCGGAGTGGCTGCAAGGCTATTGCCGAAATGTCGGAGCTCGCCTTGGCAAGATCGAGCAGGCCATTCGATAACGCATTCAGGTTTTTTATATCCTCCAAAACTGATTCTAAGATAGATTGATATTCTTCCTGCGACCTCGGTTTCAGGAGTGAAACTTCAATCTGTCCGGTTATGGAAGTTAGCGGCGTTCGCAATTCGTGCGAGGCATTCGATACAAAGCTTCGTTGCATCTCGAAAGCCGATTCCAGTCGCGCTAGCATCTTGTTGAAGGTGATGGCCAGTTGTGCAATTTCGTCGGTCCCGTTTCCTTCGTTCACCCGCATATTTAAACTTGATATAGTAATCTTGTCAACCTGCGTTACCACATCCGACATGGGTTTAAGCGCCTTTGTCGCGTAAATCCTGCTAAAGACCACGGTTGATCCGATACTGATAATAAAACCGGCCAGAATAATCCAGATTAAGTTGTAAAGTTTTATTCGTCCGTAGTTGTCGTAAGCTGATGCGATTACAACGAAATGATCGCTGTTTAACGTGAAAATGAGTCCAACCGCTTCGTTCTTGCCTTCATGGTAACGAATGCTTTTTACTTGCCTGATTTTATCCAGAAAGGGTTTAGCAATTTGGATGGAATCGTTGTCAAGGCTGTTATAAATCTGGCGGTTATTCTTATCGTAAATCATCACCCTTTCGTTGTAAAGGGCGTTGAGAGAATTTCGGTCGATAATCTTCATCAGGTTGTAATCCACTTCTTTAACCTCAATCAGCAATTTTGCTGTTGTTAATGCCTTCTTCTCCAATCTGGAATAGAATTCAGCCTCGCGATAATCGGCAGAAAAATAATAGATTATGCAGGAAAACAGAATTAGGATAAGCGAAACGATGTATGTGAACTGGAAAGAAAGCCGGGTGCGGATGTTGAGTTTCATTCTGTTTCCTCCTTCAAAATATAACCGAAACCGGGTTGCGTGTGAATGAGCTTGTGCTCAAAATCCTTGTCGATTTTCTTCCGCAGGAAGTTGACGTAAACGTCGATAATGTTGGTTCCGGTATCGAAATTAATATCCCAAACATGCTGGGCAATTTCTGCTCTAGTTACAACCCGTCCCTTATTTTGGAGCAAGTAAATCAGTAAGGCGTATTCTTTTTGGGTCAGGCTAATTTTGTTGTCCCCTCGAAAAACCTCGAAGGTATTCATGTCAACTTTCAGGTCTAGAATTGTGAGTATATTTTCATCGCTCTCTATAATAGAAATTCGTTTGAGTAGTGATTTGATTCTTGCAAGCAATTCCCTGAATTCGAATGGTTTGACCAGGTAGTCATCAGTGCCCGAATCAAAACCGATTATTTTATCTTCGGTTGTTCCCAAGGCTGTTAGCATAATGATCGGTATTTTCTGGTTGATTTTTCTGATTTCCTGGCACAGTTCAATGCCATTCAGGTAGGGCAGGTTGAGGTCCAGAATTATCAACGAAAATTCTTCGGCACCGAACATTCGCTTGCCCATCAGTCCGTCAGCCGCGATTTTGCACTCAAAGCTATTTTCCTCGAGTCCGCGTTGAATAAACGAAGCCACTTTCGGTTCATCTTCAACGATTAATATTTTGGTTGTTGGTTGGTTCATTTTTCAAGATTTCATGATTCTTCCGAAGGTAAATCATTTCGTAACTAAGATACGGAATGAAACCTGCGTATAACCCGCGAAGTTCAATTTTAATCCATCTTTAATGTGTCGCTTTATATCCGGAGGTACTTTTGTATCTGTAAATAATATAGATTGCTATGGAAGAAAATAAGTTTATGGACAAATGGGGATTTTTGTTAGTGATTTTAGCACTTATTGTGATTTTTGTAATTCTAAAGTTGATTGGTTTTCCTGAAATTTTGTATTGAAACAGGAAATGCTGACGTTGCATACTTTAGACTGATTTAAGGTAATGTGTTTTTGACTTTTTGACATTTTTATTTCTGATATTTACGCATAGAAGTCACGATGTTTGTTTTTTAAACATCGTGACTTCTATATTTTAATCGATCAATTTTGTACATGAAACTGTCCAAATTATTTACCGAATTTTTTGAGAGTGAGAAAGCTGGAGGCTTAATCCTGGTTTTTGCTACGATAATCTCGCTTATTCTTTCAAATACTGCATTTCAAACCGAATACAACAATTTCTGGCATCATTCCATTGCCGGCCATAGTTTGGTCCATTGGATCAACGATGGACTGATGACTATTTTCTTTTTACTGATAGGTTTGGAACTCGAACGCGAAGTTTACAAGGGTGAGCTTTCCAAAATTAAAAATGCTGCTTTGCCTATAATTGGGGCATTGGGCGGCATGCTTGTTCCTGCGGCAATTTTTCTTTTGTTTAATTTTGGAACAGCCAGTCAGGCAGGTGCAGGAATCCCGATGGCTACTGACATTGCGTTCGCTATAGGTATTTTGTCGTTATTGGGGAAAAGAGTTCCGGCATCGCTTAAAGTTTTTCTTACTGCTCTGGCCGTAATTGACGATTTAGGTGCTATCGTTGTGATTGCCGTTTTTTATACCCAAACGCTCAGTTTTGTCAACCTTGCCGTTGCTTTGGGGATTTTTGCGGTCCTGACTGGACTCAACCGGATGAAGATAAATAACCTTGTTCCTTACCTGATTGGAGGAGTGGCAATGTGGTATTTTATGCTGCATTCCGGCGTGCATGCGACCATTACAGGGGTGTTGCTGGCATTTGCTATTCCTTTCAGAAATGGCAGGGGTAAAACACCGTCAAACAAAGTGCTTCATTTTTTAAACAAGCCTGTGGCTTTTGTAATCCTTCCATTGTTTGCACTGGCTAACACGAGTATCAATTTTGGCGACAATCTGGCAGGGGGATTGGCTCAATACAGTAGTTGGGGCATCATGGCCGGGTTGGTTGTGGGAAAGCCACTGGGAATTACACTTTTTGCATTTTTGGGTGTTGCCCTTGGAATCTGTGCCTTGCCGTCTGACCTGAAATGGAAGAATATCTTAGGCGCCGGAATGTTGGGCGGAATAGGTTTTACCATGTCGATTTTTATAACCTTACTGGCATTCAACGATGCTGCATTAATCGACTACTCCAAAATTGCCATTCTACTGGCATCAACGTTGTCGGGAATTATTGGCTTTGTGTGGCTGAAAATGACACTTAAAGTAAAAGTGTTTGAAGATCCGGTTAATTAGCCATCTGCTGGATGTTGAATACCATGAAAAACAACATCATTGCAAAGAACAGCAGGATGTAGATGCTGACTTTTTGGAAACGCAGCCTGAAAATCTGGAGAAGTAAGGATACAACTGTGACTGCTGAAAATAGTAAAACGCCCCTGAAATAGGCTACAACTCTCGCTTCTTTAGGCATTGTACTTCCGGTTGTTTCCGGCACTGCGATCTGATTGGTCAGTAATATCCAGGCAGCCCAGACTCCCAGCGCCAAAAGAGCGATCTGTCCGGCCAGCACAATTCTTTCTTTTTTCTCGATTAACCCAAAAATGCAGAGTCCGATGCCAATAAATAACAGCCACTGTGAAATGCTGGTGTAACCCAGTAATGAATTCGAAAACATATCCGGAAATTTTAAGATTAACAAAAGTGTTAATTTTTAGGCAAACAAAAAACATTAGACGAGTTCTTGTGTTTATAATGGCTATTTTTGGCAAAATTCAGATAGAGAGATAAATGAAAATGAAGACTGATTTGAAAATTAACCCGAAAGCAAAAGCCCTGATATTCGATCTGGACGGCACACTGGCCGATACCATGCCTATTCATTATATTGCCTGGAAAAATGCCGCTGAAAAATATGGAATCGATTTTACTCCGGATTTATTCCTGCATAAGCTGGCCGGTATCCCGCTTTATCCAACCGTTGTAAAGCTGAACGAGATGTTTGGTCTGAATATCGATCCAAAGGAAATGGGCGATCTCAAGGAAACGGAGTTCGAAAACAATATGTACCTGGCTTCTGAGATTAAAGTTGTGACCGATCTGGTACGTGCCAATTACGGGAAATTGCCGATGTCGATTGGTACAGGTGGTTCCCGGCGGCTGGCAATGAAAACCCTGGAAATCATTGGTCTGCAGGACTATTTCCCGGTGCTGGTTTCGTGCGAAGACGTTAGCCATTTTAAGCCACATCCGGAAACCTTCCTGAAATGTGCAGAACTGATGGGAGTTGATCCTGCCGATTGCGAAGTGTTTGAAGATGGTGCTTTAGGAATTAAGGCGGCGGAAACTGCCGGTATGATGTCGGTTGATGTCACTCAATATTATGAAGTTACGATAGGAAAATAAAGGATGAAAAAGAATTTCTGGTTGTCGGTTGTTCTTGTTTTGGCTGTTAGCTCTTGCGTTTCAGTAAAAAAGTCGCTCCGGAATGAATACACGGTTGTTTCATACAATGTCGAGAACTTATTCGACACTGTTGATGACCCGAAGGTTGACGATGAGGAATTCCTTCCTGCAAGTGAAAAACAGTGGAACAATGAACGCTACCAGAAAAAACTATCGGAGCTGGCCCGTGTAATTTCGGAGGTTAACCCGAAAGAATTACCCGAGATTGTTGGTCTGGTCGAAATAGAGAACCAACAGGTACTTGAAGATCTGATTGACAGCGGTCGCTTAAAAGGGCAGGGGTATGGCATTGTTCATGAAGATAGTCCTGATGCGCGCGGAATTGATGTGGCGCTGATTTACCGAAAAGATGCTTTTACCGAAGTCGCTCATGAAGCGATTCCGGTTGTCATGCCCGACGACCCGCAGTTTAAAACCCGCGATATTTTGCATGTAACCGGTAAGATCAAAGACCGGACGGTTCATGTGTTTGTCAATCACTGGCCATCGAGGATTGGTGGTGATGAGAAGACTGAACCTAAACGGATTTTGGCAGCCAGCATCCTGAGAAAGAAAGTTGATCAGCTCCTGGCAGAAGATCCGAAAGCATGGATCATCATCATGGGCGATATGAACGACGAACCAGCCAATAAAAGTCTGAAGGAAACGCTTGGCGCCGGCTCTCCGGATTCAGGGGCAAGACTTGTGAACCTGATGATGCCTGATGATAATCGGGGACGTGGAACTTATTTTTATAGCGGCGAATGGAACATGCTCGATAACCTGGTCGTTTCAAAAGAAGTGATGAGGGGAAAGCAGGTAAGGGTAGAGGAGAAGAAAGGAAATATCTTCAGCAGCGACTGGATGATCTATACCAATAAAAACGGTCAAAAGACGCCAAATCGGTCGTACGTGGGGAACAAATATACCGGAGGGGTAAGCGATCATTTCCCTGTTTATTTTAAGATGATTGTGAAGTAGTGGCCCTTTCAGGGATCATTTATTTGGGGTATTATTCAGGATTGGAACTTTAAATCAGTACCATGGAATTTAAAATTGTTTCCGATTATCAGCCAACCGGCGACCAGCCCGAAGCTATCCGGCAATTGGCCGATGGGGTGCGCAACGGAGCTCCCTTTCAGACTTTGCTGGGGGTGACAGGCTCGGGGAAAACATTTACCATGGCGAATGTAATTGCCGAAGTGCAGCGTCCGGCCCTGATTTTAAGCCA
>CAZAVU010000033.1:0-1701 GCA_964488805.1 uncultured Odoribacter sp. | reverse complement strand
GTTTCCAAAGGCGAAACCATCAGCCGGAATGTTTTTCTCCGGAAACTGGTTGACGCCTTGTATTCACGCAATGAAGTGGAATTCGACCGTGGAAATTTCAGGGTGAAGGGCGATACTGTTGATATTTTTCCTGCGTATGCCGATACTGCCTTCCGGATTGTTTTCTGGGGCGACGATATTGAGGAAATCTATTCCTTCGATCCGGTCAGCGGGGGAACGATTGAAGAGCTTGACCTGGCGGTAATTTATCCGGCCAACATCTTTGTGACCACTAAAGACCGGATGCAACTGGCTATCCGACAGATTCAGGACGATTTGGTTAAGCAGATTACCTTCTTTCAGGAAATCGGTAAACCGATCGAAGCCAAACGTATTCAGGAACGTGTTGAATACGACCTGGAAATGATGCGCGAACTCGGGTATTGTCCCGGCATTGAAAACTATTCGCGGTATTTTGACGGACGGGTGGCTGGTTCAAGGCCATTCTGCCTGCTCGATTATTTCCCTGACGATTTTATTACCATTATTGACGAAAGTCACGTCACGCTGCCACAGATACGGGCCATGTACGGAGGTGATCGTTCTCGCAAGGTAAACCTGGTTGAATTCGGCTTCCGGCTTCCTGCTGCAATTGACAACCGTCCGCTGACATTCGACGAATTTGAAAGTGTTGTTGATCAGACCGTATTCGTCAGCGCCACTCCGGCCGATTATGAACTGGAGAAATGCGAAGGTGTTTTTGTTGAACAGATCATTCGACCGACTGGCTTGCTTGACCCGATTATCGATGTTCGTCCAAGCCTGAACCAGATCGATAACCTGATGCACGAGATTCATCTGCGTATCGAACGCAACGAACGGGTTCTGGTAACCACGCTCACCAAACGGATGGCCGAAGAGTTGAGCAGCTTCCTGGCCAACATGGGCGTGAAGACCCGCTATATTCATTCGGATGTGGAAACGCTTGAACGGGTGAAGATCATGGAAGAGCTACGGAAGGGCGAGTTTGACGTGTTGGTAGGCATCAACTTGCTGCGCGAAGGACTGGACCTACCCGAAGTTTCGCTGGTGGCCATACTGGATGCCGACAAGGAGGGTTTCCTCAGGTCGGAACGTTCGCTGACCCAGACGGCAGGTCGTGCTGCCCGTAACCTCAATGGAATGGTGATTATGTATGCCGATAAGATTACCGACTCGATGCAGCGAACCATCGATTCGACCAATTACCGCCGCGAAAAGCAATTGAAGTACAACATCGAAAACAACATTACCCCGACCGCCATTGTCAAGGCAACCCGCGAGATAATCGGTTACGGAATCTCATCGGGAAAACCGGAGAGAGGTTACTCCGGCGATGAGGAAACGCCCAATCTTGCCGCCGATCCTGTTGTTCAGTACATGAGCGTTCCGGCACTCGAAAAAGCCATTGCCAAGCTCAAAAAAGAAATGGAGGCTGCCGCCAAAGAACTCGACTTTTATGAGGCAGCCCGCCTGCGTGACGAAATGTTTAAATTTCAGGAGATATTGAAAGAACGGAAGAAATGACCCCCTCATGGAATCCAGACGATGCTTAGTCTTTGGTGAAGATGGTTTTGTTTTTAATAAGTGGATTAGCCCAGAAAGACAAACTTAACAGGTATCCCAGTGTAATAAAATTAAACATCATCCCGGTTCTTAAACTAAAAGCATCGGCTAAAGCCC
>CAZAVU010000032.1:0-43522 GCA_964488805.1 uncultured Odoribacter sp. | reverse complement strand
AAATAAGAACAGGTTCCTTAAACAAACAAATGTTCATTTAAGAAACCTGGAAATCTAAAAGCAACCGGGGAACAACCGGACAAGAGAAAAGAAACCCCAGAAGAATTTGGAAGATAATATTCTAACATGCTTTATTATCTAGACACAAATTACAAATTCGCGCCAGCAAGGAGCACTTGTCTCATTATCCTTTCGCCACATTATTTGATTTTTTTACTTTTTTCTTCATAATCCTTTCAATTACCGGCAAAAGATTTTCAGCCACCAACTGGTTGCCTGACTTTAGAAAGTGGATACCATCAGGAAGCAGATAAAAACCGGCTCCTTTTTCCTTGAACTTCTTACGGAAAATCGCATCCATATCGACAAACGGCACGTGTAACTCACGACTGACCTTCGCCGTGCATTTTCGATATAAACCGGCATATTTATCAAACCCTCCAGCCTCAACATATAGCGGCTGTTGCCGCCATGCATGGTTTTCATTCAAGATAGGCGTTTGTGGCCAGTAAATTTCTGCGGCCCCCGTTTGGAGGACAATCTGATTGTGCATGGTCTTGATATTTTGGATAAACTCATCAAAATAAACATGCCTTTCTGGTGCGTAATTAGCATCGTTCGCTGCAAAATCCTGGATGACCAAATCGGGATGCCAATCCAAAACATCTTTTTGAAGACGAGACAAACGGTCACGTGTGCTACTGCCGTTAATCCCGGCATTGATTACTGTAATATGAATGTCTGGATGTTTCTGGTGCAACATTTCCTGAAGCATCGTGGTCCATTTTTCTTCCACAACGTTACCTCCTGCTGTGAGGGAGCTTCCGAAAGCTACAATCATGAATGAATGACGGGACTGTTGGATTGGCTGGCTTCTCTCCGTTTGTGAATAACCTGAAAAAATGGAAAGCGTTAGTGCAACAGAAAAAATTAGTCTTTTCATGCGAAGCGGACTTAAAACAAAATCAAAGCTGCTTTGCATCAATACTGATTGCTTCAACCGGAGCATTCCCGTATTTCACGATCTGTGAATTGCCGCCATACCCAACAATATTTTTCAGTACGGAATTCTTTAGGGTTCCATTGATCAGGACGATTACCTCTGCGCGGGAAAAAACATTATCAACAAATATATTGTATGTTTCGCCCAGAACATTTGGCCGGATTGACCAATACCTGTCTTCACCAATCCGGATGGCGGCTGCCTGCCTGTTCTTTTTCGTTGTTGGGAAAATTTCCCCGTCCCGGGAAGTATCTATCACATTGGAAACGTAAATATTGTACAATTTTATCCCATCCTGATTTAGTAGCCGAACCATTGCATGTCCTCCCACGCACTTTGCTTTGATGTTATTAACTGTGATGTTGTAAATATCATCATCCGCTGTAATTCCATTCCCGCCAACCTGCATGTGGACTTTGTCTTTTGACGAATCGCTGCTTCTTAGTCCGGTCAGGGCAATCACATCGTCGCCGGTTATCCCGGTAATATTTTCAATCACGATATCGTGACATCCTTTTCGGATATCAATTCCGTCCTGATTGGGATATTTGTTGGTGTTATGAAAATCGATATTGGCGATTTTCCCGTATGCACACCCGTTTTCCACAGAGATGGCCCAGGCTTGGGTTTCTTCCATCTGGAAACCTTCAATTGTAAAATATTTGGTATTATACAACAATATCCCGATTGTTCGGAAACCACTCTTATCCCCCGGAGGATCAAAATGAGCATCCAGACCGCCGCTCAAAACAGTATTTCCCTTTCCAATGATGCGGATGTTGTTATTCTCAGACAACGGGGTCGTTCGTGATCCTGCATTCGTAATAATGTTATCCCGGGTGCCGGGAGACAAGCGAACCAGGCAATCGTCAAGAATGAGTGTAAAATTGGATGGAACCAGAATTGCCCGGTCAATAAGCCATTCCTTTTTCCCGTGGATCAGATCAATCCGCGGGATTTCAATAGAATTAACTCCTGATTTTAATGCGGCAGCAATCGCCGCTTCTATTCGGTCGCTGTCTGATCCTTTTTTAAATTGATTTGGAGTAATTGCGAAATCGGTTCCTTCTCCACTGCAGAATCCGGATAAAATGAAAAACAGGGAAAAAATTAAGAATAGATATTTCATACTTAAAATTGTAAATAGTAAAATTAAGACTGTACAATTGATCAAAACAGCTTCTCAAGGAAAGGGTTCCTGCTTCTGGAAGAAAAAACTGTTATTGAAAAAAAAGCCCCGGACCAATTATTAGAAAAGGCCGGAGCTTCTTTAATTAACCAATTCTATTAGTATCCGGGGTTTTGCCACATGTAATCCGTATTCGGATTGATTTTTAATTCGTCCTGTGGAATTGCAAACAGTAAGCGGAATTCTTCCATTTTATAGGCTCCACTACCTTCATCAGCTCGTGCGAAGAATGTATTCATGGTGCTGACAGCTTTTCCTGACCGGACAAGATCGAACCAGCGCAGATATTCGTTGGCAAATTCCACACGCCGTTCGTGTAACATGGCAGTCCTGAAAGCTTCCTGTGTCGGTACTTGTGTAGAAGTAAGAGGTGATAACCCCGCACGAGTCCTCACTTCATTCAGGATTGAAAATGCTTCTCCTGAAGAGGCATATCCTTCCTCATTCAGAACTTCGGCATACATTAGTTTTACATCGGTATAGCGTAAAACAGGCATGTTTACGTCATAATCGGTAATGGATGTGGTTGGAATGGAGCCATGCCCGTACTTGATGAAATAAAGTGTCTCGGTATCAACCTGTCCTGAGCTGTTGGTGTATCCTTTCTGAATATTAAAGTCACGTCGCAAATCGCCATTTTCATAGGCATTATACAAATCAGGAGAGACGATCATTGCACCTGAAATACCACCTAAAGGGAACAAGGCTGATCTGAAAAACTGAGGAACCTCATAAGCAACAAATCCATTTCCTTCGCCCAGATTGCCCGTTTTATACTGAACCTGGAAAACATGTTCTGTACTGTTATCATATTTATCGATAAAACAGTTTGCATAGCTGGTGGCCAATTGGTATTTGCCAGAAGTGATAATGCTTTGCAAGAGTGGTTTTGCAGCGGTGTAGTTTTTCTGGAACAGGTACAACCGTGCAAGGATACCTTGTGCTGCATACTTGGTTGCTTTCCCCAGCTCTTTTGTTGCCCAGGCCTCGGGAAGTAACTGCGAAGCTTTTATTAAATCATTGGATGCCTGGGTAAATGTTTCTGCCTGGGTACTCCGCTTGGTCAGCTTAATCTCTTCCACTTTCATCTGATGGTCAACCAGAGGCATGCCGCCATACATCCAACCTAACTGGAAGTAAGCATATCCGCGGAAAAAATAGGCTTCGCCTTTCAGGTTTGAACGTCTGGTTTCATCAGTAAATGTTCCGGCATCAATCTGGTCAATAACCGCGTTGCAACGGTCAATCATAATCCAGTATCTTTTCCAGATGTCTTTCATGGTCGAGGTGGTAGCGTCGTCCATCCGACGGTGAACCAAATTGTGCCCATAATTGGCGATGACATCATTTCTGATATTATCGCTGCGGCTTTCAAGGTTGTTGGGAATCAAGTCATTCGTTAATCCCTGCAATACATCATAAATACCGTTTACGGCCAGCTCAAAATCTTTTTGCGTTTCATAGAAGCTTCCTGCATTGTAGCTGGAAATCGGGCTCAAATCCAGATAATCTGAACAGGACGAGATTCCCATCGTTAAAAAAGCCAAACACACACCTGTTATAATAGTTTTATTTTTCATCGCCTGACAATTAAAAAGTTACATTAATACCCAAACTATATTTCCGTGCGATCGGGTAGGTGCCGTAATCGGCGCCCGGTTGCGTGGTGTCATTCCCGTCACTGTTGGTTTCGGGTGTTGCTCCCGGATAATGGTTCCAGGTAAATACATTATCGCCCATCATATAAATCCGGGCTCCCTGAATGCCAATCCGTTTGCAGAATTCTTTGGTGAAGTTATAGCCCAGGGTTATACTCTTTATGCGGACAAATGACCCATTGTAAAGCCAGGTGTCGTTGAACCAGGGATTGTTCCCAAACCGGTTCATTGTTTTTCCGTCCCACGACAGGTCAACCTTTGTGTTTTGAGGAAAGGGATTTTCTCCGGCAGACCGAGCTGGTTTATAGCTACGAACCCAGCGCTTCAACTGGTTCATTCCCTGAATCTGTCCACAGTCCATGTGTCTCGATCCTACAAAGAAAATTTCTCCTCCCTGTGCTCCCTGTAGGAGAATATTCAAATCAAAATTTTTATAACTGAAGCGGTTGTTTAACCCCCAGATAAAATCGGGCTGGTTATTTCCTAAGATTGTCAAGTCTGCGGCCGAAATTTTCCCGTCTTTACTGACATCCACAATTTTCACATTCCCTTTTTCTTGTCCGGCAGCAATAGGAACTACGGCATTTCCATTGGCATCAAAATCATCGTCCAGCAACAACCCATTGGTTTTATACATGTAGTAGCTGCCAATAGACTCGCCAACTTTAGTGATATAGGCGGTGTATCCGTAAACATCATTGACAATCGGAGCATTATCCGGGCCCAGTTTCTTGACTTCATTCACGTTTTTTGAGATGTTAAATGAACTCGTCCAGCTAAACCGGCCTTCTATATTGCGGGTAGTCAATTCAAATTCCCATCCCCGGTTCTGAACTTCGCCAATATTTTTTCTCATCGAAGTATAACCTGAAATATAAGGGACAGAAACATTCAGAAGCATATCCTTGGTCATATCAACGTAATAATCCAGATTAGCCTGAACGCGGTTTTTAAACGCGTAAAAATCAAGTCCGACTCCTTTTGATATTTGAGTTTCCCATCCCAGGTCGGGGTTCCCTATTGACGATGGGGCTAACCCACTGACAATGGCATTATTCAGGCTGTAATTGGTAATGCCCAGCAACGAAATACTTTCATAATCGCCGATACTGTTGTTTCCTGCTTTTCCATAAGAAAGGCGAAGTTTCAAAAGATCAAGCCAGTCTGTGTCTTTCAGGAATTCTTCCTTGTTGATCTTCCATCCCAGGGAAGCCGATGGGAACCACCCCCATTTTGTATCAGACCCAAACTTGGACGAACCATCCCGACGGATGTTAACCGTCAATAGATAGCGATCTTTTGCACTGAAATTCAAACGGCTGAAAAATGATGCCATCCGGTTTTCCGATTCGGTAGTTTTTGCGCTCGACGGTGTTGACGCCACATTCAGGGTGTAAATCAAATCGTTTGGATAACCGCTTGCTGCTTCATAGTTGTAATAATATTTAGTACCCTCAATACTTTGCCCCAACAGCAAATTCAGATCAAACAACGAGCTGATTTTTGGGGAATAGTTTACGGTATTTTGAAGCGACCAACTGTACCAGTCTGAAACACTGGCATACCCCGAAGATGCCCCTCCGGCGTTCACATTTGATGGTTTGAAATACGAGCTGCGGGCTTCCCGGTAGTTGTACCCAAACTGGGACTTAAATGACAACGATTTAGACAAAGACAATTCGCCCCAAACATTAGTCAGGACTTTATTATTCAAGGTTTCCTGGTGGGTTTCTTTCAATCGTTCCAGCGGATTAACAAAAGAGAATGCCCCTGCGGTGTAGCCCCAATCCTGGGTATTCGAGTTCAACGGAACAATTGATGGCATATTGACGGCAAAATGGGCAGCACTTCCATATCCGTCATCGTCGGGATTGTTCTCAGAAGAAAATGAAGGCGCAATGTTCATCCCCAATTTCAGGTGTGAACCAACATTAAGAGTTGTATTCAAGCGGAAAGTAGCCCGCCGGTATCCCGATTCTTCCATGATACCCTTTTGATTCATATATGATCCGGAGATCAGGAAAGTTCCCATGTCTCCGCCCCCCGAAGCTGTCAACTGGTAACTTTGAATAGGAGCAATCTGGTAAATGGCATCCTGCCAGTCGACATCAGGAAGTGTCTCCGGATTCGACCAGCTTGCAGGAATCTGGTTTGCTGTTGGTCGTGCACTTTGCGGATCAGTAAGTTTGCCCCCGGTGCGCAAATAGGCCTCATTTCGTCCCCAGATATTGAATGCAATGTATTCGTCCCTGTTCATCACATCAATCACTTTGTCAATCCGCTGAAGCCCATAAAAAGCATCGAGGTTGAAAGTAGGTTTTCCACTCTTCCCATTTTTAGTAGTAATCAGAACAACACCTCCGGCCCCACGGGCGCCATAAATAGCTGAAGATGACGCATCCTTCAACACTTCAATGGAAGCAATATCATTGGGGTTGATATCCTTCATATCCGAAGGAATTCCATCAATAATATACAAAGGAGCATTCGAAGCGTTAATGGTACTTGTCCCCCTTATTTTAATGTTAAGTTCAGCGCCGGGTCTTCCTGTTGTTTGTTGAGCCTGAATACCTGCAAGTTGTCCAGCAAAAGCCTCTCCCAAGGTTGTAATGGCTCGTTCCTGCAAAGCCTCCGATTTTATTTTTGAAACGGATCCTGTCAGGTCTTGCTTTTTGACAGTTCCATATCCAACAGCCACCACTTCATCCAGACCTACCGCTTCTTCCTCAAGCACAACATTGACCGTTGTCTTCCCGGCAATTTTAATCTCCTGGCTTTTCATCCCCACAAATGAAAACACCAAGATGGCATTGTCGGGGACTTTTGTCAGTGAATAGTATCCACTAGCGTCGGTAATAATTCCACTGGTAGTTCCTTTTACCACTACCGACACTCCCGGAAGAGGCTGCCCTGACGAATCGGTCACCTTTCCTGAAACGGCTTTCTGAGGCTGTTCCGCATTGAGTTGTTCCGGTGATGTTTTGTCAGAAATCACCACATAGCGGTCGATGATCTGATAGGACAATTTTTCTTTGTCCAGAATCGTCTTTAGAACTTGGTTAAGATCCTCGTTTTTGACATCAATAGATACGCGATCATCGGGGTTGAGTCGCGACTTGGAGTAAGCAAACCGAAACTCCGTTTGTTCTTCAATTAATTGCAGGAGTTTCCCTATCGAAATATCTTTGTATTCCAGACTTAACTTGGTCGTCTGCGAATAACTTTCTGCCGATACAAGCATCACAGAAATTAGAATTAGCAAGAATGTTAGCTTCATAACCATTAAAAGCTTTCGCAACCAGGCATATCTTCCCCTGGTTGGGGTTTGATACTTTTTTTTCATAAATTTGAACGATTTTAAAGTTAAAAATCACTATTTGAAGAGGGTAAGCAGGATCGTGCCAACAATTGCTGCTTACCTTTTCTCTTTTATTTTCTTGTTATGATATACTCATCTCTATCTTGTTTTATTTGAATTCCAATTGCCTCGTTCATGATCTCCAGCAAGCGGCCAACCGATTCTCCGTTTTTCAGGTTCACAGTCAGCGACTCGTTAACGAAATCTTCTGGTTTATAGTGGATCTTTATATTATACCAACGTTCCATTTTTCTGAATACCTGGTCGATGGGCTCATTGTTAAAGAAAAGCTCGCCTTTAGTCCATCTGATAGCGTTGTCGGTTGCTATGTCAGTTACTTTTACAGAAACTTCTTTTCGGTCAATGATGGCCATTTTACCTGGATTCATCCTGAAGCTTTCTTTTTTCTTTCCCTTGGGCGCATAGCAAAAATCAATAATTCCTTCTTTTAGGAACGTTGAAGCTTCAGGCTCGTCGTCGTAAGCCGAAATGTTAAACTCAGTTCCAACGGCTGTTACCTGAAGGTCACGGGCCGAAACGATAAACGGGATCTTTTTGTTTTTGGCTACCTTGAAAAGCGCTTCTCCTTTTAGTTTCAGTGAACGGTTGGTCGTGTTAAAGTCAGTGGCATATTCCAGTTTCGAGTCAACGTTTAGCCAGACTTCCGATCCGTCGGGCAAAAAAACATGGGAGTGCTCGCCTTTGGCTGTTGCCAGCGCCATGGTTAATGGTTTTTCGTTTGCCTGACGATTTAGCATCAGCCACACGCTTAGAATTAACAATGGCAGAATGAGAATGGCTGTGGCTTTCTGCAAGAGTTCAGTCCATCGCCGGATTTGCCGGACTTTGATTTGTTGTTTGCGTTGCTCAATTCGTTGGCGAATTTCTTCGAATGAAATTTCGATGTCAGTATTTATGGACTCTTCCCAGTTGAAATTCAGCCATTGCTCCATCTGGCTGTCGGCTTGTGCCTCATTCAGCCATTTTTCGAGGGCCCGGATTTCGTTGGCGCCCAGGAACCGGTTGCTGTATAATCGGTTTATTTTTTCGCTGATGTTTTCGTGCATATCCATAGAAAATGTGGTTTTCTACTGGTAATATGCACAACTGCGCTTTTTCCGTGATCGGATGACAAAATTTTTTTTGTTTTTTTTTCTAGTACTACTAAAACTTGAAGGAAGGACAGTTGTTTTGGGCTATTTTTTTCTTCTAAAACTCAGGAAAAATAAGAGCAGCGACATTCTTTTCTTTAGCTGTTCTTTCAGGAAAGCCAGTGCTTTACGTATTTGCGTGTCAACCGTGTTCTCGCTGATGTCCAGTTGTTGGGCAATTTGCCTGTAGCTCAGCCCTTCGTTTCGGCTTAGCTCAAATATCTCGCGGCGTTTTTCGGGTAGCTCGCCAATTAATCTGACAACCTCTCTTTGTAACTCTTCATATTCAAATTGTCTTTCAGTCGGATTGCCGGATTCATGCAACTCAAAGTTCAATTCTTCAAGGTATTTGCGCCTGACCAGTAATTTCCGCAGATGCCCAAACATCTCATTGCGTGCCAGAGTATATAAAAAAGCGTTCAGCGATTTATCGGGGTCGAGCTGTTCCCTGTTGATCCAAAGTTTTGTGAAAACCTCCTGAACCAGGCTTTCAATATCTTCATCAGCCGGCAAACTGCGCCGGATGAAATCGTAGAGTTTCCCTTTGTACCGGTAAAATACAAGCTCGAAGGCTACCTCGTCGCCCTTTCGAATCCGAAGCAGCAAATCCTGATCTTTATTCAACTGAAATGTATTCAACCAAAAGGATTCTTGATTGACAAATATAGAAATCAAAAGACATGACCGATACCCATTGAATTTATTTTTGTTCTTCGGGTGAAAACAGTCGGCGGAATTCGATGTATATTTACTAAAAATAGAGGATGGAATATGCCGGAAAATTCAGATATACTGCCTTTTATCAGGTTTAATCCGATGAAGCATCACCGGAATTATATGCTGAGCATCTTGAAGAATGTTTCTGAGGACGAGATTACTCGCCTGTTTGAGCCTGTATGCAACAATTATATCGATGTTTATACCGGACAGCTCTCTCCGGGTGAAATCGCCGATGCTGTAGCTGGTGTACTTAGGTTGAACGGGATATTTCAGCCGGATGATTTTATCCGGTGGGTAGAGGCGGAGAACGGATACCGCCTAATCAGGCTCGGCGATCGCTCGGAATGGATTCTCCGCAAAGGCGATGATGCCGCACAGTATATTCATATTCATCCGGCCCGGACAGGCCGGTTTACCATACGGTTTAAAGGCTCAACGTTAAAGACTGTATTTCTGCTAAAAGCCAGTTGTGCCGATTCTACGGATATACTTTCGATTGAAAAAGTCAACCGGATAAGAATGCAAATCGGTCTTTCTCCGGTCAAAAAGCTGGAACGGCACAAGGGGATTTTAAAATGCCTGGAAACTTTTTTCTAAAAAAATGACCGGCTTTCTCATGAAAAACCGGTCAATCTGAGGTTTGGGATAATGTCTTAATTTTTTAAATTCTGAGAACAAAATTCCTTTTTTATTGCTTCGAGATACCCGAATCCATTGGTTTTATCAGGTTCGAGGTAACTTCCTTCCGACCATTCGTTCCAGGCATTGATGGTAATCAGTTTGGGCTGGTTCGGATGCTTTTCAAGATAGTCCTTGGCTTTACGCAGATAAATGGCAAACGATTCGGGACTGGTGTTCCTGACGTATGGTTGTTTGCCTTGCGGGAACCTTGGGTTGTTGTCCCAGCCGATTGAAACATGAGGAAAATAGGGCATCGGGAAGGTTGTACTGAACTGATTCCACATGGCCGTTGCCTGATTTGCCCAGTCGATATAGTCATTATCCGGCGAAATGAAATGTACCCACGAATAATTGGTCAGGCTGTTGAAACCGAAATAGCTGAGCACATCACCCTGCGACTGGCTTTGGTCGCCGGGAACGCCTGGCAGATTATTCGGAATCGCTCCCCAGAGAATTGCCTGAAGGTGCAAGCCCGGGAATCCTGCTTCCATGGTTTTTTGCCTGAAATAATCCAGAGCCGCTTTGGTATTTTCAACGCCGCCAAGTCCTTTGATTAGTGTCGAAAGCTCGTAAATGCTGAATACCGGCTTTCCGTCGATTTTGTAGTAGGAGGGGTGTTTGAAGTATTGGTTGATGATTCGGTTGACCACAATTTCAAAGTTTTTGCGGTCGCATTGCCCCGGCCAGTAAACCTGTGATTTGTCGGCCGCTTTGCGGTCCCAGTAACTATTGGCAGTATGGTTGGCCCACATGATATAGAATTTGATTTTGCTGTTGTTTTTGGCTTTCAGGAACCCATTGTCGATGCAGCTTTCCAGCAAAGGCTTGCCATCGTACCAATACCAATCGAAGATGAACACATTGACTCCGTATTTGCTGGCCGTTTCAATTTTCCGGGCCATCACCTTCGGGTTCGATTCGTCTTCGTATCCCCAAAGAGGTATTTTGGGTTGATCGTGTCCGGGATTTTGTGGTTTGGCATTGTAAATATCTTCCCATTCACCTTTCCCGTCAGGAAATACCTTTTGCAAACGAGGTTCGTGGTGATAAGCTGGCCAGTAGAACGCTGCAATGTCGTATTTTTGTGAGTTAGTGGAGTTGCTTTGTCCTGAAACACTGAGGGGAAGGATTAAAATCAATGCAATTTTAACGATGCTAATAATCGGTTTGATACTCTTCATGGTTTAGTTGGTTTATGGTAAAAACAATGTTGCGTTTCCTCCGGTAGTAAGTCTTTGTGATGGTTACTTCCAGCAAAATCAAAGATATTTGAAGTTATAGAATTTGTATCCTAAAAATTTTTAATTTTTTCACTGATTAATGTCAAAGCGGCTTTATCGTTCCATTCCTGACAATGACTAGCCATTGGGGTAAACAAAACCGCAGCATCGGAATGTGGATTTGATTGACGGTTCTAATTTATTCAGAAACTAAAGCTTTTTAATATGCAGTTTTCCTATTCCTGCTTTGGCCGGAAGTGTAATCATTAAAGTTCCTTTGCAAATTTCAGTCTGCTGAACAGGTTTCCCGTTCCACAAAACCTGGTAGTGGAAGTTGGGGTTCATGCAGGCAACCACGGAGCAGGTTTCAGCCTGATCAGGAAATAGTTTTATTTCTGAAATAAGCGCACAGTTGTTGTCCGTAAATTGCTTTTTCTCAATCCAGAAATTCAATCCTCCAGTTAAGGTTCCGGGTTCGAAATAGGTTTTAAACCATGACAAAACAGGAGTTGAAAGTCCTCCAAACTCGTGCCAGCCGGCACCGCGACCTGTTTCAATGATGAAATGCTCCATGCAGTTGTATGATGCTTCCACTTCGCGCTTCCATACATCGAGTCCGGTTTTTGCAATCTGGTATGCAAATTCACCTTCTCCAAGGTCGAGCATAGTTTTCCAGAAAAACCACTGGTGAGGCATCCAAACCGTGCCGTTCCAATAGCCCGTATTGGTATAATAGGGTGCCGTTTGATCCACAGCCGAAAGTCCTGTCGAAGACCAAATCTGCCCCGGAGTTTTCAGGTGAGACAACATGATACCCGTTTGCTCTTTGGTTGTGATTCCTGCCACCAGCGGCGACAATCCGTCGAATCCCATGTCCAGGTTTACTTTGTCCTGGTATAGCAATTTTCCATTTGGCTTCTTATTTTCGTCGTACAGCACATACGAGAAATAGCCCGAAGGTTCGTCCCACGAATACTTCTGCAAAGCTGTGGTAAAACGGGTAATGTCTTTGTTATACAGTTTTTCATCATCTTTCAGGCCCAACTCATTGGCAGCCATGCGCAAAATTTTGGCGATTCGGATGGCATGAGAAGTTGTAACCACCGGAGTCGTTTTATCTTCCATGGCCTGATCGTGCATGTATTTTTGCGGAGGATAGTCGTCCCAACCTCCTGAATTGTAGAAATAATCCCAGGTACTTAAAATATTGGAGTTGAATTTGTTGGTTGAAGAGCTCTCTCCTCCGGCCAAAAACTGGTAGTAGCGTTTGAGTTTCGGATAAAAGTAGGTGAGCATTTCGCGCGATTGCGTGTTGTTCCACAATTCGAGAAACAAATAATGCTGAACAGGCAGTGGTGTCCCGTGGTGAATAAAAGCCGATTGTTCGTCGGGCTCATTCACGTAGGCATTCAGATTTTCAACGGCGCTGCGTACATCGTCGGTAAGCAGGCCAATGCCGATAAATCCTGAATCCCAGGTATAAAGGCAATCCCACCATCGACCGGGCGCACGGTGACGAATGTATTGCTTTTGGGTATAAACCGGATAGACCACGTTGCAGGCCACAACCGCTTCCATCCTTTTCTGGCTGAAAACATATTTTTCACCTTCAGGATTAACCGGATTTTTAGGCAGGAAAGAACGTGCATTGGTGTAATATTTCTCCCAGTCGGAAGTTTGACTGGCTTTTTTCAATTTAGCCTCCACCTCTTCTTTTGTTCCCGAACAAATCATTCCATAAACGATCTGTGTCGATCGGGGCTCACACTTTATTGGCCTGAAAAATACGTTCGTGAAATGACCATTTTTTGACTCGTTGTGAAATTCTTTCTGAACATGTTCGTTCACCTGGTGTTTAAAGTCGTCGCTCAATTCGTCGTAAAACCATTGACGGACATCGGTTTGTGGATAATCCCAGTAAATGCCGTAGTAATTGTCGAATTGCTCGTATTTCAGTACCAATGAATTAGCAACCGGACCATTTTCAATTTTCGGAATATAATTCCATTGAACTACTGAAGTTTTTATCTTTTGAACGTCAGCGCTTTCAACCAAAGTGAATCCATCGATCAGAATGGCCGATCCGCCTGCGGAAGTAATTTTAAGCTGATATTTTCCTGCGTTTAATTTTCCGATAGGAACCTTAACTGAGCTGATTTCTCCGGTTCCTTTCAATGTCAGGCTTCCATTGGTCAGGCCCGAAAAGCTGATTTCCAGTTGGGCATCTTTATCCAATTGATAACGCAGCCAAATCGCCGCATCCGAATAATTTCGTTCAGCAGAAACGGCGTAATTCACCCAATCGCCTTTATCAACCCCGAAGCCAGTCCCAATGGCAGTTCCGTTGATGAAGCCATTCATGCGAACTTCACCCCGCATTTTGCCATCGTAAACCAAATTGTCGGTTGGTCGGGGTTTTTCATAAACCAAATCGGTATAATCCAGCGCGTCCGTCCACTTTGCTCCCTGCGGAAGATCGATTGTTCCGGGATAAACCGGCGTATTGGGAGCATATACTTTGATGGATGGGAAATGCACCGAAGCCATGTAATGCAAAGCCAGGCTTTGCGGCAAATCGGTGTTATTCACAAACTCGGCGCGAATCAGACGCGAGCTTTCGTCGATTACCGAGTACGAAATATCGGTATAAACCTGATCTTTCCATTCCAGCTCGTGACGAAACGAAAAATATTCGAGATTCGGAGAGGCTTCCCACGGATGGTAGCCCGATTCGTAGTTAACAGCAGGAACGTCAACTTTTCGGCGGTAATATCCGGGGAAAACACTTAAATCGAAACGAAGTCCTTTTTTAATATCGGGAATATGCGAAACGCCGATGTAGTTTTTTGTATAAGGTCCCCAACTAGGTAAATTCAGGTCGTGGCTGTACCTGAGCGATTCGAGATACTGAGATGAGAGTGGCTGCGAAAATGCCGTCAGGCTGAGTAACGCAAAAAAAATAAAGTTTATACCGATTTTCATGATAATCAGTTTTTTAATGTTAGTTCAAAGAAGGTAACAAAAAAGCGCAGGAAAGTTCGACAAAAACATGTTCTCTTATTTCTTATAAAATTAAAAAAACTATCCCTGAGGAAAAAATCCCCAGGGATAAGAATTTGAAAATGATCATGCTATTGTTTATAGGCGTTGTTGTTTTGTTTTTCGGCTTCAGGAACCTGCCAGTAGTAAGTGGAATACGGAGGCTGAATTGGTGAGAATTTACTTGGATCACGGTCGCCGATGCCAATTGGTTTACGCATGGCAATCAGGTATAACAACCGGTCGGCATGTTCGCCTGCCAATTCCTTGATGCGTTCGTTTTCAATATCGGTTTCGGTAATCGTTGCAGAACTGATGTCGCTCAAAGCTGCTCTTTTACGCACCACATTCAAATCGGCAGCAGCTCCGGCTTTGTCGCCGTCTTTCAGGCGCAAAGTAGCACGGGTCAGGTACACTTCTGCCAAACGGAGCATTGGCCGGTTCGAACGGCGGCCAGTTGCTGGCGCACGATAATGTTTATCCTGCCATACCATCGGATAAGTTATTGGCGAATAGCGCTGTTCGTAAGTGTTCAGCCAGTTGTAATATTCGGTTGGATTGGAAGAGGCAGTGTAAGGATTTGGTTTGTAACCTTCCAGACGGATGAATGTTTGCGTGTAACGTTTATCTCCAACAGCAGTTGGGCCAACTGATAAATCGGCATTTATCCAGCCAATTTGTTTCAGGATCGAATACGACATAGTGAAGGCAGCCCATGAGCAATGGTTCCAGTATTGACCTCGTCCGCCACCATTGGTATTGTAATTACATTTTGAAAATATCGTTGGGATACGGTCGAATTTACTGGAATTTGCGTCAATGGCAATTTCCCAAATGATTTCGTTGCTCTGACCGCCACCTGCATTGCGGTTGAAGGCCTGGATCGGGTCGTCGTTCAGATTGTATATTCCACTGTTAATTACGTCGTCGAGTTGAGCTTTTGCCAGGGCATATTGTCCCATATAGAAATAAACGCGTGCAAGCATAGCCTGAGCCGCATATTTATTCACACGGGTTCTTGGGCTCAATTCGGTTGTAACATAAGTGGTTGGCAGAAGTGCAATAGCATCTTTCAGGTCCTGGACAATCGAGTTGTAAACTTCGGCCACGGTAGCCAGTTTGCCATTTTTAATTTCATCGGCACCATTCACATAAGTACGGCAAAGTACAAAGTGTTTCGTGTCGTTTGTACCACTTGGGTCATAAGGCGGCGCCCAGGTACGCGCCAAATACCAGTAACCAACGGCACGCATAAATAGTAATTCACCTTTATAGCGTTTAACCGTTTCCCGGTCAGTAGGAGTCATATTACTGAATACATCCTTAGCTGCATCTTCGGCATCCTGAATTAATTTCAGGGGAGCGTTGGTTTCGGTCGAAATCTGATAAAGGTATGAGAACGCCAATTCAAGTTCTTTGTCAGCGCTGTTGAGAACTGTGGTTCCCCATTTACGGTTATAGTATTCGTAGAAATAGCTTGCCCCGGTAATTCCTTCCAGATACTGGGAGATATCCGATTCAGCAAAACCTCTCAAACCTAAGGCGCCCACCGGGCTTCCCCAGGCATTTCCCATCAGCAACAGGTACGGTGTTCTGACGGCCAGTTCAAGTTCTTTGACATTATTCCATGGATACTGATTGGGTCTTTCCAGTTCGAAAAACTTGTCGTTATTACACGAAGGAATAATAAATAACAGGCATATTGCAAATATTGCTTTTATAGTATTTTTCATGGTCTGGAATATTAAAAGTTAAGGCTTAAACCAAACATAAACGTACGCGATGCAGGCATTGATGTAAACACAGAGTAACAACCGCCGGTTGCCTGGTCAATACTTAATTCAGGATTGTAGCCTGAAAATTTGGTAAAGGTTAACAGGTTGCTTGCCGACAGGTAAATTCTTGCCGAATTGATTTTGCATCGGTTTGCCAAATCCGCTGGAATGGTGTAACCTAACGTGATGTTGCGAAGTTTCAGGTAATCACCTTTTTCGAGGTATTGCGATGAAGGTGTGTTGTTGTCGGAACCATAGCTAACCCCGCTGGTTGTCGGGTTTCCTGCATTGTCGTATTTATACAGGTTAGCTGCGGTAACCTGTGGCCAGTAAGTCTTGTCGCCTGCTTTGGTCCAGCTTTCGGTCAACAGCTTTTTGTTGAGTACAAGCATTCCCTGGTTTGGAGTCATGGAGCTTTGTAACAACCTGTTGTAAATGTAGTTGCCTGTTATAAACGACCAAACCATGCCTAAATCGAAATTTTTGTAGGTGAAATTGGTATTGAAACCTCCCAGCAGTTTGGGTAAAGCAGTTTTGCCTTTCAGCATCATACGATTATTCGCCATATTTTCGCTGGTAGCCGGAATAATGTTGCCTGTGTGTTCGGTTGTTCCGTCATCGAGTTTTTTAACTTCGTAGATGAGCGGAATGCCTTTCTGTGAATCAACACCGGCATATTCGGCCATGTAATAAGTACCCCATGATAATCCTGACTTGGTAATAGTTCGAATAATATTATTTTCTGCAGCCTGAAGAATACCAACATGGTTGGCATCAGAAGTTGGGTCTAACGAGATTACTTTGTTCTTGTTGGTCGAAATATTGAAACCAAGGTTGAAGGTAAAGTCGTTTTTGTTGTACACTACAGCGTTCGCATTAAATTCAAAACCTTCATTTTTCATATCTCCAATGTTCTGCCAGCAATAGTTTTGAGCTTCCCATAAACCGGCTGATGGTGGCAAAGTAACTGCCAGCAACATATCGGATACTTTTTTCTGGTAGTAAGCCAGCGAACCATTGATACGGTTGGCAAGGAAGCCAAAGTCGATACCAGCGTCGAGTGAGTTGGTTGTTTCCCATTTAATATCAGCGTTGCCAATGCTTCCCAGGTAAGTATTATTGATTGAGGCCAAGGTTGACGAGCCACTGTTGATGCCCCATCTATCCGTCGTTATGCCACTCGGAATATTGGTGTTCCCGGTTTGTCCGTAGCTACCTCTCAGTTTCAGCAAACTGACCGGTTCGAAATGAAAGAATTTTTCTTCGGAAATGATCCAGCCCAGCGAACCCGAAAGGAATGTGGCCCAACGGTTATCGGCAGTGAATTTTGAAATACCATCGCGACGAACACTAATTCCGGCCAGATATTTATCGGCCAGCTTGTAATTGGCTCTACCAAAGAAACCTCTTAAATATGATTCTCCGCCCAAACCGCTGCTGCCACTCAAAACATTGGGAGTTCCAACTTCAGGGAATTTCCCAACCAGGCTTTCGCCTTTCATATTCATGAAATGCGAGATCTGTCGTGTATTTTCAATACCGGCGACTACATTTAAAACATGAATTTGGGGAAGCGGAACATCGTAATTGAAATAAGCGTTGTAGTTAGCTGTGCTGGTTTCGTATTTGGTTTCCTGGGCCACAGCGCCATTAATCAATAAAGCCTCGCTTCTCCATGAACGACCACGGTTGGCTACATAATTCAAGCCAAATTCACCTTTCAGGGATAAACCATGCACCGGTAATTTCCACGTTGCATTCAAGCCTGAAAGAACATTGATGGTTTTCAGGTTCGATTGAGAGTTGATTGGATCAACACTGGCCAAAGCGTTAACCGAAGCGCGCGAGTTCCAATATCCGTTAAAACCATTGGCATCGTATGTCTTCATCCATGGCAACGAGTTGGAGTTTACCTGTCCCCAACCACCGGCGCCTTGTTTTCCATCTCCCGATTTCACACGGTCGTTGTCGGTAAACGAAGCCAGCAAGTGATACCCCAGATCAAAATCTTTAAATAAATTGTAATTCAGGTTAATGTTTGCAGAATAAGTTTCCAGACTGTTGAATTTCAGGTTGCTGTTATCGTTTCTATACTTGAGTGACAGATACGAATTTCCTTTATCAGAACCCTGACTAACCGAAAGGTTAGCTTCGTAGAACGAACCGGTGCGCGAAATGGCATCAACCCAGTTCGTATTGGTATTTAATGCTTCGTCACGGGTCATCGTTTCTGTTGCACCATCAAGCTGTTTGATTGTATTCTCAATACTGTATTGACCGGCACCCACGTTTTTCATGGCCAAATCCATAATGGAGATATAATCTTTACCTCCGGCATAACCAATGTCGGTTTTAGCCCAGTCGCTGATACCTGTTTTAACATCAAAGTCAACTTTGGTCTGGCCTTTCTTTCCTGATTTGGTTGTTACGAGGATGACGCCGTTCGAGCCGCGTGAACCGTAGATTGAAGTTGCAGCTGCGTCTTTCAGTATCTGGATCGATTCGATATCGTTCGGGTTGATCATGGCCAGGATACTCTGGTTGATTTCACCATTGTAACTTTGGTCGATCGGACCACTTACGATTGGAATACCATCTACAATCCAAAGCGGATCGGTTCCTGAAGAAATGGAGCCAATACCACGAATTTTAATCTGCTGTGGCGCTCCGGGAATGCCGGCTCCAGAGTTAACCTGTACACCGGCAGCCATCCCCTGAAGTGTTGACTCGATGGAAACCGGAACCGTTTTTTTGACATCTTCATACGACAACGAAGCCACAGATCCTATGACGTCTCTTTTTTTCTGAGTACCATAACCTACGGCAATTACTTCGTCCAATCCGACAGCGCTTTCCTGCATGATCACATTAATGAAGTTTTCTCCGGCAACTTTTATTTCCTGAGTTTTCATCCCTACAAAAGAGAACATCAGGATTGCATTGTCCGGAACGTTCGATAATTTATAATTACCGTCAGCATCGGTGATAATGCCGTTGGTAGTGCCTTTTATAGAAACTGAAACTCCGGGCAGGGGAGCTTTTGATGAGTCGGTCACTTTTCCGCTTACCTTTTTGGTTTGTTGCATGCCCGAAAAACCTTTCTGATTTTCACCTTGTTCGATCAGGATTAGCTTGTTTTCCAATTCCTTAAAGGTATATGGCAGATCTTTAAATGCCTGATTCAGAATTTCGCCAATGGTCTTGTTTGTTGCACTAACAGTCACCTTTTGAGAAACATCTACTTCATCGTTATTGTAGAAAAAGCGATATCCCGAATTATTCTCGATGGTAGTGAACAGTTCCTGCAATGACGTTTGATTCATTTTCACCGACATATTGGTGGTTTGCGACCAGACTGATGCGGTGGTTTGCAGACAGATTGCTAAAATCAACAGCCAGGTTAGTTTCATAATCAGATAAATTTTTTTTAGTTGCCTGACATATCTGTCGGGCAGTTTAGTAAGATTAATTTTCATAAATTTGGATGATTTTTTGAAGTTAAACTTTTGTTTAATTTTTTTAGAGAGGGCGGTGTTGGTAGCACTTCCTTCTCTTTTTTTACAAGTCTGTTTAATTCATAGGCAGATTGACGTTATTTTTCAGTATAAAAAGTTATTACATTATCATTAATTCGGGAGGCAACACACTTCGACTGATCAAAATATGAAATAACCTCCAAAATGCTTTCCCGTCCAAGAGTTCCGGTAAACCGACGGTTTTTGACCTGTTCGTCGGCAAACTCAATTTCCACGTCGAACCAGCGTTCCAGTTCCAGTTCCAATTCACCCAACGACTGGTTCCGAAAGACAAGACGGCCGTTCTTCCATCCGGTTTCGGGCGAAAGGTCCGTAATGTCCTGAATATCTATGGCTTTTTCATCTTTGCTGTAAACCAGTTTCTGATTGGGTTTGATGATGGCCGATTGTCCATCTCCGGTTACCTTCAGGCTCCCGGATACCAATGTTGTGGTTATAGTTTTTTCGTTGGAATAGGCTTTCAGGTTGAATTCGGTTCCCAATACTTTTATCGTAATGGCTGAAGTCTTAACCAGGAATGGATTCTTCGGGTCTTTTTTTACGGTGAAATAGGCTTCTCCATCCAGCGAAACCTGTCGCGATCCCTTCCTGAAGTTGTTGCAAAAGGTGAGCTTGCTTCCCGAATTCAGGAATACCTGCGAGCTGTCGGGCAAAACAACGGATGTTTTGTCGCCCGTTGCACAGGTGATGGTTGTGACCGATTCGGAAGAAAAAATTGATTTTCTTCCGAGATAGAAACTTAGCGGAAGGGTAGCGGCAAGCAACAGGATAGCCGCATAGCGCATCAGTCTGTAAATTTTTGGTTTTGCTGAAGTTTTCTCTGTCTGGAACCTGACTTTTTCACGGAATTGCCGGATGGCTTCTTCTACGTCATATTCATCAGGATTGTGTTCTAGGCCTGAACTTAACCATGTTTCTTTCAGGGCATTAAACAATTCCCGGTTTTCAATAGACTGGTTTATCCATGTTTCTATTTCCCTTTTCTCTTCATTGTCAGCTTCTCCGGAAAACAGCCTGATAATCAGTAAATGTATGTTTTGTTCTGAATTCATATAATTGGTATTCAAAAGTGATGATGCACTAATTGCGAAAAACCCTGTATGGGGATGTAAAAAAAATTTAGGTTCCTGATTAGAATTTTTTGTGCCTGAGTTAAGAGGCCTTGCTGTTGTTGGGGGTATTTATAAAATATCTTTCAGCATCAGGAAAAGAAGGAATTCGGGCATGTATTCTTTCAGGTTGTGACGCATTGACAATAAGGCCTTCGACAGATGCATTTCTACGGTTTTTACCGAAAGTCCCATGATTTCAGCAATTTCGGTATTCTTTTTTCCTTCGTATCGTTTTAGCCGGAAGACGATTTGCTGTTGTGGGGGAAGCGAGTTGACTGCCTGATCAATGGTTGAGGCCAAATCTTTCATAATGAGGCTATCGGAAGGAAGATCCTCGGAAATGACTGAAATTCCCAGGTTTTCGGAATAATTACCTTTGAAATAATCCTCAAGACAGTCTTCTTTCCTGAGCTTCCGGAGGTAGTTTAACGAGTTGTTGCAGACCGCATGAAAGAGATATCCTTTTACTGAAGAATGAATTTCCAGTGTGGCCCTGTTTTTCCAGATGTTGAAGAATGTTTCGGAAACCAGTTCCTCGGCCACATCTTTCCGGCCAACATACCGTCGGGCATACGAACAAAGGGGAACGTAATATTTCCGGAAAAGGAAAATATAAGTATCCTCATCGCCTTGTTGAAGTTTTCGGGAAATAAATATCAAATCATTCTCCATTACTGAAAATAACGTTTTGATTATTCAGCATAAATGTATAGTTAAATTTGATATTAAAGAAAATTCTTTTGGGGCTAATTCGGCTTTTCTGATGAATACAGAAGAAGACGAGATTACCGAATAATTAATTGCGGTAGTGTCGGAAGGGACTTGGAAAGATGTTTAAACCCAAGGATTCCTAACCCTTGAAAATGGAGAAATCCTTGGGTTTTTCTATCTGTTATTTATTGCTTTCAACATACACAGGTTCAGGCACCAGTTCCAGTTTTCCTTTGTAGCCGGCAATCCATTGAGGTAAGGCATTGCTGACAATGACAAACAGGCTGATGATAATTAACCCGGTGAGCGACAGGTTGATGATGCCCTGAATCATGGTCCCGTCAACGAAGAGCTGTGGATAATAAATGTTGATCATGTTCGAGACTCCTGCGATCAGGGTGGTTATCCCAACAAAGATCATGGGCACAATGGTAATCCAGGCATAACGGGCTTTCCCACGGTTAATAATGAACGATGTTCCGATAGCCAGGGCAATGGTTGCCAGCAATTGGTTAGCTGTTCCAAACATGGGCCAGATGGTGGCTACCGTGCCGGTGTAAATAAAATATCCCCAGCAGAAAACGATGATCCCGCTGGTAATAAGGTTCCCAGGGAGCCAGTCGGCCCGTGAAAATGGTTTGTAAACTTTGCCCAAAGCTTCCTGCAGGATGAAACGTCCGATGCGTGTTCCGGCGTCAACGGTGGTCAGGATAAACAATGCTTCGAACATGATGGCAAAGTGGTACCAGTACGACATCAGGCTTTGCAACCCGGGGATAGCAGAGAAGATCTGGGCCATTCCAACAGCCAGAGAAACAGCGCCACCTGGCCTTCCGGCCACATTTTCACCAACTTCTTTAGCTAAAAACGCAAGGTTCGATTCGGTAAATCCCATCGACTGTAACATCGGAGCTATTTGGGCAAATTTTTCGGCGCTTACGTTAATCTGGAAATAGTCGAGCGGGAACAGGCTGCAGGCTGCAATCAATGCCAGGATGCTGACAACGCCTTCTGTTAACATTGCTCCAACTGCGATGGGGCGGATATGTGATTCTTTCATGATCATTTTTGGGGTGGTTCCCGAACCAATCAAGGCGTGAAAACCTGAAACAGCCCCGCAGGCGATGGTGATGAAAAGGTAAGGAAACAACGTCCCGGGGATAATAGCCCCGCCGCCGTTCGAAAAGATCGTAACTGCCGGCATTCTCAGGTCGGGGGCGACAACAATGACTCCGACGGCCAGTAACCCGATTACTGTGATTTTCATGATTGAGCTCAGGTAATCACGCGGAGAAAGCAGAATCCAAACCGGAAGCACCGAGGCAAAGAAACCATAGAGCGCAATCAGGATCGTCAGCGTTGGCTTATCGAAAGTGAACCACGAAGCGACTGACGATTCAGGAATATGACGCCCGAAAATTACCGCAGCCGACAGTAAAATGACGCCAATAACGGTAGCTTCAACCGTTTTGCCTTTGCGGAAACGGAACATCCAAATACCCATGAATATCGCAATAGGAATGGTCGAGGCAATGGTAAACGTTCCCCATGAACTTTCGGCAAGCGCATTTACCACCACTAATCCGAGTCCGGCCAGTGCAATAACAATGATCACCAGGATAGCGATCGAAGAAACGCCTCCGCTGACCCGTCCAATTTCCTGTTTGGCAATCTCAGCCAGCGATCTTCCATCGTGGCGTACCGAAGCCGTGAGAATTACCATATCGTGTACGGCACCAGCCAGGACAGCGCCCAGTACCATCCACAAAAATCCGGGGAAATAACCGAACTGGGCGGCCAATACGGGGCCAACAAGCGGACCTGCTCCGGCAATGGCCGCGAAGTGATGACCGAACAACACCCATTTGCTGGTCGGGACGTAATTCTGGCCATCGTATAACCTTTCTGAAGGCATGTTGCCATGGTCGCGCAGGACAAGCACTTTTGAAGCAATAAAGCTGAAATAAAAACGGTATGCCAGGGCAAAAATAGCCAGGGCACCAATGATTAAAGGAATAGCATTCATCGAGTTTAGGTAGATAAAGATTTCAAAATAAATTTGGCTCCGAAGTTATAAAACTTCAGTTGAAATTGTTTTGAGAAGAATGAATCGTTATTAAAACAATGGTTCTAATAACTCGGGGAATTTTTCAGGCTAATCAAAGCAATTGTGGAATAGGAAGGTTTATCCCGAGGTTTTTGTTGAGCCGTTCGATAAAGTATGCCGACAGAAACGGCGATTCCATTTCGATATTCTGGTGAACAAAGAAGTAGATGTCGCGAAGTCCCTGATCGACCCAGGCAGTCAGCCGGCTCAGCCAGTCGTCGAGCCGTTCGCGATCGCTTTGCGGATCGTTGGCCCCGACATACCGGATAAAAGCCACAGGCGTGGTCAGCCGCATGTGCAGCAGGTCGCGCCGCCCGGCTGTATCGACGATGATGTTGGTAATTTGGTGCTTTTCAAAAAGCTGGTAAACTTCTTCGGATACAGCCGGGTTGTTGAACCATTCGGTGTTGCGCATCTCAACGGCCAGAGGAATGGCTTTCGGAAAGTTTTCGATGAAGCTGACCAGCCGGTCGTAGTTCTTGTAGCCAAAATTGTCGTGCAACTGTAAAAATACCATGCCCAGCTTATCTTCGAAGTTGCTGATGTTGTCGCAATATTCGTCAACCAGCATCTGTACGTCGTTCAACCGGCGGAGGTGACTGATGTTCTGGTTTACTTTCGGGAAGAATTTAAAGCCGTCGGGCGTTTTGTCGCGCCAGGTAATCACCTGACTGGCGCTTGGAACCTTGTAAAACGTGGCATTCAGCTCAATGGAATTGAACTGCGTGGAATAATAAGCCAGTTCGTCTTTGGTGCCGCGCGGGTAGAAATTCTTCAGGTCTTGTTTATTCCACTTGGCGCAGCCCACATAAACGTTTATCGGTTTTTGGTTGTTGTTTTTATGAAGGATTTCGGCGGTTCTCAGATGATCTGCAGGTAGCAGAAAATCAATATTTTCGGTGTTTTCACTACTTCCAAATTTCATGGTCTGTAAATTTTAAATCGGGAACTGAAGGTACAATCTTTTTTGGGTCTGAAAAACGGGAAAACTCATTTTGATAATTCAGTTCGCATTTGTTTACATGGATTTGCTTAATTTTATCGATCAATCATGAAAAGTGAAAATTTGATCAAACGATTATCAACTGTTTGTAAATCATAAAACTCAAAGATATGTACAAGCTGAAAATTGGTTTATATTCAACCGTCTTGACTCTGTTTTTAATGAGTTGCAGTAAATCGGTTACGGTTAAAGTGGCTGATTACGGATTAAAACCTGATAGCAAGGAAAATGCTGTCCCCGCAATTATCAAGGCAATGGCCGATTGTAAAAAACATGAAAATGCCGTGTTGGTATTCAAAAAAGGCCGGTACGATTTCTGGCCCGATTCTACTTTTACCAAAGAATATTTTGAATCGAATACTACCAACAATGCCCCCAAGAAGCTGGCCATTCTGATTGAAGGATGTAAAGGATTAACTATCGAAGGCAATGGCGCTGATTTTATTTTCCATGGTGCCATGCAACCCATTACAGTTGATAACAGCCAGAATGTCGTTATTAAAAATCTGAATATCGACTGGGAGAAACCGCTTATGGCGCAGGGGAAAGTACTGGAAGCCACTCCAAAAAACATTGACCTGGAGATTGATACTGCTCAGTTTTCCTATGAAATTAATCAGGGGAAATTGTTTTTTGTTGACAAGAATTTGTGGAAAGCTGAGCTGTCCGGGTTTATGGAATTCGAAGCGAAAACACATCGGATTGCAGCCCAAACCGGCGACGAAGGCTGCATTCGGGGCGATTGGAGCAAACTTTCATACGAAGAACTGAAGCCCGGAACTATTCGTATGAACGGCGATTTTACACGCACTCCTGCTGTTGGGAATTACCTGGTGCTGAGGCACAGTCAGCGTGATCATGCAGGCATCTTTATTCAGGAAAGCGACAATGTGCGCCTCGAAAACATCAATGTTTATCATTGTGCCGGATTGGGTGCGCTGGCCCAGTTCTCCAGAAACCTGAATTACGAGAACGTGAAATTCATCCCGAATCCGGCCAAAAACCGTTATTTCAGCGGGCACGACGATGGCTTCCAGGTTTCGAACTGTGCCGGGATGGTTACTATCAACAATTGCGAATTTGCCGGTTTGATGGACGATCCGGTGAATGTGCATGGAACCAGCGTGAAGATCATTGAAAAGATGGGAGATCAAAAGCTGAAATGCCGTTTTATGCACGAGCAAAGCACTGGCATGAACTGGGGCCATCCGAACGATACCATCGGATTTATCGAAAATCTAAGTATGCAGACTATCGGGCAAGGTACTTTAAAAAGTTTTCAGAAGATTGACCGCGATGAATTTGTGGTTGAGTTCAACAATGCGGTGCCTGCCGGAATTACTGAAGGTGACGCTCTTGAAAATCTCACGTGGTCGCCTGATGTGACCATCCGTGGTTCGAAATTCAAAAGTTGCCGTGCGCGGGGTGTGTTGGTTACCACTCCGGGCAAGGTTGTGATTGATGGTAATGAGTTTGAATCAAGCGGTTCGGCTATCCTGATTTCGGGCGATGCCAATGGCTGGTACGAGTCGGGTGCGGTGAAGGATGTGACCATTACCAATAATTTCTTCAATGAAGCCTGCCTTACTTCCATGTATCAGTTCTGTGAGGGGATCATCAGCATTTATCCGGTTATCCCGGCAGTTGATTCGCTGAAACCTTTTCACCGGAACATTACCATCGCAAAAAATACTTTTAATCCGTTTGATTACCCGGTGTTGTATGCCTTGTCGGTTGATGGCTTGCAGTTCAAAAATAACCGCATCATACGTTCTTATGAATTTAAGCCATTCCACTCGCGCAAACACTGCCTCACTTTTGATGCCTGCCTGAATGCAGAGGTTTCGGGCAATGTTTTTGAGGGCGATGTTTTGATCGAAGATATCCGTGTGGAAAGGATGGATCCCCAACAGGTGAAGACGAGTGTGAGATAATAAAATTTTTTAGCTTTGTTCCGTTGTTGCAATACAACATTTGACAATGATTAAAACTGCCGGCAAGGGAGACGCACCCAAGCCGGCAGTTTTTTTATTTGAATGGAATAGAAAGCTTTCTGACAACATTTACGGGTATTCCGTTTTTTATTGCCGGTTTCCATACTGGCATTTGATTGATGATCCTAATGGCCTCGCGATTAAGCTCAGGACTAATGGCTTCGACAATTTTGGCATCTAAGGCTTTCCCTTGTGCATTCACGGTAAACTCTACTGTAGTGTTTTTGCACCAGTTAAAGGCCGCATTGTGAATCGGATATTTGATGTTTTGTTTAATCCAGGCGAACATTCCATTTGTTCCTCCCGGAAATACTGCTTGTTGATCAACACCAAGGTTGGGAACAAAGGGGATTCCGGTTGTATTACTTAAAGTGGTTAATTCAATATTCCGCGATTCGGATAGCTCAAATGTAGGACTAACAAAGCTGATTGATTTATCTGCATTTTTCCATTCTTTCACTTTCCTGATAAATTCCTCTTGAGAATAAGATTGATCATTGATATAGTTTCCATCTTCTCTAAATTCAATAAACAAGCTGGACTCGTTCGCTTTTGTTTTATACCTTGGTTGAAGTGTTGGCATCACCTCTGATCTTGAGTTTAGATTTCTGTTAGTGTAAACGAATGAACCAAAATAATTTCCCTCTATTTTATTGTTCTCCTTGACTTTTAATTTTAGCATGAAATTTACCATATTTGATGAATCTCGTTTACAGATAAAATCACCTTCAGTAATATCTATTTTCTTACTATTCAATATAATCGCTCCAGAAAAAGTCATTGCTGCTCTGCTATTGATACTTTCTGACGAGAACTGATATTTACCATCTTCAAGATCTGAACTGTTTTTTGAGGCGATCGAAAGGTAGATTAAGTTTTTCCACTTTGTAGTATCGTTAAGGTTGTTATCCTTTTTTCCGATAAATAAATCAACTTCAAATTTTGAAAGATCTCTAAATGATTCATTTGCGATTTCACAACCATTTATGCTGAACGTTTGTTCTCTAAATTGTACTGAATTTGTTGATGGTTCGTTGCCACTTTTTCTGCCGCAAAACACGAGCAGCAGGGCGAGCAGGGGAAGAAAGGTCGCCACCTTCCAGCTCCATGCTTTACTGTTTTTTGATTGGTTGATCATGGTAATACGTTTTTTAATTTGACAATGATTAAAACTGTTTGCCAGTGCGAACCGTTGCGATCCGACACCTTTTTGAATGATTAGTTTTTGATATTGGGTTGCATCGATGCCTTTGTTTATGGCAAACTGGTCGGCCTGAAATTCATGGATGTCTTTCAAATCGCGAATTAGCCAATAAATTGCCGGGTTAAACCAGTGAACAATCTTTGCTGTTTCGAAGAGCATTAAATCGAAGAAATGCAGCAAGCGGATATGAGCTTGCTCGTGAACCAGAATAGCTTCCCGATGATTCTCATAGTCTCCGGAAGAAATGAAAACAAACGGTCCGAACGAAAATGCAGGGATTTCCCGATCAACAACAAACAACCGGAATCCTTTCATTCGAATACACCGAGCTTTTCGGAACAGCAATAAAACAGAGAGGATTCCGTGGATTAGTATCAGAACCGAAAAAAGCATTCCGGCTACGTAGATGTATTGAATTAGCTTTATCCAAGGGAAGCCATCCTTAATTATAGATGGTTCTGTGATTGGAGCCTGGCTTGTTGCTGCAACCCGGCTGTCATTAACAACAGGCAATTCCTGAACCTGGTTTTCTGTTTGAGCGAATGTCGGCTTCAACTGAATTTGAACAACCGGCTCTGAAAGTTGGGGCAGGTAAATCAATGGAATAGCAGTAGAACAGGTAATAACCAACAACAGTAAAATTCGGTTGAAAGCAAAAAAGGCTTCTTTCCGCAGAATTACCCTAAAAGCCAGATAGAGCAGGCTAATACACAATGTCGATTTTACGATGTATAGTAAAGAACTACTCATATCTGTTGCTTTTATGGGCGTTTATTAAAAAAATAACGGTAGCCGAAATAAATATCTTTCTGTTGTTTAATTAGGTTAATCATTCCTTGATGATTGTCGGTGTAAATTTTATGGACTTTTTTTAGGGTGTAACGACTGGGAAAAGTCTAATGGCTTTCTTTGCATATTATGTTTATGCGTTAATCTTATTGCTGGCAGGTTGGTCTTCACCAGAGCCTGTTTCCTATTCAGATTAACAGCGTTTAGTTTACAATTTATTTCCCTAAAATTACCAACCATTTTCAGTTCATTACCTAAACTTAAATGGGATAGTAATGATCAGGCATCGTATTAAAAAAAGCAAACGCCGGAATCAGTCGTTTAATTTCGTCTTGTTGTACTGAAGAGAGCTTTTCGTAGTTGTCATTAAAAAGCTCTTTGGAATATTTTTGACGAGTTTCCATAACAACTTTTCCAACCAAATTGAGTAACTTCTGGTAGTCTTCCATAGGGGTTTTTCTATTTCTTCTAATATCCATTATAACTCCCTGAATCATTCGACTGTGCCCGTTAATACTGACTTTTTTGAATTTTGTTCTGGCACCATCATCCGCTAAACTATAATCTATAAGTTTTCGAACTTCATTTGATATTTCGTCTGGGGTAGCTTTTTTTTCATACAAACGGAACTGCGATTGTGAATCAATATAGATATTCGTAACAAAATTAACTCCCGACTTCGAAGTGTCAATAATTTCACTTGGATTCCCAAAATCGGATTCAGTCCATTGTTTTACTAGACTCTGTGCATTTTCGCCCTGTTTGCCAAAAGCCATCAGTAGCAGGGCAAGCAATGGCAGAAAGGTCGCCACCTTCCAACGCCATGCTTTGCTGTTTTTTGATTTGTTCATCATGGTAATTCTTTTTTTGATTTGACAATGATTAAAACTGTTTGCCAGTGCGAACCGTTGCGATCCTACACCTTTTTGAATAATGAGTAATTGATATTGAGTTGCATCGATGCCTTTGTTCAGGGTGTGCTCGTCGGCCTGAAACTCGTGAATCGCTTTCAGGTCGCCAATTAGCGCATAAACTGCCGGGTTAAACCAGTGAACAATCTTTGCTGTTTCGAAGAGCATTAAATCGAAGAAATGCAGCAAGCGGATATGAGCTTGCTCGTGAACCAGAATAGCTTCCCGATGATTCTCATAGTCTCCGGAAGAAATGAAAACAAACGGTCCGAACGAAAATGCAGGGATTTCCCGATCAACAACAAACAACCGGAATCCTTTCATTCGAATACACCGAGCTTTTCGGAACAGCAATAAAACAGAGAGGATTCCGTGGATTAGTATCAGAACCGAAAAAAGCATTCCGGCTACGTAGATGTATTGAATTAGCTTTATCCAAGGGAAGCCATCCTTAATTATAGATGGTTCTGTGATTGGAGCCTGGCTTGTTGCTGCAACCCGGCTGTCATTAACAATAGGCAATTCCTGAACCTGGTTTTCTGTTTGAGTGAATGTCGGCTTCAACTGAATCTGAGTGACAGGCGCTGAGAGTTGTGGCAAGTAAATTAACGGGATTGAGGTGGAGCAGACAATAATCGACAGCAGCAAAATCCGGTTGAGTGCAAAAAACGCTTCTTTTCGCATCAATATTTGGAAAGCCAGGTAGAATAGGCTGATGCAAAGTGTTGATTTCAGGATGTATGGCAGGAACTCATTCATGTGTGTCATTTTTACATTATGTCTTAAAATATGCGTGTTAACATTTTCCTTTAGTCGAACTATCCAACGCATGGAATAGCCATTTATTCATTTTCGGTCTATGCGTGTTTTTGCTCACTTGGCTATTTCATCGCTTTCGGTATTGTTGGATTCGGCTTGCCTGATCAATTCTTTGATTTCTTCCAGCGAAATTTTTTCTTCCTGAACAAACATCGAGACTACCGAAGAATACGACTTGTTGAAATATTTCCCAACCATGTTTTTAAGCGTGTTTTTGCTGAATTCTTCGCGCGAAATGATGGCCATATAACGATGGGTATTCCCAAACTGCTCGTGACCAACAAAGCCTTTTTCTTCAAGTCCGCGCACAATGGTCGAAATGGTATTGTAGTGGGGTTTGGGTGCCGGCAGAGCGTCAATGATTTCCTTTACGAATAAGGCCCCTTTTTGCCAGAAGAGTTCCATGATTTCTTCTTCGCGATTAGTCAGATGTTTCATATACAAAGAAATTAGTTTGCTTTTGTAAATGTAACTATATTATTTAGTTTTCAAACTATAATTCGTAGTTTATAAACTAAAAATAATAGTTATTTTCTTTGAAATGGCGTCTCCGATTTCATTGTGCAAAAAAAATCCCGTAGATAATAAATTAGTTATTTGGTTGTAACTAATTTATTATCTACGGGTTGTGCGTGTTTGTCGGGTTGTTGAAAAAAACTGTACCCGATAAAATCCTGAAAGACTAGTATTCTCCGGTAACGTCGCTTAAAACTTCATAACCTGTTTCGGTAACCAGAATGGTGTGTTCGAATTGAGCCGAGAGTTTTTTGTCAACGGTTCTGGCGGTCCATTTGTCGGTTCTGTCGATATTGGTTCCCGGTCGTCCTTCGTTAATCATGGGCTCGATGGTAAAGGTCATGCCAGGTTTCATCACAGGGCCGGAGTTTCGGCGTGCTGCATGATCAACCTGAGGTTCTTCATGGAAATTAATGCCGACGCCGTGTCCGCAAAATTCATAGACCACACTGAACCCTTTGGATTTAATGTACTTACTGATTGAGTGACCAATATTTCCAAACTGGTTTCCGGGCCTTACCTGCTGAATCCCCAGGTCGAGGCTGTGCTTGGTTGCTTCAATCAAATCGAGGGCTTTTTGCGATACTTCTCCGATGGTGTACATTTTACTGGTGTCGCCGTAATAACCATCCAGAATGGTGGTAACATCAATGTTCAGGATGTCTCCGTTTTTCAGGATGGTATCTTCCGAGGGGATACCGTGGCAAACCACTTCGTTTAACGAAATACAACACGATTTGGGATATCCGCTGTATCCCAAAGTAGCGGGAATTGCGCCGTGTTCGCGAATAAAAGCATCGATTTTCTGATTCAGGAATTCGGTTGAAACTCCTTCTTTTACAAATTCTGCGATATATTCTAACGTTTGTCCGGCTAGTTTACTGCTCCTTCTGATCCCTTCGATCTGTTCCGGAGTTTTTATGATAATCTTATCCATTTGGTGAAAATTTGTGCAAAAGTCGCTAAATCGGTTGGTTTTTCAAAACTCAACAATACTTTTGCACGAAGGTTTAAAATAGTCTGCACTCAATGGAAAAATATCAGCAGCAAATCACGATTAAATCCTACCAGACCAATCAATACGGGAAAGCGTCAATTTCCTCACTTTTCAATATCATGCTCGAAGCTGCCTGGGCTCACGCACAGGTGATGGATTGGGGGTACTACAGTCTGAAAAGCAATAACCTGTTCTGGGTTCTTTCGCGCATGTATTTTCAAGTCGAAAAGTATCCGGCCTGGCAGGACCGGATTACACTAAATACCTGGTCGGCCGGAACAGATGGCATTTATGCTTATCGCGAATATATTGTTGAGGACGAGCAGGGAGCGGTGATTCTTCGTGCTAGCTCGGCCTGGTTGATCCTGGATATGGAATCACATAAGATTTTCAGGCTCAGCGACTATAAAACGACTTTCCCCAAACTGGTAAATTCAAATGCCTGTCGGAATCCGAAACGTATAAAACCGGGTGTTCATTCTGAAAAGCTGAATTTTTACCCGGTTTTGTTCAGCGAACTCGATATCAATAAACACTTTAACAGTGTGAAATATGTGGAACGGGTACTCGACGATTATGGTATTGATTTTCTGAATAGCCACGAACCATCTGAATTGGAGGTGAATTACCTGAAGGAAGGTGTGGCTGGTGATCGGATTGCCGTAACCCGAACACAGATTTCGGAAAACGAATACCTGAATTGCCTGGTCCGTGAATCGGATGGCGTTGATTTATGCGTGATGCGCATGGTTTGGCGGGAAAGAGTGAAATAGGTTTTCGCAGTGTAGCCTAATAGTTAAGCAGCGCTGCCTTCAATTGGTTTAATTCCATTAAATTCGGCGCCTTTTTTGCTCAATTCTTCTTCAAGATCAAAATCGATTTGCATTCCGAGCCAGAATTTTGGACTGTTCCCAAAAAATCGAGATAGTCGCAAGGCTGTATCTGCTGTAATTTTTCTGTTCCCTTTCAAAATTTCGCTGATGCGTGTTTGGGGAATAAAGGTTTCCTTGGCTAGCCTGTATGCCGAAATACCCATTGGGATAAGAAATTCTTCATTTAAAATTTCCCCAGGATGTATATTTCTCAAATTTTCCATGTTCATTAATCTTTAGTGATAGTCAATAATCTGAACTTTAGCAGCATTGTTGCTCTCCCAAATGAAGATAACCCTCCATCGTTCATTTATTCGGATACTGTGATAACCCGAAAGACCTCCTTTGAGTTTTTCAAGATGGTTGGCCGGTGGAATACGCAAGTCATTAATATCCTGAGAACTGTTGATCATCCTAAGCTTCCTTCTTGCTATTTCCTGAATTTCAGAAGGTAGTTTCAATGACCGAAATCCATTCCAAATTAGTTCTGTTTCTTTATCTCCAAAACTTTTAATCATTTAAGATGGTGCTGTGTTTCGTTACTAACGTCAAAGGTATGTAGGTTTTGTTAGAAATCCAACAAACTATTCGTTGAACCATTCCACAATCTTTGCCACTTTTTCATCCAGCGGCATGTATCCGTCGAGCCAGCGGATTTCAATACCCTGTTTTTCCATGCGGCGGAACCAGGTCATCTGGCGTTTGGCAAACTGGTGAATCGCCACATTCAACCCATCGAACATTTGCTGGTAGGTGAGTTGTCCGGTCAGGTGCTGGGTCATGAATTTGTATTCCAGACCGTAATAGGTGAGCTGTTCGGGAGTTAATCCGCTGTCGAGCAATCGCTGTACCTCGTCCAACATGCCGTCTTTCAGCCGTTGTTTCAGTCGCTCGGTAATGCGTTTGCGGCGCGATTGCCGGTCGAATTTTATCCCGACTACCAAACTTCGGATATCAGGCATCCCCGTGTCGATTTCGGGATGGGAGAGATAATATTCTTCAATTTCGATTGCCCGGATAGCGCGCTTCTCGTTCTCCACGTCGGTTATGTTGTGCAATTCCGATTTGTACGTTTTCAGGATCTCGGTCAGCTCGTCAAGCGTTTTCCCTTCCAGTTTCTGTCGTAATTCTTCGTTAATCGGAACCTGGATTAGCTTGTAGTTTTTCAGTACTGCTTCAAGGTAAAGCCCGCTTCCGCCGCACATTACAGGCAGTTTGTCCCGATTGGTAATATCTGCAAAGACTTTCAGAAAATCTTTCTGGTACTCAAATACGTTGTACTCGTAGCCGGCATCCACAATATCGATCAGGTGGTATGGAACCTGTTTGCCATCGATGATGTAGTCAGCATAGTCTTTGCCGGTGCCGAGGTCCATTCCGCGGTAAACCTGGCGCGAATCGGCCGAAATTACCTCTCCGTCGAGAACAGAAGCCAGTTTGGCGGCAACTCCGGTTTTGCCTGTTGCGGTAGGCCCGAGGATGGTTATTAAATTATATTTTTTCTCTTGCATGAAATCTGAAGTTTTGGTTATGCAAATTAATGTATTTTTGTGGGGCAAAATGAAACGCAAGTTCGATTTTGCCACAAAGACTCCAGGAAGCCAGGTTTCACAAAGCATATATATTCTTGAATCTTTGTGTCTTAGTGTCCTGGTGGCAAATATTTAAAAGCAAGATGACTCATAAACAGCAAAACATATCGATCAAAAATAAGAAGGCTTTCTTCGATTATGAAATCCTCGAAACTTTCATTGCCGGTATTCAACTGACCGGAACGGAGATTAAGTCGATTCGCGGTTCGAAAGCCAGTCTGGTTGATTCGTATGGCTCGTTTTGGGACAACCAGTTGTATGTGAAAAACATGCACATTGCCGAATACGAACTGGGCACCTGCAACAACCACATTGCCAAGCGCGACCGCAAATTGCTCCTGAACCGCAAAGAGCTGGATAAATTACAGAAGAAAACCAAGGAAGGCGGTATCACCATTGTGCCGCTGAAGCTTTTCGTCAACGACCGCGGACTGGCTAAACTGGAAATAGCACTCGCCAAAGGAAAGAAAACCTACGACAAACGCGAAACCCTGAAACTGAAAGATGATGCCCGCGAAATGGACCGGGCGCGGAAGTTTTAGAACGGAACCCAGAGCATTTCCTTAAAGGAATGTCAGACCGACTTTTTTATTAAGCCCTTTCTCGAAAATCCTGATCAGTGTTGACAATTGAATATTGCCTTTAGCATTTTCAATTTTTGAAATGTAGCTTTTCTTGGTTCCTGCTTTTAGTGCAAGTTGCTCCTGTGTCAAATTCGCAGATTTTCTTGCTTCCTTAAGCATTTCACTCACGATGAACATTTGAGCGCGTTCTTCATAATCATTTCGGCTGTCAGTCCCGATTTTACCGTACTCTTTTTCAATAAGTTCATCAAACGATTTAATTCCTTTATATTCAGTCATCATTCTAATTTTTAGATTCAAAATACTCTTTCTTTAACTTCATCGCCTTTTCAATCTCAGTCACTGGTGTTTTTTGTGTCTTTTTTTGAAAACCATTAAAAAGAACAACCAGTTTCCCTTCGTCAAAACAACAGAACACTCTGTAAATATTTGATTGGTATTCAATTCGTATTTCATAAAGTCCATCATATCCAGTCATGGGAGATAGAAATTTCTTGGGAACTCTGTCTATCTGCTTTATTAATTCAAGTACATACTGAATTTTCTGTTTAACATTTATGTCCAGTTCTTTATAAAAGTCGATGAAGTAGTCTCCGTGAAATATTATTTGTCTACTCATACCTGAAAAGTTATCTCCAAAGATAACAGGTCTTTTTCAAATTTCAAATATCACAATGAAATGCTTTATCCGCCGCGAATTTTTGTTTTTTACTTTTATCCGTCTTTTTGGCCTCAAGAAATTTCTATTTTGGTTTTGGACGGTTTTTCTTGCTTCAAGAAATTTCTTGATTGCTGAAAATTTGTTTTTTCGGCTTCGTGAAATTTCTTGATGGGTAAAAAAGCGTTTTTCTGGCTTTGCGAAATTTCTTTACATGTGAAAAACTGTCTAAACGCTTTCGCGAAATTTCTTGAAGCCATTTATAAGGTCTTTCCGGTTTTGCAAAAATTATTAAATATCATTTGCGGCGAAAAACCTTCCTATTTACCGCAAAAATGCGGCGAATAAAAGATCCCGGTAGAACTGAATCTGGCAGGATCTTTAAACGATATGCTTTACCATCGTTTGTCGAAATCGTATGACATAAGCCTGATGATAAAAATAGTTTCATCCCCTCGCTAATCCATCGAAATCCGTTTGAAAAAATCATCGTCAAACGGGTTCATCCAAACAAAATCAAGGGGAATATCGGGATAGGCTTCTTTAAAGACTTTGTATTTATTGGGTTTTATGGCCGATTCGCCGAATTTGGCTTCCAGCGCTTTCGGTTTTTCAATCCCTGGTAAAACAAAATCGACTTCATTTCCAGCCGAAGTCCGCCAGAATTGCACTTCGTCTGGCCCGTATTTTTCAACCAAAAGCCTGTATACCATGTTTTCCCACAGCTCGCCAACGTCATTTCGGCTGCTCATGGGTTGAAAATTGTTTAGGAGGCAGTTTCGCATTCCGGTATCGAGCAAATAAACTTTGGGCATTTTTACTAATTCCTTTCTCAGGTTTCGCGAAAAAGGGTGAGACAAGCCAATGTGAAAGCACTTTTGTAAAACAAGCAGGTAATTGGCCACTGTTTCGTGCTTGATGCGTAGTGTTGCAGCCAATTCGTTCCTATTTAGGAGGTTTCCGGTTTGGCTGGCCAGAATCCTAAACAACTGATAAAACGCGATTTCGTTGGCAACGCCAGAATCCTGAATGTCACGTTTCACAAACGAATCCCTGATTTCCTGCAAACGGGCAATTTTTTCCTTTTTGTCGGGTTCCATGATTACAGCAGGATAGCCGCCAAAAATCAGGTAGTCTTCCCACTCCATGCGTAGCAAATCAATTTGGATGCTTCTCGCGTCGATTTGTTGGGATAGCCTTATTTTTTCAGCCAGCAAATCTTGTTTGCTGCCCATTTCAAGAAACTCATCAAACGAACATACAGGCAGATGAAATATGCGTTTTCGCCCAGCCATCGAATCCCTGAAACGCTTGTCTAGATAAAAAGCGCTGCTACCCGAAGCGATTATTTTAAGTCGCGTTGAATATTCATCATAGAGCAATTTCATAAAATTCGACGGGTCGTAGAGGTATTGTACTTCGTCGATAAAAACCATTACCCGCTTTTCTGTTGCCGGAAGGAAAGCCAGCAGATTCACCGGACTCTCGTTTAAACTGGTCAGAAGGGCTTTGTTTTCGAGGTTGATATAAACTTGGGGGATCCCTTCTATTTTGCAGTCGTCCTGCAACTGCCGCAGTAAAGTCGATTTTCCGGTTTGCCGTGCGCCTGTTAAAATGATAAACTCCTTTTGGGACAGATAGGATTTTAGTGTATCAAACAATTTTCTTTGGTACATATCCTGTTTTTCAGATAAATATACAATTATATGATATTTTTACCTACATACAGGTAAAAATATCCGATATTTTTACCTGTGAACGGGGAATAATACCCGATATTCTTTGCTTTTGACATCAAAATGGCCAAGTTCAACGCACTTTTCACGCTGGATTTATCATTCGGCAGTACTTTCCAGTAATTTGTGGCGAACAAAAACTCCCGGTAGAACTGAATCTGCCGGGAGTTTTTTATGAAGTTTAAAACGACAATTTTTCTACTTCAATGTTGCCAGTGCTGCTTTGATTCGGTCGAGCGACTTGTTCAGGTCGGCTTCCGAAGCAGCGTAGGAGATACGGATACATTCAGGAGCGCCAAATGCTTCGCCCGAAACAACACCGGTGTAGGCATTCGACAGGATAAAAAGGCCCATGTCGTCGGCATTGTTTATGGTTACGGTACCGTCAGATTTTCCAAAGTATGACGAAATATCAGGGAAAACATAGAAGGCACCATCGGGTTTGCTCACTTTTATGCCCGGAATCTCGGCCAGTTTAGCCAAAACCAGGTTGCGGCGTTTTTCAAACTGTTCAACCATGGCAAGGACAGTATCCAGCGGGGCATTCAACGCAGCAACCGAAGCAATCTGCGAAACCGAACATGGGCCCGAGGTATATTGACCCTGAAGCTTGTTGCAGGCCTTGGCCAGCCACAGCGGAGCCGCAATATAACCAATGCGGTAACCGGTCATGGCAAATGCTTTTGAAACGCCGTTTACAACCACTACGCGGTCTTTAATTTCGGGGAATTGGGCAATGCTTTCGTGTTTACGTCCGTAAGTAATATGCTCGTAAATTTCGTCCGAAATCACAATGATATTGGGATGTTTGGCAAAAATGTCGGCAAACGCTTTCAGTTCGTCCTTGGTGTAAACGCTTCCGGTTGGGTTGCTCGGACTGCTGAACAGGAATGCGCGGGTTTTGGGAGTGATGGCTGCTTCCAACTGTGCGGGAGTGATTTTGAAATCGCTGTCGACCGTGGTTGGGATGATCACATTTTTACCTTCGTTCAGTTTTACCAGTTCAATATAAGTTACCCAGTATGGAGCCGGGATAATTACTTCGTCGTCTTTGTTAATTAACGCCTGAAGCAGGTTGGCAATGGCATGTTTGGCCCCGTTCGAAACAATAATCTGGTTGGTGTTGTATTCCAGCCCATTGTCGCGTTTCAGTTTGTCAACGATGGCTTTTAACAACGACGCATATCCGGGAACCGGAGAATAGGTCGAATAGTTGTCATCAATGGCTTTTTTGGCGGCTTCCTTGATGAAGTCGGGGGTATTGAAATCGGGTTCACCAACGGCCAGGCTTATCACATCGATGCCTCGCTCTTTCAACTCTCGGCTTTTCTGGGCAACGGCCAGTGTTGCCGATTCGGATAAAGCCGCTACTCTGTTTGAAACTCTCTCCATAACTGATATTTATAAAAGATTAATGTTCAATTTTATTTTGTGTGCAAGATAGCAAAAAAACTGTTGGTATGCGTGGTGTTGTTTTAATTTGAAAATTAAATGCCCATAAAATTTACGATTTGTTATTTTTACGGGATTAAACTAAGGAAAACACTTACAATTTTCTGTAATTGATGATAGTCTTCGCTGGTTGAAAGCGGAATGAGCCTGGATGAAGAAATGAGCTCGTTCATTTCGTGTGCTACTTCAATAGGGTGTCCAATATCGTTGGGATCGCCAACTATTAGTACCGGAATTTTTACTTTGGTTAATTCTTCTCTGGTTGGAAAATCAGAGATAGCCCCACCATGATAGATGCTGTAATAATACGCCGGATCAAAACTCATGCGCAGTTCCATTAGTTTTTGCCGCGTTCCGGGGAATATCTGTTCGTAAAACTCAGGAGGATCCTGGTTGCGCTGAATGATACGCTTCAGAAACTCTGGAAGGTGATCAGTCCGGGCTTTTTTGGCAATTTTTTCGTAGAGGGCTGTTGTAGCAACGCGCACTTCCCAAGCCGGGGGTGGAGTTACCAGAATCAGCGCTTTCACTTTTTCGGGATAACGGATTGCCGTATATAAAGCGGTTCCCGAGCCCATTGAAACGCCGCCGAGAATCACTTTTTCATCATTTTGTGAGTCGATAATCGCGTTCAGTTCCTCAACCAGTCCGTTCCACGAATAATCGCCGTCAACAGCTTTATTGCAGGCATTGTACCTAATTACCTGAACCTGTTTTGAAATTCGTTCGAAATCGACCAGTGAATAAATTGAATCCGACTCCACCGAATTGAGCATCCCGTGCATCCAGATTAGCGGCTGGCCGGTGCCTGTAATGTGTAATGAAGGTATTTTCAAAGTGTTATTTTTTTTGTTTCGGGTTTCGGGTTCCGAGTTGGTCGAACCCGTAACTCGCAACTTTTTCAATAGACTGTGCTTATTCAAACAATCCCTCGTCGCGGATCAGCATCAGGATGGAGGAGTGGGGGAGAATGACGTATTTTTCTTTGTTGAATTCGATTTCCCAGCCACTTTTGTTCAGGTAAATGGCCAGATCGCCTACTTTAGCCTGAAGAGGAACGTATTTCACTTCATCTTTTTTTTCTTTCCAGGGTTCGTCAACATCAGTCATAGCCGGAATGGGGTATCCCGGGCCAACTTTTACGATATACCCGCTCAATGTTTTCTCGTTTTCCTGAACCGTTGGAGGCAAATACAGCCCAGAAGATGTTCTTTCCTGTGGATTTTTGGGGCGGATAAGTACCTTGTCGCCTATTAGAATAAATTTCTCCAGGTCTTTTTCTTCTATTACCAGTGACATTCAGCTTAATTTTAGTTTGAGCGCAAAGATAAAATATTCGGATAGAATCGTTTGCTTAACCCGACTTTGGCAATTAAAAAATATCGAGGTTGAATTTTATTGCGAGATTATTTGTCTGGTTATGAGTTTGTTGTATAAAATTCAGAAATGGAGTTTGAAAATAAATGGTACTATGTGTTGCAAGATACCATATAAAAGATATATATTTGCAGTACAAATAACAATGTAACGTAAGGTATAGGTTAAAAAAAAGAACCATTCAATGTGCAACGAAAATCAAAAACAAGCGTCATACGAACAGAAAACAAAATTTGAAAACAGAAACTTTTAAAAATTAGGAGAACAAAGTCATGAAAACAATGAACAACATTCAGAAAACAGTTAATTGTCAGGTAAATAAAATGACTCTTAGCGTTGTTGCAGTAATCTTTAGTTTGGTGTTGGTTAGCTGGAGTAGCGTAAATGCACAGTTGTTTGAACAGCTTTCGGGAACGAAAAGTAGCGAAGTCTTACTTGCTGAGGCAAGTAACCGAATGGATCGTTTATCGGCAAAGACAATGGGGCAGCCGTCTGAAAATGCCGGAATTGTCACTGAAGCTTCAGGCCTTGAAGAATTCTTTAGAACAGCCGAATCCACGACCGCTCAGGAAGCTGGTGCTGAAGTTGAAAAATATGCTACCCGGCAAATCCTGCTGCAAGAGAACAAAGCTGTGCGCGAAGCTGCCATGATCAACGATGACTTTCTGAACTCAGCAAATATCCTTACCGCCAACGAGGCAAATGCAGAAGTTGAAAAGTATGCAGTCAAACAAATAGCTAAGCAAAAAAGCAAAGCCAAAAAATAGTAAAACAGAAACAATAAAACTCAAAGCAAATGAAACGATTAACACGCTCGGACGAAAAAATGGTTGCTGGTGTAATCAGCGGATTTTCAAACTATGTGAACCCCAATCTTGATCCGGTATTCTTCAGGCTGGCATTTGCCGCGCTAACTTTGTACAATCCGTATCTTATTTTAATTTACCTGGTACTGGCCTTGATCATACCCAAAAAAGAATTGAGCTTCTCGAAATAAGAACCGGTTAGCACCGGTTTTTTTTGTGTGTGCGTGAAATGGGTTTCCTTGGTTGTTAATTGCTGCGTTCTGGTTACCTGATTGTGAAATAGATAGCGAAAAAATGCAATACGCTCCCGGCCAGTACAAATAAATGCCATATTCCATGACTGTAAGGGAGCTTTTTCCACATATAGAAAATGACGCCGGCGGAGTAGGCAAGACCTCCCAAAACAAGGAAAGTCAAACTGTTTGATGGCAGGCTCTGGTAAATCTGGTTTCCGGCCAGAACAGCCATCCAGCCCATAAGCAGATAGATTGCTACCATTAGTTTCCTGAATCGGAACAGGTATATGGAACGGATAATGGCCCCAATCAGCGCGATGCTCCAGATAATCCCAAACAAGGTCCATCCCCAGGCACCCCGAAGGGAAGTGAGCAGGATTGGAGTGTAGGTTCCAGCAATGAGCAAAAAAATTGAAACATGGTCGAATCTGGCAAACAGATTTTTTATGCGGAGGTTTGAAAAACTGTGATACAAGGTTGATGACAGGTACAAAATAATCAGGGTGATGCCGTAAATACTAAAGCTTACCTGATGCCAGACGTTCCCATATCTGCGGGCCACATTGATCAGGATAATTAATGCAGCAATACTTAGTAAAGCCCCAATCCCATGGGTAATGCTGTTTGCAATTTCTTCGCCCCTGGTAAGTTTGCGTGATGTATTTGCGGTTTGAGCCTGCATGATTTTATTCGTCAGATGTTCTTTTTCTGCTCAATCAGGTAGACATTCCTTTCTGACGAGTTTCGCGAACCTAGTTCTGCCAGGAATCCGGCCAGGAATAGCTGAGTGCCTATGATCATTGCCGTAAGTGACAGGTAAAAATAAGGGCTTTCAGTGATCCGTGGAGCCAACTCGTTATGAAGTGTATGAAGAACTTTTTGGGTTCCGACCCAAATGGCAGCAGCAAAACCAAGCAGGAACGTAATTATTCCGAGGACCCCAAAAAAGTGCATCGGGCGTTTGCTGAACTTCGAAATAAAAATGACCGAAAGCAAATCGAGCGGACCTCTGATGAAACGTTCCATCCCGAATTTTGTAGTTCCGAATTTGCGTTCCTGATGTTGAACCACTTTTTCGCCGATCCGTTTAAATCCGGCCCATTTGGCCAATACCGGAATGTACCGGTGCATGTCGCCATACACTTCAATGCTTTTAACAACCTGTTTCCGGTAAGCTTTCAGGCCGCAGTTGAAATCGTGAATCTTAATCCCGGTCATCCGGCGGGCGGTCCAATTGTAAAATTTACTCGGAATGTTTTTCGAAAGAACCGGGTCGTGGCGTTTTCGCTTCCAACCCGAAACCAGGTCGTACTTTTCTTCGGTGATCATGCGGTAAAGTTCCGGAATTTCGTCCGGACTGTCCTGAAGGTCGGCGTCCATGGTAATTACCACATTGCCTTCAGCCTGGGCGAAACCGCAATACAACCCGGCCGATTTGCCGTAGTTCCGTCGGAATTTTATGCCTTTGATTGATGTGTTTTGCTGACAGAGCTGTTCGATTAGCTCCCATGAGCCATCGGTACTTCCATCATCGACTAAAACTATTTCGTACGAAAAATGGTGAGCCGACATGACTCGTCCAATCCACGAAGTCAATTCGGGAAGTGATTCAACTTCATTAAAAAGCGGTACAACTACGGAAATATCCATTGGTTTTATTCTTCAGTATTTACTTCTTCCATGGCTTCGTCAAAGGTGTCTTCTCCAGGAAGCCTTTTAACAAAAATAGAAGTGACCAAAGATATTAGTAATCCTGAAATTACAGAACCTAACAGACCCATAATTGCCATCCACCCTGGTGTCATCATTTTCGACGCAACAGACATTGCTGCTTCAACCTGGTCCTCGCTCATGCCGCTGCTCATGTATTTTTCTTCAGCGTCTGCTTTTATCAGATCAATCAGGCTTGGGTCTATTTTGAAGAGGATCAGGGTGTAAAGTGTCAAAATCATTCCGCTGAAAAACATCACGGCAATACCAAACCCTACGCCCTGGCTATAGGTTAATGAGCCATTCATTTCTCGGTTCCGATAATTGATTTGCGCCAGAACAATAGCAACGACATACAATGGATAGGCGATAAATGCCAGGCTTTTGTTTTGTGTCTGACCGGTAACATACAGGATCACTGAATAAAGAGTGAAAAAGATACCGACATAAAGGCCATAAATCATTGCTGTTCTCCAAAAGGTTGATTTTTGTTCCATAGTTTTAGATTGATTTGTGATTAAACAAATATATCTGATTTTATTGACTACACGGAGTCTTCGGTGCATTTTGTGAGAATAAAAGTCTTTATTCTTTGCCTGAAAGAGCTTGCTTTTGAGTTTGTCGGGTATCGTTTCTGCGGCTTGCGCGCCTGGATTGAATGCTCTCTTTCCCTTTATTGGCCTGCCTGACACGAAAAATATCGGTTTATAGCACTGCGAAAATGTTTTTTTTGAATTTTTTTTGAAGTAATACTTGTTTGAACGTTAGTGGTTTAGTTTAGCAGGAAGAAAAAAAAATGCCGGAGCCTCGGGAATCCTATTGCGGTGAAATCAAATTTTTCTACTTTTGCGCCGGGTAAGTCCTGTACGACTAGCTCCTGCTGAATTCCCCCAGGGTCGGAAGGCAGCAAGGGTAGGCGGTTGAGCGGTGCGATACAGGTAGCTTACCCACTTGCCGAATTAGCTCAGTTGGCCAGAGCACGTGATTTGTAATCTCGGGGTCCACA
>CAZAVU010000031.1:0-45758 GCA_964488805.1 uncultured Odoribacter sp. | reverse complement strand
GTTAAAGCTGATCCTTTCCCGTATAAACCAATTATTACTTAAATGCCTAATTCAAAAAATCAAGTTAAACTTTAAACAATTAGCTATGAGTAACGGAAATCAAATTTCATTGACGATCCCTCCTGAAAAGGTGGAGCAGGCCATACAGCTTTATGCGCAGGCCAACGCTATCCTGGCCCCGTACCTGATCAGTCTCACGAACCAACAGCGAATTGAGTTACCCAAAATGGGCGAAAAGTCCATCCCTTTTGTAACCAAAGGGGCCGAATACCTGGGTATTCCCTCAACCCCTGCGCCGCCTTACATCGAGCCTGCCGAACTGACTATTGACCTTGCCGCTCACGAAACCCTTCGCCAGATTCAGCAGGTTGTTGCGCCAACCGCCGAAATGATCGACGACACTATGTTGCTGTGCGGCAGCGAGGCCTATATTGCCGTTCTGGCTTTTTACAACTACCTGAAAGGTGCAGCCAAAATGGGAGTTCCGGGAGCCAAGACTATTTTAGAAGACTTAAGCGCCCGCTTCCCAAGCAGACCAGCTAAAAAAGATCAATAGTGCGGATACAAAGGGGCTGTTTCGGGCTTTTTTAATATTCCTGATTCAGCCTCTTTTTTCACACACTCCGAAAACGTACCACCCCAGAGGTACCCCCGACCACCTAAAAGGTACCACTTACCACCTAAAAGGTACTCAACCGGAGCTTTTGGGTGCTCGCGACCACCTTTTAGCTGCAACGCCGGACCTTTTTCGGGCAAATCGGGAGCAAAAAGCTACCCCGCCGCACCCCGGAGGTCCACAGGACCAGCAAAAAGGTGCAATGTTGGAGGTTTTGGGTGGTTCTAATGACCAGCTAAGTGATTGGGGGTTCCGGCAAAGAAAGCGACAAATAGTTTTGATTTATAAACATAACCGCCTAATTTTAGCACAACATAAAAAGTAAATCCTTGGCAAAATACCGCGGAATGGAAATGATTGAAGCATCAAAAAGTACTATAAACTTTCCGCTGGTTACTAGTTAGCTGCAACCCATTGATGGCATCACAAACATTAGAAAGACAACTAAATGGAATGGATTAATATACTTAAAACATTAGGTTTTACAACAGCAGGACAAATCCTGCTATTAATCGTTATTGGATTTTGGGGTAAGAAAATGATCGAATATTTTTTTGGTGAATCAATTGAGTTAAAGAAGAAAGAACTTGAGCAGGGACTTCAATTACACAAGCAAAGATTAGAACAGGAAAATAATATTCTCAAACTTGACATTGACAAAAACCTTGAAGCATACAGAAACAAACTTGAAATATTGAAACTTGAGTACCAAGTTCAATTTTCTAAGCTTCACGAGAAGCGGAGTGAGGTCATTGAATCTGTTTACCAAAAACTTGTTCGTTTAAATATAGCAATGCTAAATTTGACAGCATTTGTGAAACCAATAATCCAAAATGCAGAAAAGGAAGAACAAGAAAGACTCATAGAAGCTAACGAGGCGTTTTTTGACTTTCAGAAATATTATAGCGAAACGAAAATTTATTTTCAACCTGATACTTGCTCCATACTTGACCGACTAAAAAAATATTTTTGGGATAGTGCATGGGATTATACTGAAATTTCAAGAATGAAATCTTTTGGAGCAGCTGGACCAGATTTAAAAGAATCATATAAAAAAGCTTCCGAGGCTGGTAAATTTGTTAGAGAAGAAATACCTAAAGTTTTAGAGCTTTTAGAAAATGACTTTAGACGATTACTTGGAGTTACAGCACCTGACAAGAATTAAATTAAATGACAAATAAACTTTTGCTAACGAACAGAAGGGCAGCAGCTAATAACATCAGCTACCCGTCAAGCGCGGCAGCGGTGGTTTTCGGTGGGCATCTTTCCGCCCAAGCAGCCTTTCGGCTTGACAGGGAATCGCTCGCAATCGGACTCTGAGGGTAGCTTTTTACGTTATGGGCAAGGTTATTTGGCTCCATCACAAATTTTAATTGCATGAGAAAGTTAAGAGTATTAATATTTATTATTTGTGGATTAATCTCAATTTTAGAATCATTCGCACAAACTTTTGAGATTAAAGGTGGTGTGAATTTATCGACCATGCTTTCAAAAGATGACAGATCAACGTATAGTGATGAATTTACACTGACACCGAGATTACTTATTGGAGTAGCAACAGATATTCCAATAACTAAAATATTATCATTTGAAACAGGATTGCAGTATTCATCCAAAGGTTTTAAACTTGAAAAGTATGTTCCATTGTATAATGTGAGTGAACCTGCTCCGTCTTCTCAAAAGATATATGAGAAGGAGACTCTAAATTACATAGAGATTCCATTGTCAATTAAGACTTCCGGTTCACTCCTTGGGTTTTCAGTTTATGGATCGATAGGATCATATGTTGCCATCGGAATAAATGGAAAAGCTGTTTCCGATTTATACCCAAGCGGAATATCAGAAAGAAAAGAATATAAAAGACAAATAGGCCAAGATGGTTCTTGGAAAAGATTTGATTATGGTCTACAAGCAGGTGCGGGTGCGACATTTGGTAAATATGTTTTCGGACTTAATTACTCTTATGGTTTAGCTAATATTTCGCAATATAGTCCACATGTGGAGAAAAATAGAATTATTGGATTGACTTTAGGATATAAATTTAAGACAAGGAACCCAGCCCATAACAGCAAGCTACCCGTCCGCGGCAGCAGTGGTTTTCGATGGGTATCTTTCCGCCCGGTCTCGGTTAACCGGGATTGACAGGAAATCGCCCGCAATCCGCCCCTGTGTGTAGCTTCCTACGTTAACGCTTGTATTAAAAATGACAGACACTAAACTAATAACAATGAAAAATTATTTAAAAATAATTTTACTCCTAACGATCGTTATACAGGCATGTTCAAAAGACACGATTGAGAAAGTTCCAAGCCCGGAATACCCATATACCTATGGTGTACTGAGTAAACAAGAGTTAGATATTGAATTACAGAAATTTAATTCGATTAATACGATTGAAAGTTTGACTCTCAATGAATTCGGAATACTTTCTGGCTGCATCCCTGTTAGTTTAGGCACAGGACTGGATTCGACTTTAGTAAAAGAGAATATTTCAATGATAATTAATAAATACGGTCATTTTATTGGAATAGATAAAAGTGTTGACCTAAACATCTCAACAGACATCAGCATTCGGCTTATCGGAGGTGTCGATGTTTCATTAGGACATTATTTCAAATATGGATTAAAGGCCAATCCAATGTTTGTTTTAAAGCAAAATAAATTGAGAGACATAAACATAGAGAATGTTGAGGTGTCATTCTATTTTTCGCAAACAGACAATAAGATGCAAATACTGGGACGTTGGTATCCAGAAGCCTATATCCCTGTAGAAGAGATAACAAATCCTGGTAAAGCACTGAATATTTCGATTCAATATATCAAAGAAAAACATGAAGAAGTTACTCTTTTAAATTTGTCCAATATCGAAAAGAACAGGTTTAATAAGGTACTTTATCCGTTCCAAAAAGAAAATAAAATTGAATTACGAGAATGTTGGGAAGTTACTTTCTGGGATAATAGTGTAAAAACATTAGTTGATACTCAGACTGGAGAAGTAGTTTATTATTTAGACTATGGACACATGATTTAATGATTCTGAAAACGAGATAACCCTGCACTGCTCCACGTTTAGCGATAGCGGTAACGAGGTGGGGGCGTCTTAGACGGATTGTTTTCAAATAGGCATCTGGGAGCAGAGTTATAAACTCAGCCATGCAGAACAATATTGGAACATCGGGATGAACGGGGTTTTAATAGACTTAAAAAATCAAAACTACTAACTATGAAAAAACCATTTATAGCATTTCTTACACTGTTAATGATTTTCCAACTATCATGTGAAATAGAAGAAGGAAAATGGAGCGACAACATTCATTTATCCGATAAAGCACTTGTATTTAAAGCTGTAGGAGATTCATCAATAGTAACAACCGAAGGAACAGGTTGGCGGATTGTCGAACTTATAGTAGGAGGAGAAGCATATCATGATTTTGAGAATATCAATCTATCAAATGACACGTATAAAATTATCCGAGGTGATTTATGGGTAGAAAAGCGTGATCAGAATACAATTTTTATAAAAACTGCTCCCAATCCGGCTCCCAGAAAAAGGTATTTTGAAATTGTACTGGGGTCTGGAGACTATTCCGACAGGATAAATATTGGACAGTTACCAACCAATTGATTTAAATAGAACTTTAAGCGGCACGCAGCACCTTGCGATTATTCCCGGTTGAACTACACCTGCCGGGATCAGGTCTATGCACTGCTCCTCTTTTAGCGATAGCGGCAACGAGGGGGGAGGAGTGGGCAAAACCTCCTTGCTAATTTGAGCATCTTAACAGGAGATTTAAACCAAAATAATCGAACTATGAAAAATGTAAAGCTTATAATCGTTCTTGTTTCTTTACTGATTGCGGTCAGTTGTCATAAGGATAATGACGAGGCAATTAAAAACGACAAGGTAGACCAATATATAGAGCTATTAAAATCAGGTACGTATGACTCTGCAGATCTTCCGGCATTTACCTATCTGGACATACCCGCATTACTCGCATACAGAAACGAGACTCAAAAAATAACGAATTTCCCCCGCAATGGAATTTCTTCATATTATCAGCGGGATTGCACGCTAGGTCTGTATGTTTTATGGACAATTGAATCAATTCGGGCTGTTGCCATAAATAGTAAACTGATTGGGATTGGACGGTTTCCATCTCAGAATCCATTACTGGAAAAGAGTGATTATAGTGAGATATTTTTGGATACTGGTCAATCAAATGAAATTGCCTCAAAAGCTTATTATGACTGGTGGGTAAACAATCGCAGAAACGATTTCAACGAGTTTAAAAATATTGACCCATTAAAAAATACAGTTTATAAATGGCACTGAAAAAAGCCTGGAGCATAAAAATCAGCCACCCGTAAATGCAGCGGTAATCGGTACTTGAAATGACAAAAACTATAGAAATACAATAAACAAATCACTTAATACTTATGGAAAGATATTCAATTGTTTTAATAATTATTTGTCTGGTTTATTCGGGTTGTAAAAAGGACAATGAGCCTTCTTCTGAGGACTTAAAAATAGAATATCAAAAAGTCGAAAATTTGTTATTAAATATCTTATCCGATTCATTGACTCAAATTATTGGAGGTAAGAAATATTGTGTTGCAGCTACTTTGCCCAAAGGCACTTCTCTCAAGGTTGTTATCAAACCATCTTCGGGTTATCCCTCTACTGGTATAGGGATTTTTCAGATGGAAAATACTGGTTGGACAATTGTTAGCGCAGACACCAGGAACACCAATTTACATGCAAATGGTTTTGGTCAGACAGTTTCGATTAGTTTTATGACAGGACCACCAACAAGTGTAGACTTTTTTGTTTATGAGAATGGCAGTAGAACGCCATTGAAAGTTAAGACAGTAAAAAATAATTGAAATGATAACTGATTATAACCCCGTCGCTGGTACTGATTTGCGGGGGTAATTGATCCGAAGACTTCGATTCGGATCAGTATTTAAGATGGATGAAAGCGGTTCGACGATAAATTGTAACAACGGGATTATTGGGAACACATCATTCGCGATGAAGGTTCTTCTATCCGGATTGCCAATCAGATCGTCCGTAATCCCGACAAATGGGAGGAAGATCAGTTGATGGCCTGATGCAAAAAACGGGGCAAATGCAGCGGTAATGGTTTTCGGTGCGCATCTTTCCGTTCAATCAGTGCATCAGCCTAAGAGCGATTGTCCGACGATAGGTCGAAAACTTAGTTTCTAAATATAGAAACATTTGTTACGTTTGTGTCGTTAAACCAGAGCAGGAAATAATGAGATATTTTGAAACAAGATTTTTAGAGGAGGCCAATGAGTTCATCGCTGGACTTGACTTAAAGTCAATCAAAAAGATCTTTTATAACATTGACCTTGCCGAACAGACCAATGACCCAAAGCTTTTTAAGAAACTTCAAAACGATATTTGGGAGCTTCGGACAAAGTTTGCTGGGTTTCAAATCAGGCTTCTGGCATTTTGGGACAAAACCGATGATAAAAGAACATTGGTAATTGCAACCCACGGGTTCATCAAAAAGGTTGACAAAGTTCCGATAAGCGAAATTGAACGGGCAGTGAGATTAAGAGAAAAATATTTCAACAGTAAACAAAAAAAGTAAATGTATGACAACCAAAGAAATGAAGACTTACTCGTTTGCCGAGATGAAAGATAAGTATATCGGTAAAATTGGTACCAGGGAAAGAGACGAGTATGAATACGAGCTTCGGATGGATGTATTAGGCAAAATGATAAAGGCCGCCCGTCAAGAACGAAACCTGACACAAGAAGAACTTGGAAAACTTGTTGGCGTGCAAAAGGCTCAAATTTCTAAATTGGAGAGTAGCGCTAATAGTGCGACAATTGACACTATTTTAAAAGTTTTCAAAGCATTAAAAGCGGAGATAAGCTTTAATGTAAAACTGGAAGACAACTTTGTCAAACTCGCCTGAAAAGAAGGTCGAAAGCACAGCATCAGTTACAAATGTGCCCATAGTGGTTTTCGGGGTGCATCTTTCCGGTCAGGCTGTTTTTCGGTTTGACAGGAAGTTGCCCGCAATCGGCATTTTCTCATATCAATACTGCTAATTTAAAATATCAGTTCAATTTAAGGCGGAAGAAAGCGGTTCGACGATAAATTGCGACAGTGCGATTATTGGGAGCGCGTCATCCGCGACGAGGGTCCTTTCAACCGGATTGCCAATCAGATCGTCCGTAATCCAGACCAATGGGAGGAAGATCCGTTGATGGCCTGATGAAAAAACGGTCTGAATGAGAACGGTATTTTTGACACTTTTAACCAGATTTGCCCGAAAATACCTTATACTTGCAGGGTCAAAACTAATAATAATCCTAACCTTTAAATACAATGACTCTGAAACTTAACCTTTTGAAACGACTGGGAATATCCGCTTTTGTGACCTCGGTTTTATTCCTGAATGCCGGGGCCCAGAACTTCGAAAAATTCTTTCCGGCCAAAGACCTGACTTCTGTTGGCGTTTATTATTACCCCGAACACTGGGACTCAACTCAATGGGATCGCGACTTTCAGAATATGGCTAAAATGGGGTTCGAATTTACCCACTTTGCCGAATTTGCCTGGGCGCAGCTCGAACCCGAAGAAGGCAGATACGATTTCAAATGGCTGGACCGTTCGCTTCAACTGGCCGATAAATATAACCTGAAAGTGGTGATGTGCACATCGACAGCAACGCCTCCGGTTTGGCTGGTGCGCAAATATCCGGAGGTATTGGCAACCAACGAAAACGGGCAGCAGGTGGATCATGGCGGCCGGCAACATGCTACCTTTTCGAACAACTTCTATCGTCAGTATTCGATGAAAATGATTACAGAACTGACCAAACGTTACGGAAATGATCCCCGGGTGATCGGCTGGCAGCTCGATAATGAGCCCCACCGTTTTATCGATTATGGTGCAGATGCCCCGCAACGTTTCCGCGACTGGCTGAAACAGAAATACAAAACCATCGATGCCGTGAACCAGGCCTGGGGAACGAATTTCTGGAGCGGAACCTATACTTCTTTTGATGAAATCAACATCCCGCTGCATTCGCAATGGGGAATGAATCTTCACCAGCGTCTTGACCATTACCGTTTTGCCGATTGGGAAACGGCTTCGTTCCTGGATGAGCAGGCCCGCACAATCCGCAAATATACAACGGCTAACCAGTGGATCACTTCCAACTACATCCCGATGTACGATGTGGGTTATGTTGGTCAGAGTCAGGAGTTGGACTTTGTGTCCTATACCCGTTACATGGTGTATGGTAGCGATCGGGGGATTGGCCCCAAAGGTTACCGGGTAGGCGAGTATTCGCGCATTGCCATGGCTAACGACTTTTTCCGTCCGCTTAAAGGTATGTATGGTGTGATGGAACTTCAGCCCGGACAGGTCAACTGGGGAGGGATCAATCCGCAGCCGCTGCCCGGAGCAACCCGCCTGTGGTTGTGGCACGTGTTTGCCGGGGGAAGCAAGTTTACCTGCACCTATCGTTACCGGGCGCCGCTTTACGGTTACGAAGCTTATCATTACGGAATCGTGGGAACCGACGGCGTGACGCCAACTCCCGGAGGACTGGAATTTGCCCAGTTCATCAAAGAAATCAAACTGTTGCGCCAGAAATACGATTCCAAGGCAGCATTGCCCAAACCTTATCAGCAACGTAAAACCGGAATACTGATCAATACCGACAATGTTCAGGGAATTAACCTGAATAAGCAGACCACCGAATGGAACACCGAAGGTCATTTCCTGAAATATTACAAGGCGCTGAAGTCGTTTGGCGCTCCGGTCGATTTTGTGCGCGACACCACCAATTTTGCCAACTACCCGGTGCTGGTGGTTCCGGCTTACCAAATGATCGATCAGCCCATGATTGACAAACTGACCCGCTATGCCGAAAACGGTGGCACCCTGGTGATTAGTTGCCGTACCGGCCTTCAGGACCGCAACGGGCATTTGTGGGAAGCTAAATTTTATCAGCCCATGTGGAAGCTGATCGGCACGGAAGTTCTATCGTACGATTTGCTGATGCCTCATTCTCCGGATAAAATTCGTTTCAACAATCAGGAATTTGTCTGGACCAGTTGGGGCGATTTGCTGAAGCCTTTCGCCGGAACCGAAACCTGGGCAACCTACCAGGGCGATTTTTATGCCGGAACGCCAGCCGTGGTTTTTCACAAATTGGGTAAGGGAACGGTTACCTACATTGGTGTTGACTCGAAAACCGGAGATCTGGAAAAACAGGTGCTTACCAAATTGTACAAGCAGCAAAACATTCAGGTTGAGGATTATCCTGAAGGGATCATGGTTGAATACCGCGATGGTTTTGGCATTGCCGTGAATTACTCGGATAAGGTTTACGAAATGAACCTCCCGGCCAATGCTCAAATCCTGATTGGCAGCAAATCGATGAAAACTGCCGATGTGTTGGTGTGGAAATACTAAGAAACTTAATTCTCCTATAAGGGCGCAAGAGTGCAAAACAGATTTATTTGTGCTTTTGCGCCTTTCCAATTTTGTGGTATCTCCTTTTTTAATAGACTTTCCTCTGATCGGCAGTATTTTAATTTCACTTTTTTTTAGAAATAAATAAATCTTAATAAACATTATTGTTTTTCTGAAGTTTAACTCATAACTTACACAACTTTAAAAATCATAGGTGATTTTTCTTGTATAGAAATAAATATGTCTGTTAATTTTCTGAACCACAGAGTGTTTTGTTCTGTTTTTTGTTTTTTGTTTTTTCATTCTGTCGAAACTTTCAGTCAAAAAGGATTTTATCCGGGATATATTATCTCCCCGGCTAACGATACCATTCAGGTTCGAATAAAGCTTGGTGAATTAAACAAAAACCAATGCGTTTACATCGATCCTTCAGGGAAAAACTGTATTGGGAATCCGGAAACGGTTAAGTCGTTTGCTGTTTCTGATGGAAGAAAATTTCGTTATCTAAAATTTGAAGGTACAAAGAACCCGGTTGATGCTTATTTCGAAGTGCTTGTTGAAGGGAAAATGAATCTCTTTGCTTTCAAGGATCGGTTTTTCGTACAGAAAGATAACGATGAAATTTATGAACTCCTGAATACTGAAGAAAGTGGTGTTAATGAAAAAGGAGTAAATTATATCAAGAAAAAACAGGAATATTTTGGATTGTTGAAATTTCTTTTATCTGATGCTACCACTTCAATATCCGATTTAATGTATCTAGATTATGGTGAAAAAGACCTAATCCGGGTAATAAGAATTTATAACGAAGGAGAGGCTTATATTCAGGAACTTGACAGACAAAAATATAAACCAAACTTCAAATTTGGAATTGAAGCTTTGTATGCCAGCGATAACTATAAATTTCGTTTCCCCTCAGATTCGTTTGCCGATGAATATGAAGGTCGGTTTTTGCTTCCCGGAGTTGGAGGTGTGGTTAAGTGCCAATTTACCAGACAATTGCTTGTTAGTTCAGGCGTCAGACTTAAATATCTGGATTATAGTATATATAAATCTTATGGAGGAGAATTCTCCAGACGTTATTACACACTTAAAAACAACTATTTTACGTTGTCAATCCCGTTAATTCTTGATCGCCAGTTTGATAATTTATCTTTCCATCCGTGCGTCGGTTTGGGGCTTCAGATTGAGAAAAGCTTTTTGAAAAATAACACTTGTCTGGAAGAGTCAAATAACTACTCAGGTACAGATTTTTATACGTACGAGAATCAGGCTGATTTCTTGCACCCTTTTAATCTGTACTGGACCGTTGAGGTTGGAGGAAACCCGACGATTGGCAAACTTTCCCTAAATATTAAAGCTCAATACCTTATGGATATTTCTGCTATAAATTCAGCCGCAGATGGACAGTTTTATCATAAATCAGGTTTGCAGTTGATACTTGGTGTAATGTTTTAATCTTCCTAAATCCAATGAATTACATATATATCATTTTTATTGTTTTACTTCTGTTTTCTATTGCTTTTTCGTGCAGAAATAAAGATGAAGAGGAAAGGACTTTTCCCCAAGTAGAAACTCTTGAAGTAACAAATATTACAGATGAAGGTGCCGTTTTTAACGGACTTGTTGAGGGATTTCTGACCAACAGGAACATAACTGATCATGGCTTTTGCTATGGTTTCCCGAATAAAAAAGCACCGTTAGGTTATACCAGGATTTCATTGGGCAAACTTGATGAAAGTTCCAATTCGTTTCATGCCCAGGTTTCGGGCGATCTATTTAAAGATAAGACCTATTCCGTAATTGCATATATTGAATCTTCAAACCGGATTATCTACGGGACAACTGCTTCTTTTGTGAGCAAAGGTGGTTGTGCCCCTGAAATAAAATCGTTTAAACCACAGGTGGCAGGGTGGGGCGATACCATTAAAATTAGCGGTAAATATTTCTCGTCCAAAGTGGACAATAATGTTGTTAAGTTTGATCAGGTAAAAGCTTCTGTTGTTTCGGCAAGCGACTCTGTTTTACGGGTTATTGTTCCTGTAGATTTGTCGGCTCAAAAGAGTATGATTGGCGTAACTACTGCTGAAAAAACGTTTTTGGCCGGGCAACCATTCCTGATTGGGAAACCGGTAATTAAGAATCTTACGGCGAAAGTTCCTTTAGGTGGAACATTGAATGTTAAAACGCAGAATGTTAAAGGGAAACTTGCTTCTTTTTATGTTGATGGTGCGATGTTAACGTCAACTCAGGTTTCGTTGAATGAATACAACCTTGTCATTCCCAAGTCCTACAGTTATGGCTCGCATACCTTAAAAATTGCAGTTTTTGGAGAAAATGCCGAATGCAGTTTCCATTACGATGCACCCTATATTTCAGACATTTCGCCCAAACTGGCGGAATGGAATGATAAACTAACGATTAAAGGAAAGAACTTTAAATCTTTACCTAACAACTCCAGAATCGATTTTCAAGGAAGTAATTGCGGAACGTATAATTTTTCGGTAGTAAACGATTCGGTTATCCAACTGAAAGTGCCCGATTGTGCAACAGTTCCACAATGTAAAGTCGGTATTTTGAACGATTACTTTACAATATACACCAGCGCACAACTATCACTTAAAGCACCGGAACTAAGTAATTTGATTAATAATCAGTTTTGTATTGGAGATGAAGTGATTATTGAAGGTAAACGAATAAGGTCGATAGAAACGAGGTGGTTTATTGATGGGAGAAAGATTGATTTAACCGCATCTTTCGTTGATTCAACACATGTAAAAGTTTACATTCCGGACAATCTCGGCGCAGGGCCTCATAAGCTTCGCTTAAAAGTTAATCAATTGGAAAGTAATGAGATTGACTTTTTTATTAAGAAGCTGGTAGTCAAATCAATTGCCGAAAAATTTGCATGTCGATCAGGAAAATTAACCATCCTTGGCGAAAATTTTGCAAGATTCTTAAACCAAAATGTGGTAAAAATAAATGGTACCTTATTGGATGTAATTGAACGAACTGAAACATACATTAAAGTACAATTTCCATATAATCAGAGCTTTGACGTAAATTCGATACTTACTATAAAAGTAGGGTTGCAGGAGATTGTTGTCCCGGATGATGTAACTATCGTTGAACCGTGGGAAATGGTTTCATCTTTTGATGGTATTTTTTCCTTTGGAGCTAAATTTACAATTGGTAATAGATTTTATTTCAGTTCGGGAAATATGGGGGGTGGAGAGTTCTATTGCTTTAATGCTGACGATAAATCATTAAAAAGGATTGCAGATTATCCGGGCGGACGGGTTATTGCTCCTGTTTCTTTTGTATTAGGCACCAAAGCCTATGTGGGTTTAGGTTACAAAGAATCTACGCAGAAATTTTGGAGTTATGATCCAGGCATTGACAGATGGAATGAGGTTGCAGATTGCCCTTTGACCGTTTATCCAATAAGCTGGAACTATGGAGATAATCGGAATTTTACCTTCGTAAAAGGGCCGTTAGCTTTTGTGGGCGATTTTGACGGAACTATGTATAAGTATAATCCAGGGACAAATCAATGGACCTTATGTACAAAAGGTAATGACTTCGCATTTGGATCCAAAAATGTAAGTTTTAGCTTTGATAATCGCTGCTACCTGTTTTCAGGCACTACAAACATTCGTATTCGGGAATTCAATACCAGCTCCAACAAGTGGGACGATATTCAGTCATATAATTATTCATTTTGGAGTGGAGCAAATTCTTCCACTTATTACGAGAAGTTAAACATGATTATTTTTGAAGGATATTTTCCATATTCTTCAAATGCGTATGCCAGTTTAAAATACTTCGATACTTCATCAAGTAAAATGGGTTTCTTCTTCCCTTCAGTAGAAAACAAGGCTGCACTTTTTTCTACCTCTGACGGGCGACTGTTTGCATTGAGTTATGATAATAATTTAAATAAGCTGACATTCTATCAGTTTAACTTCAGCAAATACGAACAAATTAAAAGCTTAATTGAAGGTAATGAATAGGCAATTATTCTTTCTGACTATGATTGTTGTGGCTATTCTCTATGCTTGCCAGGAGAAAGAACCGTTGGCCGAGAGCCCCATTGTCATTACCGGAGGCACAGTAACCAGCGGCAACAGTGTAATTAATTTTTCCGGAAGTCTATTGTCAACCGGAAATGCCAGTCCAATTGACTATGGTTTTGTATGGTCAAATAAAAAAATGAATCCCACGATTTTGGATTACAATTTCAGGTTTGGAAAAAAGCCTGCGAAAGGTAATTTTAATGCCGAAATTGATTATGATCTTTTTGACGATTCGGTTTCTTATGTCAGAACATTTGTTGAAACCAGAGACGCTGTGGTTTACGGGGAGGTTAGAGAATTTAAAACAAAGTCGAGCCTTTCTCCGCAAATTATATCAATAAGTCCCAAGGAAACAAATGGAAATGATACAGTTACAATTCTGGGTGAACATCTGACTTCCAATATCTCTGATGTTTCGGTTCAATATCAGTATAATCGGTTGAGTGGAAACTGTCCCAACGCTAGAGTTGTTTATGCCGACGGGAAGAAAATCAGATTTATATTAAGCGACACTCCTTTAACCATGTCTGCTGATCTATTTCTTTCAATAAAAATCAGGGGAAAAGATATTTATCCCGATGGTAAAATCACTCCAGCAATCTACGTAAACGTTGGCCCACAGATAACCGGTTTTTTCCCAAGGCAGGTGTCAAGAGATGGAATTGTTAAAATCGGAATAAAAAATATGCAAGGGGTTCTCAAAAATGTATTTCTTTACTCGAAGGAATACGCATATAATCAGGAAATATCAGGTATAGAAGGTGATTCAATTAAAATTAAGCTGGATAATCTTAGGTATGCGAAGTATCAGATTAGTCTGGTCAGTACTTATAATGGACTCACGTATACTTGCTCCAGCAGAGATTCAATAGAAGTTAAACATCCGGAAATTACTGGGGTTGCCGAAAATTTGTTATTCACCGGAGATTCAATTACTATTTTGGGTAATTATTTTAACAAATCAAGCTTACTTTCAGCATCAAGCATAACATCTTTTGTACATTATTTAGATTTTAAGTTTATTAGCTGTAATAAATGCAGGGCAGCTATTCCTCAAACCGTTTTTGACGGAGATAATTATTTGTATTTTAATTCTTTCGATGGCTATGTTTCCAAATTTCCTGTACATATAAGAAGTAATTGGTCCATAAAAAATAAATTGCATGTTTCGTTAAAAGAGGGGGCCTGCGTTTTGTTTGGCGATAAAATCATACTTGGAAGTTGGAATACGAATTTCGATCACTCATCCGATATTTTTATCTATGATCCTGCGTCGGGGAACTTTGATTTGTTAACTAAATTACCTGAAAATGCCTGCTATCAATTAGTTTTTGTAAATGGGAATAAACTCTATTTTTTTCAGGGGAATTATTTAAACTGGTCTGCCGGATCTGTGCCCAAAAACTATTCCTTTGATTTAAACTTAAAAGTGTGGATCCCCATTGAATCTTCAGGTTGGCCTAATTTAGACGGTGCTTTTACTACTTGTTCTTTCAACGGGAAAACTTATTTGAAGCAGAACACTGGGTCTAAAGTTTATTCATTTGATCCATTAAAAGAAATGTGGCAGTATGTTAATAATGAGCAGAATACGTCTGGAAGGACTTTTATGATTGAAAATCAGTCTGGTTTGTATTTGCATTATTTGCGGAACTTATATAGTAATAATTCATACTATACGATATCGACGATCTATAAACTCGATGAATCCAGAAACAGGTGGATACAGCAGCCTGACATGGAAAATATTCCGGGAATAATTACTTACATGCAGAATAGTGATGGATATTTGTGGTTTATTTCTTCAGGCCGGATCCTAAAATATTCCCTGGATGGAAAGCTGATAGAATCCTATCAAAATAATCTGGTATCTCGGGATTTTCCTAACTGTTGTTTTTCTTCTGGTAAGTTATACTCGGTTTTGTCATTTTCTGACTCATCAAATTATTTAATCGAATTTGATCCAAATAAAAATTAGAATGAGGGCTAATGGATTGAAATTTAAGTGTTTGAGAGGTGTTTTACCTCTGCTTTTTCTGCTGTTTTCAGGAATAGTTTTTGCCCAGCCAATTTCAAATAAGCTGGATTTCAGCTTACTGTATGGTTCTGTTGCTCCTTTTGGAAAAACAGCAAATCAAATCGATGGAATAAGTGTGCCTACGCGTTTTGCCTTGGCGAAGGGGAGTTCAAGTCAAGCGTTGAGAATAAGCTATAACTTCAGTAAGTTACTTTCGTTCGGGCTAAATATTGGTAAGTTTAAATTGGAAAATACCAATCTTAGGCCGTCGCCTGAAACTTTTGATTTACTTGAGGTCGCGCCTGTTTTCACGGTAAAAAGAAAAATACTTGACCCTTTGCTTGAAGCCCGGTTTAATCTCATGCCTTTAATTTCTTCCTATAAATCATCAATTTATGTGGGGGATATTTTCTATAAAAATTCATCATCAGAAGCATACATGATTAAAACTACTCAGTTGGTGCCTGGATTGAAGTCCTCTATTGGAATAAGTCTAAAGGGAATCGGGCCAATTGGTATCATGGCTGAAGGTGGTGTTACTTTTTTCAATGATAATCAGAAAGTAACCTCAGAAACTACCAATTTCTATTTCTTCGGACAAATCGGGATTTCATACAGTCTTTTTTACAACAAACGCTTTTACCTGAATCATGAATAAATACTTTTTCTTACTTATATTTCTGGTACCTCATTTTACAGAAGTGTTTGCCCAGAAACATCTGAAAGATAACCTGATCGTTAACGGTAATATCCCTGCGATTTCAGTAATGGAGGGAGGACAAAACCTCCTTTTTGCCAGGAATAATAAGGTTTACAGTTGGAGCCGGTCAGTTAATGATATTTCAGATAGTATTGATTTCCAGTCGGTAGGAAAGATAATTTCACTTGATTATAATTCCTCCAAAAAATTAGTTGCGGCTGGATTTTTGTCAGGAGAGCTTTTTGTTTCCGGGATAGACGGAAAACCTGAAAAGCTTCAAATGCAAGGTGGGGCGATAATTTCATTAAAATTTTCGAATGATGGGAATTACCTGGCAGTGGGAACAGCCGACAACAGGCTTGCCATGTGGGATATTGTCAATCGTCGGCTTTTGTGGTCAAAAAAAGGGCACAACGATCATATTCTTTCCATCAGCTTTAGTTTAAATGACAGTGTTGTATTTTCGGGATCGGCCGATAAAAAGATTGGGATTTGGGAAAAGAAAACAGGAACTGTTTCGGGATATTTAACCGAAGTTGGTTCGTGGGTAAGAAAACTGGCCGTGTCAAAAGAAACAGGTACTTTATTTGCTGCAACCGATGAGGGAGCAATATATAGCTGGAAGATAAAAGGCAATGATGTAATTTTTGCCGGCAAGATGAAAGAATCGTTGTCCTGGGCTCTTGCTTTAGACGCTGGCAAAGAAGGTACTTTTGTTTCGGGCTTTAAAAACGGATACCTGGTTTTTAGAACGAAATTTGGAAATTATCACACAAACTTTCATCAACCTGTTGTTGCTGTTGCTATGATCACTGAAAACGAATATGTCAGATTTTATGTTTCTGTATTGAATAAGGGACTTTACTTTGTTGATCTGGCAGATAATGCTTTTAAGTTGTCGTCAAAATAGGTTATTGTAGGCATTATTTCCTGAAAAACGTTAACACCGTTTCATTAAACAACTCCGGGTGTTGCTGGCAAATGCCGTGATGTGAGTCGGGGAAAATACAAAGCGAAGCTCCCGGAATGGATTGGTAAATCTTCAGCGTATGTTCAGCTTTTATCATGTCGTGATCGCCAGCCATAACCAGCACCGGACATCGGATTTTTCCTAAATCGGGATAGGGGATGTTGGGCTGTTCGATTAACATTCGGGTCAAGGAAATACTCTTTTTTTCTGCATTTCCAGGATTAGCCACAAACTTCTTCCAACTTTGAATATCAGCAGAGGAGAGGGCTGTGCTGTCAGGAACTGTATTGGCGCCCGAAGCAGCCAGTTTCTTTACTTTATCCGGGCAATGCAAGGCCATCATGATGCCGTCAATGCCGCCGTCGCTCCAGCCCAGCACATAAGCCGATTTGATATTCAACTGATCGAGTAGTGCGCAGAAATCAGAGGCCATCAGTTCATAAGAAATGGAGTCGGGCGAACCGCCGGATTTTCCCTGCAGTCGGCTGTCGATGGCAATAACCTGGTAGTGCTTCGAAAAAAACGGAATCTGACAGCGAAAAGCGTTGATTGAACCACCATTCCCGTGAAGCATAATCAGCGGTTCGCCGCTTCCGTAGGTTTCGTAATACAATTGGATTCCGTTGACCTGGGCATAATGTCCGGCTTCAGGATTACTCCCGTACGAAATGTTGTCGGTTTGTGCCAATCCGTTCAGGAAACAAATCAGCAAGCCAGTCAGGAGACAAAATATCTTTTTCATTTTCTCGGTGTTGTTTATTGTTTGAATAACCTTGCAAATCCGGGATAAGCAGTCAATGCCAGCAAATCAAAATCGATCAGTTTGTGCTGAACCAGCGGCAACTGGTCGACAATTTCACGGGCATGGGCTTTGTCGCGGGCTTCGAGTACCAGTACGGCGCAATGGTCGTCGGTAAAATACAGTTCACGGATCAGTCCTTCCTGATGCATTTCCCAGGCTTTGCGGGCTTCGGCTTCCAGCCAGGGCTGATAATCGGCATCAGCCACACCCGGCATTTCTTTTTCAATGGCAAGTATCTTCATTCGTAGTGTTATTAATATTGCTGAATACTCGATTACCTGTAAACTTTTACTTCCCAGATAGCCGGAGTTCCTTCATTGATGCGGATTCGCAGGAACCGGGCTTTCCCAATCTGGCTGGCAACATGAGGCGAACGGATTGCCCGTGTTCTTTCTTCCAAAACCGTTTGCCAGTTTTTCCCATCGACAGATTTTTCCACCACGAAAGCATGTCCAAGAGTAGGGTGCGCAAAGAAAATTTCGCATCGACCGAGCTTTTGGAACTTTCCCAGATCAACCTGCCACCATTTTTGAGTATCATCGGGGGCGGCCCACCATTCGGTAAAGTTAGAGCAGTCAAGGGCATTTCCGGCGCTGAAGGTATGTGTGCGGGAAGGTAGCGAATCGGGCAGGTGATAGCAAAGTTCTTTGGCGTTTCCCCAGCCTCGTGGTTTTACAACCAATGGCTCGCGTGATGACGAGGCTGTTGCTTTTGCCCTGCTTAAATCTATCGGTTTCGGCTGATCAATTTTAGTGAATGCACCAACTCCTTTTCGGTCGAGATTCAACGGTTTGATGGTTCCATCCGTGTTAAATTCCATCCGGTTGACATAGATCTGGCGGGAGGTTCCGCCAATGCCGTATTCAAGGTACACGAAATACCAGTCGTCGGTATTGGTTACGTTGAAAGCAAAGCCATGCCCGGGACCCCATATTTTTTCCTGAAGGTTGGTCGATAAGATCACATCTTTTTCAGGCGTTTCGAAGGGCCCCAGCGGCGACTGTTTGCTCATGACGTAGCCATATTGGTAGTCGCCGTAGCCGCCCATGGTGTACAGGTAATAATAAATTCCTTTGCGCTTAAACATTTGCGGTCCTTCGGAATAACCATTCCATCGGGTAGGGATGGTGATGACTTCTCCTTCCGTTTTTTGAAAATCGGCAGATAACCGGGCTGCCTTTTTTCTTCTCCAGAACAAATAAGCCTGTCCATCGTCGTCAATAAAGGGGTCGCCGTCAATGTCGTCAACGATCATTGAATTGCGTTCCTTGCCTGTATAAACTTCAGGTCCGTTGGCAAAGCGGAAAGGCCCTTCGGGCGAATCGGCAACGGCCAGTTGGGTAACATGCTCGATGGTGACAAACATGTAATATTTTCCATCTTTCCTGATTGTCCTACCCGGCGCCCAGTATTTGTATTTGTGCCAGTCGATTCCGGGGAAACAGATTCCTTCAAAGCTCCAGTTAACCAGATCTTTCGATTTCCAAACCACCGGATTTCCGGAGAAACTCAGGTCGGTTTTCAGATCGCCCACGTCGCTGGTGGCATACAGGTAAAAGGTATCGCCGAACTGCATGATGGTGGGATCGGCCAGGTTGTCGGGCACAATCGGGTTGTAAGTATGCGGTTGTGAAAAAACAGACAAACTGGTTAGAAAAACTAGCAGAAAGGAATAGATATTTCTCATTTTGTTTGGTTTTTAACGAGACATGGTCGCGGGTCTTAAAAAGCCGTTGAGGTAATTTCCTTCAGTTCGCCGTTTACCCTGATTTTGACGGATGTTGGCTTCTCTGAACGTACTTGGTATGAGGTTACTTTCCCGTCTTTCCATTCGCAATCGACCGTAAATCCGCCGCGGGCCCGCAGACCCGAGAATGATCCGTTGGTGCCCCAGCTTTTCGGGAGCGCAGGTAGCAACTGAATCTCTCCGGCATGACTTTGCATCAGCATTTCGGTCATAGCTGCCGGGATGCCGAAATTTCCGTCGAGTTGGAAAGGCGGATGGTTGCAGAATAAGTTGGGTAATGTGTTGTAGGTGAGCAGGCCGCGAACCATGATTCCGGCACGTTCGCCTTCCCCTAACCTTGCCCACAGGGCGCAACGCCAGGGCCAGGTCCACGAACGCCGACTGTCGCCAACAGTTGATTTAACGGTAAACGGGGTGTTTTCGTTGGTTCCGTAATTTCCCGAGCGGCTGCGCAACGAAAGGATTGCGGCCTGAGCCAGGTCGGGGGTTTTGGTCATGCTGATTTGCCGGCCGGGATAAACGGCAAACAGGTGCGAGGTATGCCGGTGCTGATCGTTCGGATCGTCACGGTCTTCCTGCCATTCCTGCAACTGTCCCCATTTCCCGATTTTGTTGGGAGCCAGGCGGGCTTGCATATCGGCTACCTTTTGCTGGTAATCCGGGTCGATGTTCAGGGCTTTGGCCATTTCGAGGTAGTTTTGGAAGAGGTCCCAAACCAGTTGCTGGTCGTGCATGATGCCGTCTTCGCGTGGTCCGTGTTCGGGCGACCAGCCCATCGGTACCACGAGCGATCCGTCGGGCATCTTTTTCAGCCGGTCTTCCCAGAATTCACAGATTTCCTTGACCACCGGGTATGCCGTATTTTTCAGGTAATTGTTGTCGCGGGTGAAAGCCCAGTGCTCGTAAACATGCTGGGCATACCAGGCGCTGGCCGGAATATTCCATTCCCAGCCATTTCCGCCGAAAATATTCTGGCTGGTTCTGGCCGTCCATCCTCGGGTTTGTTCTCCGAAGGCTTTGCGGGTAGCAATCCGGCAAGGTTCCTGCTGGGCAACAATGTAATCAACCAGAGGTAAATGACATTCTGAAAGGTTGGTCGATTCGGCAGCCCAGTAGTTCATCTGGATGTTGATGTTGTTGTGGTAATCGCTGGCCCAGGCCGGTTTGTTGCTGTCGTTCCACAATCCCTGTAAATTGGCAGGCAATCCTCCGGGGCGGGAACAGCTTACCAGCAGGTAGCGGCCATATTGAAACATGGTTTCTTCCAGATCAGGATCGGTGCCTCCGGACGCGTATTTTTTCAGTCGTTCGTCGGTTGGAAGGGCGAGGGTAGAAGCATCGGTGGTTCCGATGTCAATCCGGGCAGCCTGGGTCAGGCGGGTAATGTCGTCGATGTGCCTGCTCAGGAGTTTTTTGTAACTGAATTTTTCGGCCGAAGTCAGTTCTTTCCTGATTTCGGGCAGTGGATCGGCGCCACGCCAGTTGGCCTGGTAATCGGGTTTGTAATTGGTTCGGGCATCAACCAGAACGGTCAGGCCTGAGCAGTTTTCGAAAATCAGCGTGTTGCCTTCCTGACGGATTTTCCCGCCTTGATGAAGAACCTTTACTTCGGCGGCATATTTCAGTTGGTTGGGCATCTCGCCTTCAAGGCTCAGTATGTTTTCAGAAGCAGTGCCTGTTGCACCCTGCGCCGATGTCAGCGATATTTTTCCGGACAAGGCTTTTTTCTTTCCTGAAGAATAGTTAAAAACCATGACCTGATCGGGATAACTGGCAAATGCTTCGCGGCTGAAACGGGTTCCGTTGACCGTGAAGCTGGTGGAGTGAATGCCTGTGACAATGTCGAGCGATCGCTTGTAACCGGTTGGTTCTCCCGTGAAATTGAAATCGAGGACCAGCTCTCCAAAGTTGCGGTATGAGCCAAAACCGTGATCCCCAAGTTCGTATTTCCCGTCCCAGTTGTTATCGCCCGACCAAAGACTTTGTTCGTTGAACTGGATATGTTCCTGGCTGACCCCTCCAAAGAACATGGCTCCCATCCGGCCATTCCCGATTGGCAAGGCTTCGGCTGACCATTTTTGGGCGGGTTGGGCGTACCAGAGAGTTAAACTGTTCTGTGCGGCAACTGCTATGGAAAACAGCAGACTTGCAATGACCGGTAAAAGGAGTTTTTTCTTCATTTCGTGTAGTTTTATGGTCTTTTGTTCCTGAAAGTTAATCTCAGTACAAAGATATGATTTACAGTTTAATCGAGACAGGCATTCCGTTGCCGGTCAGCTTATTCACAATTGTTTTTCCCTGGCATGACACTGTTACCCGCACTTTCAGCCCCTCGCGTTGCACGGCAATATCAAATTCCTTTTGAAATCCATGCACGTTTTTCAGTTTCATGGAATTCCATTCAGCCGGAAGTTGAGGCGTAACCGTGAAGCTGTTGAGGGTAATCGGGCGAATGCCAAACAAACCTTCAGTATAAATGCGGCAATACAAGGCGCTTTCGGCCGAAAGGTGGCGCTGGTCTCCTTCGGGGTAAGCTTCCACAGGGTACGGAACGTGTTCTCCCAGTAAGCGGCGGTTGGAATAATATTTCAGGAATTTCAGGCCGCGTTCGAGGTCGCCGGCGGCGAATACTCCGCGGAGCGCGTAAAGAGTTGAGCGGTCCCAGAATGTTTTATCGCCAGCTAGTGAGGCCAATCCATCTTCGGTCCAAAGTTCAGGAGAAAACAGGGCCTCAATGGTGGCTTGCTTGCGGTCGAAAATATTTACTGTTAAGGGCATGCAAATCCAGGCGCGGAGTTTGTCGTTCCCGTCGTAATAGCGGTAGGTGTCAAAGCCCGCCATCTTGGCGCCGAAGTAGTTTTCGATGTTGCTTTTCAATGTGTTGGCCTGATGGAGGTATCCGGCCAGTTGTTGTTTGTTCTTGCCAAGCGATTCGCCCAGATGGGATGCCGAAATCAGCGCATCGTAATACAGGCATGAGGTGCATAAATTGGCAGTTCCGGCAGGAAAACGGCCTTCCAGTTCATCGTGATCGGACATAACCACTCCCTGTGGGTTGAGCTTGCGTTTGTTGTATTCGAGGCACCATTCAATCAGCGGCCAAAGTTCTTCGGCTATTTTGCGGTCACCTTGCGAAAGCGAGAAACGGGAAGCTCCGTAAGCAATCATGGCCGCATCGCCCCGGTCGCCGGCCCCGTTCCAGATATCGAGCCCTTCGGCAATGATCGAACTGGGGATGGGTTTGTATTCCGGGTTCATGAAACGGGCAAAATGGCGGTAGGCATTTGCCGCCGATTCAATGCCGTAATCGTAACCCAGGTAAGGAAAGAACGGATTGATGTATTCGGCCTGGTCGTTGGCCCAGATGGCGGCGTAATAGCTCAGTCCTCCAGGTCCGTGCATCGGGCCGCCTTTGGTCTGGTAGATGCTTTCGGCAGCGCGTATTTTAGCAAAGGCAAAAGCGCGGTTCAGCGTTTCGTCGGGTGTTTCCAGAACCAGGTTATCCCTGAAGCGGGCAAGCAGGGCATTGCGTTTTACCAGTTCGTTTTCAACATCGATGTTGCTGAATTCCTGATCGTTTTTCATGCCGGAAATGCTGAAATAAAACCGGACTTTTTCGCCTGGCTGGAGAATATTTGTGCCGGCATTTTCGGTGCGGATAAGGAAACGGTAAGCACCGTCAACTCCTTCGGCAGGATTGGTGCCCGATGATATGTTGATTTGGGGAATCTCAATAACAACGGGGCTCCCGGAGGTATTGGCCAGTTCATATTTTTCGCAGAAAGCCGGAAGATCGGTCGAGGGAAAGAGCGTGCGAACCAGTGAGACAGTTCCGTTGAGAGAACTTTTTACCGTGATTTTGCCATCCAGAAGTATTTCATTGACCTGTTCTTCTGCCGGTTGTTTGTTAATGGAAAGCATGGCCACCGGGTCGACATTAAAAATACGGGTAAGGCTGGCGTGGGTATTGTTCGGGATGGTGCGCAGCATGGGCCAAACCACAGCCCGGCTGAGCCAGAACGACTGATCATCGTTTACTCCGTAGCGGATTACGGCGGAAATATATTTCCCGCTCATTTCGATGTGGTCTTTGTGTGCATCTTTGCCTGCAATTGTCCAGGAAATTTCTCCTGAATCCTTGATTTTCCAGCGGTTTTCCTGTGCTTCGACCGTTGTCAGCGTGATCAGACAAAACAAAAGAAGGAGTTTGAATGATAATTCCATGCGTGTGTGTTTTAATTTTTTGTTTAGTTTTTGATGTGGCACAAAAGTAACTATAATTTTTTGCTTGTCTGCGTTGGTTGTAACATGAGTTGACTTGGGAATTATAATCCTGGTCCGATGTTTCAGCGCCGTTTCTGCCTGGTCGTTTATTCAATTTTGCATGGGTAGTCCATTCTTTTCAAACTTTCTTTTCTTTAAAATATAAAAGATTCTACTTTTATGCCATAACTAGATTCTATGGATTGGGAAGATCGGGCAGTGATACAAAATATCCGGCAGGGGGACAGCGCTGCATTAAAGCAGTTTTTTGATGGTTTTTATCCCTCTGTCTGTGTTTTTGCCCGTAAGTATCTGAGGGATACAGATCTGGCAGAAGATGTTGCCCAGGAAACATTTATTGAATTTTGGAAGAAAAGAGAACTGTTTGAAGATCTGAAAACGGCCAAGGGCTTTATCTATACCGTTTGTAGGAATAAATGTTTAAATCACATCAGGATCAGTAACATCAGGGAAGATATTCTTCAGCGGGAGCTGGTTTCGGAAGACTATTTTTATGAGCTGATTCTGGAAGAAGAATCTTACCGTATTGTTTATCAATCTATTGAATCTTTAGCCTCGCAAAGCAGGAAGATTATTTTATTAAGCCTGAATGGATACAAAAATCCAGAGATTGCCGAGGAACTTGATATTTCTGTCAATACGGTAAAGACATTGAAAAAGAATGCCTATAAAGAGTTGAGGCATAAACTTAGAGATCAGGCATTTGTCCTTTTTTTGTTGAATCAGATGCTTCAGTAATCTTTTTGGTTCTCACCATTTTCTGATCTTTTTTCAAAAAAAATTACCTCCCCATTCACCCGGTTTTCATTCTCATTTGTCTTGGTAGATAAATGCGCATTTGCATTGTACATCATTTTAAACAATTACTTACAATTAATTTTAGGATGTTCTTTTATGAAGAATCTGGATCCCATATTTGATTATTCAGAGCTGGTAGCGAAAAAAATCATGGGGCAACTGTCTGATCAGGAAAGCGATCTTTTCGATCAATGGTTAAACGCCTCAGAACGCAATCAAAAACTTTGGGAAAGAATAAAGGACGATCACAATTTTCAGACCAGGAACGAGCAGTTCGAAAGTGTGGACACCCGGAAAGCATGGGAAAGTCTGGCTGAAAATCTAAATATTCGTCGAAAGAGAAAGCAGTTGAATGTGTTCCTGAAATATGCCGCGGCTATGCTTCTTCCCGTGTTGGTTGGAACAATGGTGTATTGGTATGTAAAATGGCCCTCAGAGCAGAATGTTCTGGCTCAGTCAGACATTAAGCCAGGTTCGAGGAACGCCTGTCTGGTTTTGAACGACGGGCAAAGCATTGATCTGGATAGTCTGAAGGCAATTTCGTTAAAAGAAGTTGATGGAACTGTGATTGATAAAACAGATGACGAACTGAATTATTCCAGGCAACAATCACAGCAATCAAAAAAAGTGCTGCAAAATACGTTGGTTGTTCCGCGAGGTGGGGAATATAGCCTTGTGTTGTCGGATGGTACCAAGGTGTTTGTAAACTCGATGAGTAAGCTGGTTTTTCCGGTACGGTTTTCCGGCGATACAAGGGAAGTTATACTCGAAGGAGAAGCCTATTTTGAAGTTCAGAAAGATAAGCTGCATCCCTTTATTGTGAACGTGAACGGAATGCAGGTTAATGTTTTGGGAACCTCGTTCAATGTGAAAGCTTACGAGGATGAGCCGACAATCTATACCACCTTGGTGGAAGGGAAAGTCAGGATAACAGGAGAAAAGGTTGAAGAGGAATGTGTGTTAAATCCCGATCAGCAGGCTGTTTTGAACAAAGCGAATGCTGAAGTAATCGTTCAGAATGTTGATGCGAGGCAGTACATGCAATGGACCAGGGGCAAATATACCTTTACGAACCAGTCGTTGGAGGAGATCATGAGAACACTGTCGAGGTGGTACGATTTTGATTATCAGTACCGCGACGAATCGATAAAGACGATCATGTTTGAAGGTGGTTTAAATAAATACGAAAGCATTGATCCGATTCTGGACATTATCAGGAGTACGGGAAAGGTAAAAATTAAAGTACAAGGAAAGGATATCTTATTCGAAAAATAAAAAAACAGGAGATGTTTGCCGCATCTCCTGTCAAAAACATTTCTGTTGCCACAGAAATATAGTCATTAAAATCAAAATGTAAATCTATGAAAAAAAATCGATTGGGTATTTCCCTGTTCGGGGAAAGCATCCGTAAAATCATTCGTGTAATGAAACTTGTAAGTTATTTCTTGTTGGCTGGATTCCTTCAGGTATCCGCCAATATCTACTCACAAACCACTAACATTAAACTTTCGATTCAGGAAAGGGCCCTGAGCGAAGTAATCAAAGAGATTCAGAAGCAAACCGAGCTTTCTTTTTTTTACAGTCCTGAAGATATTCGGGATGTTGTAGTTGAGAATATTGAGCTGGAGAAGGCTAGCCTGGAAGAAACGCTTGATTTATGCCTGAAAGGAACGGAATTGTCATACAAGGTTATTCACGGAACAGTCATCATTAAGAAAAGTGAAAAACCTGAAGCCGAAAATAGGACCAGACCGGAAGCTGCGCCCCAAAGCAATGTTGTAAAAGGGAAAGTAACTGATAGTGGTGGAAATCCGGTTCCGGGGGTCACAATTACGGTTGTGGGGACCACTCGCGGAGTTATAACGGATAACGATGGTTCATATTCAATTGAAGCATCTTCATCCAACAAACTGGTGTTTTCTTTCATTGGTATGGAAAATCAGATTGTTGACGTCGGCAGCAACAACGTTATCAACGTACAAATGAAAGAAAAATCGCAGGAACTGGACGATGTGACTGTGGTGGCTTACGGCAAACAAAAGAAAGAAAGTGTAATTGGATCGATAACCACTGTAAGGCCGAGCGAGTTGAAAGTCCCGAGCAGTAATTTAACTACGGCTTTGGCAGGTAAGGTGGCGGGTATAATTTCGTATCAGCGGAGTGGCGAACCCGGAGAAGATAATGCAGATTTCTTTGTTCGCGGCGTTACCACTTTTGGGTATAAAACCGACCCGCTAATTTTGATTGATGGCATTGAATTGTCATCGACCGACCTGGCGCGCCTCCAGCCGGATGACATAGCCAGCTTCAGTATCATGAAAGATGCCACCGCAACAGCATTGTATGGAGCACGTGGTGCCAATGGCGTAATTCTGGTGACGACAAAAGAAGGGAAAGAGGGAAAAGCAAAACTGTCATTTCGTGTCGAGAATTCATTTTCAGCTCCGACCCGCAATGTTGACCTTGCCGACCCGGTTACTTATATGAAGTTGGCCAATGAAGCCATCCTGACCAGAGATCCGCTGGGCACGACCCTTTATTCAGACGATAAGATTGAAAGTACTGCAGCAAATGGCAATCCACTCATTTATCCGGCCAACGACTGGAGAAAAATGCTTTTTAAAAACTATGCCTGCAACCAGCGCTACAACCTGAATGTTAGCGGTGGTGGCCAGATTGCCCGGTACTATGTGGCTGGATCATATTCAAAAGACAATGGGATACTGAAAGTTGATAAACGCAATAATTTCAATAACAATATCAATCTTCAGAAATATACGTTAAGGACCAATGTAAATATCAACGTAACTCCAACTACCGAAATGGTGGTCAGGTTGAGCGGCAGTTTCGATGATTATACCGGCCCTCTGGATGGCGGTTCCGGAATGTATGATAAAGTGATGCATTCAAACCCTGTGCTTTTTCCGGCTTACTATCCGGTTGACGAAGAACACAAATACGTGAACCATATCATGTTCGGGAACTATGATGAGGGACAATATACCAACCCTTATGCCGACATGGTCAAGGGATACCGTGATTATTCTCGATCGCAGATGATTGCACAATTCGAACTGCACCAGGATTTGAAGTGGCTCACCAAAGGGTTAAATTTCAGGGCGATGGCTAATACCATGCGAAATTCATATTTTACAGTTACCCGTTCTTATAATCCTTATTATTACGCGCTTAGTACTTTTGATAAAGTTGAAAACAAATATACTATTGACCTTCTTAATGAAGATAGCGGCACCGAATGGCTGGATTATAGTGAAGGCAGTAAAACAATTTCTTCTGAATTTTATCTGGAGTCGGCTTTAAATTATGCCAGAACGTTTGACAAACACGAATTGAGCGGTTTGTTGATCTATACAATGAAGCATAACTTGCAGGCAAATGCAGGAAGTTTACAGCTTTCGCTTCCTTCACGAAACCTGGGCTTGTCGGGACGTATGACCTACTCATACGATAAACGTTACTATACTGAATTCAACTTTGGTTACAACGGATCGGAACGTTTCGAGAAATCTCATCGTTTTGGCTTTTTCCCGTCGGCGGGGGTGGCCTGGAATATCTCCAATGAAGCATTCTGGGAACCTTACCGGAATATGGTTTCGAATTTAAAGATCAGAGGAACTTATGGTTTGGTTGGGAACGATGCCATTGGAAGTTCCACCGACCGCTTTTTTTATCTCTCGGAAGTTAATTTAAACGATGGCAATAAAGATGCGATATTTGGTCGTGACTGGGGGTACAGCAGAAACGGGGTTACCGTAAACCGTTATGCCAATGATAAGATTACCTGGGAGATTGCCAAGAAACTGAATTTCGCATTGGAAATGGGGCTATTTCAGCAAAAGGTAAATATTCAGGCTGAAGTTTTTAAAGAACGTCGCAGCAATATTTTAATGACCCGTGCCGATATCCCGGTAACCATGGGGCTGGCTGCAAGTGTGAAAGCTAATGTTGGCGAAGCTTCGTCAAGCGGAACTGACATATCGATCGATTATAACCAATCATGGAGCAATGAAATGTGGCTTTCGGCCAGGGCCAATTTTACTTATGCCACCAGTAAATATGAAGTTTATGAAGAACCTGAATATGCTGAAACCTGGCGTTTCCATAAGGGGAACTCATTAAGTCAGAATTTCGGTTACATTGCCGAGCGTTTGTTCATTGATGATGCCGATGTTGAAAACTCACCGACCCAGAATTTTGGGAAATACAGCGCCGGAGATATCAAGTATCAGGATGTCAATCGCGATGGGGAAATTGATGAAGCCGATATGGTTCCTATCGGAAATCCAATGAGCCCGGAAATGATTTATGGATTTGGTTTTTCATTTGGATACAAAAAGGTTGATTTCTCCGCTTTCTTTCAAGGGCTAGCCAACGAGGCGTTCTGGATTAACCCAAGGAGTACTTCTCCATTTCAGAATCAGACCCAGATCTTAAAAGCGTATGCCGATAGCCACTGGGCAGAAGATAAGCGTGATGTTTATTCGATATGGCCAAGGTTAAGTAATGAGGTGATCGAGAACAACACCCAGACCAGTACCTGGTTTATGCGTGACGGGTCTTTTCTCCGGTTAAAACAGGTTGAACTTGGCTATACCATACCTAAACAGATCCAAAACAAGATTCATTCTTCAACTTTCCGTTTTTATGTCAGTGCAACCAATCTGCTTACGTTTAGCAAATTTAAAATGTGGGATGTTGAAATGGGAGGAGAAGGACTGGGATACCCGATTCAACGGACATTTAATATCGGCCTGAATATTTCCTTTAATTAATTTAGAAGTCATGACCATTATAAAATATAATAATATAAAGACAATGAAAAGATTATCCCGGATTTCTTTTCTTATTGTAATCTTTGGCGTTAGCCTTGTTTCCTGCAATTATCTGGATGTCGTTCCCGATAACATTGCTACGGTGGATAATGCTTTTACCATGCGGAGTACTGCCGAAAAGTATCTTTTTACCTGCTATTCATATATGCCCAATGATGCCGATGTGGATGACAATCCGGCATTAATGGCTGGTGATGAAATCTGGGACCGGACCAACTCACCCTTTGGTTTTAGCTATATCGCCCGTGGCTATCAAAATGCAAGCAATCCTTATGGCGACCGATGGGGAAAACTATACAAGGGTTTACGCGATTGCAATATATTCCTGGAAAATGTAAGAAAGGTTCCTGATCTTTCAGCTATTGAAAAAATGAGGTGGATTGCCGAAGCAAAGTTTCTAAAAGCATACTATCATTTTTACCTGTTAAGAATGTATGGACCGATTCCTCTAGTCAAAGAAAATCTGTCAATTGACTCTGATCCTGATTTAGTCAGGGTATCCCGGGATCCGGTTGATAGTTGCTTTAGTTATATCGTTAAGCTAATTGATGAGGCAAAAAATGGTTTGCCGGCTGAAATTGATAATCCTGCTGCTGAACTGGGACGAATTACCCAGCCGATTGCTCTTGCCTTGAAAGCAAAAGTATTGGTAACTGCCGCGAGTCCTTTATTTAACGGGAATAACGACCAGGCCCAGCTTTTAAATAATGACGGAACACCACTTTTCAATCCAACTTATTCAAAAGAAAAATGGGAAAAAGCTCTTGTTGCATGTAAAAGAGCTGTTGATATCTGTGACAGTGTGGGATTTAAGCTATATCAGTTTGAACCTTCAGTTTCACAATCACTTACTGATACAATTCTGACCCAGCTCACACTTAGGAACCGGATGTGCGAACGTTGGAACAGTGAAATTATTTGGGCTAATACTCAGGGAAATACAAATCAGTTGCAGCTATATGCAAACCAAAATAACCTGGATCCTGAATTTTCTGATAATGTTGCGGGTCATCCCCGGTTCTGTCCTCCATTAAAAGTTGCTGAGATGTTTTATACCCAAAATGGGGTTCCGATTGAGGAAGATAAAACCTGGGATTACGGAAACAGGTATCAATTGCAGGCTGGTAGAGAGGCAGATCAGCTTTATATCAGGAAAGATTACACTACTGCAAAACTGAACTTTGACAGAGAACCGCGTTTTTACGCTGATTTAGGTTTTGATGGCGGAGTTTGGTATGGGCAGGGACGGTATAATGACGACAATGCCGAAAATCTATTCTATATCATGCAGAAAACAGGTCAACTACATGCCTTTTCAACAAATTTATATGGAACAATCACCGGCTATCTGATAAAAAAATACGTGCATTATGAGAATGTTGCCGGTCATGTGAGAGATTATTCGATTAACAGTTATCCTTGGCCGATAATGCGTTTGGCCGAAGTTTATTTGCTTTATGCCGAAGCTTTAAACGAATGTGAAACTTCAGCCGAAGCTCTTAAATACATCAACAAGATTCGTGAACGTGCAGGTTTGGAATCAGTTGAAAGCTCATGGTCCAAATACTCAAGTAATCCTAGTAAGTATTCCACACAAACAGGCCTGCGTGAAATAATTCATCGCGAACGGTTAATTGAGCTGGCTTTTGAAGGACAGCGCTTCTGGGATTTACGTCGCTGGAAAGAAGCAACTTCGGAACTGAATAAGCCAATAAAAGGGTGGAATGTTAATCAGGAAACCGCAAAATTGTATTATGCCCCCCGGGTATTGTGGAATCAAAAATTTGGAGTTAAGGATTATTTCTGGCCTATCCAGAATAGTTATATCACTCAGAATCGGAATATTGTCCAGAATGTGGGATGGTAATGTTAACGTGTTTTATTTAAAAGAAAAATGATATGAAAAAAGTTCAATATCTCCTTATAGCGATGCTTTGTGTGTTGACATTGTATCGGTGTAAAGAAACCGGAAGAATCGATTTTATTGATGGTTCATCTGTAATTCCGGCCCAGATCACAGATGTTAAAGTTAAATCAACTCCAGGCGGAGCTTTAATAACCTATAAACTTCCGGATGATCCTAGCCTGTCGTGTGTAAAGGCTGTTTATGAAATACAGCCCAATGTATTCCGGGAAGCAAAATCCTCGCGCTATATGGATACCCTGGAGATTGTTGGGTTTGGCGATACATTAAAGCATGATGTGAAGCTTTACAGTGTGGGCCTGAACCAGAAGGAATCAGCTCCGATTATTGCCAGCGTGAAGCCCTTACTTCCGGCCATAAAAACGGTTTTTGGTTCGTTAACATTAGCTCCTACTTTTAGCGGCGTCAGGGTAACCTTCGAAAATAAATCTCAGGCTAAATTGGCCCTGGTCCTGCTTTCCGATTCTACCGGAAAGGGCGACTGGTCTCCGGTTACAACTTTTCATACCGCCGCCGAAAAAGGTGCGTTCTCCATTCGTGGGTTCAAGTCAACAGAAAGAACGTTCGCTCTTTTTGTGCGCGATAGATGGAACAATAAATCAGACACCCTGGTCAAGCTGCTGAAACCTCTTTTTGAGGAACCTATTTCGAAAGACTCCTGGTCTCCGGTCTTTTTGCCGACTGACACCTACGAGTATGTTGAAACGTTTGACCTTACCAAAATGTGGGATGGATTGTTCGGGTATAATATATTTGCCTCCAAGCATACCTCGCCTCTTCCTCAGTGGTTTACAATTGATCTGGGCAAAAAGGTAACACTTAGCCGGATGAAAGAATTTCAATATCATGAATCCCCGTATAATGGTGCCAGTGTTAAATCATTTGAAATATGGGGATCCAATAACCCGAATCCGAATGGAAGCTGGGATAGCTGGACTTTACTGGGAACCTTTAATTCGTTTAAGCCATCAGGCCTGCCTGCGGGAAGCTATAACTCGGAGGATGTTAGCTATGCTATCTCTCAGGGTGAAGACTTTGAATTTCCAGAGGGGGTTCCTGCGGTACGTTACATCCGGTTTAAAACAGTGGAAACATTTGCAAATAAAACCATGGGCCAAGTTGTCATCGTTGAGTTGAATTTCTGGGGGCAACAAGAATAAATCTATTAACTTAAAAGAACATGGAAATGAGATATATATTCATATTTTTAATGGTTGTATTAGCCATGTCTGGGTGTAAGGATATGGACAGTGCCTACAAGGAATATGTGGTTGTAGGAGGTATTGTTTACCCGGGGAAAATTATTAAACCTACGGTTAATTCAGGCTATAACAAGATCCGTATAAGCGGAAAACGTGGATCTGATGCAAGTGTGACTTATGCCCGGGTTTTCTGGAACAATTATACCGATTCTATTGAGGTCCCAATGCCTCAGGGAACCGATTCGATCTCTAAAATAATTGACAATCTTCCGGAGAATACCTATTCCTTTTTTATTCATACTTATGACAACAAAGGAAATGTTTCCGTTCCTGTTGAAGTATTGGGAAGGGTTTATGGCGAGAGTTATGTACAGGGCTTGAGCAATCGGTACCTGAAATATGCCTTGGCCGATAATTCAAACGCGGTTGAGGTGGTATGGGGCGATGCCGATTTAACCAGTGGCGCTATCAGTACCGAAATTCAGTACACCGATAATAGCAACAAACAACAGGTGAAATTTTGTGACGTAAGTAAAAACAATTTGCTTCTTGAAAATTACAAACCGGGTACTACATTTAAGTACCGCACCATGTTTGTTCCTGATTCAACTTGTATCGATACTTTTTATACCAGTTTTGATGTTCAGAAAGTGCTGATGGACATTGATAAATCGGATTGGACAGCTACAACAGATTCTTATGAGGCAACAGGCCAGCTTCCCAACGGAGGCCCGGAAAAAACCATCGATGGCGACTTTGATACTTATTGGCATACCCAACATTCAGGCGGAATGCCCGGCTATCCTCATTGGTTGGCGTATGATATGAAAAGAACTGTTGGGGTAGCAATTATCGAACTGACTTCCCGAAGCAATTTCTACACGGCTGACTTTACAAAATTCACGATCCAGAAAAGTACTGATGGGGTTAATTGGACCGATTGCGAGTCGTTTACGCTGGCTGAAAAGATCGGGACCCAATCTTTTGTCCTGCAAAATCCTCCTGTAACAAGGTATCTTCGGATTTACATGACCGAAGGAACACAGCCTTATTCGCATTTAGCCGAGTTTTCAGTTATTGGAACGTATGAAAATTAGCTTTATCCTGTTCCAATAATCATAACTTGAAAAATAAAGAAGAAATGGAGAATCAAACAGGCACAACGAACGAACCTGCCAGGCAAGTTTTTCCGGGAAATCCTATAACAAAGCAATCCTTTTTCTTTGTGCCTTTGTTTTTCCGATAAATTGAACCTCGGGATTCATTTATTTCTTCCCATAAAAAAACGACAGTTACCTCTTTGAGGTAACTGTCGTTTTTTTGGTGCGCCGTGCTTTGAAACTCAGGTCAGGAGATCGTTCCGGTTAGAATTTGAACGGCAATTCCCGGGCGTAGAACTTATATTCTTTAATCCTACCCGTTTCTGATTTGTCGGTACGGGTCAGGCAGCGGAAGCCTTTAATCAGAACTGTTTCGCCCAGATCGATAACTATTTGATGGGGATGCGACGGCTTCGAAGAAGAAAATGCAGTGCTCCAGAACGTTGATTCCTGGTTGTCGTAAGCACGGTCGGCTGCGGCATTTTCTGAAGTAACTTCTTCGCTGTCGGCATAAAGTAGTTTCCATTTGGTGCGTGGCAGCGGGTTCCCGTTTTCGCCGGTCACTTCCAGTTCGGCCAGCGTGGTTAACTGATCGTTGCTCGTTTGCGAGCTGATGGCTTCCAGACAAATGTACCGGGCTTTGGCCGGTTTACCGAATGTGATGTTTTTCCATCCGCTGCCCGCAGTAAATGCGCCTGAACTGACCGGAGTTTCGTTACTCAGGTTGAGCATTTGGCCACTTTTACGGTGCAAAAGCGATTCGTAATTGTTGATTTTGTCGAGGATCGGATTGGCGATCCCGGCGATTTTTGGAGCCGAAGGTCCTTCCAGGTCGAGTACGATAATTTCATTTTCGCCTTGGTGCAACCAGCATCCCGGCAGATAGAGGGTTTGCTGAGGACCGATTTTCCAGTAGCGACCCAGGTTGTAGCCGTTGACCCAAACCATGCCTTTCCCCCATGTGCTCATGTCAATGTAGGTGTCGCCAGTTTGGTCAAGATTGAACCGTCCGCGGTACCATGCGGGGCCGTTGGCTTTAATGTTTTTGTATTTCTGCGATTTCTGAAATGTATAATCAACCGGGAAACTGTAAACCCGCCAGTTTTTTAGCTTGGCGTTTCCTGAAGCGGTTTGCAGTTCAACTTTTTCGGTGATCCCTTTTCGGTCGATGATGGTTTTGTCGTAATTGACGCGCCCCATGGCATCAACCAAAATATCAAGCCGTGATTCTTTTTCGATAGCTGGTAATTCGATTGCATTCTCGGCCAGACGGCGTTCTACTTTGCCAATTAGCTTCCCGTTTAGGTATATCAATGCCCAGTCGTGCAAGTCGGTAACGATCAGCTTGCTTTTTTCTTTGTTCGGTTTCAGAGTGGTGCGGTACAAAATGCTGCCCCATCCCTGGTCGAACATCTCCATGGGTTTGATGTCTTCGGATTGGTGCGACGTTGGAAGGTTTTCGAATAAATTGGCTGTTTGCGCCAGAGTAAACCCGGGTATCGTTATGGTGGGTTTTGCCGCCGGGGCATCCGGAACCGATTCGCCTTCATTCAGATAGTTTTTCAGCAGGTCGCGCACGGCATAAAACTTTTCGGTGGGCAGTCCGGCCTCGCTGATGGGGGCGTTGTAGTCGTATGAGGCCACGTTGCTTCGGTAGGGTGGGGAATTGGCTCCGCCCCATTGTCCAAAGCTTGTTCCGCCATGCGCCATGTAAAGGCTGAACGATATTTTACGGTCCATCATGTCCTTCAGGCTGCCGATAAAACTTTCCACCGAGCGGGTTTCGTGTGGGCGTCCCCAGTAGTCGAACCAGCCCGACCAGTACTCGCTGCACATTTTCGGTGCGGTTGGGTTCAGTTTGGAATAGAGACGAAACTGGTCTTCGATGTTCGATCCGGCCCCGAAATTCAGGGTGCTGAAAACGTCTTTCACCTGGTAGTTGTTGAAGTTCGAGCTCCAGTCGCAACGGAAAAGCTGCACTTTATCGAATCCGGCATTCCGTATTTCATCACGGATTGTTTCCATGTATTTCTCGTCTTTGCCCCAAACTCCATATTCATTTTCGACCTGCACCATGATGATGTTCCCACCGTTTTGAATCTGCAGTGGCGCCAGTTGTTTGCCGACTTCGCGAATGAATTTTCGGGCATTATCCATGAAGAAGGTATCGCTGAGGTTGCGTACGGCCAGGTCTGGCTTTTTCAGTAACCACCAGGGGAGTCCACCCATATCCCATTCGGCACAGACGTAGGGGCCGGGCCTGACAATGCAGTACATACCGTTTTTTTGGATCAGCCTGACAAATTCGGCGACATCGGCCTGACCGGTAAAGTCGTATTTACCTTGCACCTGCTCGTGAAAATTCCAGAAAATGTATATACAAATGGTATTCATGCCCATTGCTTTGCACATCTGGATGCGGTGTTCCCAATATTCGCGGGGGATGCGCGGATAGTGAAGTTCCCCGGCACGGATCACAAACGGTTTCCCGTTGAGCAGAAACGTATTTTCACCCACGGCAAAGGTTTTCTTTTCAGATACAGGAGTTGTTGCCGATGCTCCCAAACTGATGAAGATCAGGGCGATGAAAAGGATTTTTGATATGCTCATAAGCGAAAGATTTGCTGATTTTTGCGGCTAAGATAGCTGAAAACAATGATTAAAGAATTTCGGCGGAAAAAGAAAGAAGCGAAAGGCTGAAAATCAGTCCGGTGACGATTGTAAGGATTTGATTCATCGGTGTATGGATTATGTGGTTAGTTCATTTTTCGTCCGATATCGTTCAGTGGGATGGGCTTAAAATCCGGCAGCGATTTCCAAACGGGGGATTGGGGCAACAGGTTGAAATCAAGACGTCCGGTTGATCTGAAAAGAGGTTCTGTATTGGTTACCAGGTTGTTTTTAAACTCGCCCCATTCGGGTTTGCCGTTACAAATTTCGGTAACCGCATAGAACAGATTGTTCTCGAATAAGATGCGCTTGGGTTTTTCCGGGTTATCGGTCCAATAGGCTGCCAGTTCCGGATATCGCTTCGAGTAAGGAGGACGGTTAAACCCGATGTCCTCCAGTCGGGTCCGGTAAACCCCGTTATCGGCAATAAATTCTTTTGCCCAGTTTTCGAGCCTGTTGTCCAGGTGAACGGCCAGCGGTGCGTCGATGAAAATATTGTTTGAGTAGTAGATGTCGGTTCCTCCGCCAACCATTACCGTTGATGTTCCGACTTTGTAAAATATGTTACTGATAACCTTCATGCCACAGGCCCCGTCGTCGTGATAGATGCCTACGCTGCCACCTGCCATTCCGCCAATGTGATGAAAAAAGTTATACCGGACCTCAGAACCCCGTTCGCTTGGATTCCGTCCGTAATAAAGGGCTCCCATATCGTGCCCTTCCCTGACAACTTCAAAGATGTTGTTGTATTCGATGGTATGATCGTTCCCATGCAGAATGATTGCTGCTGCCGGAGCGTTATAGATGTTGCAATGGTCAATCGTGTTCCCGACACCTTCAATTTCAATGCCGGGACGGTAGGATTGTTCCAGCCGGTTGTAATCGTGAATGGAACAATTGCTGATGCGGTTGTTTCCTCTTTCCAGCGTATGACGGTCGCCCCCGGTTAAAATAATGCCCCCGGTTCCGGTGTTGAAGATTTCACAATTTTCGATCAGGTGATTTTTACCTCCGTTGGTATTGAATGAGTTATGTCCGTAAAGGTACTCGTTTCTCTTTCCCAATACGCGTGACGCCGGAAGATCATTTCCGCCGGGAAGGACGCCTTTCCCTATACAAATAGCTACTGTTCCGATGTTCCTGAATGTCGAATTTCGGATATGGATTCCATTGCCGCCTTCGATGTAAACCCCCATCCCACGGGTACATTCGAACGTGATATGATCGAAACAGATATTTGAAGCGCCTTCAACAGCAATCATCGGGTCTTTCAGAACCGACAGGGAGTAATCCTGTTTTTCTGAATCCGGATAGGGATACAGATAGATCATTTTGTTTTTTTTGTCGATGTAATATTCGCCCGGCTCATCAATTTCTTCCAGGAGGTTGAAGGCATAGAACCCGCTAAAAGGCTTGCCGGCTTCGAATCCGTAAAAGGCAGGGGCAGAGGTGGTAATCTCTTTTTTCTCCGGATCGATCCGTTTCACCGGAATGACATCGTTGGCAAAGCCATAGCAAAAGTAGCCCGAAATCCATACATCGTCGCAATTGGCCCAGCGCTGCGGACGACTGATGTCGTACACAATGATGCCGCCTTTGTGACTTGAATCGTTTTTAAGTGGCAACGATCCGTGATCGATCACTCGCGTGAAGGCCATCTGACCTGTGTTTGGCCATCTTCCCAGTCGAAATGCACGATCGCCGCAAAACAACTCCATGGGAGCAATCTGGTAGGGACGGCCAAAACCGCGCTCGGGCAGTTCACCTTCGTCGATGTTGATGCCGGCGTATGAAAGGCAAACGATTTTGTCCATCACCCGGGTAATCATACGTTTGCTGATTAATGAATCCTGAATGGGGCGGAGGGTGTTAGCCGGAAGATAAACGCCTCCGTGGAAGATTACCTGTTCGTTTGGATAAGCCTGATAAGTGATTGTTGATCCATTTTCACCTGAATCGCGGCCATCCAATTCAAACGTCTGTTGGAAGCCATACCGGCCCTGGCGAAAGAAGACGGTGATATTTCTTTTTGTTCCCTCTTTTAGGATTTCCCGCACGGTCGTCCTTGCCCGGTCGAGTGTTGCAAACGGATGGTTAAGGGAACCATCGCTGGCGTCGTTACCCGAAGGTGAAACGTAGAATGTTGCCTGTTGCTGACAGGAAGTGAAGAAAATGAAAAATGAAATCAGAAGGATTCCGGTTAATTTACATGTTTTATCAGGCATGAGTAGTGAAATTGGTTGGTTTGTTGGTATAAATATCGCAAAAAAAAGAAAGGGGAAATGGTGTTTTTCCCCTTTCAATAGAAAGACAGTTTCTTAGAAATGAATTATTGAAGATTTGGATTCAGCGAAGTTTCCCTTTCTGGAATAGCAAAAACAAGGTTATCGTATGGATAGGCAATGTCCTTAGCCGTTCCAAACGGGTTGTCGCCCTTCGGAATTGTCATTTTTGTAGCAAGCTGGAATTCGTAGATTCCTCCCTCGCCCAGCATTTCTTTGATGAATTCCTGATAGACGGCTTTATGATTGGTGTTTGCCGCAGTGTATTTATTCAGGTTGTTGGGGTTGGCCCGGTTCCAGAGTTTATTCAACTCGGTGGCAGCCTGTGCAGCTTTCCCGTCATGTTGCAAAATCCATGCTTTGATCAGGATCAGTTCTCCAAGGCGAATCATTGGGTATTTGGTCATGGCGGCGCCGGTGGTCAAACCATTGTCAGGGCCGCGGAAGAACTTATCCACGTAAATCTGGCGGGTTCCCGCGGTTTTTCTTGGTTCGGCAGCATCGGGCTCGTATTCCAGGTATTCCCGCATCTCTTTGTAGAATTGTTCCAGTGTTTTTCCACCCGATAAATCAGGCGCTCCGCCGGATAGAATTTTGGGTTTCACAATGCTCCTGTTGCGGGGATCTCCTTTGGGGAAGCCATAACAGGCTCCTTTGGTGACATGAAAGAGTTGACTGAAACGCAGGTCTGTTTTTGCTTCAGCGGTAAAGGCAGTGTCTTTACTGATCGGGTCGTTGTTGTAGGGGCGGGCATAGGTGTTCCCTTTATCGGGTTCCATCCAACCGGCTTCTCTCAGGATGAAATAAGAAATTGAGCAGGAGTTCCAGTCCAGGGCTGTCATGGTTGTTAACGGAAGGCCAGTCGTTGGGTCATAAATGAAGTTTCCAAAGTGATCGGCTCCATTGAAGTGGCGATAGTTAAACCCTACCCCGTGATAGTTTAACTGCCGCGACCAGTCTCTTTTTCCTGACGGATCGCCGGTGTTGAATTCCCAGATGCTTTCGGCCGGCTTGTAACTCCGATCGTTGCTGATGAATGGTTTGTAAACTTCTTCCAGTTTATAAACTCCCGATGCGGTAACCTCGTCGATAAGTTTTTCAGCTTCGGCATATTGGCCCATGACGAAATAAACTTTGGCCAGCAATGATTTGGCTACATATTTATTGGCGCGGCCGCATTTATAGATGGAGGTTGCACTCCAGCCCGAGCCGGTAATGTCGTTGGGCAGAAGCTCTGCGGCATCTTTCAGGTCCTGCACAATCTGACCGTAAATATCTCCGACGGTTCCGCGTTTTAATTCTCCTACAACTGAATTTGGTTCGGTGGTGTAAATAATTCCAGGCTTCCCTTTGTTGGCATCGTTGTAGGGATGGCACCAGATCCGGGCCAGAAAATAGTAGGCATAAGCACGGATAAAGTAAAGTTCCCCAATCTGTCTTTTGTAATTCTGGATATAATCGGCGCTGGTCAGGCCAAGGTTGAACGGGTTCCCCCCGTTTTCCTTGTCGAACGCAATCCCGGCATTGGCGCCATAAATAGCTATGTATAAAGTGGACCACAAATCAGCCATTTGGCTGGTTGTATTATCGTCGAAACGTCGTTCGTACCAGATGGTATTGCAATCGTCAAAAAGGTCATTCGAAATGGCGGCTGTCTGGCTGCACCCCGACATCATGTAGTCGAACGAGGCAAAGTTTCCGCGGGTACGGCCTTCCCACAAGACCGACCGGTAACATTCTGAAACCAATTGGTCTAAAGTCAGTGTCGAAGTCCAGGGTTTTTCCTGGGGTCTGGGATTTTCAAAAAAACTATCGCTGCAGGAGAATAACCCAAAACTCAGGATAGCTAAAAGTATGGTTGTTAATTTATAGGTCTTCATGATAGCCTGATTTATAGTTTAAATGAAATACCAAAGTTTACTGTATGGGGAACCGGAACCGCATTTAAAGATTCGGGGTCGAATCCGGTATATGCAGTTCTTACAAAGAGATTGCTTCCTCCGATGTAGAACCGAAGGCTGTTTATCTTTGCCTTTGAGGTAATGGTATTTGATAATGTATAACCTAATTGCAGGTTTCTTAAGCGAAGGAAATCTCCGCGTTCGAGAACAAAACTGGTATTTTCAATAGTCATCGTGTTTCCCCCGGCCGAGGCATTTCCTTCCAGGTCGAACGGAACTTTATCATTCTGGGCAATTCGGCCAAATCGCTTGTTGTCGCCAGGTTTCTGCCAGTAGTTGCCAATCAGCTCACGACCAATGTTTTCCACATCCATCGATATCTTACCCGCCAGTTTGTCGTCGATGATCCAGTTGCCACCTGCGAAGTTGAATTGAATATTCAAATCGAACCCTTTGTAGTAGAAATTGTTGGTAAAACCTCCGTACCATTTGGGCTGAGGCGTTTTCCCCGACATGACGAACTTGTTATTGCCCGGATTGGTTCCAATCATCGGAATTTGTTTCCCGGTTGAAACGGTCACATACTCGCTGTTCCATTTTGTCTTGTCCAGTTCTTCCTGCATATAAATACCTTTTTCGGTATTGAGGCCTGAATATTTGGGCAGATAATAGGTGTTTAAAGCTTCACCTTCTTTACGGATGTAAATGTTGTTCTGAACAGCGCCTTTTCCTTTTTCCTGGTCGTTCAGTCTGATTATCTCGTTTTTATTTGTGCTGATGTTAAAATCGGAAGTCCATTTGAAGCCGCCGGGAGTCGTAATGTTTACTGATGAGAAGTTGAATTCGATCCCCTTGTTGCGCAGGTCGCCCACGTTTTTCCAGTTATAGGCATAGTGATACCCCATGGATGGCGGTACCTGGCACATCATAATCAGGTCTTTGATGTCTTGGACGTAAATGGCAAACGAACCATTGATCCGGTCTTTCAGTATTCCGAAGTCAAATCCAAAATCATAGGAAGAGGTCGTTTCCCATTTCAGGTCGGCGCTTCCCGAAGGTCCCCAGTTTTGGCTTGAAGTTATAGTCGATCCGGCCCAGTGACGGGCATCCAGGATGCTCCAAGACATGATCAGCATATCCGAGGTCATGTTGGTATTTCCGGTGGTTCCATAACTGCCCCGCAGTTTCAGGGTGCTTAACCATTCGATATTCTTCATGAAATTTTCTTCGCTGATGGTCCATCCCAGACCGGCAGCGGCAAATGAGGCCCAGCGGTTGTCTTTGCTCAGGGCCGAATGGCCGTCGTAACGGATGCTCCCGTTAAAAATATACTTCCCTTTGTAGGCGTAGTTTGCCCTGAAAAAGTATCCGGCCATCGACATGTCGTTCCCGCGGTGCCCGTCGGCAGTCATGGCCATCGATTTGTCAGGGTTAATAAGTTCAGGATATGATGTGGCCACATTTTGTCCGCTGGCCGAACGGAAGTAACTGAAATTTTTGGTTGCTTCACCGCCTGCGGTGATGTTTACGCTGTGAACGTCAGCAATCATGCGGGTATAATTGATCGTTCCGTTCCAGGTAAATACGTCGCGGGTGACTGCTTTTTCCTGTGCTTCACTGAGGTTGTTGGGCGATAAAAGCCCTGATCTCCAGTACGAGCTGTTGGTGTAGGTGACATCTGTTCCGGCTTCGCCTCTTACCGTTAATCCTTTTACCGGAAGATCTATCTGCAGAAACGTATTTGCCAGTGTTCGGAATTCACCTGAATTGTTTCGGATAAGTCTGGGATCGTGATAAGCCGCGGCATTGTATCCGCTTTCAGGAAACCAATATCCTGAAGCGCTGCTGGAATCGTAAAGTTTAAAGAATGGAGCCATCTGGAACCATTGGTCCCAGCCACCGGCCAATTTCCCGTAACCAGTCCGAACGCCGTTGGCTTCCATATACATTAAATTGGCATTTGCTCCAAATTCAATAAAATCAATTGGTTTGAATGTTGTGCTGAAACGGGTGGTCAGGCGCTTAAAGTCATTGTCGCGCAGTACGCCATCTTCATCCCGGTAGCTTAATGAAAACAACATGCCGCCGGTTTCGAAGCCTTTATTGGCCGATAAACCAAACTGATGGAAATTTGCCGTGTGAGCCATGGCCGAAAGGTGGTCGCTGTTGGTTTTAAGGGCCATTTCGCGGGTAAAAGCAGGGTCGTTCGGGAATTGCTGGCCAAAGAATGAAGGCTGAAATTCGGTTCCTCCGGTGTTTTTCATGGCTTCGTCGCGGATGGCCATGAATTCAACGTTGTTGGTGAAAACTGAGGTTTGGGTAAAAGGGAGCTTCGAAATCCCCCCATCGTAACTGAAAGAGATATCGGTTTCCTTCTTTTTGCTTGACTTGGTTGTGATGATGATGACCCCACCCGAAGCTCTGTTCCCATAAATAGCCGTAGCTGCGGCATCTTTCAGGACTTCGATCGAGGCGATGTCGCTTGGGTTGAGCATTGAAAGTGGGGAGGCTGACCTGACGCCGTTTACCGCCAAAGCATCGGAGGCTGTATAAATTGGCACCCCGTCGACAATCCATAACGGATCAGAACTTAAACTGATTGATTTTAGTCCGCGGATGTTAATCTGGTTTCCGGCTCCCGGAGTACCTCCGCTGGTATTGGTGACGTTCAGCCCGGCTGCCATTCCTTGCAGGGACTGGGTGATTGATGTGGCCGGAAGTTTAGTGATTTCATTTCCGCCAATTTTCGAGATTGAACCAATTATTTCGCGGCGTTTGGCGGTCCCATATCCTACGGCAACCACCTCATCAATCCCGATTGTTTCTTCACCAAGTTGAACATTGATTGTATTTTTGCTCGCAACTTTTACTTCCTGGCTTTTCATTCCAATGAAGGAGAACTGGAGAATGGCATTTGCCGGGACATTCGATAGCGAATAATTTCCGTTCGCATCGGTAATGGTCCCTATGCTTGTTCCTTTTACCATAACCGAAACTCCCGGAAGCATTACTCCTTTGCCGTCGGTTACTTTCCCGGTTACTTTGGTTGTTGGCTGGGCTTCTGTTTCATTTTTCGAAGCTTCTTTTTCGCTGATTACAATATCTTTATCCAGAAGGTGATAACCTAATCCGGTTCCTTCCAGAAGTTTATCCAGAATTACTTCAATGGCTTCGTTCTGGTATTGAACCGAAACCCGCATATTGGCCGGAATTTGTTCGTTTTTGTAGAAAAAATCAAAATCGGATTGTTCCTGAATGGTTTTAAAAACCTCTTGTAAGGTCGCATTTTCTACTTTGATATTCAGCCTGGTTTTTTGTGAATAAACCGAAGCCGAAACATGAATGAGCGAAATGAAAAACAAAAATACAATTAGACGCATGGTCATCCAGATTTTTCGGACTTTCCCCCGATCAAGAGAGATGCCCTTGATTAATTTTTTTTTCATAAATTTGCTTTGCTTTAAATGAAGTTTTAGATTTTAAGACTTTATCCTAAACGGAGGATGGTGGTGCATTCTCCGTTTTTTTTGTGTTTCCTGTGTCTATCCTCCTTTCCTGGTTGTTTAGTTAGGTTTAATTCTATTTTGATGAAATTTTTATTTTATCGCCGTCAATTTTGTATTGTATTGGAATTGTGTGGTTTAATAAATCAAGGAAATGCCCGACATCTTTGTTGCGTTTGATGACTCCGGAAAAGTGCATGTCCCTGAACGAATCGTCGTTTGCATCGATTTCAACATCGTACCATCGTTCAACCACTTTAAATACTTCGGGCAGATTTTCATTTTGAAATTCGTAACGACCGTTTTTCCATGCGCTAATCGTTCTGGGATCAACTCTGTTGATCTTCAATTGTTTACTTGTTTTGTCGAAAAGGCTTTGTTCGCCGGGGAGGAGAAGTGTAGTCTGACCTGCCGCGCTAAGTTTGATCTGTCCGGTTTCCAGCGTTGTTTCAATTTCCCCGGAATTTTCATAAGCCCTGACGTTGAAAGAGGTTCCAAGGACTTCAATTTGTTGTCCGTTCACTTCAACCCTGAAGGGGCGTTTGTAGTCTTTGGCTACTTCAAAAAAAGCCTCCCCGCTTAGTTTTACTACCCGTTCTTTGGAAGCAAAGGTTGAAGGTGCAATTAATCTCGATTCCGAGTTAATCCAGATTCGTGTGCCATCGGCCAGAAATACCTGATTAACCTGTCCTTTAGGGACAAAAATCTCCTGCATGTTTGCCTGGGCAGTTTGCTGCTTTGATGAAAAAGAAATAAAACGGCTTGACCAGCCCAATCCGAATGCAATCAGCAGTATGGCTGCCATTTGCAGTGCTTTTTTCAGGGTGATGGCATGTTGGGAAATCCGAGGACCGAGCTGGCTTTGCAGAATTTTCAGCTCCTGGTCTGTTTCATATTCTTTTTGATTGGTGTGAAAACTGTAAGTATCCCAGATGTCTTTCTCTGCAAACAGCCGCTTTTTATTTTCAGGAGATTCCTGAATCCATTGAAGCAGTTGCCGGTTTTCTTCTTCTGATGTCTCCCCGCTGAGATATTTTTGGATGATTGAATCGATTTCAGTCATAAAGTTTTGCTTTTATGCTCCTATGATCGGGAAGGCGGTCAAAACCCTACCTGTTTTTTGATTTTTTTTCTTGAAAGAATTGGAAAATTAGCGATGGTTTATCCCGGGTAACGTATCACTGCTTGAACAAATGTGCGGATAAAAACATCAAAAGGGGCAGATAATCTTTCATTTCGGAACGGATGGTTGCCAGCGCTTTGGTAATTTGCTTTTCAACGGCTTTAACCGAGATATCGAGTTCTTCGGCAATCTCCCGGTTTTTCTTGTTCTCGAACCTGCTCATAACGAAAATCTGGCGGCAACGGTTGGGTAAGCTGTTTAAAACTTCGTTCAGTTTGGCCTCAAGCTCCTGCTCGATTAAACTGGTTTTCTCAAACATGTAAAACTGAAGTTCTTCTTCCTGAAGGATAAATCGGGTCGAATGAAGGTATTTGTTCCGGACTTTCTGTTTCTCCAGATACTGAAGACAACTGTTCCGGGTCATGGTGAAGAGCAGCGAGTTGAGCGATTGCCTGACGGTGATGCTGTCGGACCATAACTTAACGAAAACATCCTGCACAATATCTCGGGCAATTTCATCATCGACGAATTTGGCGGCGTAGTAAAACAACGGCTTGGAGTATTGTTTAAAGATTCCGTCAAACACTTCCGGATTCCTGTCAGTTACGCAAGGACCTTTATTCCCGATTTGAATCATCTCTGGATCAAAGTTTTCGTTGAGACAGCTAAAGTAAAAAATAAGAAACTTGTTTCAAAGAACAGAAATGCGATTATGGTGAATAAAA
>CAZAVU010000030.1:0-48354 GCA_964488805.1 uncultured Odoribacter sp. | reverse complement strand
GTGATGGCTCATGCTGAAGAAGAGGTAAGAGATATGGTAACTATTGCGTCAGCATTGGTAATCAACATGGGAACACTGAGTGAAAAATGGGTCGAGGCCATGCTGATTGCAGGAAGCGCTGCCCGGGAGAAAGGAATCCCTGTGGTTTTCGATCCGGTTGGTGTGGGAGCCACTCCTTACCGTAACCAGGTAGCTGCGTTGATAGTAAGTGCCTGCAAACCTTCCATCATTCGGGGAAATGCTTCGGAAATCATGGCCCTGGCAAACGAAAAAACCTCTACCAAAGGTGTTGACAGCACGGCTTCGTCAAACGCAGCGCTGGATGCAGCCAAACGCTTGGCACAGGATACCGGCGCAGTCGTGGTTATCAGCGGGGAGGAAGATTTTATCACTGACGGAGAAACCGTTCGTTCGGTAAAAAATGGTTCTGCTCTGATGCCGAAAGTAACCGGAATGGGATGTACCGCAACCGCAGTTGTCGGAGCTTTTGCTGCAATCAATCCCGATTTTCTGGCGGCAGCAACCCACGCGATGACAGTTATGGGAGTTGCCGGTGAAATTGCTGCGCAAAAAGCCGACGGCCCCGGTACCATGCAACTTCATTTTCTGGATGCATTATTTAACCTGACTGCCGATACACTGGCCGAACTGGCCCAAATGAATTAAATCATGTTCGATCTGAGTTTATATCTGGTTACGGACAGGCCACTTTCGCTGGGCCGAAACATGGAATGGATTGTGGAGGAAGCGGTGAAAGGTGGCGTGACCATGGTGCAACTGCGCGAAAAGGATTGCAGTACCAGGGAATTTATTGAACTTGCAGTCCGGCTGAAGCAAAAACTTGCCTCTTATCAGGTTCCGCTGATTATCAACGATCGTGTGGACGTTGCCCTGGCTGCAGATGCCGACGGGCTTCACATCGGACAAAGCGATATGCCTTACCGAACAGCTCGCCGCTTATTAGGTCCGAATAAAATCATCGGGCTTTCGGTTGAGAATATGGAACAGGTACATCAGGCCAATGAGCTGGATGTGGATTATATTGGCATTTCGCCGGTTTTCAGTACCGCAACAAAAACAGACACAGCGTCACCTTTTGGACTTCAGGGCATCCGGCAGGTTATGCAGGTGAGCAAACATCCGGCGGTTGCTATCGGGGGAATTAATCGTGAAAATGCAACTGCTATCATGCAGGCCGGCGCTAATGGAATAGCGGTGGTTTCGGCCATTTGCTCGGCCAACAGTCCTTATGAGGCTGCATCCGCATTAAAAAAGAAAGTAACGATTTCTGAATATTGACTAAATATTAGACTCACATGAAGTTGAAAGAAATTGGAGAGTTTGGCTTTATTGAACGGTTTAAACCATGTTTTGGCGGACTGGTTCAGGAAAATTTCGTTGGAATTGGCGATGACTGTGCCATCATCCCGGCCAATGATCAGGACGACTGGCTGGTTACCACCGATTTGCTGATGGAAGATGTGCATTTTTTAAGAGACGCAATTACTCCCGAGCAACTGGGATACAAATCACTGGCAGTTAACCTGAGCGACATAGCAGCCATGGGAGGAACGCCGTTGGGTTCTTTTCTTTCCATTGCCATACCTGCAAATCTTGATGTGGAATACCTCGATGCCCTGATGGAAGGGTATCTCGATTTATCGAAAAAATACAACACTCCTCTGCTGGGCGGCGATACGACTAAATCACTGAAACATCTGGCTATCAATGTTTGCGTTATCGGAAAATGTCCGAAGGGAAAAGCCCGCAAACGCAACATGGCACAAACCGGCGATGTGATTTGTGTAACCGGAAATCTTGGTGACTCAGCAGGCGGGTTAAAAGTTTTACTCGATAAATTGCCACAGTCAAAAGCGCATAACGATCTGCTTCTCAAACATCACCTGCCCGAGCCTCAGCTCAGTGAAGGACGTTTCCTTGCTGACTATGAATCCGTTCATGCCATGATGGATATCTCCGATGGTATAGCCTCCGATCTGGTTCATATTCTGAAAGCTTCAGGCAAAGCTGCCATGATTGATACCCAGATGATTCCGGTTTCTGAGACACTAAAAAGTGTGGCATCCTCTCAGAAATGGGATGCCGCTGAATTAGCGGTGTCTGGCGGCGAAGATTATGAACTGCTGCTTACAATTGCAAAAGACGAACTGTATTCGGTTCAGCACGACTTTACCAAGCGCTTTGGGAAACCGTTGTTTCCAATCGGGGAGATTATCGAGGGGAAATGCCGAATCAACTGGTTAAGGGATGGCAAAGAGTTGGATTTCAAACAATCAGGATTTAATCATTTTCAGTAAACTCAACCTTATGCAATACAAACGAGTGCTTACCATTGCCGGAAGCGATCCGAGCGGTGGGGCCGGAATTCAGGCTGATTTAAAAACCATGTCGGCTTGCGGCTGCTTCGGTACATCAGCCATTACAGCCGTGGTAGATGAAAATACCGTTGGAGTTTATGGGGTTCACCCTATTCCCGTAGCATTTGTTCAAGGGCAGATTAAATCGGTGCTTGATGACATTGGCGCTGACGCCATTAAAATCGGGATGCTGCATTCGTCGGAACTGATCCATGCCGTGAAAGAAAACCTGTCTGGTTACGACATTCGCAATATTGTACTCGATCCGGTGATGGTTGCCACATCAGGCGATAAGCTCCTTCAGGATGAAGCCATCTCAACCCTGAAGAAAGAGTTGATCCCAATGGTTCGGGTCATTACGCCCAATATTCCTGAAGCCGAAATTTTACTGGGCGAAAAAATTGAAAATCAGGCTGATTTATATAGAGTGGTCAAACATCTTTCAAATGAAGGGCAGGTTTCGGTATTACTCAAAGCAGGTCACCTTACCGAAGATATTCTGACCGACATTTTCTACAATGCAGAAACGGATGAGGTTCTGGAGCTTACATCGAAGCGTGTTGACACCCGAAATACTCACGGTACAGGCTGCACATTTTCGTCGGCTTTAGCCTCATTTCTGGCTCACGACCTTCCGTTAAACGAAGCTGTAAAACGAGCAAAAGACTATATCAATCAGGCTATTGTGGATGGAGCTGCATACAATATGGGGAAAGGGCACGGTCCGGTCCACCATTTCTTTAAATTCTGGAAGTAAAACCTGTCAGGAAATCTACTTACACTGAAAATCAATCATTTCCTGAATAGCTTTGGTGCATACCGGGCAAAACTCGTCAATGGTGTGCAGGTTATTCATCAAACAATTGATCCATGGACGGTAAACCCCTTTCGAAACATAGCCTCCGCCTTCGTAAACGCCCAGCTTTTGTTTGTTTTCCGAATTAACCGGCGTCGGAATTGTAGTTCCTTCAGGCAGCATTCCCTTCCATTTTTTATCAAAACCGACCAACGTAGTCAGGTTTGGCTCCCAGGGCTCCACATCGGTCGGATAAAAATCTGAATATTCAACTCCGCCCACATATTCATCGCCCAGCCCCAGAAACAAGTGACCAAACTCATGGATGTAAATCTTCCCGGTTTCATTCACATGATGGGCCGCGCTGATTCCATAGAAATTATATATGGCGCCACCTCCATATTTTTCGGTGTTGGCCAGAATATAAATGTAATCATAAGGAGCATTTCCGGCCACATCGCGTACCCCCTGATAATCTTTAATCATCAGGTAGCGCTCGGAGTTAAAGGTGTAATATGAACCATTCAGTCGGGTTTCGTTCCAAATGTTATTGCCGGGAATGTCAGGGCCTGCTTCTCGTGATGGAGCCCAAACTCCGCGGATATTGAATTTTTTCCTGTTCTCCGCATAAGGCGAATACCTGAAAAATTCATCAGCAAATTTTTGACAATCGGTTACAAAAAGATCTTTCTGATTATCGGTATATCCTTCAGGAAGCAGCACAATGTCAACCTTTTGCGATGGTTTCCCGGAATTAATCACGTCGAAAACCGGAAGAGACTTCTGTTCCTTTTTTATAAAATAGCTCTGTGGATCAACGGCGTATTCAAATTTTTTCTCAAAAATCCCTTGCCGGTTCCGGCAAAGAATCGAAACCACCACCTTTTCACGGGGGAAAGGCATGATTACCGATTCGGGATAACAGCAGTCGGTGATTTGGGCCTCCTGGGTAGTCTGCCACTCGCCGAACAGGGTGCAATATCCACGCGAATAGATCAGCTCATCGGTATCGGCAGTGCGCACTTCCAGAAAATTGGTTCCATAACCATTGGAGTCAATCAGGCTTGTTTGAGAACCGCCCCAGTATGGTTCCTGAATCAGTTCATCGAAATAAAATTTCTCGGTTACCGCATTTCCGCAGTGAAAATAATCGAGCCGTAAAGTTTTATCTTCAAAATGCTTACTGAATTGAGCTTTTGATGGTTGTACGAAAAGAAACACCGTAATGAGTAAGAAAATCAATTTCATGGCCTCTATGTAAACTTGTTATTTTATTCCGAAAATTCAGGAAAACATTTTCTGTTTTCCTAAAAAATCAAATATAGCAGAATATTATTGGCAACCAAATGCAGTTCGGCAGGATTCCGTTTTTTCGGCAGTTTGAACTGATATTCATTCCGTTTCAATACATCTAAAATTTACTAAATTTGGAACCCGCACAAGAAAACTATCGCACCGTGATTAATAACCTGAAACTGATTATTATTTGGGGACTATTCTGCATTACTCTGCCCTTATTGGCAACCAAACCCTATAGGCCCCAGATTGCCAATCCCGTGCTTGAATCGTGGCGATGGACCGATTTTCCTGAATACGATACGATACGGATTTCATCCCTGGTCAAGGAACCAGAAGGCGGAATGTGGATGGGAATTGGCAGTAAAGCAGTTTATTACGACGGCTACAAAACCATTTCGTTTAGTCCCGACAGCACCACAATTAATTCACTCGTTTTCGAAAAAGATAAAAACCTTCTGGCTACAACCGAAAAAGGATTGTACCGGTATAAAAATGGGGAGTTCCGCAAAATTTTGGATTTTGCTTTTAATAGTCAGCGAAACTTTATAACCGATCGGAACAATCAGGTTTGGATCGGGTCCGACTACGGATTGCTTCAAATTACTCCGCAATCTGTTTTTTGCCTGAATAATGAAGGGTTTTTCGAAATTTCAAACGATGGTTCGGTTATCAATGTTTTGCGGCTTGAAGCAGGCAATGATTATCACGTCAGTTCAGTGCGCGAGATTAAATTTCCGGTTTACAACCTGACCATCAACGAGCAACAACGCGTTTGGATGGTAGTCGATATTTCAGACAAAAACCTTGCAACAGTTAACCTGAACGATTTGCAGGGATCATCAGTCAAATGGAAATTCACCAAAGCTCCTACCCTTTCGTGCCGTGAATTTTCTGGCATCTGTGAACACGAAAATTCGCTGTATGCCACGTGTGTCAATGCAAACGTCATGCTGGCGCGTTACTCTATTGGTTCCGATTGTTGGGAAAACATCAACATGAAGGCCATTGGTGGCGATAATGTACAGTCTTCGATTCTGAAGACTTCCGACGGAATGCTTTGGATTGGAGGTCACAGCAAATTGTATGCGCTGAATGGCTCGGGCTGGAAGGTTTACCAATATCCCGAAGTTGTTCTTCCGTTGTCTTTCATACACCTTTTTGATGATAAAAACGGGAATCTCCTTGTTTTTGGTGACAGCGGAAGCTTGATGAAACTTGATCTTTCAGATCATAATTTCAGTACTTATCTGGGACTTAATTTTCAATGCAATACACCTGACGGGAAATTCTGGTTTACGACCAACTCAGGAGAAGTGGTGTCATGCGACAAACAAATGCACCATTTCACAGGTTATTCATCAGCAGACGGTGTAATGAACATGGCTATGGCCATGCACTTCTCTCCTAAAAGCGGTCTTTGGGCTGCCGGAAGCCAGAACGGGAAGGCTGCTATTGCCCGCTTTCAAAACGGACGATGGAATACCATTCTTTTTCCAAGTCTTTATTTAGGGATCAGTTACAACGGCATTTGCGAACTGGGTGACTCGGCAGTAGCTTTCCCCGGAAACGGAATCCTTGAACTGAACAACACCAACTACAAGGGGGGATTGGTCTATTATAATTACAAGCGTTCGTTGTGGAAATCAATTACGATGGAAAAGATTCCGCAACGAATTCCAACCATCGCGCAAACCTCCGATGGCAATTTATGGTTTTCAGGCAGCGGGCTTCATGTTTTTAACGGGAAATCAACACAACAAATCGAACTGCCTCTAAAATCGCCCAATTGGATTGATGATATCCGGATTTCTCCTACGGATCAAATCTGGGTCGCTCAGGGCGGTACCGGACTTTTTCATTACGACGGGAAAAACTGGACCCGTTATACGACCTTCAACGGATTGGCAAGCAACATGGTCACCAATATTTACATTGAGAACGACAGTTCAGTCTATATCGCATCAGATAAGGGCATTTCCTTTTTCGACGGCAAACAGTTTATCCGGCAAATCATTAGTCCAGAGCTAACTATCCTTCGGGAAAGGGGAATTCTTCGGAAATCAACTGACGGCGCCCTCTGGATTAACCAAGGAACCCGTGAATGGTACCTTTACGATTTTAAAAATTCAACCGAAGACCCATCTGTTTTTAAGACAATCCTGTACAGAAAAGAAAACAGGTCCCCAAAAACAACGATTTCGTTCTCTGATCATGAAATATCCTCTTCAGGAAATGTAATTATTGCCTACAACAGTGTTGACTGCTGGAACCAAACACCATCGTCAAAAATCCAGTTTTCGCATCGGTTGAACAACGATGAATGGTCACCCTTTTCCGAAGAAAAATCGAGTGTTTTTCTCGACCTGAATGCAGGTAATTATACTCTTGAAGTTCGGTCCCGCGATCTCGACGGAAACATTGAACCCCAACCGGCGCAAATCTCGTTTCGCATTTTACCTCCGGTTTACCTTCGCGCCTGGTTTGTCCTGACCATACTCACCTTTATCGGGATTATTGTCATCCTGCTGGTCAGACTGTATGCCCGCAACAAACAGATTCACGAACTTGACCAGCTGAAGCTGAGGCTGTTTACCGACATCTCGCACGAGCTGAAAACCCCGCTCACCCTGATATCATTGCCCCTCCAAAAATTACTCAGCAAGAATGAAACCAGGAGTGAATCAAAAGACAACCTGGAACTGATTTATACGAATGTACAAAGGCTAACGAACCTGGTCAACCAGGTGGTCGATTTCAGACGGATCGAAGCTGGTAAAATTCAGCTTGAAATTAGCCCCGGCGACCTGGTTAGCCATTTGCGCAACATCTCGAATTATTATATGCCTCTGGCTCACGAAAAAAACATTCGGTTTAAGTTTACCTGTAACATTCAGGAACTGTGGGTTAAATACGATGCGGATAAGTTGGAAAAAATCGTAGTCAACCTGTTATCCAATGCTTTTAAATATACACCTGAAAATGAGCAAGTGGAATTAATTGCCCAGATCGATCATCCCGGAGATAAACTTCAGCTCTGGGTCAACGATTCGGGGCCAGGTATTCCTCAGGAGATGCAACAAAATATTTTCGACCGTTTTTACCGGCTGCGCAACGAAAAATTTAACCGCATACCGGGGAGTGGAATCGGGCTATCGCTGGTCAAAGAGTTGGTCAACCTTCATCGGGGGAGCATCGAAGTATTCAGCGATGGTGTGCATGGAACATGTTTTAAGGTTACTCTACCCCTTGTTTCGACCGAAAAATCAACCGAAACAGCCGCTGTTCCAGCCAAAGGAAATAACGATTTGAGCCAGTTTGAATCGCTCGAAAATCCTTCCGTACTCCTGGTTGAAGACGAAGAACCCATGCTTCGTTTTGTTTCCGAAGAACTGAAAAGCTATTTCAAGGTCAAAGGTGTTGGCTCTGTCGAAAAAGCTTATAAATGGCTGAATACTGAACTGCCTGACCTGATTATTTCGGACGTGATGCTGCCGGGGATGAGTGGAATGGAATTTTGCCGCAAGCTAAAATCTGAGCCAGGCACCAGTCATTTACCTGTAATTTTGCTAACAGCCCGCGATTCGGAAGATGACATTGTTGATGGTTTAGGTACAGGCGCCGACGATTACATTACCAAACCGTTCAGCATGAACGAGCTGATTGCACGCTGCCATAACCTGATTGAAAACCGTCGCCACCTGAAAGAACGGTTTGCAGATCAGGAAACCCTCCAAGTTTCGGCTTTTTCGCCCAATCCTGTTGATCATGATTTTCTGGAAAGTGCCATTAATATTGTGTACCAGAATCTGGAGAATTCGGAGTTTGACGTCTCTCAATTCTGCCAGCAAATGAACATGAGTAAAACGCTGCTGTACTCGAAACTAAAATCACTGACCGGACAATCGGCCACCGAATTTGTACGGAACCTCCGTTTAAAGGAAGCAAAAAAGCTGCTGAAACAAAACGATCATCAATACACCATCGCTGAAATCAGCTATAAAGTTGGGTTCAACGATCCACTTTACTTCTCGCGTTGCTTTAAGAAATACTTCGGAGTGCCACCTTCGGAAGTTGAAAAGTAGAAAAGAAGCCAATTTTTAGCTTTCACAACCCGAACCGAACCAATATGGCGCCAATCGGGCAAAAGAAATATCTTTAATATAAAAAAGTCAATTGCATTATACTCAGGAAGTTCTCTAATGATGGCCAATAAAACGCAAATAAAAAATCAGAAAATCTATTTTCAAGGGTTGTTTTTGTTTCGATAAGTATTATATTTGCATCGCTTTTGCAATGGCCCTGTAGCTTAATGGATAGAGCATCTGACTACGGATCAGAAGGTTGGGGGTTCGAGTCTCTCCAGGGTCACTTTAAAACAAAGAGTTATGGTATAAAAACTGTAACTCTTTTTTTGTTTTGGTATTTTGGAATAAGCACAAAAAAAAGGATGACCTCTGCCATCCTTTTCTTCCTAACCTAACCTATTTCTATGAAAAAAAACCTAATGTGTATTACTTTGTAACTACGAAACAAAGATAACCCGACATTCCGTTAATATGTATGAACGATAGTTAAGGATTGTTAAATATTTTAGGAATTGACCTTATGAAATCCAGCTAATCCTTAGTGAACGTTTGTATTCCGTACTGACTGACAGCAAATAACGCTGCTGTTTGTTTGGTTCGTCAGATAAAAATCAAAAATACTTTTAAGTGAAATTAAAGTTGATGAAGTTTTTTGCTTCTTCAATGAATGTCTATATTTGTGATCAGCCTAATGAAAAAGAATTTGCCATGCATTGGCCTGGTTTAGTGTTTTTCAAGGACAATGAAAATTGAATTAAAAGAAGTTGTAGTGTTTTTATAAATAACTAACTGCATTTCAATAATTTACAAATTAAATCTTTATGACAAAGTACGTTTACACGTTCGGAAATGGTGCAGCTGAAGGAAAAGCTGACATGAAAGAGTTACTTGGAGGAAAGGGTGCAAACCTTGCAGAAATGAACCTGATTGGAGTTCCGGTTCCTCCTGGATTTACCATCACAACAGATGTATGCACTATTTACAATAAACTTGGGCGCGAAAAAGTAATTGAGCTCCTCAAAGCTGATGTTGAAGCAGCTCTTGCCCAGGTCGAAAAGCAAACCGGGGGAAAATTTGGAGATGCTTCAAATCCTCTTTTGGTTTCTGTACGCTCGGGCGCCCGCGCTTCAATGCCTGGAATGATGGACACTATTCTGAACCTCGGGTTGAATGACACCGTTGTTGAAGGGATGGCCAAGAAGACCAACAATCCTCGCTTTGTTTGGGACAGCTATCGTCGTTTTGTACAAATGTATGGCGACGTAGTTCTCGACATGAAACCAACATCAAAGACAGATATCGATCCTTTCGAAGAAATCATCGAGGAACTGAAACATGAAAAGAATGTTGTTAATGACACTGAACTTTCGGTAGACGACCTTAAAGTATTGGTGAAAAAATTCAAAGTTGCCGTTAAGGCAAAAACAGGTAAAGATTTTCCTGAAAGTTCATGGGAACAGCTCTGGGGCGCCATTTGTGCCGTATTCAATAGTTGGATGAACGACCGGGCTATCTTGTACCGTCAGCTCAACAATATTCCTGAAGAATGGGGAACTGCTGTTAACGTACAAGCCATGGTATTCGGAAACATGGGACTTACTTCAGGAACAGGTGTTTGCTTCAGCCGTGATGCCGGGACTGGTGAAAATATGTTTAACGGTGAATATTTGATCAATGCTCAGGGTGAAGATGTTGTAGCTGGTATTCGTACTCCGCAGCAAATCACGCTCGAAGGTTCGAGACGTTGGGCTGTATTAGCAGGTGTTTCTGAAGAAGATCGTGCATCCAAATATCCATCGCTCGAAGAAGCTATGCCTGTAATGTACAAAGAATTGTTCGACATTCAGAACAACCTTGAAAAACACTATAAAGACATGCAGGACATGGAGTTCACCATTCAGGAAGGTAAACTCTGGTTCCTCCAGACCCGTAACGGGAAACGTACCGGAGCTGCTATGGTGAAGATTGCCATAGATATGCTGAATGAAGGTCTGATCGATGAAAAAGCTGCACTGCTCCGCGTCGAACCAAACAAACTCGACGAATTGCTGCACCCTGTTTTCGATAAGAATGCCATCAAAGCTGCAAGAGTTCTTGCCAAAGGGTTACCAGCCTCTCCGGGAGCTGCTACCGGACAGATCGTATTCTTTGCTGACGAAGCTGAAGAATGGGCTGCTCAGGGTAAAGACGTAGTTCTGGTCCGCATCGAAACTTCTCCGGAAGACCTTCGCGGTATGAATGTGGCCAATGGTATTTTAACAGCCCGTGGCGGTATGACTTCGCACGCTGCTGTTGTGGCCCGTGGTATGGGTAAATGCTGCGTTTCTGGTGCAGGTTCACTGGTTATCGACTATAAAGCCCGCACTATGATTGTTGATGGTAAAACATTCCAGGAAGGTGATTTCATCTCGCTCAACGGTACTACCGGTGAAGTATACGACGGTAAAATTGCCACTATCGATCCTGAATTGAGCGGTGATTTTGGAGCTTTGATGACTCTTGCCGATAAATACACACGGATGTTCGTTCGTACCAATGCTGATACACCTAAAGATGCAAAAATTGCCCGCAATTTCGGTGCAAAAGGTATAGGGCTTACCCGTACCGAACACATGTTCTTTGAAGGCGAACGTATTAAAGCTATGCGTGAAATGATCCTGGCTGATGATGTCGAAGGACGTGAAAAAGCGCTGGCTAAACTTTTGCCAATGCAGCGCAGCGACTTTGAAGGTATTTTCGAAGCCATGGCCGGTTACGGAGTAACTATTCGTTTGCTCGATCCGCCATTGCACGAATTTGTACCTCACGAAGATGCTAACCAGAAAGAAATGGCTCAGGAAATGGGTATTTCGGTTGAACAAGTCAAAAATAAAGTTGAATCGCTTCATGAGTTCAACCCGATGTTGGGTCACCGTGGTTGCCGTTTAGGTATAACCTATCCTGAAATTACAGCCATGCAGGCTCGGGCCATCATCGAAGCAGCCCTGAACCTGAAAGCAAAAGGCGTTGATGCCCGTCCTGAAATTATGGTTCCGCTAGTTGGAACTGTAGCCGAACTTAAAAATCAAACCTCAATTATTCGTGCTACTGCCGAAAAAGTGTTTGCTGAAAAAGGCGATCGCATTGATTACCTTGTTGGTACGATGATCGAAATTCCTCGTGCGGCTTTGACTGCCGATCACATTGCCAATGAAGCTGATTTCTTCTCATTCGGAACCAACGACCTTACCCAGATGACTTTGGGTTATTCGCGCGACGATGCCGGTAAATTCCTGCCTGATTATATCGCTAAAGGTATCTTCAAACAAGATCCGTTCCAGGTATTGGATCAGAATGGCGTTGGATTGCTTGTTGAAATTGGGGTAACCCGTGGTCGTTCAACAAAACCGGAACTGAAAGTAGGTATCTGCGGCGAACATGGTGGTGAACCAAGTTCAGTAGAGTTCTGCGACAAGGTTGGAATGAACTACGTAAGTTGTTCTCCTTACCGTGTGCCGATTGCCCGTTTGGCTGCTGCTCAGGCTAACATCAAACACAGCAAAAAATAGCATCTGGCATCTGTCAAATTACTGAGTTGTCAGTAAATTTCTATATAAAAGAGAATAATCCCAACGGGTTGTTCTCTTTTTTGTTAGGGATTCCCCTAACAAAAAAGTCAAAAGGAAGTTGTTGTCTTGTCTATTGATGTTTCAATTATCTCATCAATTTTCGCTTTTATTGAAGACCCCCCAATAAAGTAAGCAATCATTGAAAATAGTAATCCTATTAGCATTGAAACTGTTAGACTGGAACTTACAAGTGCAACCAACAAACCGATGACTGCTCCAACTAAGAATGATAAAAACACTAATGTGTCCAAATTGACTTCCCAAAATATTTCAACTTTCCTGGAATCTTTTTTTGCTATCCTGATCAAACCTTCTCTTAATATTTTCAAGGCTTCCAGTTTATTCATTCCCGAGTGGGTTGTATTTCTAACGATTCTTTTGAATTTTATTGAGTTATTTTGGATTTCAGATTTAGCCTCAATTATTTCTAATTGTGCTTGAATCATTTTCCTGAAAGAATCAATAAATAAATCCGGATTTCCTTTAACCGTAAGCTCCCTGGTATTTGAATATTTAAGTAGGCTCATATACTATATTTTAAACTGATTGTCAGCAAATTTATATTAGTTTCCGAACTTAACGTAATTTTTGGTCATTTTTCCAGCATTCGAAACGGTAAATATTTCCCCTTCAGTTCAATTAATCCTTCAATCCTTCGGTTTATTACCTCACCAGCATCACCGTTCCTTTATGGACGTGCGCATATCCCTGCACATCGTCATATTTAACAACCCAGACATAAACACCGGATTCGGCTTTGGTACCGTTTGACAAATTACCATCCCAACCCGTTTCCGGGTTTTTCGACTCAAAAACGGTCGAGCCTACCCGGTTGAAAATTGCAAGTTGGTATTTATTCGGATCTATTCCTTCGCGAATAGGCAAAAAGACCTGGTTCTCCGGAATGTTACTATCGGGTCGAAAGGCATTTGGCGTATAAAACGAAAACGGGATTATTTTGACTTTTGACCCGATGGTATCGGAGCATCCAAAATCAGTGACAGCCTTCATTATGACACGGTAATCGCCAACTTTAGTGTATTTGTGTTTCGGGCTAACTTCATCGCTTATAGTACCGTCGCCAAAATCCCAAAAATAACTGACGGCGCCTTCCGATTGATTTTGAAAGGAAATCTCAGAATGTTCATCGGTAGCGATTTCGTAATTCTGATTAAAGGCAGGAACAGGCAATGGATTGACCTGAATGAAGTTTTCCCGCGTCAAATCATCGGAACAGCCTGTCAAATACGAATAGGCATTTAGGGTAACGGAATAAACTCCCGGCTTGTTGAACAAATGGATAAGAGAATCGCCTTCAACGTTTTGCAAGGAATCGACTTTCCATCTAAACAACAAATCAGCATCTGTTGATGTGGCGTATAGTGTTGCCGGAAAAGGAAGGCAGATATCCGGTTCGCTGGCTTTAAAATCGAAGTTTGGTTTTCGTTTTACCTGTACTTTCAGTGTGTCGCATGAACATCCGTTTTCTTCAACAAGAAACCCTACCTGTGAAACTTCGTTGGTCAGCAGATAGGTTGCCTGTGCATTATCTGCGGACAACAGTTTATTTCCTTTAGCAAACCATTTGCTGTGCGATAGTTCGTTGGCATTCAGGTAACTGAAATTGACGGTGTCCTGGTAGCAAAAGTTTGGATCTGCCGATATTTCTGCTTTGGGGGTCTTGTAAATCTTGATCATTTTCTCTTCGACCGAACCATTTCGGCATCCGTCAATTGCGTTGGTTACCATCAGTGAAACATCATATTCGCCTGTATTCTGGTAACAATGTTTCGGATTTGGAAGGTCTGATTCTGTGCCATCGCCAAAGGTCCAGTGATAGGAAACCTGATCCATGATGGTAACTTTACTGTTGAACTGAACACACAAAGCGTCGCAACCGTGAACCTTATCGGCTCCGAAGCTAAACGTCGGGTTAACGCCGATTGGTATTGCAGTGACCGGGCTTTGGCAGCCATTTTCTTCCACTATCAGGCTGATGGTCCGGTTGGGTTTATTGGCGCCTATCGAAATCTTGAATTGGTTTGGCGCAATGGTTTCCAAAACCATCAACCCGCCAAAATCCCAGTTGAATTTAGCCGATGATCCATTCTTGCCGGTATATTTCACAATTCGCTCGTAGGTGCTGCACTTGTCGGTTGATTCTGGAGATTCGACTGTAAATGTTGATTCAGGAATGTCATAAAATGCGACCTGAAATGAATCGGAATCCTGACAGCCTTCCTTGCCTTCCTTAGTTGTCAGCACGTAATTTACCGTATACAAGCCAGATTTTTTTGCCTTTAAAGTAACTCCGTCAGGTTTAATATTTTCAAATGTCAGATCGGAAGAACTGGAAGTCCATTTACCAGCACTGGGATAATTCCATAGGGCAGTGTCAACATTGGCAATGTTCACTTTCAGTTCCGAAGTAAGGACACCGCAAAGGTGTGAATCGCCCACAATTTTGACTTCCGGAACCTGGTAAACGTCGATATGCACGGTATCGGAAGCCTGACAGTCGAAAAGATTAATCCCTGTAACCGAATAGTCTCCGGTGGTCATTACTTTGTAGGTTTGATCAGTTGAACCGTCCTGCCATTTGTAGCTTTTAAAACCTTTTCCGGCATCAAGGGTGATCAAACCCGGCCCACAAGAACCCCTGTCTTTCCCCAGATCAATTTTTGGATCGCTGATTTTTATGTAAACACTATCAGTTTTAATACAGCCCATGGCTGTTGAAGCTGTTACTTTGTACCATTTTTCTTTTGAAACGGTTATAAACGAAGTTGTTTCGTCTGTATTCCATAAATAGGAGTCGAAATATGAACCGGCATCAAGTTTTACGTCTTTCCCCTGGCAAAGCATGAGGGTATCTGTAGTCACAAAAGTACCCCCGATGTCAAGCTGAACATTCAGGTTAAATCCTACGCCGTAACCATACGATTCTGTTTTCGCATCCCCAAAACCATAAACAAAAGCCAGAAACCCCTGGTTGGCTTTTGCAGTCCAAAGCCTGTGTGTCCCTTTTGTAATGGGAATCTGAGCGTAAGAGTATTCCGTTTTGGAGAACTCTGAAAAATATGAGCCTATACCTGTTCCATCTAAGATGATATCACCGACATCAGAAGTACGGGCAACCACATTGACGAAGAATGTGTTCTGGATGAGCTTCGACTTATATGCCACAAAGTTGACGTCGTTAATCTTTTGAGAAATTGGGCTTAGCATGATCATAAATGGATCACCAAGTCCGGATGCATCGTCAACAGTCTGCGATCGGCAAAATTGTGCCACCAGAATTTTTTTAGTTGATGTAATGCGGCTAGCCTGACTGCTGGAAAGTTCAAATTCATACCATTCACCTTGATTCAGCGTACGTGGCGAATTGGATCCAATGGTTACTATTGTCCCATTTTCAGCCGCCAGTACACGGTAAGTATCTTTTGAACGAAGTTTAAGCGGCACGGCATAAAATTCCTTTCCCCAGGTGCTGGTTGGTGACATTTGTTCATACAAATGATCGTATGAAGAACCGGTGACCGGAATGGATGTGGCCATTGAGCCGGAATAAAAAGCCACGGGTTTATCAGATGTGACGTAACTTCCAGTGAGGTCTGAACTGGTTGATTGTACCTGATAAATATGTCCTTTGTTAAGGGTAATTTTGAATGGAGTCTTCGCGTTATGCCCTGAATTGGTATCTTTCGATGGTGTAATATTTACGTTGGTATTATCGTCTGTAGCTACTATCAAAAATTCACTGTTTGTTTCCCGTCCGCTTAAAACATGAGGGGTATAACACATGGCAAAATATTCTTTGCCGAGAGCATTTGTCGGATAAATAACGGCAACATCTGACGATTGAGTACGGTAGTTAAGTGCATAAACATTGACCGGATTGTCAGTAACCAGGTGAATCCCCAGGTTCTCTATTGTTTCTGAACCATTGGGTTCTATTTTTAGCGATGTAGTCTCTGAACCGTCGCTTTGCGTTATTGAAGATGCAATTGTCACGGGGAGTGAGGTATTGGCGTCGACCTTTCCTGTACAATAAAGTTTTTCAGGTGATCCGTAGGTAATGGTGAAATTTGCTTCAAACCGGGAAGTAATGGTTATTTCGAGATAATGTTCTGCTCCATTTAATCGGTTCTGCATAAAACCGAACCAAAAATCTTTTCCTTCCGTCGAATAGTGACAGGGATCAACGGTTTGTGCATTTATCCGGGATGAATAAAGTGTGCATAAGATTACTGCTAAAATCAAAATTAGTTTTTTCATGGACCATCTCTTTCGTTTATTTATCGTGATGCCTGTTGCCAAAAAGCAAACAGCAAAGAGTATCAGTGCCTTGTGTCCGGCATTTCTGTTTGGTTTCGGAATATGGGGGTAGAACTAAATTCTCACCCGTTTATTGGTTCTGGTGTACCAGATGTATCCCGTCACCTGCTGAAAACCACATTTTCTCAGTTCATTCATGTATGAGCGCACCTGAGATTTATACTTTTCCGATTCCGTGTCGCCAGATTTATAATCGACCACCACTACCCCATCAGCTCCGATCATGATCCGGTCGGGACGTTTGGTGCCGTTCTGCCCGGTCAGGATATTCCGTTCGTTTACAACCCGGTGTGTACCGTCGAACCAGGGTTTTACTTCCGGGTCGTTAAGTAATGCTGTTAAATCTGAAAGCATTTTATCTGCTTCCGGCGAACTGATTTTCCCTTCCGTTTCAATCCGTTTTACCGCTTTACCCAGATCGGCGCTGGTTTCAATCAGTGAAAGAACTTCGTGAATCAGTTTTCCTTTGTTGATTCCGCTTTGTTTTTTGCTTTCGCGGGTGAAAAAGTCTTCTCCATTTTTTCGGATGTGCAGAAAACGCCGGAAATCAGTAAATTCGAATTCCGACAAGCGCACATCCTGAACCGTAGCCTCATTTTTCCCGTTTTCACCGGTCATCTCAACAAGTTCTCCGTATTCAAGAATTTGGTTTTCAGTATTATATACCGACAATAATTCAACCGATTCCGATTCCATCCCAAGATTTCCGTAAGCAACCTGCTTTTCGACAGCCAGTTTCAGCAGGTCGCCAACCGTGCCGAGCTTGCCCGAGAAAGTTGCCCAAACCCACAGCGCCGCTTTTGCACGCGTGAAAGCCACATACATCAGATTTAGGTTATCAATGTAAGTATTAAATTTCTCGGTAAAAAATTCCCGGTAGAATATCGATTGTCCCACTTCATTTTTATACCTGACCGGTACCAGATCCATCTCGCTGAAAGGTTCAACCTCGGGTTTGCACCAAAGCAACGGGGCTTTCTCGGGCGAAGACGACGGATGGACCGACCAGTCGAAAAACGGTATAAGCACGTGGGCAAATTCCAATCCTTTCGATTTATGAATGGTCAGCACATTGATGGCATCGATACTGTCGGAAACCGGAATGGTAAACCTTACCCCATTTTCCTCCCACCAGTTCAGGAAACTGGTCAGCTCTGAGGCATGGTTGCGTTCAAAAACCGAAATCTGATCGACAAAAGCCTGCAAATAAGCCAGTTCGTCAGCCAGACTAAAAAGATTGAACTTTTCGCAGATGCTATAAATAATTTCAAGAATTGGCTTTCCGGCAATCAATTCTTCAAAATTTTTGCTGTTTAAATATTGAAGCAAATCATTCTCCGGATGTTCGAATTCTTCAAATTGGTTATTTTCATCAAGTTCGTAGGTTTGTTCCGAGCTGACAGGTTTGGTTTCAAATTCCAGTGAAAGCTGCTCTTTATTGGCTTTAGACTCGGAACCTGAATCTTCCCGCAACACCGGCACTTTCGAAAGTTCCTTCAGTCTCGGGTAAATCTTCTGATAATACAGGTAGCTCACTTCGGCCCCGACAACCTGATTGTCAGGATTTAGAAAACCGGTCAAAATCGCTATTAAAAAGCCGATAACCTCTGAATTGGCGATGTATAACGATTCGGAGGATAGAATATCAAAATTATAGGACTGATTCTCAGGTAAACTTTTCTGTTCCAGAAACAAATCGGCAATCAGACGGGCTTCCTTTTTCTCGCGGACCAGGATTGCCATTTCATTGGCCTTAACTCCTTTATCCTGAAGTGTTTTTATGGATTCAACCAACTCCTTCAGGACCAATTCCCCGTTCGCTTTTTTCAATTCGGCCTTGGATTCCAGAAATTTGACCCGAACATAACCCAGCTCAGTTGTTTTGATGTTTGACACCTGTTGGATGCTGTCGGCATAAACCTCTGGAATGGTTATGGAAACGGGGTTTTCGTCAATTCCTGCGGAGGAAAGTTCAGCGGTCACATTTTGCTGAAGCAGTTCAGGAGCTAACCTGAAAATAGTATTGTTAAAACGAATGATCTTGCCATGGCTGCGCCAGTTGCTGTTCAGCACTTCATTGTGAAGGCCAAACGCGGGGAAACTTTCGCCCAGTTTACCTGCCAGCAACCGCCAGTCGCCGCTGCGCCAGCGGTAGATAGCCTGCTTCACATCACCCACTACCAGGCTCAGGTTATTTTCTGAAAGCGAATTGCCAATCAGTGGGCGGAAGTTATTCCATTGCAATCCGGAAGTATCCTGAAACTCGTCGATCATGAAATGTGAATAAACCGAGCCGGTTTTCTCATACACAAAAGGAGTTTCGGAGTCGGCAATCACATTCTTGAGCAAATGGCCCGAATCGGAAATCAGCACAATGCCTTTCTCGCGGCACAATTCTTTTACCGCTTTGCGCAGATCAACCAGGATGCCAAGTGTGTAAAGCTGACTTACAATTAGCTTGGCTGTAATGTAATTCCGTTCCTGCGATTCCACCAGTTGGACAGCCTCGTACAATTTAGGCATCAACCGGTTTTCGGCAACTTCGTTCAGACGCGATTTCAGAGGTTCCTTCACTGAGGCCGTCACCCAGGCCGATGGTTCTGTTGCAGCTTCCAGTACTGTGGCGGAAAGTGCGAACTTCAATTCTTTTATTTTCTGAAAACTACCCGCCGGACCGCTGCTTTTTCGCTTGAAATCGTCAGCCGACAAGCTCTCCTGGGCCAAAATGTTTAATCCTTCCTGCCCCAGCGACTTCAGTTTATTTTCATACAGAACGATTATTTTGCTGAGTTTTCCACGGTAATCACGAAGGAATGAACGGTCGTTCAGTTTTTCGTACAGGCTTTCGTTCAGCGACTTAAATGTTTCGTTATAAATCTCGTTTCCGAGGCGAAGGATATCTTTTTTCAGGTTCCAGCCTTTTCCCTCCCGAATTTTGTCGCTGGCAAAAGCATCGAGCCATTCGAGCAGTTTCGGATCATCTTCCAGCGATTGAATCATGCGGTCAATGGCTTCTTCAAGGATGCCCATTTCGTCGAGCTCAACGTTGTAGGCCGCGTTGATGCCCAGTTCGCGGTTAAAAGCCTTGATGACGCGCTGGAAAAAGCTGTCGATGGTGCTGATTGAAAAACGGGAATAATCGTGCAGAATGCGTTTCAGCGCCAGTTGCGCCTGTCGTTCAACCTGCATTGGTTGCCAACCCAGTTCACGGGTCAAAACGTCCATGTAAACCGAATCCTGACCTTTTGCAAGATGGTAGAGTTCGCCGATGATGCGTGATTTCATCTCGGCAGTGGCTTTGTTGGTAAAGGTTACTCCCAGAATGTGACGGTAATTGGTCTCGTTGGTCAGGGCCAGTTTCATGTATTCGATGGCCAGCCGGAAGGTTTTACCTGAGCCTGCTGAGGCTTTATATACGTTTAGTTGCGACATAATTTATCTAATTCACCACGGATTACACGGATTAACACAGATTAAAAAACTTGGTGTCTTTGCGTCTTTGAGGCAAAAACCTGAGCTTTTAGAAATTGAAAAACTAAAAGTAAGAATATCTGTGAAACAGAACGGCAGACTCGACCGGAAAGATTAATCAGAATTGTAGACGAATCAGGTAACAGTTTTTAGGAGATTCCTTAATTATTATTAAAAAAGCTTTAGTTAAAGGTGAAATAACAGACTGCTAAACAGAATTGTCTAAATTTGATCAGATAAAATTAGGCACGCAGTTCTCAAGACCTTTAAATTCAAAGAAACTTGTATGGATTCCATCGATAAATTCCAGGGAAATACAATGAATCCTGACATTCTACTTACTGACATCATAAAACTTGAAGATATCCAGCATTTGCAGAATTTGTTTGCTGATGCAACTGGTGTTGCTTCAATTATCACTCATCCCAATGGCGATCCAATAACCCGGCCCAGTAATTTTTGCCGGTTGTGTAAAGACATCATCCGAAAAACCGAAAAAGGTTTCGCCAATTGCCGGCACTCGGATGTAGTACTGTGTAAGAATCACTTTGAAGAGATTGGGTTCACTCCCTGCCTGAGTTGTGGTTTGTTGGATACCGGAACGACTATTGTTGTTGAAGGAAAACACATTGCCAACTGGTTAATCGGACAGGTCAGGACAAAAGATATGGATCTGGGGCAAACGCTGGAATATGCCGACACCATTGGGGCTGACCGGAACGAGTTTATTGCTGCGCTTAACGAAGTTCCTGTGATTTCAGAAGACCGCTTTAATAAAATCTGCAAAATGCTATTCGTATTTGCCCATGAATTATCAGTAAGAGCATATTCAAATCTGCAACTGAAAATACAGATGGCTGAACGGGAACTATCGGAACGGAAGCTAAAGGAAAGCGAAGAAAAATTTTCCAAAGCTTTTTACAGTCAATCGACCCCAATGGAGATCATTAATATAGTAACCGGGAGCAGGCTCGACTTGAACGAAAGCTTTATTGAATTGACAGGTTGGCAAAAAGAAGAAATCCAACATTCCAATATTTATACCTGCTCGATCTGGTCGGATTCCCAAATTCAACAAACTGCCTTTGAAAAGGTCAGAACTGAACGTCGCTTGCAGAACTATCCTGTTGATATCATCACCAAATCAGGGGAAACCAAAAATGTACTACTCAGCGGAGCTATGCTTGAAACAGGTGATGGAAATATGGCAATTGTCTCGTACATTGATGTCACCGATCAAAAAAATGCTGAGAAAAAACTGATCGGGGCGAAAGAAAAAGCAGAAGAAAGCGATCGTCTGAAATCAGCCTTTTTGGCCAACATGAGCCACGAAATCAGAACCCCGATGAATGGAATACTGGGTTTTTCAAACCTTTTGCTGGAGACCGATCTTTCAGCCGAAATAAAAAAGGAATCAGTTGATGTTATCAAGGAAAGCGGAGCACGTTTGCTGAACATTCTGGATGAAATTATCGATACATCAAAGATTGAAGCCGGAGTTGTAAACACGACTGAATCCGAGGTTAATATCAACAAGAAAATAGAACATATCTATTCACTTTTCAAACCTGAAGCTGAGCAAAAAGGTGTAAAACTATCCTATAAAAACAGCTTGTTGGCGCAGGATGCCATCATTAAAACAGACAAGGAAAAAGTCTATACCATTTTGACGAACCTGGTTAAAAATGCTGTTAAGTTTACCCAGGAAGGTCATATTGAGTTTGGCTATGAACTGAAGGGAAAATACCTTGAATTTTTCGTGACAGATACTGGCATCGGTATTCATCCCGACCAGACACATGTCATTTTTGAACGGTTCCGGCAAGGAAACGAATTACTGAATAGGACCTACGAAGGTGCAGGACTCGGATTATCTATAGCAAAGTCTTACGTGGAAATGTTGGGAGGAAAGATTTGGGTAGAAAGTCAATACGGCAAGGGGGCGACTTTTTATTTTACTATCCCCTATTTTCGTATAAAAACCGTTAATAGCATTAAGCTTCAGGTTGTTGATGCTCAATAGCCATTTAAAGTTACTCTTCATCAAAACTATAATTAAATGGAAACAATGGTCGCATATTGCGGGCTAGACTGTGAAAGCTGTCCGATTCATCAGGCAACTCTTGAAGCGGATCCGGCGCGGCAGCAAGCCATGCGTCAATCGATAGCTGAACTTTGCTCTGTGCAGTATGGAATGAACCTGCAAGCCGAAGAGGTAACAGATTGTGATGGGTGCCGGGCCAACACAGGCAGGCTTTTTAGCGGATGCGCACAATGCGCGATCAGGGCATGTATCCGATCGAAAAATCTGGAGAGTTGCGCATATTGTCCGCATTATGCCTGTGAAAAACTATTGAAGCATTTTGAGCTTGATCCGTTGGCGAAAGATCGGTTGGACCAAATACGCACCCAAATCTGAATGTGGTTTTTCTTTTTGGTTTTTATTGCTTTACCGGTTTTGAAAAGGCAGGAAGCAAATGTACCTTTGCGTTTAACTTCAAAGTTTAGGATATGATTCTCCGTATATTGTTTGTAATTGCCATTGTACTGCAGTTCTTTGCTGTTGGGGTGGCTATTAAACTGACGCGGGTCACTAAATACAACTCGTCTTGGATGTTGTTGACGTTAGGTTTTATTCTGATGGCCATCATGCGGTTGGTTGAATTTCTGCCTTACATCAGTGACATCAAGCCTCAGGATTACAGGGAGATATTCGTCTGGATGGGAGTCATCATGTCCCTGGCTTTTGCCATAGGCATTTTCATGATCCAGAAGATTTTCAAATACATGAAACGGGTGGAAGACTCACGCCGGCTGACCGAGAAAATGTTCCTGAATACCATTATCCAAACCGAAGAAAAGGAGCGCAAACGTTTTGCAAAAGAACTTCACGATGGAATGGGACCGCTGCTTTCAAGCGTAAAAATGTCGGTTTCGTCGCTGGCACAAATGACTCATGATGAAGCTTCACGTGAAATCGTTGAAAATACTGAACTGGTGATTAATGAAGCCATCAGAAGTTTAAAGGAAATTTCGGATAACCTGAGTCCGCATGTTCTGACTAATTTCGGGTTGGTTCGGGCGTTGAACAATTTCATCAACAAAATCAACATTACCAAAGCTATCCGGATCAATCTGAAGTCAAATCTGAAGGATGAACGTTTCGACAGCAATGTGGAAGTGGTTTTGTATCGGGTCGTTTGTGAGTTGATTAACAATACGATAAAACATGCCCAGGCTAAAAAGATTGATATCAGCATTACGCAGGACGGTGATTACCTTTCGATTATTTACCAGGACAATGGGAAAGGCTTTGACGTTGAAAAAATCATGGACCAATCAGTCAACAGCGGAATGGGATTTTCGAATATCTTTTCACGCATCAATTCGCTGAAAGGAGAAATCAATATTGAAAGTAAAAACAAAAAAGGGACTCTGGCAACTATTAAAGTACTGATGCATGATGAGTAATCAAAACAAACGAAAAGTATACATTGTCGACGACCATACGCTGTTTCGCAACGGCTTGCGTATTTTGTTGAATAATATGGACAATTACCATGTGGCGGGCGAAGCTGCCAACGGCAAACAGTTTCTCGAACTTCTTTCAAAAGAGGTTCCTGATCTGGTTTTGATGGACATCAACATGCCTATAATGGATGGAATAGAAGCTTCGGTAAGAGCTCATGAGATTTACCCTGACCTGAAAATTATTACCCTCTCGATGTACGGCGAAGAGGACTATTATTACAAGATGGTTAATGCCGGCGTAAAAGGGTTCCTCTTGAAAAACTCTGATATCAAAGAGGTTAAGGCAGCGCTTGACGTGGTGTTCGAAGGGGGCTCGTTCTTCTCGTCCGAATTGCTTCAAAACCTGGTCAACAGTTTGAAATCGGCTCCAAAAAGCAAAGAGTTTCATGCTGAGCTTTCTGAGCGGGAAATGGAAATCCTGATCCTGATCTGTCAGGGATTGTCGAACCAGGAAATTGCAGATAAACTGTTCATCAGCAAACGCACCGTTGACAAGCACCGTGCAAACATTCTCGAAAAGAGCGAAAGTAAAAACACCGCCCAACTGGTGGTTTATGCCATTAAAAACAGGTTGGTCGAGTTATAGGAGTCAGTGCTTCCGGAAAACGAAAAAGTTGATGGTCGCCGGTTGAACTTTGAATACGAACTGATTGTTGGGCTTGCTTTGCTGGCTGCTTTTCGCCTCCTTCACTACGTTTTTATCAATGGTATTGCTGGCATTCAACGACGGCGCTGAATATGCAAGTTGTTCTTCAAGCTGAAACTGATTTTTCCCGCCTGAATTTTTGAAGTTTATAGTTAACGGTATCTGTTCATTTTCCGATAAGTTAATGACAGACAAAGTGATTTCATCATTATATTCAGAGATACTTGCAGTTGCATCAACCATTTTTAGCGCCGAACCGAGTGTCGGTGAAACAACTTCAACGGGCAGATTTTTGTCCTGAAGGTATTTGCGGTAGGCCTGTAAGGGTGTATAAATGGTTTGTAAATATGAACCCTGTTTACTGGTCATTATTGGGGCTAAAACGTTGACTGTCTGAGCCCATGTCGCCAGTCCTATGATATCGGCATTTCGTTGAAACATCTGGATGAATTTGCCAACAGCCAGCGCATGGGCCCAATTGTAGGAATACTCCATTTGATAGGGCCCCTCTCCTTTTCCGGAGTTCAGATCCCAGATTCCCCATTCGTCTATCGCGATTTTGATCGGTTCCTGGCGTGGGGGGAATCGGTACCACGACGAAAAATTTTGAACCTTTTGTGGTGTTCTTGAAATGATTATCCGCATTGATTCGATACTTCGGTTAAAGTTTTCAACACTCTGAAGTAATGTGATATATTTCGAATCGGATGGTATTGAGTAGAGGTGTACCGACAGAAAATCGCAAACCGATTGCATGGAATCAACAACTTTCCTGCTCCAGTTCAGGTCTTCCGAATTTCCGACGAGTGTTATTTTTATTGACGGATCCTGCAATTTCATCAGTTTCAGGAATTGCCAGCTATCATCAATGTAGCGGTTCACATCCTGATGTTTTCCGGCATCGGTAACGGCATATTCTTCGTTCCCAATTCCCCAGTATTTTACGCTGAAAGGCTTGTCGTAACCGTGCGACCTTCTGAGGTTGGCGTAATAAGTATCTCCTGTTCCATTGCAATATTCAACCCAATTGGACGCCTCTTCGGGGGTTCCGGTCGACATATTTACAACCAGAAAGGGTTCCGCTCCTATTGCCCGGCAATATTCAATAAATTCGGCTGTGCCAAAATGATTGTCGTTTATACCTCCCCAGATTAGATTTTTGCGTTTGGGACGTTCCGATTTTGGCCCAATACCATCTTGCCAGTGATAAATTTTCACCACGGTTCCTCCGGGAAATCGCAACAGGGGGACGTTTAGTCCTTGTACTTTTTCATGTACGTCTTTCCGAATGCCGTTTGAACCTGATAAAGGTGAACCTTCCTCATAGATTCCACCATCAATGCAACGCCCCAAATACTCGATAAACTGACCGAAAATCAATGGAGAAACCTTTTCGGTCTTTTGGCTTAGATCGATAGAAATGGATGCTTCATTAGGAGATTGAGCCTGGCCTGTTGCAATCAGCAACTGAAAGCATAATATCAGTAAATATCTGTTCATAACCAGTGTTTTATAAAAATAAATCAGGCGATTCTTTTACTATCAAATAAAATCTTTGGCAATCGACAAGGCCTGCCAGCCATACGAACCACCAAAAAGCAACTGATGGTTCAGCACGTGATAAAGCTGATAAAGGAGTATGCGATCTTCCCAACCATCCTGAAGTGGATAGTCTTCGTTATAGGCTTGCCATACACGTGATGAAAATCCGCCAAACAACTGCATCATACCCAGTTCCATTTCCCGATCGGCATAGTAACAGGCAGGATCAATCAAAGCCGGGCCTTTTGCGGTGTACATATAGTTGCCCGACCATAAATCGCCGTGAATCAGCGAGGGAACGGTTGTCTGGGGCAACAGTAAAGGCATCTGGTCGATCAGCCGGTCGTAGATTTTTAGTTGGTCAACAGTTAATCCGCGTGATATCCTGATTTGCTGAACCAATGCGCCAATGCGTCGTTGGGCAAAAAACTCGGGCCAATTGCTGGTCCAGGTATTATCCTGAATCGTTGTTCCGCAGTAATTGGAATGGTAAAACCCATAAGCAGAGGCTGTTTTACGGTGTAATTGGGCAATGCCGCGCCCCAGTTTCTCATCATAGCCATTGGTTAAAACGGCGGGGTGCAGGTATTCCATCAGAATGATTCCAGGCCTTTCTTCCTCAGATGTTGCCCAGATCACCTTTGGAATTATCAGGTATGGATTGTCTTCCTGCTGCATCTCGGTTAAAGCAAAAGCTTCTTTTTGAAACATATCAACCGGAGCTGAGGCATTCCATTTGACAAAGAAATCGCCAATATTGGTCGTTATGCGAACAGCCTGATTAATGCAACCTCCACCGACCGACTGTGAACTTTTTAAGCTTACCTGAGTCTTATAAAGCTCCGATAGCTTTTCGACGCACTGCTGGATAACCTCGCTGGTGTTGAATCGTGCCATGGTCAATGAATTTGGAGAGATCGACTATAAAGAAAGCCGTTCCAGCACCAAACTGAAACGGCTTTCTTTCAATACTATAACCTTATTTTTTAAGCAGGAAATTCTTAAAATCATCAAAGTCAGTACTCAATTCCACCGAAAGCTTTTTTCCTTTCATGAAAGCTGCAAGTTTTTCAGGAAGCGGTACAGTTCCTTTTCCTAAAACGCTTTCAACGGTATCTGTGAACTTGGCCGGATGGGCAGTTTCCAGGAAAACACCAACTTCGCCGTCTTTCAGATCGGACTTCAGGGCTCGATAGCCAACAGCTCCATGGGGATCAAGGATATATCCGTTTTTAGCAAAAACCTGTTTCATGGTTTCCCGGATTTCCTCGTCTGAATACCGGTATCCAACCATATCAGATGAAATATCGACGTATGAATTGTCGTACAAATCCAGGATGCGGGCAAAATTGCTTGGAGCTCCCACATCCATGGCATTGGCTATGGTAGCCACCGAAGGCCGTGGGTTATATTGTCCGGTTTTCAGGTACTTATAAACGATGTCGTTCTCGTTGTTGGCTGCAATAAAGCGATTTACCGGAAGTCCCATAAATTTGGCAAACAATCCTGCGGTCAGGTTCCCGAAATTGCCACTGGGTACTGAGAACACCAGATTGCCACGAATGCCGGCTTCACGCAAGCGGGCAAACGCATTGAAATAATAAAAGGATTGCGGAAGGAAACGGGCCACATTGATGGAATTGGCTGAAGTCAGCACCATGGCCTTGTTTAATTCTTTATCGAGGAATGCAGTTTTCACCAAACGTTGGCAATTGTCGAACGTACCATCAATTTCAAGCGCGGTGATGTTTTTCCCCAGTGTGGTGAACTGTTTTTCCTGAATGTCGCTTACCAGTCCTTTCGGGTAAAGCACATATACTTTGATTCCGGGCACATCCAAAAAACCATTGGCTACGGCGCTTCCGGTATCACCCGAGGTAGCTACCAGAACATTGACTTCAGTTTTATAACCTTTGAGAAAATACCCCAGTAATCGGGCCATAAAACGGCCACCAACATCCTTAAAGGCGAGTGTTGGTCCGTGAAATAATTCGAGCGAATAAACCGAATCAGAGACTTTAACAACCGGACAATCGAAGCTGAGAGTATCGCAAACGATTTCCTTCAGTGTTTCTTCTGGAACATCTTCACCAAAGAATTTCTTGGCAACTTCAAATGAGATTTCCTGGAAACTCATTTTTTCAATACGATTGAAAAAATCAGGGTTAAATTCGTTGATGCGAACAGGCATAAAAAGCCCATTATCAGCGGCTAATCCGTTGGTTACTGCTTCCATCAGGGAAACATCCGGAACAGATTTATTGGTGCTGTAATATTTCATATCGTATAATGAAAATTTTATAGTTTGTTTAAAAGTGCTTTCATAAATTCGTCGCCCCTGAGCAGTCCGAACGACCCTTTGGCAGCTTCAAATTCGTCAAAAACCTGCATGTTATCGGGTTCATTTCCCGGGCGGTAAATCAGGAAAGGAACTGCATCGCGGGTGTGAATGCGCGATGCGCAGGGCGTTGGATGATCGGGAAGAACGGCAATGGTAACCGGTTCTTGCATTTTTTCAGTTTCTTCAACCAGGTATTTTACTATTCGCTGATCGAGATACGTGATGGTACGTGTTTTCAGCTCGACATCACCTTCATGACCGGCTTCGTCAGAGGCTTCAACATGCAGGTAAACCAAGTCGTGATTTTTCAGGGCATCGATGGCAGCTTGGGCTTTACCCTCATAATTGGTGTTGTAAAGGCCGGTTGCACCTTCCACTTTAATTACGTCCATTCCGGCGTAAACGCCAATTCCCTGAATGAGATCAACCGCAGAAATAACGGCAGACTTATCAATTCCCCAAAGCTCTTTCAATGTTGGCATCTGAGGTTTGTAACCCGGCGACCAGGGCCAGATGCTGTTCGCCATATCTTTGCCGGCTTCCTTTCGTTTGATGTTGACAGGATGGCCGGCCAGCAAGGCTTGAGAACGTAATATAAGGTAATTCAGCAACTTGGCTGTTGAATCGGCTTCCCGAGCTTCGGATTTGATCAGGTGATCGCGGAACGGTTGCCCGGGTACGTCATGTGGCGGAGTGCAATTCATTTGCTTCTTTCCTCCCTTGATAACCAACAGATGCCGGTACGAAATGCCCGGATAAAAATGGATGGTTTCGTTGCCCATCTTTTTATTCAGGAAATCAATCAATTCATACGACTCATCGTTTGAGATATGCCCTGCTGAATGGTTCTTGATGATTTGATTTTCAATGCAAATCAGGTTGCAGCGAAGAGCGAGATCATCAGCTTCAAGAGTTACTCCCATGCTGGCAGCTTCAAGCACCCCCCTGCCTTCAAAAACACGGTGGACGTCGTAGCCCATCACGGACAGGTTGGCAATTTCGCTGCCCGGTTGCATATCTTCAGGAACAGTCTGCAACTTCCCGGATTTTCCTTTCCGGGCCAAACTGTCGATCACTGGTTTCCCGGCCATCTGAAGCGGAGTTTTTCCTTCGAACTCAGCTAATGGTTCGTCAGCCATTCCATCGCCTAGTACAATAATGTATTTCATTTCAATTAGTTACAAATTTGATTGTTCTGTCATCGATAGTCAATGGTTGTAGAAAATTTACTACCTTTAAGTTACTATAAATGACTCCATTTTTAAATATTCGAAACCCTGATGATATCGGCAAAAACTCCGGCGGCAGTAACTGCAGCTCCTGCGCCATAACCTTTGATAATCATCGGATATTCCTGATAACGTTCGGTGGTAAACATCACCAGGTTATTTGAACCCTGAAGGTCAGCAAACGGGTGGCGGGCTGTTATTTCCTGCAAACCGATTTCAGCGTTTCCATCTTCGAATTTGGCTACAAACCTCCACATACGGCCAGCTTCGGCCAATTTTTTACGGTTCGCCTCAAATTCAGCATCCATTTCAGGAATTGTTTTCCAGAAATCGTCAACGCTTCCTTTAAAGTACTTTTCAGGAATGAACGTGTTGATCTTGATATCCTTCATTTCAAACTGATAGCCAGATTCGCGGATCAGGATCAGCAGTTTGCGGGCCACATCAACTCCGCTCAGGTCGATACGCGGGTCTGGCTCGGCATATCCTTGTTCCTTGGCCATGCGAATGGTCTGGCTCAAAGGTACCTTTTCGCTGATGGTATTGAAAATAAAATTGAGCGTTCCGGAAAGAACAGCTTCGATCTTCAAAATAGAATCTCCCGAATTTACCAGGTCGTTCAGCGTGTTGATGATTGGCAATCCGGCGCCAACATTGGTCTCAAAGAGAAATTTGACGCCTTTTTGTTTGGCTGTCTTTTTCAACAGCGCATAATTCTCATATTCCGACGAGGCCGCAACCTTATTGGCGGTTACAATCGAAATGTTCGAGCCGAGCAGTTCGGCATATAGTTTAGCCACCTGATCATTCGCGGTACAATCAACAAAAACTGAGTTGTACATATTCAGGCGTTTTATTTCATTCTTAAAACCTTCAAGGCTTGAAGGTTGCCCTTCTTCCATTAGTTTTTCGCGGAAGGTGGTAATGTCGATTCCTTCGCGGTTAAACAGCATCTTTTTCGAGTTGGCAACACCGGCCAGCTTAATTTTGAGGTGTTTTTCCTTCAGCAGTTTCGGCTGTTGTTGTTTGATCTGTTCCAACAGGTTACCTCCAACCAGGCCAATTCCCATCAGGAAAACATTCAACTCAACATTTGCGGAAAGGAAGAACGATTCGTGAACCACGTTCAGCGTTTTACGCAGATCGGAAACCTTTACAACCCAGGAGATATTCAATTCGGAAGCGCCCTGGGCGATGGCGATGATATTAATCCCGTTCTTCCCGATGGTGTGGAACAATTTTCCGGCAACCCCGGTTGAATGTTTCATGTTCTCACCCACAATGGCAACAATGGCCAGGTTATCTTCAATAGTGATCTTGTTGATCTGATCCAGTTGTATTTCGCGGTCAAATTCCTGCCGGATGGCAGCTTCAGCTTTTGCGGAGCTTGACGAATCAATGGCAAAACTGATTGAATTTTCAGACGAAGCCTGCGAAATCAGGATCACATTGATGTTTTGCCGGGCCAAAGCGCCGAAAAGACGGGCTGAAATACCAGTCACTCCAACCATCCCCAACCCCTGGATGGTAATAAGGGTAATATTTGAAATGGACGAGATCCCTTTAATTGGCAGGTCTTTCCCGTTGAGTTTACTTTCGGTAATCAGGGTTCCTTCGGCTTCCGGTTCCATGGTGTTTTTAATCCTTACCGGAATGCCTTTCTTGTAAACAGGCAAAATGGTTGGCGGGTAAATCACTTTGGCTCCAAAATGTGAAAGCTCCATAGCTTCCGAATAACTCAGCGTTTTGATGGTGTAGGCTTTGCTAATGACCCGGGGATCAGCCGTCATGAAACCATTCACGTCGGTCCAGATTTCGAGCGAAGAGGCATCCACGGCAGCCGCGATGATAGCTCCGGTATAATCAGAACCTCCGCGGCCCAAAGTGGTATAATCTCCGGCTTCGTTGCTTGAAATAAATCCGGGCATGATGGCCACACCAGAAAAGGAAACAAAAGCTGTGCGGATAAGCTGGTTGGTCAGCTCGAAATTGACCGTAGCCTTTCCGAAATCGCTGTTGGTCCTGATCAGTTTGCTTGAATCGAACCATTGGGCGGCAGGAATGTACTCGGAAATAATGAGTGAAGATAACCGTTCGCCAAAGCCTACAATCTTATCCAGAGTTTTTGGGGTAAGTTCTCCAATAAGCGAAACGCCATGGATGATCCGTTCAAGTTCATCAAGCAAATGCTTTACTTGTTCCTTTACAGCAATTTGTTTTTCACCTTCAAATAATTTGTCGATAGTTTCGAAATGACGCGTGTTGATTTCCGTTAATTCAGCCTGAAAGTAGCCGGTTCCAATCGCAGCCATTTTTGCTGCACTCAAAATTTTGTCGGTAATTCCACCCAAAGCTGACACCACAACGATAATGTCTTCGTTTTGTCCCTTCAGGATTTCTCTGACTTTTTGGATATTTTCAGCACTTCCGACCGAAGTGCCTCCAAACTTTAAAACTTTCATAACTTTTTTGATTAACGGGCACCATCAATTTACAAACATCTCTGGCTACCATATTATTATTAATAACAAAATTACTTTGTATTTTCAGCGTATCCGATTTCGTGGCAAAAGATACTATAAAAAAAAATCCGGGTGAAACAGCACAGCAATCACACCCGGATAAAACTGTATTTTTAATTTTTAATTAATCTGCTGATGAAGGGGCCGTAACCACCTCCATAATTTTTGTTTCCAATTCCTGTGCCAGTTCCGGATTATCGCGAATAACCGTTTTTACTGATTCGCGTCCCTGACCAAGTTTGGTTTCTCCGTAGCTGAACCAAGAGCCGCTCTTTTTAATGATGTTGTGTTCAACACCCAGATCAACAATTTCGCCGGTTTTGGAGATACCTTCGCCGTACATGATGTCGAATTCGGCTTTCTTGAATGGCGGAGCAACTTTGTTTTTAACAACTTTCACACGGGTGTGATTTCCCTGCGATTCTTCTCCGTCCTTAATCTGGCCAATGCGGCGGATATCCAGACGAACCGAAGCATAAAACTTCAGGGCATTACCTCCGGTTGTCGTTTCCGGGTTGCCAAACATGACTCCGATTTTATCGCGTAACTGGTTGATGAAAATCACGCAGGTCTTGGTTTTATTGATATTGGCAGTAAGCTTCCTCAAAGCCTGCGACATCAACCGGGCCTGAAGCCCCATTTTCGAGTCGCCCATTTCGCCTTCAATTTCAGCTTTGGGAGTCAGGGCAGCTACTGAGTCGATCACGATGATGTCCACCGCTCCCGAACGGATCAGGTTATCCGCGATTTCCAGAGCCTGTTCGCCGTTGTCGGGTTGTGAAATCAGCAATTCGTTAATGTCAACTCCCAGTTTGGTTGCATAAGTGGGGTCAAAGGCATGTTCGGCATCAATAATGGCCGCGATGCCGCCGGCTTTCTGAGCCTCGGCTATGGCGTGGATCGCTAAAGTTGTTTTACCCGAAGATTCCGGTCCGTATATTTCAATGATTCTTCCTTTTGGATAGCCGCCAACGCCCATGGCAATGTCCAGTCCGATTGAGCCTGATGATATTGAAGGCACCTCTTCAACAACACGGTCGCCTAATTTCATAATCGAGCCTTTGCCATAGCTTTTCTCGATTTTATCCATGGTTAACTGTAGCGCTTTAAGCTTTTCCTTGTTTTGATTGATTTTTTCTTCGTTTGCCATATTTTATATTTCTAATGTTTTAATAATCTGATTTGTATGGTTTTTAGTGTCCACTTTTTCAAAGATTTCTTCAATAATGCCTTCTTCACTAATCACATAAGTAGTCCGCAAAACGCCCATGTATTTTTTCCCGTACATACTTTTCTCTCCCCACACACCATAAGCCTGGAGAATTTTGGTATCCGGATCGGCTATCAGGTTAAATCCGAACTGAAATTTATCGGCAAATTTCTTATGAGAAGCAACACTATCAGGACTCACTCCTACCACTTCATATCCTTTCGAAAGCCAGATCTGATAATTATCGTTCAGGTTACACGATTCGGCTGTGCATCCGGGGGTATTATCCTTCGGATAAAAGTATAAAATGAGCTTTTTGCCCTTGAATTTGCTTAGTGAAACCACTTCCCCATTTTGATTCAAACCTGAAAAATCTGGGGCTTTCTCTCCTCTTTTTAACATTGATCATTGTTTTTTAAGTTAGACAAATATACTTGAAATAATAATATAAAGCGGCTCAGAGCTTGTGTTGTTCTTAAAATAAAGGTAACTAGAAATAGATGGCTCTTGGTACATTTTTTGTATTTTTAAAGCCAAATCAATCCGGCGCGTTATATGTTAATTCTTATTAAAACAAGTATAAAAACAAGCTTTCTGGCTTTTTTGTTTATCCTCGGTAGCCAATCCTTGTTGGCTGGAAACACGACAGGCTCGTGTGGGGATAAAGACAGATTTGAAATCCAAACTTCTGATCTTCAGTATAACTTCAATTTTTCGGATACTAATTTTTCGGCAGGAAACGACACATTGGTTCCACCCCGTCTGCTCCGTGAAACCATTGAATTTCAGGTAAATTCAGAGATTGTTTATTTAAAAATCAATCATTTTGTCAAAAGCGAAGCAAAAAAGATGTTCGTTAAGGCCTGGCTCGGAGAACAGGAATTGAAACATCTGGCGATGCAAACCGACAGTCTGCGTAAGCTTTATTCCAATTTGCCCGAGGAAAAGAAAACCGAAATTTCGGATCTGATACTGAAGAATGAAGATCGCTCCAATTTGTTGAACCAGGAAATACAGGCGCTTTATCAGAATGCAAGGAATGAGGAAGACCGTTACTGGCAATCGGCATCAAAAGATGAAATTGCCAGTTTCCAGCAGAAAATCAATTTGCTAAAGGACAGTATTCTAAATGCGGGTAATGTAGCTCATGTTGTTCCCGACACCATCATTTTGTATAAACACACCAAGGCTGCAAAACCTCAGGAAGTAAAGGTAGAACCTGTTTCGGGAGTTATCTATAAAATCCAGATTGGAGCTTATAAAGGAAAAGTGCCTGAATCGGCCAATAAATTGATGAAAAAGCTTTCAGTAATACGGAAAATAGAGAACCATATTGACGAAAAAGGTGTTACAGTATATACCACCGGAAATCTGAAAACCTGGCAGGAAGCAGTAACGATGCAGAATCAGGTTAAACAGGAAGGTGTAAAAAATGCCACTGTGGTTGCTTATCAGAACGCAAAGAAGATAACAGTTAACGAAGCCAGAAAAATAAACAATGAATTATGACCTCAAAAGGATCAACACAGAAACAAGTCGACAAACAGAATGAACAGAAAAAATCGCATGATCGGTTACTGGTTCTGCACAACGACGATTACCACACCTTCGATTACGTGATCAATGCTTTGATTGAAATTTGCGATCACGACACTTACCAGGCAGAACAATGCACATTATTGGTTCATTATAAAGGAAAATGTGATGTTAAAAAAGGTAGTTTTTCTTATCTTAGGCCAATGAAAAATGCCTTGGTTCAAAAAGAACTTAAAGCTACAATCGATTAATCCTGCTATATGAACCTTCTGATCATTCTGTTTCTTATTTTTTTAGGAATTGTATTATTGCTGATCGAAATTACCATCCTGCCCGGGATAACCATTGCCGGGATTGGAGCCTTTTTACTTTTTGCATACAGCGTTTATCTGGCCTTTACCAGCTTTGGCACTCTTGCCGGCTTTTTGACACTGGCCTTTGTATTGATCGTGGCCCCTATCCTGCTTGTTAAATTTTTTAAAGGAAAAGCAGGGAAAAAGATGGTCCTTGATGCAGTTGTAACAGGCGTTGCGAACGAAATTGATCAGGAAAAAGTTAAAGTTGGCGACATTGGAATTACAATAGGCCGTTTGGCACCGATGGGAAAGATTAAAGTGAATAACGTGGTGGTTGAAGCCAAATCGACCGGCAATTATGTCGATCCGGGAGTTCAGGTAAAAATTGTACAAATCGAAAAATCACTAATAACCGTTGAACCTTTAAACTTAGAATAATGGAACAAATTACAGGCCTTGGAGTATTTGGTTTGATCCTGGGAATCTTTATTCTCCTGATCATTATTTTGTATTATATCCCGGTTGGGCTCTGGTTTTCAGCCCTGGTGTCGGATGTGCGGATTTCACTGATGCAGCTTTTCCTGATGCGTTTCCGGAAAGTGCCGCCATCGGTCATTGTACGTGCGATGATTGAAGGAACAAAAGCCGGACTGGTGCTGAACCGCAACGAACTGGAAGCTCACTATCTGGCCGGAGGTCATGTGGAGAAGGTTGTCCACGCTTTGGTTTCAGCGCAGAAAGCCAACATCGATCTTTCGTTTAAAATGGCTACCGCAATTGACCTTGCCGGACGCGATGTTTTTCAGGCTGTCCAGATGTCGGTAAACCCCAAAGTTATTGATACTCCTCCGGTGGCTGCCGTTGCCAAGGATGGAATTCAGCTTATCTGCAAAGCTCGTGTAACTGTACGGGCCAACATCCGCCAATTGGTTGGAGGCGCCGGCGAAGAGACGGTTTTAGCACGCGTTGGCGAAGGCATCGTATCGTCTATTGGCTCCTCGCATACCCATAAAGCAGTGCTCGAAACTCCCGATTCAATTTCCAAGGTGGTGCTGGGTAAAGGTTTGGATGCCGGGACGGCCTTCGAAATTCTTTCCATCGATATTGCCGACATCGATATTGGTAAAAACATCGGTGCCGGATTGCAAATGGATCAGGCTGAAGCCGATAAAAACATTGCCCAGGCGAAAGCTGAGGAACGTCGTGCCATGGCTGTTGCTCTTGAACAGGAAATGAAAGCCAAAGCCCAGGAAGCCCGTGCCAAAGTGATTGATGCCGAAGCTCAAATCCCGATGGCCATTGCCGAAGCATTTAAAAATGGCAATCTTGGGATCATGGATTACATGAAATATAAAAATATCATGGCCGACACATCGATGCGTGAGGCTATCTCGAACGAAGAACAGAATAAAAAGAAGAAATAAGAAATATTGTACGCACGTAGAGACAGGGCATTGCCCTGTTTTTTTTGCCCTGTATAATTATAACGATGATCATATAAACCGGTAGAGACAAGGCACTGCCTTGTCTCTACAAATTTATGCCTTGAATGTAATTTATTGCAGCGTCTTCGTTTTGCTCTATGGCCAGTTCTAGTGCATGTTTGGCAGAAAATAGCGAAGCGATTGAATAGGAATAGCCACGTATGGAATGCGTGGAAATGATGACGACCGCACACAGCAATCCCGAATGGGATTGAATGTGAATCGGTAATTAATTCAATCCCATTCGTGGTTGGGGGTGCAATGGGTTACCGGTGCCGCAGGTTTCACCTGTGGCTATTCTCATTGGCCCCTGCGGGTTAACCCTATTTCTTGTTGAAGTTTACTCGGCAATAATAAATTTGACATCGTAATTTTTTAGCCATTCGATGTCTTCCGATTTGACCTTCGAATCGGTAATCAGGTAATTGATCAGCGAAAGTGCTCCAAGGCTGGCTAACGAGTTTCTCCCGATTTTCGAGGAGTCGGCAACCAGGTAAATTTCATTGGCCGACTCAATCATGGCTCTTTTCACGCAGATGTCGCTGATTCCGGGATAGGTAAGCCCTGATTTAAGTGCGATTCCGGCCGTAGCCAGAAACAATTTATCGACGTGCAGGTTCTGGAAAAAATCGGCCGCTTTCTGTCCTGTCAGCGACAAGGTTGGAGCTTTAAACTCGCCGCCCGTAACTATGACGTTGATTCCGGCCTGCGCTCCCAATATCAAAGCAATGTTCAGGGCATTTGTAATAACGGTCAGGTTGCGGTAGCCGGTTACCAGCCGGGCAATTTCAGTGGTGGTTGACCCGGAATCCAGAATGATAATATCGCCATCATTGATGTATTCGATAGCTTTTAGGGCAATGGCCTGTTTTTCTGCCAGGTTTTCCTGGTTCTGAAGGCTAAAATTACGCACATTCAGATCGATGTCTTTCAGGTAAGCGCCACCATGTTCCCGGGTTATGAACCCTTCTTTTTCTAGCCGTTCAAGATCTTGCCGGATGGTCACTTCCGTAACTTTAAATATGCGGCTCAAATCCATTACTTTGGCATGTCCGTCTTCCCGGATCAGCTCAAGAATCTTATCACGTCGTTGGTTTGGAAGCATTGTTTCAGATATTAAATTCTTTTCTGTATTCGGTAAGCTGACTGATCGAAATCAGTTTGATACCATGAATTTTGGCTACTTCAATTAAATCCTCCAGCCGGGCCATCGAACCGTCGGCGTTCATCACTTCAACCAAAACGCCGGCTGGTGCTAAACCTGCCAGTCTGGGTAAGTCAACCGAAGCTTCAGTGTGACCGTTGCGGGCAAGAACTCCCTTCGGGTCGGCAATCAGCGGGAAAATATGTCCGGGACGGCCCAGTTCTTCAGGATTTGTTGCCGGATCGACCAATGCTTTTATGGTTTTTGCCCGATCGAAGGCCGAGATGCCGGTGGTGCAGCCATGTCCTTTCAGATCGACCGAAACCGTGAAGTTGGTTGACATGGTTGCCGAATTACTTGCCACCATCGGATCCAGTTTAAGTTCCCGGCATCGGTCGGCAGTTAACGCAACACAAATCAGTCCACGGCCATGGGTAGCCATAAAGTTTACTATTTCAGGAGTCACCAATTCGGCGGCGGCAATAAAATCCCCTTCATTTTCGCGTGCGACATCGTCAAAAACCAAAACTATTTTGCCTTGCCGTATCTCTTCAATTGCCTCCCTGACCTCGTTAAACTGTGAAAACATATCTATAGTTTTTATCCTTGATTTTACAAATGCGGCAAAGATAGGACATTATTTTTTAGATTCACTTCAACCGATTTGTCCGCCACCGGATTATCGGTCAGTCTTTTTTCAAAGAATCAGCACTTTCGATCAGCTTAAATGCTGTGCTGTACGATCCTTTGTTTTCCAGACCATCCAAAATTTTCAAGGCATATTCAATGCCCTGAACGGCCATCTGCGAGCCGAAAGCATCGATTGTGGCCAGCAATTTTCCTGAAGCCAGATAGGGTTGAACAGAAGCATCGTTATCGAATCCCACCACGCCTATCTTCCCGTCCAGCTTATTTTGTTCCAGAATATGAAGAACGCCCAAAGCCATGGCATCGTTGCTGCAGAAGACGCCTTCCACATCGGGATGCGAAGCCAGTAACCGGGAGAATACCTCTTTGGCTTTACTGGTTTCCCAGTCAGCGGCTTCCGAAGCAACCAGATTCAACTGATATTCAACAATCGCCCTTAGAAATCCCTGTTTGCGTTGTTGTGCGTTTTCGGCAACCTGTAACCCTTCAATAAGGATAACTTTGGCACCTTTTTGTAATTTTCGGGACAGAACATCCCCTACCATTTGGGCGGCAGTTTCGTTGTCGGGGCCCACGTAGGTCAGCTCAACTCCGTTTTGTGAAAGCAATCCTTCATCAAGCCGAATGTCGATATTCACAACTTTAATTCCGGCATTGACAGCTTTTACCACTACCGGAACCAAAGCTTTTGAATCGATGGGAACCACCACCAGAGCATCGACTTTTTGGCTGATCAGGTTGTCTATCAGTTCAATTTGCAGGTCGATTTCTGTTTGGCTGGATGTGCCGACGGTTATCAACTCAAAGTTGTTTTGCTTTTGTGCAAACTCAAGGGCACCCTTTTTCATTTCCTGAAAAAATTCGGCCTGAAGTGATTTCATCACTAATCCAATGACAGGTGTGTGATCCATATTGTGCTGTTTTTATTCTGATTCAATATCAAGTTGATAACCTTCTTAATTTATACTGAAACTTATAATTCTGTTATTCTCAATGCCAGATATGGCTTCAGTGGCAGCCTGATTTTCTTGAAATCTTTGTCGTACAACCGGTAATCGTTTTCCGCGCCCGTTTCGAAAATCTGAGATACCGGCTGAATGGTCATTTCCCAGGTATCAATAATTTCAACTTTAAATTTGGCCCTGGCCTTCAGCTTTTCATACCCGGCATTTTTCGCGGGAAGATTAAATTGCCAGGTGTCGTTCATTTCCTTTCCAAAGTATATCAGGTAATATCCTTTTCCTGCAGAAGAGGTGCGGTGATCGCGTCCCAGATCGGCCATTTGAAGCGGATTTGGGCATTGTTCAACGATTTTTCTCAGGAAGGCAATCCGCTTCCAGCTTTCGCCTTTAAACATACCACCCTTTGCCCAGAAAATAGTATCCTTGTCATTTTTAAACATATACGATTCACCATGAGTGACATAGGTTCCGGCAATTGTACCCATCCAAACGAGGTAGGTCATTTCCTCCGGGCTATACCGGCCCCAGCGCTGCTTCAGGTTGCCTTCGTAGCCAACCTCGTCGTAAATGACCGGCTTATAATAGGCGCACCGAAGGATGGAAGCCGCACCCCAGTTCATCAACGGCGATTCGTCCTGAATGCTGATGTGGGTAAACCAAGGCTCCCAATACTCGAAATACTTGGCCGTGCTTCCGTGGATGGAACACAGATGATGGTATGGATCGGTTTGGCTGACTGTTTTCGAGAGCAGTTCCCAGTCGCTGTGGGTTTTGTATTTCACCAGGTCCCATTCGTTGGCAATCGACCACCACACATTGCGGAATGAGCCCAAACGCGCAATCAAATAATTGAGGTAGCGGATATTCACCTCGTTAGGCATGGCATCGAAGCCCCACCGACCTTTGTCGTACGGATGAAACAGAATTAAATCGGCCTGAATGCCAAGTTGCTCCAGTTCGTCAATTTGCTTTTCCAAAGTCTGAAAGAAAACCGGATTGAACCGATCAAAATCCCAGACATTCACTTCTTTTCCATCCTGATCTTTACGAATTTCTTTGACCTGAAAAGGATAGATTTCAGGTTCTTCCTTAACCAGATCGTAATTCTTAGGAAAAACACACATGCGTATTTTGTTGAACCCCGACTTCTTTAATGTTTCCAGTGTCATCTCTTGAAGCTCACGGCTCATGTGGTTCCAGGCGTAGGCCGTAGTTCCGAAAGGATAATACGGTTTTCCATCAGCATATTTGAAATTGTAGGTATCGTGAACTTTTACCAACCCGTGATTAGAACCTGTCGCTTCAACACATTCAAAAGTACCTTTCTTTTTATTCAATGCCTGAATGTTGCTGGTGGTGATATAATTCCAAACGCCAGTTTCACAAGGCATAAAACGAATTCTATACTGATTGTTTCCATCATAAAACCCGGAAACTACAAAGCTGGTATCCTTGGTAGAAAAGGTTGCTGAAAGGTTGACTTTTTGAAAATCTTCATTCGGATTGGAATGATTGAAGACCAACTCGAAACGTGCCCATCTTTCGATCTTTTGCTGGGCTGTTGCCACATTCAGGAAAAGAAAAAAGGCAATGACGAAAGTGACAGTTTGTACGAATCTGCTATTCATATAAAATCTTTCTACTTGACTACATTTACAATGACACGTTGGTAGCGGGTCAAACGCGGCGTTCCGTGATCGGTCACCGCAAGAATGATGTGAATTGTTCCGGTTCCGGGAGCCATAACCCTGCCGGTGGGTATTACAAACCAGGCTTCGGGCTGATCGAAATTTTTGATATCTATGGCTTGACCGCTTGTTGCACTCGATACTGGGAAAGTACCGGCTTCATTATAAAAGAACCATTTGTACGACAGGGCATCTCCATCGGGATCGCTGCAATTTTTAGCAGTCAGGTTAATCTGTTCACCGGGTTTGGCCGTTAAATTGCTTTGCTGATCAATTTTTACCACCGGCGGGTGGTTGGCTTTTTCCTTCGGAAGAATTGTCCAATCCATGCGGGCTGCAAAGTCGTTTTGGAAAGCCTCACGCCACCGCCAGATTGTTTCGTGATTGCCCGAATGCCAGCGGTTGTCGTACCCCAGAACTTCGTCAATCGCATCGGTCCATATCGGGCGACTTTCAGGATACAGGTACCACTTTTGCATTCGTGGTGTATAAAGTTCGTAGCGGCCACCCCACCCTCCCCAATTGGGATGTTCAGGATCGCTTAATCCGTTGTTGATCAGGGTTAAAAATGAAGGAGTATCACCTTCCATCAAATATTCCCACCGTGGATATTCAGCGCCAAGTGGTCCTTTTTTGCGAATATTTTTATCGAGCCATTCGTTGGTAACGGTTGTAAAATCGGCGCCGGCAAAACGCCCGTGAAAATTATCGCCGCTGATTCCGCTCCAGGTTGCATAATGGTAAGCGCCACCTGCACTAAAGCCCGGACTTACGATGTAAAACAAGTCAGGGAACTCCTTTCTGATCCATGGGCCACTATCGTCCTGGTCGGAAATGGTGTAAACCCGTAGTTTAGAAACAAACATTTTCACTTGGTCAGCCGATCTTGTTTTTCTGACTTTCCAAAGGGCCTGAGCCAACACGTTGGAACCGCCCCAAACCGGCACCCACAATGGACGCGGATCATTTTTATCCACCGCCTTAATCAGCATTTCCGAGGCTGGCGAATCTTTACCTTCGCCAACAGCATTCATTCCATAATCTGCCAGACCTTCAGTAATCACCGAGCGCACAGATTCCAGGGGTGGAAAGCCCGATTCGTGCAATTCCATATTATCACGAACCTTGCCGTACGCTTCAACAATTTGGTGAATGCGCTCGGGAGCTATGCGCTTTTGCTGGTGTATGGAAGTGGTTGCCGCCAAACCTTCAATATCGAACTGGTTGGCATAAACCATAAAACGCACCATCGACATGGCATCATCGGGTTCGTTTTCAATATCGGTTAGTACAAAAACCCGTGGCTTTTCGAAGGCTGATACAGCCAGAGAAAGAAGTCCAAGGTTTAAAAACAGAGTTATTTTTAGTAAAAACCGTAACGATAAAGAACCAGAAAGGTAAATTTTCAATTTTATCATTTCGTTTATGTTTGGAAAATAAACCCATGGCTTTCGAGTGTTGAATAATAACTTTCAACCGGATGAATAAGAAACAAGAAATAAGGAAAAAACAAAATCGACTATTTGTTTTTCCTTATTTCTTAATCTGTGTTTCTTTTCTAGTATCTATGAATTCGACATGGTAATCAAAACCAGCCCAACCAGGAACAACACAAACATGGTTGCCAGAAGGCTGTTGGTTCCTTTGGGCGCTCCTTTAAATTCTTTCCAGACAAATACGCCCCAAAGAATAGCCACAACAGGAGCTGCGTTGCTCAGTGCATACGAAATAGCCGGATTGGTTGCCCCTGCTGACATAAAGCTGACCACCATACCGAACATCCAGATCAATCCGCCAATCACACCGGTGGAATGGGTCAGTAAACTTCCCTTGAAATATTCGGCCATTTTAACAGGTTTTCCTTCAACCGGATAACGCATAAACAATGAGTTGAAAACGGGTGTACTCACCACAACTCCTATAGCGAAAAAGAATACCCCGGTAAAAGGAGTCAGATTTCCTGCACCACCTGCAACAAATGAATTGTCGAGTGATTTCACCACCAGCCCGTAGAAGAAAGCAATGAGCAAACCTGCTGCAACCGATAACAAAATTCCTTTTGCTGAAGTTTTTTTCTGCTCTTTGGCCAGCTTTTTAAACGACAACATGCTCAGGTAAATGGCAATGATAATTACGGCCACTCCGGTAAAAAGTAAAGGCGTGTTTCCTTCAGGTTTTCCTTTATCCAGAACCACCAGAATAAAATTAACGATGATGCCCAATATCCAGGCGATTCCACCGCCAATCGGGAAACCAACCGACATCCCAGCAACCGCGATAGCAGCCACCAGCAACAGATTGCCCAGGTTCCAGACGATTCCGCCAAGCATGGCATTCATGATGCTCGAAGAATCGGCCTGCGCCAAATCCTGCATAAACGTGCGGCCTTCAGTTCCCATGCTTCCAAAGGTAAAAGCCGACAAAGTAGCCATCAGTAAAAGGCCAAGGGTCAAATCCCAGTAGAACAGCTCGAAACGCCAGTTTTTAGCGGCCAGCTTTTGCGTATTCGCCCATGATCCCCAGCAAATCATGGAGATCACAAAGAAGAACACGGCCAATGCGTAATTATGAACTAAAATCATACTGGTATCGGATTATTGGTGTTTATAAAGTTCCCAACCCAGATAATTGCCAATGGCTTCTTCGAGAATGTCGGCCACATGGCTGCGAACCATGGCGACGTGGTGTTCGTATCCGTTTTTACACATGAATTTCATCAGGCCCTGAAGGTTTGGAATTTCGCAAACTGCAATACCTCCGTCCATTCCATAAGGATCGTTAGTCATTTTACCTTCGCCCAGGTATGATTTTATTACACCGCGCTGATCGTCGGTTGAAATACGGAAATAAGTCATGTCGCCAGGAGCTACTTTTCCTTTCACTGCTCCAAATGTATCTTCACTGCCTAAAACAGTTCCCAAAACGTCGAGGCTACCAATTTCAATATCGCTCTGGAAGAATGATTTTGGATAGTTGCTGCAGTGTGTGCAAACTACTTTATTGCGATCTTCTGCAAAGTTGTTGTTCCAGTCGAGCAAAGCCGATGGTGTTTGAGCGGCCAAAGCCAAAGCGTACATGGAAACGGTACCTGCTACGTCAACCTCGCAAGCCGATGGCATCAGTTTTTCGCCCATCATACTCATGGTCACGCAGGCGGCACAACCGTAATTCTTTTCAATTGATTCCCAGCACTGTAAAGCCGAAATATCGATATCGTTCTCTTCAATCCACCGTTCAACTGCCAGACCGAAGCGAGCCTGTTTGGCAATTTTTGCTTTGGCAACCACAGCACACGATCCGTAATTTTGAATTGCTGCAACTTTAGCAATAACGTCCGGATCGTTTTCATTGATTTTTTCGGCAGCAGCTATAATTTCGGACATATCAACGGGAACCACCGTAATATCGCTGGACTGCAACAGTTTTTCGCTTACGCGCATGGTTTGGAAACCAATCGGGCGGGTACCAATCGCGCCAACGCGAAGACCTTTCAAGCCTTTTACCACCCGGCAGACTCCTGAAAATTTAACAAGGTCTTTGGTGAATTCAGCACTATCCAAACTGTAAGTATGGTAAATGGTATCCGTAAATTTCACGCCATATTGGTAGAAGTTATTGCACACCGACAGCTTTCCGCAGAAGGCGTCGCGGCGACTTTTTACATCCACTTTGTCGTTATCGTCGTCAACGGCAACAACCAACACCGGCACTTTCAGTCCCGACATTTTGATTGAATTGACCACTCCCAGTTCGTCACCAAAATTGGGTAACACAACGAGAACACCATCAATAACTTCGCTGTTTTTGCGGAATAAATCAGCACATTTTACAGCGTCGGCATAACCTTCAATGTTGCCGGTCGGTGTTTCTTCTGATGGCAAAATGATGGTGTTGAATCCCATCTGATCGAGTTTGCCTAAAACTTTGGCGCGTGCTTCAACAGCCAGCTTTGCATTGAAAATGTTGCGGGTAGCAATGATTACCCCAAATGTTTGTTTTTTAAGTTCCATAGTTTTGTTATTTAGTTATTAAAATCGTTGAGGGTTGCGAGTTACAAGTTGCGGGATAAGCGCCGTGTACCAACTCGTAACTTTTTATTTTACTCTACCAGTCTGGCGCGCTTAACTGCCACTTTCCAGCCTGAGTACAGTTTTTCAATTTCTTCGGAAGGCATCGCCGGAGCAAAAGTTTTATCCACTTTCCGGAGCGCTTTGATTTCGTCCAGATCTTTCCAGACACCACAGGCCAAACCAGCCATAAAAGCCGCACCCAAAGCAGAAACTTCTTCTATATTGCTTCTGACAACTTCCTTACGAAGCATATCGCTTTGGAATTGCATGAGGAAATTGTTCCGGGTTGGACCGCCATCGACGCGCATTTCGCGGAAGGGAATGCTGGCATTTTCAACCATCAGGTCGATCAGGTCTTTAATTTGGTAAGCAATGCTTTCGAGTGCTGCGCGAACAATGTGCGCTTTTTTGGTATTCCGCGCCATTCCGGAGATACAGGCACGGGCCTGATTATCCCAATATGGAGCTCCCAAACCAACAAATGATGGTACAAAATATACCTGGTTGTTATCTTTTACCGACAAGGCCAATTGTTCCGATTCCGCAGAGCTTGAAATCAGTTCTGCATCGTTCACCAGCCAATTAATGGTATCGCCGGTGCAGTGGATATTGCCTTCGAACACGTAATCTATCTTTCCGGCGCGGCCATATCCAACCGAGGTTACTAAACCGGTCGGAGCCGCCAAAGGCTCGTTGCCAATATTCATCATGATTGAAGAGCCTGTTCCGTAGGTAGCTTTTGCCATCCCCGGCTCTAAGCAATTCTGCCCAAATAAGGCGGCGTGCGAATCGCCAAGTAATCCTGCAATGGCGATTGGTTGATCAAATACATCCAATGGTTCGGTGTAACCAAATATCTGGTCACTGAATTTTACTTCAGGGAACATGGATGGATGTAAATCGAACAATTCAATCAATTCATCGTCCCATTTCAGCGTATTGATATTGAACAGCATGGTGCGGCAGGCATTCGAGAAATCGGTTGCATGAACTTTCCCGTTGGTTAGTTTCCAAAGCAACCAGCTATCCATTGTACCCAGCAATAAATCGCCCCGTTGTGCCGATTCTTTGGCACCATCGACATTGTTAATCAACCAGCGGAGTTTACTAGCCGAGAAATACGGGTCGACCAACAAGCCGGTCTTCTCCCTGATTTTCGAGCCATAACCTTGTTCATTCAGGCTTTTGCAAAAATCTTTTCCTCGCTGGCATTGCCAAACGGCCGCATTTGCGATGGGTTTTCCTGTTGTGCGATCCCAAATCAGGCTGGTTTCGCGCTGATTGGTTATTGAAATAGCAGCAACATCTGAAGCACTTTTACCCGAAGTTTTCAAAACTTCGAGCATACCGGCAACTGTATTTTCAAAGATCTCCTCAGGATCGTGTTCTACAAATCCTTCTTCCGGATAATATTGTTCGTGAGAGAGACTTACTCTGTGTACCAGATTTGCCGATGCGTCGAATAGCATTACTTTGGTGGCCGATGTACTTTGATCGATGGCCAGAACATATTTCATTTCAAGTTAGTTTTAGTTATTAAAGAGATTTTGAAAATAAACGAAAATAAATTCGAAGAAAAAGGAAAATATCTGTTTGATAGCAGAAAAAGGTTTCTGGACAACCAGTCCTGGGGAAAACGCAAGCTTTATTCGGATTTATCTAAAAATTCCAGTGCTGTTTTAACAATACCTTCAACATCAATACCATAATGGTTAAAGATTTGAAGCGGGTTCCCATGTATGGCATTTTCATCAGGAATTCCGAGTATCTTTAAAGGAATCGGATAACTTTGCGAAACGACTTCAGCAACAGCGCTTCCCAATCCACCAAAAATACTATGTTCCTCTACTGTAATGATTTTTCCTGTTTCTTTAGCTGCCTTTTCTACAATTTCCCGATCGAAAGGTTTTAAGGTATGCATATCAATGACCCGAACCTGGATTCCTGATTCCCGAAGTTTCAGGCCGGCCTGAAGGCAGTGGTACACCGTTTCTCCGGTTCCGATTAAGGTAAGATCGTTTCCTTCGAGCAACTGATTTGCTTTGCCAATTTTGAAGTCAACACTCTCGTTTTCATAAACATTCGGGACAGCATTCCGACCTACTCTGATGTAAACCGGATAAGGATAATCAATTAACTCCCGAACAAGTTTCTGAGTTTGAAAAATGTCACAAGGAAGCACAATGTGCATTCCGGGGAAAGTTCTCAAGACCGCTATGTCGTGTAAACTGTGGTGAGAAAATCCCAGAGCTCCGTAACTGACTCCTCCACTGACCCCGAGAATTTTAACCGGAAACCCGGAATAAGCGACATCAACTTTGACCTGTTCCAGGCTCCGGGCCACGTAAAAGCAAGCTGGGCCGCACACGAAGGCTTTTTTTCCGCATGAAGCCAGTCCGGCGGCAACTCCAACGGCATTCTGTTCCGCAATTCCCAATTCAACAAACTGACCGGGCAGCTCCTTTGAAAAAGAGTCGAGTGTAACCGACCCCCGTGCATCAGTTGTAACTGCAACAATATCTTTATCTTGCTTTGCCAGCTCTACCAAGGTATCGGTAAACATTTTCCGGCAGGGAATAGTGTTTATGGTTTCCTTTTCCATGATTCTTATATCCTTCTTATTCATTCAAACTTTTAATCCGTTCATCTATTTCGCTTATAGCTTCAGCAAACTGTTCTTCATTGGGAACCCCATGATGCCATTTGGCCACTTTTTCCATAAACGATATTCCACACCCTTTGGTTGTATGAGCTATGAGCAGCTTTGGCCTGGAATTAGAGTGGTCCATATTGATAAAGGTGTTTACAACATCTTCCATATCATTACCGTCTACATCAAAAACTTCCCAACCAAAGGCTTCCCAACGTCCACGCATGGGTTCCAGCGACATGACATCCTCTGTTTTTCCACTGATTTGCAATTCGTTACGATCAATGATTGCCACCAGGTTATCCAATTTATAATGACTGGCCGACATGGCTGCTTCATAAATAGAACCTTCACCCTGTTCTCCATCGCCCATCAAAACAAATGTGCGATAGGAATTTTGATCCATCTTAGCTGCAACAGCCATTCCAACCCCAACGGATAAACCATGCCCTAAAGCGCCGCTGTTCAATTCAACACCAGGTGTTTTGCGGGTGGGGTGACCTGCAAGTGCGGATTTAAAATGACCGTAACTGTCCAAAAGTTCATCAGGGAAAAATCCTGCGGCAGACAAAACCACATAAAGGGCTTCAACACTGTGTCCTTTACTGAGGATAAACCGGTCGCGATCAGCTTTGAGAGGATCTTTGGGATCAATATTCATACTATGAAAATACAAAGCTGTTTCAATCTCCACCGAGGATAGTGAGCCTCCAATATGCCCAGCTTTTGAGGCATAAACAACTTCAACGATTCTTTTCCTAATCTTCTCAGCCTGTAATTTTAGCTGTTTGATTTCGTTTGTGTTTATCTTTGACATACAATTAAACTTTCGTTTATTATCGAATACAAATATAAAAACAAATAATCGAAAATAAAACAA
>CAZAVU010000029.1:0-49096 GCA_964488805.1 uncultured Odoribacter sp. | reverse complement strand
TACCTGTTAAAAGGATTGTTAATATCGAACTTGAAGATGGTGATTATTTTGATAACGTAACAATTACCCAAAAACCGAAATAAGATAAGTAAGTAAAACAATTTATTGTCGTATTTTATCCTTGACTCACCCCACGTCCGCTGGCGGACGTCCCCCCTCTCTACTCGTAGAGAGGGGCAAAGCGAGCATTGCGAGCTTGGGGTGAGTCAAAAATAAACAATTCGAAATGCGACATCTTTTTAGTCTTATAACTTAGTTCTCCTTTGCTGGAGTGAGTTTGTAATTCGTGCCAAAACAGGAAAGCTGATTGAATAACTCAGAGAACATAGATTGAAAATCCGCGCCAGCGAAGGTTATCTTGTTAAATTCACCCTTCGAAAAGCGGAGAAAATAAAATACCTGTTGGCAATAGATCGTGATGCCTGTTTTTAGTTCCTACATTTTGTAGGAATAAACGCACCTTTTATAATGACAAAGAAGAAATAAACGCAGGTGATTATACACAAGACGTTATAGCCAATTTTGAAAAAAAAGAAACCAATGTACAAAATCAATGAAACTGACTATTTATTAGCTGACAATATTCGTAAACAACGAAAAGAATTACAGTCAACATTCTGGAAAAACTTCGAGACACAAGAGCAAACACTTGATTATTTTATAAAAGGAATTAATCACGCAAAATTTAATGAGTTTGAGGACACAAAATTCATATGGAATATTGCTGGATTTATAAATATAATATCATTTGATTTTAAAGTCGTTGGACAAGATTTAATACTGGCTGACAATGAGTGGCAAAAACGATATTATGCGAGACAAGCATGTTTAATTATTTATGAATCCATAAATGATTTTTTTGATTTATTGGGTAAAGACTTTAAGGAATTAATTTCCACAAAAATACTGGATAAAACCATTGAGGAAGAATTGATTAATGTAAGGAGAGAATTGAATTCTTTTAAGGCTAATTATTTCGACATGCTTAAAGTGATACGAAATACTGCAATTGCGCATAGAGATAATGATTCGTTGAAACAGGTAGATACAATTACAAATATTTGTTGGTCTGACTCAATTGAGATAGTAACCAGTTATGATAAGATTCTTAATCATTTAGGACAGATATTTCAACGGTTAATGAATATTGGACTAGAAAAATTTGACGAATTGAAAACGAAAAATAATTAAGTATGGCTATGACAATAGATATTCCAGAAAACTTCTGGAGTTCAATCATTACTGGAATAATTGCGAACACAATCTTTACTTTGATTCTTATTTATGGCCTTCAACAGTTTAGATATTGGTATTTTCTAAAAAGAAAATTCAACAATAAAACATTTCATTCATACTGGAAGAGATTTCCCAACGATGCAATTCAAGAAATAAGATGTACGGTAAAGGGGAACAAGATTATATTTTCAGGAAAATCATTAAGCAAAAAAATTAGTGGATTTGATGGTCAGTTCATAATTAACCCTGTAAACTTAAAATATGGTGAAGGATATCATTTTCATGAAAATACTGATGGTTTCGCTTTCTCAAAAATTATTATAAAAGATAACAATACATTTTTTGTAGATGTGCCATACACTGGAGTTAAAGAAAACAAAGAAAATAGGAAAGTTGGTTACATTGTTTATCAGGCATTTATATGGAAATTAATTGAAAACAAAAATTAAAAAACCGCCCATAATAAATAGGACTCTGAGCGGCGTGCAACACCTAGCGATGAGTCGGTGTTGAACTTCACCTGATGCCAGCGAAGACGTCAGGTGTTTCTTAACTCTTGCTTAATTCTCTGTCTCCCGAATCTTAAATTCCTCGCAGAATCCGGTTCTCTCGGTCAATACCGGAAATAAAGCCTTATTTTTGAGCAGTTTAAAAATTAATACTGAAAGGCTATGTTGGTAGTTGGGATTGCATTGGTTGGGATAATGGCCGGAATAATGTCGGGTTTGTTTGGTATTGGCGGGGGTATCATTATGGTTCCTACCCTTATTGCTTTCCTGGGGATGGACATTCTCAATGCCAACGCGACTTCGCTGGCGGCCATGTTGCTCCCGGTGGGCATACTGGGCGTTATCAACTACTACAAAGCCGGGTACATCAAAATAAAAGATTCGTTATGGATCTCGGCCGGGCTGTTGCTGGGGTCATACTTCGGGGCCAAACTGGCGCTGTCGGTAAACATCAACCTGCTGGCCAAACTTTATGCCGTATTCCTTTTGTACGTGGCTGTGGGATATCTGAATATTCCTGCACTTCTTGGCCGTAAAAATGGAATTGCTGAAACGACGCTTCCCGGAGAACAAAAGGAACATTCGTTTTTTCAATTCTCGGGCCTTGGCGCTTCGGCCGGCGTTATTGCCGGAATGTTCGGCAAGGGTGGGGGAATTGTTATTGTTCCGGCGCTTACCAGGTTCTTCCGTTACGAGCCCAAGGCGGCGGCTGCTACTTCGCTGGCGGCCCTGCAACTGCCGGTGGGACTGCCCAGTGTTATTGTCTATGCCCAGGGAGGACACCTTAACTGGCTGTTTGCTTTGCTTATGGCCTGCGGAATTGTTGCCGGGGTGTTCTTCGGTTCAAAAGTCGCCATAAAACTGCCTGTTCCAATCTTCAAAAAAATCTATGGCGTTTTTCTTGTGGGCGTAGCGGTGTATATGGTTGTGAAATATTTGTAGCCTAAGTAAGTGGATCAATTTATTGTCGTGTTTTATTTCACTCACCCCAAAGCCCGATAAATCGGTCTTTCTCCCCTCTCTACGCGTAGAGAGGGGGGCAGAACACCGAAGGTGTGATGGGGGTGAGTCCGGATTTTAAATCAAATTATACGACATTACTTCATGTGTTTATTTTTTCAAAGTTGATCGCAAAATTTTCGTATTAACTATTGTTTTTCAATCAAGTATCCAACGCATGGAATAGCCATTTATACATTTCCGGTTGGTGCGGGCTGTTGCACCAATGGCTATTTCATCCGAATATAATTTGTTTTTAATTGCCGGATGGAACTCGCATGTGAGATATATTCATTCGTGTTTGTATTCATCGAACATGCTCGTTTCATTTTCAGTACTTATCTGCATTTTCATTCAATCTTCTTGGTTCATTTCTTTTGAACAACGGGTGTTAATTTTGGGTTTATTTTGCAGACAAAGCTTGTTTGTTTTCGTAAGATAAGATGGCTTTTGTATTTACTTTTGTATATGTTTTGTGCAGAAAAAAAACGTTCAGTAAGCTACTAAGTAAATGAAATAATTTATTGTCGTATTTTATCCTTGACTCACCCCACGTCCGCTAGCGGACGTCCCCCCTCTCTACGAGTAGAGAGGGGCAAAGCGAGCGTTGCGAGCTTGGGGTGAGTCAATAAAACAACGAATTTAAAATGCGGCATTTATTTATTCTTATTACTTATGAGGAGTCATTGCAAACGATGAATACAATTAATTTAAAATCTTAAGAAATGAAAAACTTTAAAGCATTAACTGCATTGTTATTATGTGGTTCTATTCTTTTGAGTGGCTGTTCAACCACTAAAAATTCAACAAAAGGCGGAGTAATTGGAGGAGCCAGTGGAGCCCTGATCGGCGCCGGTATTGGCGCTTTGGCCGGTCATGGCAAAGGAGCAGCCATTGGAGCAGCGATTGGCGGAACGGTTGGCGCTGGTGCCGGGGTACTGATTGGCAAAAAGATGGATAAACAAAAAGCCGAACTCGAAAAGATAAAAGGAGCCCAGGTCGAAACCGTGACTGATGCCAATAATTTACAGGCTATTAAAGTTACTTTCGACTGTGGTATTTTGTTTTCTACCGGAAAAAGTGATCTGAATGCCTCATCGAAATCAGCCCTGGCGAATTTTGCGGCTTCCCTGAAGGAAACGCCTGAAACCGATGTTACGATTTACGGGCATACCGACAATACCGGTTCCCGCGATGTGAATGTGAAATTGTCGAACGACCGTGCTGAGTCGGTGTCGAATTTTTTGGTTTCCAACGGAATTCAAAAAACGCGTTTGACAACCCAGGGCAAAGCTTATGATGAGCCGGTTGCCGATAATTCAACGGCTGATGGAAGGGCTAAAAACCGTCGTGTTGAGGTTTACATTACGGCCAACAAACAAATGATTGAACAGGCCCAGCAAGGAACTTTGAAATAACAGGTAGCCCTTATCCGCAAAAACGGAGGAAGATCAGGATTTGGTCTTTCTCCGTTTTTTTTGGCAGCCATTTTCTGGAATGTTGGCCCTATACGAAACCGGAAAGATAAATTCACCGGGCACATTCTCCTATGTATTCAGGAATTTGTAAGTTTGCAGGGATTATACAAAATATGGAACACACTGGTTTTGACAACAACGGCAATCCACTGCGGATTTCTTCAGGCAATATGCCAATGAGATATTTCAGACTGAAAAGTATTGTACCCCTGTTGATCGGGATTTCTTTTTTTTACCTGATCTTTTATTCTTCGTGTGCAAACATTGGCAGTCCGTCGGGTGGACCCAAAGATTCTATCCCCCCGGTGGTTGTTAAAACGATTCCTGGCTTGCGGGGCACAAATTTCGATGGATCGGATGTCCGTTTTACCTTTAACGAGTATATTATTCCCGACGAAATTGGCGAGAAGCTGGTTATCTCGCCACCCATGAAGAAAAAGCCGGTCATTAAAATGAAAGGCAAAACCCTGATTGTTGAATTTGCCGAAAAGCTGCGCAAGGATGCAACTTATTCGCTCGACTTCAAAGACGCCGTGGCTGATAACAATGAGAAAAACCCGATTAAGGACATGCGTTTCTCGTTTAGCACCGGGGCCAGATTTGATAGTCTGCGGGTGGCAGGGGTTGTCAAGAATGCACTTACCCAGGAACCGGTAGAGAAAGCCCTGGTAATGCTTCACCGACAGAAAGAGTACACCGCTTTTATTGATAGTGTGCCCGATTACATCGGAACGACCAATAAAGAAGGCGTTTTCATGATTGACAACATTGCTCCGGGCGAGTATCGTTTGTATGCCCTGACTGATGCGGACAATAGCCTGACTTACAATGCCAAATCGGAACAAATTGCATTTGCTGATTCGGTGATTATTCCTTCGGCAAGGTTTATTGCAGAGCCTGATACTGTTATTAAAGATCAGGATACCCTGGCAATTGCCGGGCATGTGGATTATTTCCCCAAGTCTCAGAACCTGATGATGTTCGAAGAAGAACGATTCGATCAGTTCCTGAATGCATCCAAACGCAGCCAGTCTAATAAATGTGATTTTTATTTCGCTGAGTCGCTCAGCGATTCGTTCCAGGTTAATTTGCTGAAACCAAAGCCAACCAGAGACTGGAAGTTCCTGGAGTCGAACCTGAAACGCGATTCAATAACCGTATGGCTGACAGATACGGTGATCGGCAATGCCGATACGCTGAAATTTGAGTTAAGGTATGAAGTACTCGATTCGCTGAAACAAATGGTAGTAAAGCACGACACCCTTGACCTGATTTATTCGGCTCCTAAAGTTCCCAAGCCAAAACGTAAGAAGAACGAGGGACCGGTTGTGCCGACCATCACGCTGGCTCACAACATAAATGCCTCGGCACACGATCTTTATCAACGAATCAAGATTGAAGCGCCCGAACCATTGACCTCTTTCGATACCACGAAAGTCAGGCTCTTTTCGGTTGAGGACTCAATAAAAACCCGGATTCCGATTGTGGTCGAGAAAGATACCAACTCGATACGGAAATACTATATCGAACATCACTGGGACCCCAATTCCGAATATCTGTTCCAGATTGATTCGGCTGCCGCCCGTAACATTTATGACCATCCCAGCAACAAAGTCGAGCAAAAATTCAAAACCCAGAAGGAAGATTATTACGGCAAAATTATCCTGACTCTTTCCGGCTTGAAAGATCCGGCAATCGTTCAGCTTCTGGCCAACGACAAGGATGAAAAGGTCTTGCAGAAGATCCAGGTGCTGGGTGCTGGGAAAATTGACTTCCCGTACCTGAAACCTGAAAAATACAAGGTTCGTTTGATCATGGATCCGAACAAGAACGGGAAGTGGGATACCGGTTTTCTGGCCGAAGGAATACAGCCAGAGCGAGTGGTTTATTTCCCGAAAATCATCAGGGTGCGCTCAAATTTTGAGATTAAGGAAAGCTGGGAGATTGACTACGACCCGGGTTATAAAAAGCAACTGATTGACGAAGAAGCCGAAAAAGAAAAGGCCCGTAAAAAAGAACGTGAGAAACAGGCGGGCAATAAAACTGGCAATAAATCGGGAACCAGGCCCAATGAATAAACTTAGGTTGTTTACCTGGTTGTCGGTATTCTTCCTTTCCAATCTGGCTGCAGGACAAAACATCGATTACCCGTTTAAGGCCGGCGAATATGCCCATTACGGAGCTTACTACAACTGGCAATTCATCTGGATTCAGAGCGGTGATGTCGAATTCAGGGCCGATACCTTGCAATATAAAAATCAGAAAGCCTGGCATTTTACGGCTTTGGGTAAAAGTTGCAAGGCTTACGATTTGGTTTATTGTGTGCGCGATACCTTCGAAACCTATAGTAATTACAAATCGTTTCAGCCTATTTATTCCCGAAGGTCGATCAATCATGCCAAAAACACCTCCATACACCAGTATGAATTTGATTATTCGTTGGGAAAAATAGCAACCAAAATTATCCAGGGGAAGAATCAGGTTTATAAGACAAGTTTCCCTGTTCAGGAAAATACCTTCGATTTGCTGGCAACGGCTTACAACTTCCGGAAATTCGATTTCAACAAACTGTTTATTGGTCAAAAGGTTCCGTACAGGATGTTGATCGACCGCCAGATTGATAATCTTTATTTCCGATACCAGGGAAAGGAGAATGTGAAAACCCGCAACGGAAAAGAATACCGTTGTCACAAAGTTTCTGTATATTTACTGCAAGGAGATTTTTTCCCCGAAGGCGAGTATATGAAAGTTTGGTTTACTGACGATAAAAATCATCTGCCGGTTCAGGTCGAAACTGAAATCCTGGTAGGGTCGGTCAAAGCTCAGTTGCTCGATGTTAAATCAATAAAATATCCACTTAGTTCTGAAATTAAATAGCTATGACAACTAGAAGAAGATTAAAAAAAGAAATTGATTACGTTGTGTCGGACTTGATTCTCGACTGTTTTACTTACTCCAGTCTTTATCAGAACCCCAATGACGAAGAAGTTCAAAATATCGTTCAGGGAACGTTGGTCCTGAGGAATGAACTGCGCGACCTGGCTAACCATCCGGAAAGAAAAGACAAAGATGAATCAGTGAAAAACTTCTACGATAGCCTCGCCAAAACCTTGATCGGTGGTGTGGAAGAAGGTTACGGGAAGCTGGGAAAATTGGTGAACCCGGAAAAATAATTCAGCCTGACTCGTATTCAGTTTTGAGAAGCGGTTTGCATTCAGACTAGCCGGAAGCGGCAGTTGTGTGGCAAACCGGTAAAAATCGGCGCCGGTAAATCCGGCTTCGGTTTGTTTTGCCTTGTTCGTTGGGACTCCCGGAAGAAACGGAAAAACTGGATGGTTTGTATTGAATGGCTTTAAAAATGTTATTTTTGCCCTAATCTTACGAAATTTTAATTCTCATCAAGGATGGATGAATTTGACAGCAGGAAGAAAGGTTTTTCGTTGGGGGAAACCGATAAAGAAAGAAGAAATAATCTGATTATTATTCTTTTATCAGTAATTCTGGTTATTGTGGTTGTGGTTTTCTTCGTTCAGCGGAACGAGAACCAGAAAGTTATGCAGGCTTTGAACATGGAAAAAGAGTCGATCCAAAAGGAGCTGAACGCCATGATGACCAATTACGACTCAATTCATACCAACAATGTTGCTCTTCAGTCGAAACTGGCAAATGCCCAGGGCAAGGTCAAAGATATGCTCACCGAAGTAGAACAGGTCAAAAGAGTTAGTTACGAACAGATTGCCCAATATCGTCAGGAAGTGACCACCATGCGCAACATCATGAAAAATTATATCGTTCAGGTTGATTCGCTGAACCGACGGAATGAGAAACTGATGGCTGAAAACATGCAGGTTAAACAGGACTACGCCCAGTCGGAATCGAAGAATCAGCAACTGGAGAAAGAAAAGGAACATCTGAAAGAGAAAATCAAAATGGCCGAACGGCTCGAAGCCACCGGACTGACCGCTGTTGGGGTGAACCGCAGGGGAAAAGAAGCTGAGAGCGCCCGCCGGGCCGAGCAAATCAGGGTGAGTTTCGTGCTTGACAAGAATGTGACTGCCCCGCGCGGGAATAAAGTCATTTATGTCAGGATACAGAAACCGAACCAGGTGTTGCTGCAGAAATCGGCCGGTGATTTGTTTGAGTTCGAAGATTTAAAAATACCATTTTCGGCCAAACGTGAAGTTACTTATGAAGGAAATTCATTGCCGGTCAATATTTTCTGGGATAATGAAGGCGCTGAGTTCCTGGCTGGTGAATATACCGTCGATGTGTTTGTTGATGGAAGTAACGTCGGGACAACCAAACTCCTGATGAAACGATAGTTGGTTTGCGGCTCAATTCCGTTGGCTGACAAAAGCATAAAAAAACGGACTCTTTCATTACTGAGAGAGTCCGTTTTTTTAGCCGGATTTCAAAATTTATGCTTACTGTGACTGATCACTACTTGCTAAAAGTCATCAGCTTGCTCAGGTATTTTCCGATGATGTCGAACTCGAGGTTTACTTCGGTTCCAACTTCGAACGTGTGGAAATTGGTTTCGTTGTAAGTGTAAGGAATGATCGCCACCTGGAACGAATTTTCTTTTGAGTTTACCACAGTCAGGCTGACCCCGTTTACGGTTACCGATCCTTTTTCAACGGTCATGTATCCTTGTTGAGCTTTCTCCTTGTCGAAAGGATATTCGAAAGTGAAATACCAGCTTCCATCGGCTTCTTCAATCATCGTGCAGGTTGCAGTCTGGTCAACATGCCCCTGAACAATGTGACCGTCCAGACGACCGTTCATCATCATGCTGCGTTCCAGGTTCACTTTGCTTCCGGGAACCAGTTTCCCCAGGTTTGTTTTCAGCAACGTTTCCTTGATGGCAGTCACGGTGTAGGTTTTGGCTTCGCGGTCAATTTTTACAACCGTAAGACAGACCCCGTTGTGAGAGAGACTTTGATCAACTTTCAGTTCATCGACAAACGAGCAGGTGAGCGTAAAGTGTACATTCTCCTGATCTTTTTGAATGGCAACTACTTTGCCGGCTTCTTCAACTATTCCTGAAAACATGCTTGTTCAATTTAAAATTTCAGGAGCGAAGTTACAAGTTTCGGGTGGAGTAGCAAATTGAGAAGAAACATTCTATCTTAGTCGTAAAATTCAGCACATGGCAACTGTAAAAACTACTTATCTGGGTGATTTGCGAACCGAAAACATTCATATTCAGTCGGGCAGTAAAATTATTACCGATGCTCCCTGTGACAACCGAGGCAAAGGAGAAGCTTTTTCTCCAACCGATCTGCTGGCCACTGCTTTGGGCAATTGCATCATGACCATCATGGGCATTAAAGCAATGGATAATGGCATTGACCTGCTCGGGACCGAAATCGAAATCACCAAAATCATGGCCAGCGATCCGCGTCGGGTGGCTGAAGTGATTATGGAATTCAACTTTCCAAAGAAAGGTTATTCCGAAGAAGAGAAACGACTCATCGAGAGTGTGGCCGGAATCAGTCCTGTCCCGTTGAGCGTTCATCCGGATTTAAAGCAAACCGTGATTTTTAACTGGTAGCAATTAGTGCGAGCAGACGTGTTCCCCTTCCTGATCGTGATGTTGGCAGGTCGAGCCGCTATCAGCAATTGAGCCGGAAACATACTGCCTGATAATTTCGGTGGCATCTCCCGAGCAACCACGGATAACGTTAATGCCGGCATTGTTTAAAACATTGATTGCTCCGGTTCCGATTCCGCCGGCCAGCATTACTGAAACACCTTGAGAGGCAAGCGTGGACGCGATGTTGGACTTGCATCCGCATCCTTTTTCTGATTCCAAAATCTGAGTTTCGACGATCTGGTTGCCATCATTAACTGTGTAGATTTTGTAAAATTCGCAATGCCCAAAGTGATTGTCAATTGAGCCTTCTTTTGTTACGGGAACAGCAATTTTCATTTGTATATTTGTTTTTAAAGTTTGTTTTCCTGGTTCAGAAGAATCAATTCATCGGAACCGAACATATCGCAATTTTCGCACCTTACATGATTTTCAATTCCTTCAATTAGCTTGTCGCATTTTTTGCATCGGTACCATTCGTTTTCAAGTTGGAAGTTTCCGCCTTCAATTACGATTGCTTTACCTTCGATGAAAGCTTTTGCGATGGTTTTTAATGCGTTGTTATACAGGCGGGTGAATGTGGGACGCGAAACATTCATTTGTTCTGAGGCCTGGTCCTGCGAAAGCATGTCGTAATTGATCAATTTAATGCTTTCATATTCTTCAAAAGTAAGTTGCACATTTTCAACATTGCATAATGGCAGTCCGAATGGTTTAAAACCCCTCATACTCGGAGGGTTACATATTCTTCGGCATTTTCGTGGACGTGGCATTTCTGATGTTTTTGAATGGTTGACGGTGATTGGATCTTCTTTCTAATCTTTGCCAAAGGTAATGAACCTACGTTCAAAAAAACAAATGTCAAGGAGCTTTTTTCGGGAAGTTATGAACAAAGGTTCATAATGAATTGGGGCCGAAAATATGTGTTGGCATTGAAATATCTCTTGCAACCCCTGTTCATTTGGTTACCTTTGTTTTCGATAACACGAATAAGCAAAAAGGTAACATTATGGCTGTTTCCCGCTTTGGCGTTTCGCTGGAAGAAGAATTGCTTACGGCACTCGATAAGTACGTGACTGATAATAATTTTGCAAACCGTTCGCAGGCAATACGCTACCTGGTTGAGAAGAATCTGGTGGAGCAGAAATGGAAATGCGATAACCTGGTTGCAGGAGCAGTGGTGATGGTTTATCCTTGCCCGAAAACCGAGATCAGGATCCGTTCGGCAGAACTGCAATACGAGTATCGTGATGTGGTTATTGGCGTTCAGCAATTTAACCTGAGCGAACAAAACTGCATGGAAATCATTGCGGTTAAAGGTCCCTCATTCAAACTCACGGAGTTGTCAGATAAGCTGATAAGCATCAAAGGGATCAAACATGGCAAACTGATCATGAGCCGGACCGAATAATTTTTTTGCTCTATGCGTAGCACGAAATTAATGAAAGATAACACCAAGTTTGCTATTTTCCCATGAAAAAGATCGTTTTTAAATTGGTTCTCATATTGTTATTGTTTTCAGGATTGATATCTGGTATGCAGGCACAACCTGTTCGTAAAGATACGGTTAGAATTGAAGAAGTGCTGGTTACCGGAAGCCCGGTTAAAATCAATCGTGAGAATATTCCCATGTCGGTTTCAGTGGTTACTGGCGCTCAAATCAGCGAAAGTAGCGAATCGGCTGTATTGCCCGTTTTGAGCGGACGGGTTCCCGGTCTTTTTGTCACTGAACGTGGGGTTACCGGATTTGGTGTCTCGACTGGTTCAGCCGGACAGATTACCATTCGCGGGATAGGAGGTAACCCAACCACCGGCGTTTTGATGCTGATTGACGGTCACCCGCAGTTTGCCGGAATTTTCGGCCATCCGTTGTCCGATTCGTATGTAGCCTCAGATATTGAGCGAGTTGAAGTGATCAGGGGCTCGGGTTCAGTGCTTTACGGCTCAAATGCAATGGGCGGTGTGATTAACCTGATCACCAGGAAGCAGGGACAGGAAGGCGTGCATGGCAATGCCCGGCTGATGTATGGTTCGTACAACACGCAAAAGTATATGGCTTCAGGAGGATATAGGAAGGACAAACTTAGTTTGTTTGTTTCGGGGAATCGTGATAAAACCGATGGGCATCGGGCCAATTCCGATTTTGAAATTTCGAATGGTTATGCCAAGGTTGGTTATGAATTGAACACACACCTAAAAATGACCGGCGATTTTAGTCTGGCCAAATTTAAGGCTTCAGATCCGGGGCCCGATACACTGGCTGCAAAAAAAGGAGAATCCATCGACATTACCCGAGGCTATGGTGCATTTTCGGTTGAGAATGAATGGGATAAAATTTCCGGTTCAGCCAGGCTTTTCTACAACTTTGGAGAACATGACATTACTGACGGTTTTCATTCAACCGACCACAATTATGGTCTGAATTTTTTTGAATCGTTAAAATTATTCAAGGGGAATATTGTTACCGTTGGTCTTGATTATATCAATTACGGAGGACTGGCCGAGAATGTGAAAGCAATGGGTGGTAAAGGAATTGTTTTTGCAGATACTTCGGTATATGAACTTGGCTATTATGGCTTTGTGCAGCAAACAATTGCCCGGAAGCTTTCGCTGAATGCCGGATTACGACTTCAGTACAATTCGGTTTACGGGAATGAATGGATTCCTTCCGCGGGAATGGCCTGGAAAGCAGATGAAAATACCACCTGGAAAGCTTCATTTTCGAAAGGGTTCCGCAGCCCGACTATTCGTGAGCTTTTCCTCTGGGGACCCAATCCCAAACTTCAGCCGGAAAAAGTTTTCAATTACGAGGCCGGTGTTTTGCGCTCATTTTTCGACCGGAAGCTGAATCTGGAGCTGACCGGTTTCTGGGTGAAGGGCGACAACCTGATCATTACCGTTCCGTTAAAAGGATTGCAAAATGCCGGAGAGGTTTCGAACAAGGGTGTGGAATTCGCGGCAGATGCCAATCTTTCTGCAAAACTCAACATCCATGCGGCATACAGTTACATCAACATGAAAATGCCGGTGTATGCCACTCCCGAGCATCAGTTGTTTATCAGTTCGCGTTACCAGCTCAATCAAACAACTTTTATACTCAGTTTGCAGCAGGTTGTGAACCTTGATACGGATGCTTCGGCCAATATTCATCAGGAAAATTATACGTTGATCAATGCCCGGATCAGTCATCGGATTTGCCGGCATGCCGAAGTGTTTCTCAGCGGAGAGAATTTGCTGAATCAGGAGTACGAGCAAAACCGTTACTACACGATGCCCGGAACTACAGTTTTTGCCGGTTTGAACCTGAATTTTTAATCAGTGATAAATAATTTGCAGAAGTCTTAAAAATCAATTTGTTAGAAAACAAGTTCGTGGTATAATTGTTGCTGCTTGTCTTACCTTCATGGGGCAAGAATAAATGTTTTTATAACAAAATCGGGAAGAAGTGTAACGATTCCCGGTTACAATCGTCCTATTACGTGGTTAAAGTAATTTCAGAAACAGAAGAAAACTCAACGTTACTTTACCGGTCCCGGAAGTTGGTTTGCCGCCAGTGAAGCCGACGTTTGGAGCGTTTTACGTTGCAAAATCGGCCATTCGTCGAAAAAAACAGAACTGAACTTTCAGGATTTACGAATTTTGAACTGAAAACAAGCAGAAAACAAAGCCATGATTAAATTAAACAACATTCACAAATCCTATGAGATGGGAAACAACAGTCTCCATGTTCTGAAAGGCATTGACCTTCACGTTGAACAGGGAGACTTTGTTTCTATCATGGGTTCTTCCGGTTCCGGAAAATCAACCCTCCTGAATATCCTGGGCATGCTCGACACTTACGACAAAGGAACTTACTATCTGTCGGGCAACCTGATTTCGAATATGAGCGAGAAAAAAGCGGCACAATACCGAAACGAGCTGGTTGGTTTTGTGTTTCAGTCGTTTAACCTGATCTCGTTTAAAAATGCCATGGAGAATGTGGCTTTGCCGCTTTACTACAAGGGCGTTCCACGGAAAAAGCGGAACCTGATTGCGATGGAATATCTCGAAAAGCTGGGCCTGAAGGAATGGGCCAACCACATGCCCAACGAAATGTCGGGCGGGCAAAAACAGCGGGTTGCCATCGCCCGGGCCTTGATTTCCCAACCTAAAATCATTCTGGCCGACGAACCTACCGGGGCCCTGGATACTGCAACTTCCTACGAAGTTATGAACATCCTGAAGGAAATTAACGATGCCGGAATTACCGTAATTATTGTTACGCACGAACATGACATTGCCGCCATGACCCGCCAGATTATTCGACTGAAAGACGGACAAATTCACGAGATTATCCGGAACGGTGAACTGAAACAGTTCAAGAAAGAGATTATGGAAGAACTGGAACTCGTTTAATCGCAAGCCCATGTTTGACATTGACATCTGGCAGGAAATTTTTTCCACCATCAAAAAAAATAAAATGCGTACTTTCCTTACCGGCTTCTCTGTGGCCTGGGGAATTTTTATGCTGATGATTCTGCTTGGCGCCGGAAATGGTTTGAGTAACGGCGTTTCGGCTAACTTTATGAATGATGCGGTGAATGCCATGTGGATATGGCAGGGAAAAACTACCCTTCCATACGAAGGTATGAAAACCGGAAGAAACATCATGTTCTATAATCAGGATCAGGAAGTTGTGCAAAAGGTTCCTGGCGTTGGAGTCACTTCAGGAAGATATTTTATGGGTAACACTCGTTATTCCTTTGGAAAAGAGTCGGGCGAATATACCACCATTACCTGTCATCCGCAGCTTCGCGACGTAGAAAATCTGCAAATCGAAAAAGGCCGGTTCATCAATCAAATTGACATCCAGCAAAACCGCAAAGTGGTTGTGATTGGCGCTGACATTAAAACTGCTCTTTTCAAAGACGCCGAAGCCATTGGCGAATATGTCAACATCAACATGGTGCCTTTTAAGGTAGTTGGCATTTGCACCGAACCCGGATCGACAAGAAACCGAAATGCTTACATGCCACTTTCAACTGCGCAAATGATTTTCAACGGAAATAACCGGCTTCACAACCTGGCGCTGACTATTAATGCCAACACTCTTGAAGAAACCAAGGTTATTGAACAGCAAATCAGAAATGCCCTTGGGCGCCAGCATAAATTCGATCCTAAAGATGAAAGTGCTATCGGGCTGTACAACAAGCTGGAAAATTACATCCAAACCATGAAAATATTCCAGGCAATTAAAATCTTTATCTGGATTATTGGCATTGGAACATTAATAGCTGGTATTGTTGGTGTAAGCAACATCATGCTGATTGTTGTAAAAGAACGGACTAAGGAAATTGGTATTCGGAAAGCAATCGGTGCAAGCCCGTCTTCTGTAATTGGATTAATCCTGCTCGAATCAATCCTGATAACAACTCTTGCCGGGTATATAGGTTTGGTTTTGGGAACCGGCCTGATGGAAACGATTAACTATTTCATGATGCAATCGGCAGGACCGGTTTCAGAAGAAAGTGGAACGATGTTCCTGAATCCGACAGTCGATTTCAATATTGCCGTTTCGGCCACACTCCTTCTGATCATCGCCGGTGCAATAGCCGGATACATTCCGGCAAAAAGAGCCGCAAGTATTAAACCAATTGTTGCCCTGCGCGACGAATAAAGGCCCCTCCCAAACCCTCCCCAAAGGGGAGGGCTTATAGAGTGTTTCAAATATGATTTACTGAGAATGAAAAACTGAAATGAAAATCAAAAATAATTACGAACAATCTTATCACCCCTCCTTTGGAGGGGCAGGGGGGAGGCTTTATCATGTTTGATATAGACCTTTGGAGAGAAATCGTCAGCGCACTGAAAAAGAACCGGCTACGCAGCTTTATGACCGCTTTCGGTGTATTCTGGGGAATTTTTATGCTCATCATCATGTCGGGTGCAGGCAAGGCCCTTGAAAACGGAGTAATGGACGGGGTCAAAGCTTTTGCTACCAACTCGGCATTTTTTTGGACCGAACGAACCAGTGTTCCGTATGGAGGATTTCAGCGCGGACGCCGCTGGAACTACGAAACCGGCGACATGGATTACATCCGCGAAAATGTAAAAGAAATTCAATACCTGTCGCCCCGCCTGTTCGGGAATCAGCAATCGGGAAACAATACGATCAGAGGCGAAAGAACCGGAGCTTTTAACGTGTATGGCGATTACCCCGATTATTTTAAAATCGATCAATGGACTCCCGTTAAAGGAAGGTTAATAAACGATATCGATATCATGCAGGAACGAAAAGTTTGTAACATTGGCGAACGCGTTGCTGAAGTTATGTTTGCCACTGATGAGAACCCGATAGGTCAATATCTGAAAGTCAGCGGTGTTTATTACCAGGTGGTTGGTGTAATTCATCCTGAAACCCGCATGAATATTGGGGGAGGAAAGAAGGAAGAAACGATTGTTATTCCGTTTACTACCATGCGAAAAGCATACAATTACGGCAACAAAGTTTACTTCTTTTCGGTTACCTCGAAACCCGGAACCAGTGTGAGCGACATGGAAGAAAACCTGAAAAAGATTCTGAAAGACCGTCATAAAATTGCACCAGATGATTTACAGGCAATTGGCTCATTCAATCTTGAAAAAGAATTTCTGAAATTCAATACCTTGTTTATCGGCATTCAGGTTTTAACCTGGATCGTGGGGCTAGGAACGTTACTGGCAGGAATAATTGGGGTAAGCAACATCATGCTGGTAATCATCAAGGAAAGGACTCAGGAAATAGGAATACAACGGGCAATTGGCGCCACTCCCGGAACAGTTATCAAACACATTGTTGCCGAGAGTGTATTCTTAACCGTTATGGCCGGATACATCGGGCTATCGCTTGGGGTTGGCCTTCTCGAAGTTATGAACCGGTTCTTACAAAATGCAGGAGATGAGATGTTTTTCCGCCGGCCGGAAGTTAGTTTAACCATGGCGCTTTCCGCCTTGGCCGTTCTGGTGGTTGCCGGAATTTTTGCCGGTCTGATTCCTGCCAAACGGGCCGTTAGTATCAAACCCATTGATGCCATCCGCGATGAGGGGTAGAATCGATTTCAGCTCAACAGATAACATTGAATCATAACAGAAAATAGAAATCATAAAAAACAGATCATGAGAAAATTTTTTAAAATCTTTGGTATTGTAGTCCTGGTGGGGATCTTCGGGGGGACAATTTACTTCCTCTATACCAAATCGAAAAAAGCGCCTGAAATTTACGAAACGAAAAACCCGTTTGTAACCAATGTTGTTCGCAAAACAGTGGCTACCGGTTCGGTGGTTCCCCGGAAAGAGATCGACATTGTTCCTCAGGTTTCGGGAATTATTGATGAACTGTATGTGGTAGCCGGCGATTTTGTTAAGAAGGATCAGGTGATCGCCAAAATCAAGATCATTCCCGATATGGTGAACCTCAACAATGCCGAGAACCGGTTGAACCGTGCAAAATTAAGCTTCGACGATGCCAAGATCGACTTTGACCGTCAGCAAAAATTGTACGATCAAAAAGTTGTTTCGTACGAAGAATATAAAAATGCCAAGGTGAGTTACGACGGCGCCAGGGAAGAATTGTCGGCTGCCGAGAACAACCTGGATTTAATCAAGAACGGTGTGACAAAAAAGGCTCAGACAGCAACCAATACGCTGGTCCGGTCAACGGTCAACGGGATGGTCCTGGATGTGCCCATTAAGGAAGGGAACTCGGTGATTCAGTCGAATACCTTTAATAATGGAACTACCATTGCAACCGTTGCCGATATGCAGGACATGATTTTCAAAGGAAAAGTTGATGAAACCGAAGTCGGGAAAATTAAGGAAGGAATGAACATTGAGCTGGAAATCGGGGCGATAGAGAAAGATAAATTTGGAGCAATTCTGGAATATATTGCACCGAAAGGGAAAGAAGAAAACGGTGCCATCCAGTTCGAAATTAAAGCCAATGTGGTGTTGAAGGAAAACCAGTTCATTCGTGCCGGATATAGTGCCAATGCCAATATCGTGCTGGAAAAGAAAGACAGCGTTCTGGTTGTGCCGGAAGCCATGCTGAAGTTCGGAAAAGATTCGTCGTATGTTGAGGTGGAAACAACAACCCCGCAAGTGTTTGAAAAACGACTGGTTAAAACCGGTATCTCGGATGGGATCAATATCGAAATTACTCAGGGGCTGACCAAAAACGATAAAGTGAAGGGCGGGAAGGTCGATCCGAAAAAAGCAAAAGATGAAAAGAAAAAGGCCTAAAAGCGCCTGATTTTAAAAAAGTTCCTGATAGTAAGCCGGAAAATAATAATTTTGTCAACTCGTTAAAGACCAACCCGGGAAACAAAACGTTATAGAAACCAAACTAAAAACAGATTACGAATGAAACGAATATACAGCCTTCTTGCCGCAGCTATCCTGATGGTCGTTTTCACCAGTGCAAAGGCACAGGATACATGGTCGTTGCAAAAATGCATCAATTATGCTCTCGAAAACAATATTCAGATTAAGCAACAGGCCCTGAATTCCCAGTATTACAGCAACCAGCTTGGGCAGGCTAAAAACAACCGTTTGCCCAACCTGAATTCTACTTTTCAGAACGGGATGAGTTATGGAAAGTCACTTTTATCGGACAATACTTACCTGGATATCAATTCAAATTCAACCTATGGAAGCATCAGCTCCAGTATTAAAGTGTGGAATGGCTTTACTTTGAAGAACTCCATTAAGATGGCCGAGATGGATTTGCGGGCCAGCCTGGAAGATATGCAAAAGGCCAAGGACGACATCATGCTCAATATTGCCGCTGCATACCTTGAAATTTTGTTTGCTGACGAATTGGTTGGCGTGTCGGAAGATATTTTGAAAATGACCCAGCTCCAGATCGACCGCACCGGGAAACTGGTTGAGGCCGGGAGCCTGGCCAAGGGAAGTTTGCTTGAAATTGAAGCTCAGTCGGCTCGTGAAGAATTGGATGTTGTTAACGCAAAAAACCGTTTGCAGTTGGCATATCTTGCCTTGTACCAGTTGCTTGAAGTACCTTCAACCGAGAGCTTTAAGGTTGAAAAGCCGTCGTTACCCGAGATTGGGGCAAACATCTCGTTGCTGAATTCGATGGATGTATTTAAAAATGCTGTTGGCGTCAGACCATCGGTGAAAGGAGCTGAATATAAACTCGAAAGCGCCCGGAAACAATTACTTGTTGCCAAAGGGAACCTGATGCCATCGCTCTCATTGGGCGGTAATTACAATAATTCCTATCAGCATCTTCTAGATTATCCAAATGTGTCGCTTAAAGATCAGTTTAAAGGTAACCAACGCTATGGCTTTGGAATTACTCTTTCGATACCGATCTTCAACAATTATCAGGCAAAAACCGGTGTAAACAACGCTCAGATCCAACTTGAGAATTATGAACTCCAGTTGCAGAATACCAAAAATGTGCTCCGGAAAGAAATTGAACAGGCTTATACCAATGCTCTGGCCGCATTTAAGAGATATATCGCAAATCAAAAGACTGTGGTTTCTTCCAAAGAAGCTTTCCGTTACACCGAAGAAAAATTCAATGTCGGGATGATTAATTCGGTTGAGTTTAACCAAAGCAAGAGTAACCTGACCAAGGCTCAAAGCGATCTGCTTCAGGCTAAATATGAATATATTTTCAGGACAAAAATTCTTGATTTTTATAACGGCAGGCCAATCGAGCTATAATCCGGGTAGATGTTAGTTAACAGGATTGTTTGCTGTAAAAAAGATCCGGTCTTTCGCAAAGGCCGGATCTTTTTGTTAGCAGCGCCAGGCATTCTTTTAAAACAGCCTTTTTCGCTTCAGCAGGTAAGTAAAGAGCACTTGTCTGAAATCTTCGTTGATATCGGCTTCGGCCAGGTCGATCTGGTATTGGCCACAGCGGACACGCATTTCTTCGAGATACTCTGAAATGACTTTCTGATAGTTGCTTTGCAATTCGTGCGGGAGGAGCTTGATGTGCTCGCCGGTTTCCAGATCGACGAATCGATAGGGCTGGTTGCGGAAATCGAATTGTTGTTCCTGACGGTGATCGGTGACATGAAAAAGAAGCACTTCATGTTTGTTGTAGCGCAGGTGCTGCAAGGCTTCGAACAATTCGTCGGTTTTTTCCTGCTCAATCAGGTCGCTGAATATAACTACCAGTGAACGTTTGTGGATGTTCTCGGCAATCATGTGAAGCGCCTCGATAGTGTTGGTCTTTTTATTAAGCCTGTCCTGTTCCGGTTTCAGCAAGGCGGCCAGTTTGTTATACAGCAGATCGATGTGAACCGACGATAGACGGGCTTCGGAATGAAATTCGACATGGTCGGAAAAGAGCGAAAGACCAACTGCATCGCGTTGCTTGCGGAGCAGGTAGATAATTGCTGCCGCCGAGTAAACCGAAAAGGCCAGTTTGTTGGCGGTCGAAGGTTTCCCTTTTTCGAAAGGGAACAGCATCGATGACGAGGTGTCGATTACCAACTGGCAACGTAAATTCGTTTCTTCTTCGTATTGCTTCACAAACAGGCGGTCGGTTCGGGCAAACAGTTTCCAGTCGAGGTGTTTGGTAGATTCGCCGGTGTTGTAAAGCCGGTGTTCGGCAAACTCGACCGAGAAGCCATGAAAGGGGCTCCGGTGGAGGCCTGTGATGAACCCTTCAACCACTTCACGGGCAATGAATTCGAGGTTGTCGAACTGTTGAAACTGCTGAATATCGAGTAAATTATCCAAGGGTGGAAATTTGTTTATTGTGTTGTCACTTAACAGACATTGAGCTTTGGGCCTGTTACTCAAAAACAAAAAAGGCATAAGAAAACCGTTTCCTATGCCTTCTTCTCCTGAATTTATTTTTTAAAGAATGCTGTCGACTTTTGAAGTAAGTGTTGTCTTGGGGGCAGCACCAACGTGTTTGTCAATCACAACGCCATCTTTAAAAAACAAAATGGTAGGGATGTTACGGATTCCAAACCTGGAAGCGATGCCAGGGTTGCTGTCAACGTCAACTTTCCCGACGATCAACCTTCCGGCGTAATCATCCGAAATTTCCTGAACAATGGGGGCAACCATCCGGCATGGACCGCACCATTCAGCCCAAAAATCAACAAGAACAGGCTTGTCGGCTTGAAGAACTAATTCTTCGAAATTTGCATCATTAATTTCTAAAGCCATTTTTCCTAAATATTTTATGTATGAATATTGTGACTAAATTCAAAAACTCAACAAAAATAGATTAATTAATTTTAAAAACAAGGTCGTCATGTTTTTCAAAATACGCAAGTATTTCATCTGAGATTTCGATCCTGGTATTCCGGGAGAACAAACTAATCATCATCTTGGATTCCGGGTCCCAAATGTCAAATTTCAGGAGCGATTTCCCCTTGCTGTTTTGGGTCAGCCGTTCCAGATCGGTTACCATATCTGAAGTAATGGCCGGCAGAGGAACCTGTACTGTAATACTTTTAAAATATTTCTCGCGAAGTTCTTCCATCAATTCAATGCGGCTGACTTTAAATTCGAGCTGGTCGCCACCGAAGCGGTTTTGAACCACACCCCGAACCATCAGGTACAGACCCGGCTTGCAATATTTCCCGTATTCGACATAGTCTTTCGAGAAGAGAAACATTTTGTACGAATCGGTATAATCGGTCAGTACCATGTAGCAAAATGGTTTTCCATTTTTGCTGAACGCTTCGCGTGCTTCGGTAACCATTCCTGCAAAAGTCAGTTCGCGGCCTTTCAATGCTTCAATATTGTTGTTCAGGTCCTGTAGCGAAACATCCTTGCTGGCAAGAGTCTGAATTTCGATTTTATACCTATCGAGCGGATGGGCCGTGAGGTACACACCTACCAGTGATTTTTCCTTTTCGAGCAAAACCAGGTCGGCCCATTCGGGGACCATTGGCGGCTCAGGCTTTTGAACCGATTGGGTTGACATCACTTCTCCGAAAAGCGAGGGTTGCGCGTTATGGCTTTCATATTGCATTTTGTTCCCGTAGCGGATCAGTTTTTCGATGAATGTCTGGTCGTTATCGTCGGGAGCAAAAAACTGGCTTCGGGTATGTTTTTTAAACGAATCGAACGCCCCGGCAATGGCCAGCGCTTCGATGTTTTTCTTGTTGACCGACTGAAGGTTAACACGCTCGACAAAGTCATAAATATCTTTGAACTCGCCATTTTCGCGGGCTTTGATAATATCCTGAACGGCTCCCTCGCCAACTCCTTTCACCGCGGCCATCCCAAAACGGACATTTCCCTCTTTGTTAACCGTGAACTTGGCGTAACTTTCGCTCACATCCGGCCCCAGAACATTCATACCCATGCGCTTGCACTCTTCCATCAGCTTGGTGATTTCAGTGATGTTGCTCAGGTTTCGGCTCATGTTGGCAGCCATAAACTCGGCCGGATAGTGCGCTTTCAGGTATCCTGTCTGATAAGCTACGTAGGCATAACAAACCGAGTGCGATTTGTTGAACGCGTAACTGGCAAAAGCTTCCCAGTCTTTCCAGATTTTTTCGACCAGTTTATCCGGATCTTTGCCTCCTTCCTTACAGCCTTCGACGAATTTCTCATTTTTCAAGCACCCATCGTGAAACTTCAGTTTCAGCTTGTCCATCATGTAGATCAGCTTTTTACCCATTGCTTTACGCAGTGAGTCGGAGTCGCCACGGGTGAATCCACCCAGCGCTCTCGACTGGAGCATCACCTGTTCCTGATAAACCGTGATCCCGTAAGTATCTTTCAGGTAGGGTTCCATCAGCGGACTGTCGTACTCAATTTTCTCCTGACCATGTTTCCGTTTGATGAATGATGGAATGTATTCCATAGGTCCCGGACGATAAAGGGCGTTCATGGCTACGAGGTCTTCGAAACGGTTGGGCTTCAGGTTTCGGAGGTGCTTTTTCATTCCGGGCGATTCGAACTGGAACACCCCCGTTGTATCGCCGTTGCTGAAAAGTTCGAACGTTATCTGGTCGTCAAGCGGAATTTTGTTGATGTCGATCGTTATTCCTTTTGAGTGTTTAATGTTTTCGATTGCTTCCTTGATGATGGAGAGCGTTTTCAGCCCGAGGAAGTCCATCTTGAGCAAGCCGATGTTCTCGACAAAACGGCCGTCGTACTGGGTACAGAGCAGGCTATCGTCGTCTTTGGTTGGCATCACCGGAATGTGGTCGGTCAATGGATCGCGGCTGATCAGGATTCCGCAGGCATGAACCCCGGTTTGGCGGACCGAGCCTTCAAGGGTCTGGGCGAACTGCATTGTGGTACGGATCAACTCGTTGGGTGAGTCTAATTCCTGTTTTAACTCCGGACTTTCTTTAAACGCAATGTTGAAATTCATCTTTGGAGCATCCGGAACCAGTTTGGTCAGTCGGTCAGCTTCTGAGAGTGGTAACTTCAGAACCCGCGCCACATCTTTAATAGCCAGCTTGGTTGCCATCGTGCCGAAAGTACAGATGTGTGAAACTTTATCCTGACCATATTTATTGGTTACATAGTCGAGTACCTTCTGACGACCGTCATCATCAAAGTCGATATCCACGTCGGGCATCGAAATACGGTCGGGATTCAGGAAACGTTCGAACAGCAGGTCGTACTTCATCGGGTCGATGTTGGTGATCCCGACACAATAGGAAACCACCGAACCGGCAGCCGATCCACGACCCGGGCCTACCAAAACGCCCATCTGGCGGGCTGCATTGATAAAGTCCTGAACGATGAGGAAGTAACCGGGGAAACCCATCGTTTTGATGGTGTTCAATTCAAATTCAATTCGTTCCTGAACATCCGGGGCAAAAGGTTCGCCATAACGGGTTTTGGCGCCGTCCCAGCACAGGTGCGAAAGGTAGTCGGCTTCCAGCTTCACTCGGAGTACCTTATCGTATCCGCCCAGTCGTTTGAACGATTCCTCTCCGAATTCTTCAACCAACATTTGTTCGGAATAGCGGGCCCGGTAATCATCTTCTTTCCCAAATTCTTCAGGAATGGGGAACACCGGCATGATGGGCGCCGAATTCAGTTCAAATTCTTCAATCTTACCGACAATTTCCTGAGTGTTGACAAGCGCTTCAGGAACATCGGCAAATAATTCATTCATCTCAGCCGTGGTTTTAAACCACTCCTGTTTGGTGTAGCGCATACGGGATGGGTCGTCCAGATCCTTGCCCGTGTTGAGGCAGATGAGCAGGTCGTGCGCATCGGCGTCTTCCTGATTGATGAAGTGCGTGTCGTTGGTGCAAATGACCTTGACTTCGTGTTTTTTTGCCAGTTCCAGGATTTTGGCATTTACCAGAACCTGATTTTCATAAATATTCTGGCGCAATTCCGGGGTTTCGCCCGGATGACGTTGTAATTCCAGGTAGAAATCTTCGCCAAAAATGGATTTGAACCATTGAATAGTATCCTCGGCGTCTTTAATATTCCCGGCCATGATGTGCTGGGGGATTTCACCTCCCAGGCAGGCCGAAGAAACAACCAGTCCTTCGTGGTACTGTTCAAGTATTTCCTTGTCGATACGTGGTTTGTAATAGAAACCTTCGGTGTATGCCAGCGACACCAGTTTTAGCAGATTTCTGTAGCCTATCTGGTTCTTGGCCAGCAGGATGAGGTGGTAGCCTGAGCGGTCGACTTTTGCATCTTTCTTGTTGTGGCGCGATTGTTCGGCCACATAAGTTTCGCAGCCAATAATGGGCTTGATTCCTTCTTTTTTACAGGTGTCGTAAAATTCTTTCGAGCCAAACATATTGCCGTGGTCGGTCAAGGCCAGGGCGGTCATGCCATCGCCTTTGGCTTTTGCAATAAGGCCTTTTACACTGGCAGCCCCATCGAGGATGGAATACTGCGAGTGAACGTGCAAATGAGTAAAAGGAATCATATCCAACAAATTAGATCAAAGGGTTATTTCTTTTGAAACCGGGATTTCAGGGAAGTAAAGTTACCAATTTCGATGCCTGAAAGAAGGACTGTTGATAAAATGTGGGAAAGTAGTTTGCATTTGCATTTCCGCATCGAAGCTCAACAAGATTAAAAATGAAAGATAATTTTATTCATGCCAGTCAGAAACCGCTAAATTGTTAATTTTGAAATTAGAATTGATACAAAAATACTGATGTATGGAAAATCAGGATGTTCGTTGGATTCAGAGATTTGCTAGTTTTTCCAAAGCATTTAACCAATTGGAAAAAGCAGTGAGAATTTCAGAAGAGAGGTCTTTGTCGGAACTTGAAGAACAAGGAATGATTCAAGCTTTTGAATACACTCATGAGCTTGCCTGGAAAACACTCAAGGATTTTCTGGAAGATAAAGGTGATAATACGCTTTATGGATCAAAGGACGTTACAAGAGCTGCTTTTAAACTTGGGCTAATTGATAATGGGGAAATCTGGATGGACATGATTAAAAGCAGAAACCAGACCTCGCATACATATAATGAGGATACGGCTCAGGAAATAGTAAATGACATCAGGAAAAAGTATTTTGACCATTTTTGCGCTCTACGTGAAACTTTAACTCGTTTAATTGGGAATGAACAATGAAATACGGATTGAAAGATTCGACTATTGGACAAATTAACCAGGTGTTTTCAAGGCATAAGGAAATTGAACGTGTTTTGATCTATGGATCGAGGGCAAAAGGTAATTTTAAACCAGGTTCAGACATTGATCTGACTTTTATTGGAGAACAGATGACTCCTTCCTTACTAAACCAGATTACCGATGAGATTGATGACCTGTTTCTCCCATACACTTTTGATCTTTCTATTTTGAGCCGCGTGACCAACCCCGATTTTTTAGCCCATATCAACAGGGTTGCTTATGTGTTTTACGACCGGGGAGCATCCATTGAAATGACTGTATAAAAGCTTTTGCTGAGTTTAGTTATTTCCCAAACAGTTTCATCACCTCTTCTTCGTAGCTGATGCCAATGGGAATCTGGATTTTACCGATTTGGATTTGTTTGTTGCAGAGCGAGATATCTTTGGTCGTGGGGATAATATACGACCGGTGCACACGCAAAAAACTATTGGCCGGCAATTTTTCGGCTATGGCTTTCATGCTGATGCGCGAAATAACAGGTTTGGGCTGTCCGCAATAGATTTTCACGTAATCGTCGAGCCCTTCGATGTATAAAATATCCGACAGCAGAATGCGTACCAGCCTGTAATCGCTGCGGACATACAGAAACTGTTCGGCAGGCGAGTGCTTTAAACTCAGGTAATCAAGGTAGTCCTTTGTTTTCTGAACAGCTTGTTCGAAGCGCGAAAATTTGATCGGTTTAAGTAGGTAATCGACAGCATTGAGGTTAAAACCTTCAACGGCAAACTCGCTGAATGCGGTGGTGAAAATGACCAGTTTGTTTTCTTTCAGTGATTTGTAAAATTCGATTCCTGAAATGTCGGGCATCTGGATATCCAGGAAAATCAGGTCGACCGGGAATTTCTTCAGGTAAGCCAGTGCTTCAGAGGTTTTGGTAAAGGTTTTTTTCAGATCGAGAAATCCGACCCGCGAGCAGTATTTTTCCAGCAGTTCCAGTGCCGGAGGTTCGTCATCGATGGCTATGCAATTGATCATTTTAGGTTTATTTGTAACGATACTTTAAATTCACCTTCGGTTTCAATAATGTCGAGTTTGTGCCGTCCCGGATAAATCAGGTCGAGCCGTTTTCGGGTGTTCCCAATACCCAGTTGCGAAGACTCCTTGGGTAAATCGGGCCGCCTGAATTTCGGATTTTTCACCGAGAGTAATAATTCATGGTTGTGTATTTGAATCAGGATGTCGATCTCTGATTTTTTTTCAGTGCTAATTCCAAATTTAAAGGCGTTTTCGATGAATGGCATCAGAATCATCGGGGCTATTTGCTCTGCATGAGGATTGCCTTCCACTTTAAAATTTACTTCCACGGTTGCAGGAAGCCTCATCCGCTGTAAGGTGACATAGTCGCTGATATACTGCAATTTATTGATCAGGGGAACTGTTTCATTCCGGGTTTCGAAGATCACAAAGCGCAGCAGGTCGGAGAAAACTTCAATGGCTTCCGATGTTTTTTCCGACTGGCTGATCACCATCGAATGGATGTTGTTCAGGGTATTAAACAGAAAGTGCGGATTGATCTGCGCCTTGAGGAAAGCAAGTTCGGCATTTATCCGTTCTTTTTCGGTTTGCTGCCATTGACGGGTCATACGTAAGCCGGCAGAGAGAAGCAAAATCAGTGCGAAAACGAAAAAGGCATAACTGTAATCCGGAGAAAAAATCCTGAATGAGGGATTCATTTCATGAAGCCTGGGATTCCCAAAATCAGGTTCCATCTCCTGAAACATGTCGGGTGGCGGAGGATTGAAATGCGGCTGTTGCGGACCATGACCAAACAACAAAGAAGGCAAAACGGTGGTTACGATTAATGAAGCAAAGCAAATCAGTCCGTAAATCAGGTATTTGCGCGGGATGAACAGACGAGGAACAAGAACGTAGTAATTCAGGTAGTAAAAGGCAATAAATAAGATATTAGGAAAAATAAAATAGCTAAAACCATCAAGATCACGTGGTTTTGGCATTAGATAGGCAAGTAGGGCAAGAAAGATCACCCAGGCCAGGAAATGTGTCAGTATCGGAACAATTTTACCTTTCAATATCCGTGTTTATTTTCAAAAATCGCGATAATGTTTGAATAAACAAACCAATGATGCGCATCCCGCAAAAGATTTTGCAGGATACACATCACTTTTTATAAACCCAATCACCTTCCACCAGGGTTAAAACCTCCTCCTCCGGAACTGGATCCGATAGAGGTCAGAATCCCGGAAATCGTAAAACTGGTGTATTTTGTTCCTCCTGAATAGGTTCCGCCAGAATAAACTCCGTCGGTAAGTGTTCCGGTTGAACTTCCGCCGGTATAAATATCGTAAGTTGATCCATTTTTTAAGTTAGGCGATGAAAATACAATGGATGAGTATGACTGAGCCGGCTTAAAGGTCAGAATATCGTTTCCACCTGAATCCTGAATGTGGAAAAGAGTGGAATTGGATAAGGTGGATGTGAGCATAAGTTTTAAAGAATATTGTTTCGAGGAAGTACTTGGACCTTGGGTCATGTTTGAGCTGGAACCCGAAACGACCAGTGTGCCCCCGGATATATCAAAGGTTCCATTGTAATCCATTCCGACTTCGGGTTGTGATTGCGGCCCGTGTACAATGACCGTTCCTGCCGTCATGACAATACTTCCATTGCTGTCGAGTCCGTCACCTTTTGAAGCAGTGACCACCACGTATCCGCCGTTGATATACAGGGAACTTCCATCGTTTGATTCGCTGCCGCCGGCGATAAGACCTTTGGTCGCATTGAATCCGTCATCAGACGAAGTGACGCTGATGTTGCCTTTATTGACGGTAATGGTAATACCTTCAATTCCTTCGTACGATTTAGTGATTGTAAGGTCGCCGCCATTTAAGCCCAATGTCGAATCGGAGTGGATGCCATCGTCACCCGAAGAAAGTGATATGATCCCGCCATTTATGGCTATGCTTGCATTGGAATGAATGGCATCGTCGGCTGAATTGACTACGATGGTGCCCCCGTCGATGATCACACTTACCGTGCCTTTAATACCTTTGGCCGAAACGGTGGAACTGACCGTTTTGCCGCTACCTCCTCCGGAAGTCAGGTTGAATTTTCCATCCTTGATCAGAACGTCGGTTTGGGCCGAGATGGCATCGGTGCCTGAAGTAACGGTTATTGTACCTGATTCAATGGAAACATATCCTTTTGAGCCGTCAGAATCATTGTCCGATTTTAGGCCATCACCAGTAGAATTCACCGTGATTGTTCCGCTTTTTACGACCAGGTAATCTTTTCCCCTGATTCCGTCGTCTTTGGACGTAACTGTAATATTTCCGCTATTAATGACAAGTCCGTCTTTGGTTGAAATACCATCGTTGAAGTTGGCATTCACCGTCAGCGAACCTTTTCCGTAGATCGAGAGGTTCGATTTGCTGAAGATCGTCGCGTTGGGTTCCTCGTCGGCAACAACGTCATAAGTGTAGGTGGTTCCGTCAGTCAGCTTGTTGCTGGTATTCTCGGCCAGAACAACAACTACTTTTTCTGCTGATTTTACATAGATTGGGGCGCTTGATGAACATCTTATGTCCACCCCGTTCAGGATGAGCCTGACCGTTGCTTTGTCGGTAGTATTTACAATGATCTGCCCATCGGTGAGTGAACCGCTGATACTGTAAGTGCCTGCCGCCGAAATGGTTAATTTGCTGCCACTGGTACTCGCGCCGGCAGTGTTCTCGGTTATTGAGTTCCCATTCAGTACAATCGACATAACACTTGAGCTATCCCAAATGTAATCGGCACTTTCTTCATGAGTGGCGCAATTTTCGGCTGATACGTCGGCTACGCTATCTTCACTTTGGTCTTCTTGCCCGTCTGATGCTCCATTTATATCCGATCCTTTTTCACAGCCTGTAAAAATGGATAAAACAAGAGCTACTGCAACTGGCAATAATTTTATTCTGGTCATGGATTCAGTCATTTTTGCTATCATCTGAACATTGATTATAAAGTTATTTTTGGCTTGACGTAGATGTTTTCAGGATAAAGTTCCGCATCAGTAGAATTTATACTGATAGGTTTTTTTAGATTTCAGCTTTTGGTTGGGACCATAAACCGATTTTTCGGTCCGAAGGTTCTTTTCGTACTTATACACGGTGTATTTTAGGACTTTCCCCGAAGCATCGTACTCCGTGACCTTGATTTTGTTATTATCCGAATCGTATTCGTTTTTAACATGCGAAGAAAGTTTGCCCTCCTTGTATTCCTTTTCTTCAATCACGTTGCCTGCCTGATCATAGTAGGTTTCCGATTCGATTTTCTGGCATTTCTCACCTTTGTCAACTTCTTCTTTTTCGATAACACTTTTCACTTTGGGTACCTGAACCTTCTGCTGTGCCCGTGCATTCAAACTAAAAGCCGAAACAACAAACAGTAAAAGTGTGGTTTGAACCAGTTTCCAATTCATATTCAGATTTTTATTTTGTTTGAAAATTAGCTACATACGACCATCTGTTTTGAGGGCGATGCAAATTTTAAACGTTGAAGTTTGCTAAAATAAGGTTCTCTGTCAAGAAAAAGAGGCAAATAAAGGGAATGTGCAGGTAAATGAGAGAAGGTATGAAGTTTCCTGAAAATAAGAAATGCCGGTTCTCCAAGACTTAAATTAACTACCTTCGGTTTGGCAAAATTCCTGCGGTATAATAGTGACCTAATTTGTCAAATCATGCTTGATCAACTCATCGAAAAACTTAAACAGGACAAAGAAAATTGGAAAAGAATCTCGCACCTGTTTCAGGAAAAAGAAGTTCCTGCAAAAACAACTTTGTTGAGCGAAGGCGAAATTGCTCAATACCTGTACTTTGTAAAAAAAGGATGCCTTCGGATGTGGTTCAACAATGACGGGAAAGATATTACGTTTCAGTTTTTCTTTGAAGACCAGGCTGTTTCTTCGGTCGAAAGTTTTCTGGGAAGGCAGCCCAGCCTGTTTAGCCTCGAATGTATTGAACCTACAAAGGTGGTCATGCTCAGTAAAAGTGGTTTTGACCAGCTTTTTGATACCTATCCCGACCTTAAAGATGGCTTCCTGAAGATACTGCTTTCGCGAATGGGTAACTATGCCCGGCTTTTCCTTTCACGCATAAAGGACAATCCGCAAAAGCGTTACACCGAATTGTTGAATAGCAATCCGGAAATCATACAGCGTATTCCGCAACATTATATCGCATCTTATCTGGGGATTACACCGATATCGCTGAGTCGGATCAGGAACAGGAAGTAAGCTTTGTTTCTTAACAATTGTTATCGTCTGAGGAAGATGCCGGGGGTATTTTTGTCTCAAAAATATACCATTATGCAACCACCTTTCTTCAGTAGGAACCACACCCGAACGAACTTTATCAGCCTGAACACGAGGACGTGTGAAGCTTGTTGGAAATGCCTTGAAAGCTGTCAACAGAAGGTCCTTGGTAAAGTAGATCTACCCTGGCACAAACATGCACTTATTGAAAGTCCTGAAAACTGTGCCGGATGTTTAAAGTGTGTCAAAGCATGCTCTGCCGGTTCGTTAATCAGGATCTCAGCGCCTGATCGTCAAGGTAAAACGTCAAAAAAAGGAACATTCAGAAGTTTCATCGTGAACATTAGCTTGCTGATTGTTGGTTTTGCGATGGTTCTTTCGGGTTTTATCATACAATTCAATTATCACATGGGGCACCACGGAGACGTTGCTGCTGCCGGTCAGGTGTGGGGCTTGAATTATCAGGGCTGGTCTGATTTTCATAAGATGGCCATTGTCGTCATTTCCCTGCTTATGGTTTTTCATATTTCTATGCACTGGAAATGGTACAAAGTCGTGATTCAAAAGAACCTAATCGCAAAAAACAAACAGACGGTTACTTTGACTATTCTTTTTCTGTTAGCAGTTCTCACCGGTTATATTCCCTGGCTGATACACCTTTGCGGAGGATCAGAATTTACCCGGAAACTGTTTATTGAAATACACGACAAACTGACCCTTTTCCTGTTTATCTATCTTGTTTTGCATGTAATCAAACGAATGAAATGGTTCGTTAATGCATACCGGCGAATACGAATCGGCTGAAAAGCTTTACTTCGCTGAAGTTCTTTTGTACCTTTATCGCTTCATTCAAATGTATAAAGGTCATGGCTGATAAAAATTCTGAATCTGCTTCTGAAAAACCGGGTTTGCACCCAGGTAATCCACATCGGTTCCAATATGATTTCAGCCGGTTGATAGGTGTTTGTCCTGAACTGGCCCGCTTTGTCCGACCCAACAAATACAATGTGGAATCGATTGAATTTGCCGATTCGGAAGCGGTAAAAATGCTCAATAAAGCGATCCTGAAACTGAACTACGGTATTGATCACTGGGATATACCGGCGAATTACCTTTGTCCGCCAATCCCGGGAAGGGCCGATTACATTTATCACATGGCCGACTTACTGGCTTTGTGCAATGATGGTGTCGTTCCCACTGGGAAAAAGGTTCGGGTGCTCGATATTGGCGTTGGCGCCAATTGCATTTATCCGATCATCGGGCATCAGATATTTGGCTGGTCTTTTGTCGGTTCCGACATCGATCCGATTGCCCTCCATTCAGCAAAACTAATAGTAGCTGCCAATCCTTCACTGATAAAAGCTGTTGATCTTCGGCTTCAGTCCAGACCTTCCAATATTTTCAGCGAAATACTGAAACCCGGTGAATTATTCGATTTGTCGGTTTGTAACCCGCCGTTTCATTCATCGCCTGAAGAAGCTTCCCAGGGAACACAGCGTAAACTGCGCAGCCTGGCTTCAGGAGAACAACCCTCTCACATACTGAATTTTGGAGGACAAAGTCATGAGCTGTGGTGCGAGGGAGGAGAGGCTGAATTTGTTCGCCGGATGGTGAAGCAAAGCTCCGAACTGCCCGAATGCTGTTTGTGGTTTACCACGATGGTTTCAAAAAAATCGAACCTGCCGGGAATTCTCAAGGCTCTTCAGCGGGCTGGGGCTAAGGATGTGCGTATCATTGAAATGGCTCAGGGGCAGAAGCAAAGTCGTGTTGTGGCCTGGACATTCCGCACTTCTGAACAGATTTCTCAATGGAAAAAGAAGTATAATCCGAACAATTGATTGCTCTTGTCATGTTCATTGTTGTCGCGCCCGATTCTTTTAAAGAGTGTTTGTCGGCCACAAAGGTGGCTGCTGCGATTTCGGAAGGCATAAAACGGATTATGCCCGAAGCTGAAATAATCAACATTCCGATGGCTGATGGGGGAGAGGGGACTGTCGAAGCGTTGGTTTCGGCAACCGGAGGAAAGATCATCCCGGTTGCAGCAGTTGATGCCCTGAACCGGCCTGTCCAATCGTTTTATGGAATTCTGGGAGACGGGGAAACTGCCGTCATTGAAATGGCGGCCGCATCAGGGCTCGAATTACTGCTTCCCGAAGAACGAAATCCGATGTTTACTTCAACTTACGGGACTGGCTTGCTCATGAAAGCGGTTATGGAAGCGGGCTTTACCCAAATCATTCTGGGCATTGGAGGTAGCGCGACCAACGATGGCGGGGCGGGAATGGCTCAGGCTTTGGGATTTGGACTGCTGGATAAAAAGGGCAACCCAATTCAGCCCGAAGGTGGCGCATTAGGCGAACTTCACCGCATCGACTGTTCCGGTGTCTATCCGCATCTTCGGGAAGTCAAAATCAGGGTGGCCTGCGATGTGCGAAATCCCTTGCTCGGACCTTCCGGGGCAACACGTGTTTATGGACCTCAAAAAGGAGCTACGCCTGAAATGATTGAAACACTTGAGATGAATATGGTTCATTTTTCCCGCATTTTGAAAACGGAGTTTGGGGAAGACTATACCGAAAGGGTCGGTTCAGGAGCCGCAGGTGGGCTTGGCGCCGGACTGCTGGCTTTTTGCGGGGCAGAAATTGTTCCGGGATTTGAGCTGATCAGCCAATTGACTCATCTGGAAGAATATATCGGCAGGGCAACGTTGGTTTTTACCGGTGAAGGAAAAATTGATCAGCAGACGGCTTTCGGAAAAACAGTTGGCGGGATAGCCCGACTGGCTAAAAAACACGGGGTTCCGGTGATCGCACTGGGTGGCATGTTGAGTGGTGATTTGACCAATCTCTATGAAATGGGCATCACTTCGGCGTTTCCCATTGCCGACCAGCCAATGGATATCGGTGAGTCGAAAGACCGGGCGGCCGAATTGCTGAGTTCAGCGGCCGAGCGAATCACGCGCCTTGTAAAACGAACCTGACTTTGTAAATTTGCTGAACAGCATTCCTTCAAAATCAAAATTCGGATAACGCAACTTGAATTACTTATCCGAATAATTGTAGATTTGCAACAAAAGGAAATCGATTGCACAAACCATTTCAGAACTAAAAAATAAACACATGAGACGAATTTTTATATCTGCGTTTCTCCTTTGCGCCTGGAGTGCAGGAAGCTTTGCCCAGAAAACCGTTGGTCTGGATAACTGGTTCAATCACGAGATTAACGACAAAACCGGGAAGATTTATCATTACACCTGGGACGATAAGGCAAACAGTGGCTTTTCCCAACTGGGCGATGTGTTTAAAAATCATGGCGCCGAATTAAAAACCATTGTCACCAGGCCAACCAGCCAGTCGTTAAAAGGGGTAAATGTTTACATCATTGTCGATCCTGATACAACTAAGGAAAATCCAACGCCCAATTATGTTGATGCCAGTGATGTAAAATTCCTGAAAAAATGGGTCAGCAAAGGAGGCGTTTTGCTGCTGATGGCTAACGATGGTCCGAACTGCGAATTCACCCATTTCAATAAGTTGGCTGAAGTCTTTGGCTTCCATTTTTGCCCGCAGACCTTGAATCCGGTGGTAAACCGTCAATGGGAGATGGCCGCTGAAACCAACCTGCCAAGTCATCCTCTTTTTACCGGAGTTAATAAGATCTATATGAAAGAAGTTGGGCCAATTGTTGTTTCAAAAAATGCCAAACCGGTATTGAAAGACGGCGATGGAAAATACATTTTCATTGCAGAAACCCAGTTCGGCAAAGGTTATGTGCTGGCAGTTGGCGATCCGTGGTTATATAACGAGTACATCGATCACGCGTTACTGCCCGAAAGTTTCGAAAACCTGAAAGCTGCGAACAACATGGTCGATTTCTTATTGAAAAAGGCCGGGAAATAAGCAAAGGAAAGAGGAACCTCTTCAAGTTGCCTATTTCTGTCAGAGATTCATTTCCAAGGTTCTTATTTTTGTGCTACTAATAAAAACAGCGGATATTTTGCTCCAGACTCCCGTTTTACTTCGAAACAAGTTTGGTATTCTATGTTTTTAAATCCGGCTGCTGTGAGGATCTTTGCAAGCATTTCAGGGTCAAACCCTAAATGAACATTTGCCCCCGGACCATGAAAAGAGCCATCTTCGGTGTACAAGTCGGCAATAGCCAGGTAGCCTTCGTTATTCAACATCGAATGAAACTTTTGCAGTATAGAAGGAACATCGGTGACGTGGTGTAGCACCATCTGCGATAAAATGCAGTCAAAATTTGATCCTTCGTAATGTGTATGTTCGACATCGAATAGAAGAGGTTTAAAATGCTTGAGTCCGGTTTTTTGTATTTTTTCAATCATCACCTGAACCATTTGTGCGGAGTTATCCATCAAAGTTATTTCCGAAAACTTTTCTGAAAGAAGGAAACTCAGGATTCCGGTTCCGGCACCGTATTCCATCGCTTTCATTTCAGGTTTAACCGGCACCATTTTTAGAAATGCTTTTGCTATTGCTTCCGAACGTTCCCAATGCATCGGATTTTTGTCCCAATCATGGGCGCGTGCATCAAATTCACTCATCGTTCTTTAATCATATTTAAATTTGGCGCTAAAGGTACAAATTCAGTTTTATCACTTTTTGCCGTAAAAGAATTTTCCGGTAAGCAGAAGTCCGGCAAAAACAAAAGCGCCGAATAACAGGCTACTTGCCGCAATTTGCATTCCTCCTGAAATGACATGCCCGCTGGTACATCCTCCGGCCATCCGGGCGCCGATCAACATGACAAAACCGCCAACAAATGCCCATACAATTCGTTTTAACGGCGAGATGCCTTTGGTTTTAGCCCATTCAGAATGAATTAGCTGAATTTTAAAATCTTTCCGAAGTAAGGAAACGACAAAGCCTGAGAGCAATGCACCTGCAAGAAAAATAAGTTCCCAATTTCCAGACTTTTGAATGGATGTGAAGTATTGGTTTTGATTCAAGCCAACCAGCAAGTCGCCCAGGTATGGGAACGTTGTTGATGCTCCAATCTGCCGGTCGAATACGGCCGTAAGAAACACGATGCAGTTTAATACAGCCAAACCAACTCCGGCATAAAACCAGTTGAAGTTTTTCTTTTTTTCCATCCTGTTTAGCCAGAATGCAATGGTGACCAGAGCTGCACCAAAAGCAAAAACCAGAATGTAATAAAGTGGTCCGCTTCCTAACGCCCCTTGAAGTGAAAGTTTCCCCAGGTCGGGGCCTAACATTTCCTGAACTGATGGCTGAATTAAAGTGTAAACAATTCCGCCGGCGATTCCACCAATTATTCCGACCAAGGCATCGAGCGAACCTTCGCCTAAAGATATGGCCACAGTTCCGGGGCAATAACCTAAGGTCGCCATTCCTGCCCCAAAAATAAGTCCGCCGACCGCAATGCCAGTTAAAATAAGTGGTTTTACATGAAACGAAGCGAAACCAGATCCAATTTCGATGCTAAGTAAAATTGCCCCGACACCAACAGCAACAGCGATGGCTTTGGCAACAGTATAGTCTTTAAGACGTGCCATTCCACTGATGGTGTTGTATTTATTCAGTTTGGCGCTTTGAAGGATGGCTCCGAATAGAAAGCCAAAAAGTAGAGTTAAGGCAGTCATTTGATTTATGGTTTAAGTTTTTCGATTGCAATTTACAAAACTGTTTGAAGAATCATCATTAGCGATAAAATAGAAATAAAAGCCCAAAGCAAAACTCCATGTATCAGCGGTTTAATGCCGACTGGAGACCTAGCGATGATGTCATTATTTCTACCGCCGGATCGTGCGGAGTGCCCAAAGAACGGATGGAACCCAAATAAGAAGGCAAAAAATGCTACGACTGGTTCTTCTGCACCGGGGAATTATCGGAAGAAAAAGTGATGGAAGCGATAAAAGCATAGTAATCATTTCCTGCCAAATTGAAAAAAAGCCGGTTATCTTAATGTCAGAAAGATTACCGGCTTTTGATTTTTGATTTAATTTGGTTACCTTGAAGTATTGCTTAGGCAGCTAAAAAAGTTCAAATAAAAACTCAGAAATAAAATCAGGATGACTATGGACACTTTGGAAAAATTCGTTGCCGGGATGCCAAAAGCCGAACTGCACCTGCATATTGAAGGGACTTTTGAGCCGGAGCTGATGTTTGAAATTGCGGGCCGTAACAACTTAAAACTGAAATACAAGTCGGTTGAAGAATTGCGGGCTGCCTACAATTTCAATAACCTTCAGGAGTTTCTCGATATTTATTACAGCGGGGCCAATGTGCTGGTTGAGGAACAGGATTTTTATGATCTGACGTGGGCATACCTGCGAAAAATTCATTCGCAGAACGTGCTCCATACCGAGGTGTTTTTCGACCCGCAAACCCATACTTCGCGGGGCATTCCGTTCGGTCGGGTTATCACAGGAATTCATCGGGCTCTGGAAGATGGCCGGGAGAAACTGGGCATCAGTTACCGGCTGATCCTGAGTTTTTTGAGGCACCTGAGTGAAGAAGATGCTTTCGCGACACTGAAAGAAGCTCTGCCTTACCGATCGTGGATTACAGCGGTTGGACTCGATTCTTCGGAAAAAGGGAACCCGCCTTCCAAATTCGAGCGGGTATTTGCCCAGGCCCGTTCCGAAGGTTTTTTGACCGTAGCTCACGCCGGAGAGGAAGGCCCTTCCGGATATGTTTGGGAAGCCTTGGACCTGCTGGGGGTTACACGCATTGATCATGGAAATCGTTCGCTTGATGATCCTGCCCTGGTCGAAGAACTGGTTGCCAGGCAAATGCCGTTGACGGTTTGTCCGCTTTCGAACATGAAACTAAAAGTGGTAAAAAATATAAACCAGCATCCTTTGGGTGAAATGCTGGGAAAAGGACTTCGGGTGACGGTTAACTCCGACGATCCGGCTTATTTTGGTGGTTACATGAACGAGAATTATCTGGCAGTAGCCAAAGCTTTAAGCCTGACAAAAGAAAAGATGGTGCAACTGGCCCGGAATTCTTTTGAGGCCAGTTTTCTGAGTGAGCCCGAAAAACAAGCGTTGCTCGGAAGGCTTGATGAATTTGTCAGACAGAGTCAGGATTAAAATGGCAGCCGATATATTTCAATCCTTCCAGCGTCAGATTACGGTCAACAATCTGTATTCTCCGGGCAACCTTATGCAATGTTGAAGAAAGGCCTCCGGTAGCCACCACGGTCAGGGGCTCGCCCAGTTCTTCTTCTGTGCGTGTTACTATCGAATCGACCAGTCCGGCAAACCCCAACACCATTCCTGACTGAATGGCATGAATGGTATTTTCTCCCAATACCGAAGGGGGCGGAACAAGCTGGACATCGGGAAGCTGAGCGGTGTTTCCCGTGAGCGATTTCAATGCTGTACGAAGCCCCGGGGCAATTGCAACTCCCAGTATTTCGCCCGATTTGCCAATTGTGGTAAAGGTCAGGGCCGTTCCAAAATCGATTACCATGCAGGGTGCCGGGTATTTGGTGAATGCCGCAGTGGCATTGGCAACCAGATCGGTTCCTATTTCATAAGGACTCAGCACTTTTATCGGAAGTTGATTGTAAATCGATGGTTCGATCAAAAGAGGGGAACGGCCAAGCATCTGATCCAGCATTTCGGTGAATGGCCTGACCAGCCGGGGAACGACGCTGCTTAGCACAATCCGGGTGATTCCGCCTGTTTCGATTTTCGAGCTTGAGAACAGCGACCTGAAGATTACTTCATATTCGTCGGCTGTTTTGGACGGATCGGTTTGTATCCGCCAAATTTTTAGCCATCTATCACGATCGGTTACTCCAAAAACGATATTTGTGTTGCCAATGTCGATAATCAGAATCATTTCTTTACAATTTTAAAAATTATCTTCCTCTGTTGTCTTCGAATATGATGAATAAAATCAGGAAGCCGGAGAAGTCTGTTTCAAAGATGAGAATTTATTGGCAAGACAGCACTAAAAATAAAAAACAAACGTTCTAAAATGAACACTTGATTTTATCAGTTTTTTTTACCTAAATTTGGTTACTCTGTAAAATCACTAACTTTAGTAAGGCTGTGGCCGGGGATTTTCAGGAATATCGAGCGAACGATTTGGATAATAATATTATTACTTACAGCATGCAAAACAAAGCCAATCCTCTGATATTTGTTGTTGAAGACAACCAAATGTATAATAAGTTGGTAGTTAGCTATCTAAAAACCAATAAGTTCACAAATGTTGAATCGTATCTCTCCGGAGAGGAAGCAATTAAAAATATGCACAAGAATCCGGATATTGTTATCCAGGATTACCTTCTGGAAGGAATGACGGGTATTGAAGTCCTGATCAAGGCGAAACGGACCAATCCCAACGTCGAGTTTATCTTTCTTTCCGGTCAGGACAGTATTGACATTGCGATCAACAGCATGAAATACGGCGCATACGATTATATCGTAAAAGATCAGATGGCTCTTCAGAAGCTGGTAAACAAGATCAACAAGATTAATTCGGTAACCGAATTGGTGAAAACGAACAAGCGTTACAAGGTTGGCGTTGTTTTATTTTTCATCGGTCTTACCCTTTTGGTAATTGCTACTATAACTCTGGCGATTTTGCATCCGGATATTTTTGGGATGTAACTCGTTTTGAAATATTCTAAAAGCAAAACCCGGTGCAGTTTCCTGTCCGGGTTTTGCTTTTATGTGTATTCGGAGCCTCGTCTTTTTTAGCCAGTTACTTTGTTAGTTGGCCTTGATGATTCTTCCAGGAACAAAAATAGCTGAGTAATCGGCTTGATTGTGAAGGACTTCCTTCGCTTTTGTGATGTCTTGATCGTCGCGTAAAGCGGCTTTTATGGCCCCTTTCTGGTAATAGTATCTCGAAACGATTTCGTCAGTCAGCAGTTCTGATATCTCTTTTTTGAAATGTTCCATGTCCTGGTCGAGGTTGTGCCCCAGTTTTGCTTTTAGCTTTTCAAACTCATCCTTCGACAGGTCGTAATATTTTTCACGTTTGGCCACATCAAGCAAATTGTCCAGTTCTTCTTCGGTTTTCGATTCGTATTTGAAATTCTGGGATTTAACAAACTGGATGAAGTCGGCATAGATTTCCGGCGTGATGGTAAATTCTTCCGGAGAAGCTATTTTTTCGGTTTTACTGTTGAAACAGGTGGCGTAATCAAATATTACGGACTTGGCAACCAGATTTGCCGATAAATTACTGAGTATTTCATCGCTAATGGAAATGTCAGGAACTACACCTCCACCGTCGAAAACAATGCGTCCTTTTTTGGTGGTGTATTTCGAAATCAGCGAGTCAGGAATTACGCCAACGCTCCCGTCTTCGTTGCGGTGACTGTAATCGAGGGCCTGAATACAACGTCCGCTGGGAATGTAGTATTTGGCAGTGGTAACTTTCAGTTTTGCATTGTAACTCAGATCGCGGGTGGTTTGTACCAGTCCCTTTCCAAAGGTTCGTGTTCCGATGATTATGCCGCGGTCGAGGTCCTGAATAGCCCCGGTAACAATTTCGGAGGCTGAAGCCGAACCCCGGTTAACCAGGACAGCAATGGGCATCACCGTATCGACCGGGTTTTCGGTGGCGGAGTACACTTTATCCCATTGTTTTACTTTGCCTTTGGTGCTGACAATCTCTTTGCCTTTGGGGATAAACAGATTGGTAATGCGAACAGCTTCATTCAAAAGCCCTCCGGGATTTGACCGAAGATCGAGTACCAGAGATTTTGCCCCCTGTTTTTCTTTCAGCTCAATCAGCGCCATTTTTACCCGTTCGGCGCAATCAACGGTAAAATTCGATAGCCGGATATACCCGGTTTCCTTATCAAGCATCCCGTAATAGGAAACCGGATCAATCTGGATCTTTTCGCGGACAATCTGGATTTCCATGGGCTTTTTCTGTCCGTAGCGCTGTATTTTTACCACGACAGGCTTGGCCGCAGGACCTTTCAGCAGGTTACTGACATCCTCGGTCGAAAGTTTTTCGGTTGATTTACCTGCCACTTCAAGCAACACATCGCCTGCCCGAAGGCCTGATTTTTGAGCCGGGAATCCTTCATAAGGTTCGGCAATCACAATCTTGCCGTTTTGTTTGCTGATCAAGGCTCCAATTCCGGCATATTCGCCGGTGGTCATGAATTTGAAGTCCTCCATGTCGTCTTCGGGAATGTAGTTGGTATAGGGGTCGAGCGATTCGAGCATCTTCTCGATACTGGTTTTTACCAGCTTGTTCGGATCAACTTCATCCACATAGAACAGGTTCAGCTCCCGGAACAGTGTGTAGTAGATGTCCAGGTTTTTGGCTATCTGGAAATTTTTATCGTCTTGTTTGAACCCATAAAAGCTTACGACAAAGGCGCAAATCCCAACAATAGCAATTGCGGCCTTTTTGGTTTTGGAAAGTTTCATTCTTGAAGTCGTGTTAATTAATACCTACTGAACCGAAAAATAAAAATGCAGCATTCTCCCGAAAATCGTAAAGGCCAGTCATTTCCTGTTTTCTGATTCGTTAAAGGGAAGCAAAAATAGTAAAAGCTTTGTTTTTATCGACTTGCCCTTCTTTCTATTTCGTTAATTATTCTTAAAGGCTGGCAGCTTTGGATCCGGCATCAGGGAACTGTGGCACAGGGTGTCTGAACACACTGCTTTTAACCGTTTTTCCTTGTTTTTTATTTTGCTATTTTGCGCCGTTCAAATACAAGCTGTGTCTAATGTCAAAACTATCGATCTTAAAAAACTATCCATCCATATTCTGGATCTCGAACATCATTGAACTTTTTGAACGCTATGCCTGGTATGGGTTTTACATGGGGTTCGGCCTTTTTTTGGTTGGTTCGAAAGAGACCGGTGCGATGGGCTTTACTCCCGAGCAGAAAGGGATTATCATGGGCACCGGCTCGATGCTCTTGTATTTTCTGCCTATCCTGACTGGTGCCATCGCCGATAAAATTGGGTATAAACGGGTGTTGTTGCTGGCTTTCCTCATTTATGCTTCGGGTTTTTTTATGATCCAGCATTTCGAAAGTTTCGAGATGGTCTTTTTGTCGTTTGTATGGATTTGTGTGGGCGGCGCTTTCTTCAAACCCATCATTTCGGCGATGATTTCCAAAAACACTACGCCTGAAACGGCATCCATCGGATTTGGCATTTTTTACATGATGGTCAATATTGGAGGGTGGATTGGCCCGTTCGTTGCCGGCATCGTCCTGGGAAAAGGCTGGAATTTTGTATTTATGCTTTCGATTGTGGCGATTGCCATCAATTTCCTGATTACCCTTCTTTTCTTCCGTGAACCGCCTCGTGAAAAAACTTCGGCTCCATTGTTGGTTTCAATAGCACAGCCATTTAAAAATATTTTTCAGACCATTACGAACTGGCGTTACAGCCTTTTCTTGCTGATCATGTCTATCTTCTGGGCGGCCTTTAACCAACTGTACTATACCTTCCCGAATTTTGTTGACGATTGGGTTAACACGGCTGTTCTGTATGATGGCATCCATTCCGTTTTCCCGGCTTTGGCCAACCTGGTCGGAACAGCTTCGCATACCATTTCGGCTGTGACCCTGAGCAGCATGGATTCGTTTTACATCATTGTTTTTCAGATTGCCGTTTCAGCTTTCGTGATGCGCTTTAAACCGCTGAATGCCATGATGGGTGGTATCTTTGTGCTGGCGTTCGGACTGTTCATGATGTTTGCCTTTCAAAGTGGTTGGATTGTTTTGTTTGGGATACTCGTTTTTGGGTTGGGCGAGATGGGCAGTTCTCCAAAGTTTACTGAGTATGTCGGAAGTATTGCCCCGCCTGATAAGAAGGCGCTTTACATGGGGTCGTCGTTTTTGTCCATCGCGTTGGGGCATCAGGTTGCCGGATTCCTTTCGGGTGCGCCTTATGAAAAAGTGGCCGATAAACTTTTTCTGCTGAAAGCCGAGATCGCCAAACGGGGATTATCACTTCCCGAAATTGGCGACAACTTTACCAAAACCGACTACTTTAATGAGGCTGCCAAACAGATGAACATGAGCCAGCAGCAGTTAACCGATCTTCTTTGGAATAATTATCATCCGCAATCGGTTTGGATTATTTTCAGTTCGCTGGCTTTAAGTGCAGTAGTTCTCTTATTTTTGTACGATCGGTACATTCTTCCGAAGAAATAAAAGAACTTCAATCCAACGGATATGTGGCATAAACTCTTTACGGGAATCATTTTGTTCTTGGTGGTTTCGACTGGTTTACTGAAAGCTCAAACGTTTCAGCAGTTTGCTTCGTCGTATAAAGCGGTGGCCGAAACTGGCGAAAAGCAACTGAATTTCAGGTTCGAAAGCCTTGGCTTTTTCCAGAACAACGAATTCCTGGGAAATTTTGTGGATGGTTATACCCTCACCGGAGCGCTGGTTCGCCCCAAAATGACTTATTCGCCGGTTGACGGGCTGTATCTGGAAACGGGCGCTTCGATGGTCAGGTACAACGGAGCTGACAAGTTGGTCAATGTTCATCCGTGGTTTTCGGCCCGTTACCGCTTCAACGATCGTTTTTCGGTGGTTACCGGAAATCTGGATCAGAATAATCAGCATGGGTTGTCGGAACGGCTTTGGGAACCCGAACGGATGTATACCGATGCTCCCGAAGCAGGCTTGCAGTTTCTTTATTCGGGCAGCAGGCTGAATGCCCAAACCTGGATCAGTTGGGAACAGTTTATTCAAAAGAATGATCCGTTTCAGGAACATTTCACTTATGGATTTACCGGAGATTGCGAAGTTGTTAAAAATTCAGTGCTGTCGGTCAGGTGGCCTCTTCAGGTTTTGTTTTACCACAAGGGCGGCGAAATCAATGTGGCTCCTGAAGGGGGCGAGAGACCCCGGGTTCAGACTCATGCCAATTTTGCCACCGGATGGGAAATGACCGTGAACGTGGGTGAGAAGCTTAAAACAATTAACCTGAACGGATACTGGTTTGGATACAAAGCTGTTACTGAAGATTCGAACACATTGCCCTTTGGAAAGGGACATGCTTACCTGATTGAAACCAGCGCCCAGACCCGCAATTCACGTGTTTCGCTCGGGTACTGGAATGCTTTCCAGTTTATCGCTCCCAAAGGACGTTTGTTGTACCAGTCGGTTTCCGACAGCGACCCCACGTTTGCCCAACCCGATCGTTCAGCTCTTTCAGCAAAGTACTTCTGGCAGAAACATATTTCAAAAGATGCGCGGGTGGCTTTTCAGGTCGATGCCCTGTTGGATCTGCCAACCGGCGACCTTTCCTATGGATATGGGTTTTACTTGGTGCTGAATTCGGATTTCCTGCTGAAGAAATTTTAAAGATCGCAAGAAAACCGCCACAACTTTCCGGCCCATTCCTCGCCGGCATAGTCGATCCCGATACGTTTGGAGGTGCGGATTTCATGGATAGTTTCCCCGTCTTCGAGCCAGATCCGAGTCGAACTGATCAGGTCTTCGCCGTAAAAGGTTTTGTCGAGTTTCAGTTTGCGTCCCACGCGCCCGGGGCCTGGTGAGCCTTCAATGCTGCGGATCAATACTGCCGAGGCGTTGCCTTCCTCGCCGGTCACGAGGTTCAAGAGCCAATACATCCCGTAAATAAGATAAACGTAAACGATGCCGCCTTCCAAAAACATGGCTTCGGTGCGGGGTGTCCGTCCTTTGCTGGCGTGGCAGGCCCGGTCCTCCATGCCGCGGTACGCTTCGGTTTCGGTAATCCGGTAATGTTCAATCCGGCCATCGTCAAACTGGCGGACGATCTTTTTACCAATCAGATCGGGGGCGACTTCCAGCACATCGCGAAGGAAAAAATCAAGGGGCAAACGGTTGCTCATAGTTCCAGCTTCGGATTTTCGTGATGGGAGTAAAGATACAACGGGTAAAGGAATGCAAAAAACGAAATGGCATCGTGGTTGTTCAGGGTGTCTTCGTTCAAAAATGAAATCAAAATGATGAACAGGAAAACCATCAGCAGGAAACTCTTTGTTTTCTTTTCCATAAAAGCGGGAGCCGAAAGGCAAATACAGATAAAAATCAGTCCGATAAGTCCGAAGTCGATCCAATAGCTGAGGAACATGTTGTGCGACCGCTGACGATATTGCTGATCCTTGAAAAACTTATTCTGGTCGTATTTTTCCTGATAGGCCGGGAAATAACCACCGGTTCCGTGCCCGAACCAAAAACGTTCACCGATGATCTGCATGGCCATTTTGTAATACTCAATCCGCTGGGTTACCGAATGCCCCGAGGGATTTCCTCCTTTCCGGTATACATCGAATTCCCAGATAATCTCATAAATCCGTTTAAAGAAGAAGCCTGAATCAGAGAACCGGTAGTTGGTCATTCCGTTTTCGATGTTGCGGATGTCGCTGTCAGTCAGCATTTGCATTCCTTCCGCGTCTTTCCGGAGCCCTTTGGAGGTGAGGTACCGAATCAGCACAAACTGGTTGTATCCCGAGGCCGTTGAACTGTCGTAATTGACAGTGCTGCGCTTGTTCCAGGCTTCGCGCAATTCATCTTCGTTTATATACCAAAAGATATAGTGACCGTTTTCCAGTTGTTTGTTGTCGGGATCAAAGGAATAGCGATTCCCATTCCTGGTAAGCTCTGTGCTGATGTTGGCCGGCAACGTTTCGACGGGATGAAATTGCTGAAAAAGGTGGTAAATATATCCGGTAGGCACCAGGAAAATAGAAAAAAGCAGGGACAGCAGGATGATCCGGGGAACTAATTGTTTCATCCGGATGATGTACCCGAATACAATCACCGACAGCACCAACCCAAAAACCACCCAGCCGGTGACCGATTTCAGGATAAACAAAAATGCCGTCAGCCAGGCGATTGCCAGTCCAAGGGATACCCGTTCGGTGATGTTTTTTTTCTCGCAGTTGCGGAAATACCAGGCTAATGAAAAGATACTGATGTTGATGAGCAGGGCAAACCGGATGTGCGAGATAAAAAGCGACATTTCGCGAGGGTCCTGGATGGTTTTCGAAGAAAAGCCCAGTAAAACCCATATACTGCACAACGAAGCCACTGCCACCGCTGCCGAAAAAGTGTAGACGATTTTTTTGACCTGGATATAATTTAACGAACCGGAGGTTCCTATTACCAGGGGCAATATGAGCAAAGGCAGTTGAATTTTGACATCGTGGATACCCCATTCCATGCTGGTGGTCCAAAGCAACCCGGTCAGGTACACAAAAAATATCGCAATAAATAATAGTATCGATTTCTGTTCTTTCAATCGGCTAAATTTCACGGAGAACTGTCCTTCGATGAGCCAGTTCAGCATCAGAAATCCGGGGACAATGCTCATCAGCGCCTTCGACAGGGGCAGGCTCACGGCCATAGCTAACAGCAGCAGAAAGTAAATCCGCGGGGAATCGGGAAGGTGTCGGTGAAAAAAGCTGTTCATTCAGTTTGTTCAATAAGCCACAAAACTAAACGAAAAAACAGCTCAAACATTGTGCGGGAACAAATACCGGTGAGAGAAAACGAAATTACACGGGTTACACTTTGAGAATCTTTGCGTTAATTTTGAAAAAACCTCGCGGCTATTGTTTGTAAATTTGAAAAAAGAAAATACTTTTGCAGTCCCGATTATTGTCCGTACTTGCAGTTCTTGTAAACAACTGAAAATGTTTGGTGTGATCAAACTTATCAACAATTCCGGGTTAATAAGTGATGTGAATCTAAACAGTTGAATTTTAATTTATTGCGAGTTAGTGTCTAATTTATTAAAAAAAAGCAAGTGGATACACTAAGTTACAAAACCGTTTCGGCAAACAAAGCTACGGTAACCAAAGAGTGGGTTCTGGTTGATGCTACAGATGAGGTTCTTGGACGTTTGGCCAGTAAAGTTGCCAAAATTCTGAGAGGCAAAAACAAACCAAGTTTCACTCCCCATGTTGATTGCGGTGATAACGTGATTATCATCAACGCAGAAAAAGTACGTCTGACAGGAAACAAACTGAAGGATAAAACCTATGTAAGCCATTCAGGCTATCCGGGAGGACAGAGAATTCAGACTCCTGCCGAGTTGTTGAGCAAATATCCCGAAAGAGTGATTGAAAAAGCCGTGAAAGGGATGTTACCCAAAAACCGTCTGGGAAGTAAAATCTATGGCAACCTGAAAGTATATGTTGGTTCAGAACACAAACAGGAAGCTCAGAATCCCAAAGTAATTGATTTAAATACAATTAAATAGTAACTAATGGAAGTAGTAAACGCGTTAGGTCGTAGGAAATCTGCGGTTGCCAGAGTTTATGTACGCGATGGCAAAGGAAAAATCACAATTAACGACAGAGAATTGACTGAATACTTTCCAACCGGAATCCTACAGTATGTTGTTTTGCAACCGTTGAATCTGTTAGGTGTTGCTGGCCAATACGACATCAATGTAAACCTTGACGGTGGTGGTATCACCGGACAGGCCGAAGCATTGCGTCTTGGAATCTCACGTGCATTGATCGAAATCAATCCCGAATCAAGACCTGCATTGAAACATGCCGGATTCTTGACCAGAGATCCACGTGAAGTTGAACGTAAGAAACCAGGTCAGCCAAAAGCACGCAAAAGATTCCAGTTCTCAAAACGTTAATATTTTTAGTTCAAAAATATTCTGCTTTGGATCTAAACTGCTCAGACTCCCGCCTTTGTTCAGGAAGGGGCTACTTAGCGGTTGCTTTTCAAGAGGATTATTTTTAAAAAAAGTAAAAAGATGCCAAGAACAAATTTTCAAGACTTATTGGATGCAGGCGTTCACTTTGGACACCTGAGAAGAAAATGGAATCCCAACATGGCTCCGTATATTTTCATGGAGAAAAACGGGATTCACATCATTGATCTTCAAAAAACCATCGTCAAAATCGACGATGCTGCCAACGCAATCAAACAGATTGCCAAATCAGGCCGCAAAATTTTATTCGTTGCCACAAAAAAACAAGCCAAGGACATTGTTGCCGAGCTGGTTGGTGGCGTTAACATGCCTTACGTTACAGAACGTTGGCCCGGTGGTATGCTTACCAACTTCCCAACTATCCGGAAGGCTGTTAAAAAGATGATCTCCATCGATAAGATGACCAAAGACAGCGCCTGGGATGCTCTTTCAAAACGTGAAAAACTTCAGATTAGCCGTCAACGGGCTAAACTCGAAAAAATGCTCGGAAGTATTGCCGACTTGACCCGTCTTCCCGCAGCCCTTTTTGTTGTTGACGTGTTGAAAGAAAAAATCGCAGTTCGCGAAGCTCAACGTCTTGGAATCCCGGTTTTTGCAATGGTTGATACCAATTCAGAACCTGAAGGAATCGACTTCGTTATTCCGGCCAACGACGACGCTTCTCAGTCAATCAGCCTGATTGTAAAAGCAATGACTGATGCAATCCGCGAAGGCCTTTCTGAACGTAAGGTCGAACGCGAAAAAGAAGGCGATGAAAAAGAAATTAAAATAAAAGGTAAGAAAGTATTGGTTGCTGCCGACTACGAAGATTCTGCTGAAGAAGATGAAGATATCGACGAAGATGAAGATATCGATGAAGATTCTGATGAAGATTCTGATGAAATTGAAGCGTAATCGGGCAACAACTCATTAAATAAAAAGACTATGGAAATTAGTGCAGCAGATGTGATGAAGTTGCGTAAAGCAACAGGCGCAGGTATGATGGATTGCAAAACAGCACTTGCTGATGCTGAAGGCGATTTCAACCGTGCCATTGACATCATTCGTGAAAAAGGTAAACTTGTTGCCAGCAAAAGAGCTGACCGGCAAGCTACTGAAGGAGTTGTTCTTGCAAAAGTTGGTGCATCGAAAAAATCAGGCGCTGTTCTCGTATTGAATTGCGAAACTGACTTCGTTGCCAAAAATGAAGCTTTTGTTGCTTTGGCTGAAAAATTTCTGGATGCTGCCATTGAAAACAATGCAGCCGACCTGAATGCAGTAAAAGCATTGGTAATTGACGGTCGTACCATTGAAAACCACGTAATTGAACAAACCGGTGTTATTGGTGAAAAACTGGATTTGCCTTTCTATGCAAAACTGGATGCCGAAACTGTTGTCGCCTATATTCACCCCGGAAATAAACTATCGACTTTGGTTGGTTTTAATAAAGCCGATGTTGACGCTCAGGTTGCCAAAGACGTTGCCATGCAGGTAGCTGCTATGAATCCTGTGGCTGTTGACAAAGACTCGGTACCGGCCGAAATCGTGGAAAAAGAACTGGAAATCGCTAAGGAAAAATTCCGCCAGGAAGGTAAACCTGAAGAGATGCTTGACAAAATTTCTCAGGGCGCCCTTACCAAATTCTTTAAAGAAAGCACCCTGTTGAACCAGGCTTTCATTAAAGAAAACAAACAAACGGTGAAGGATTTCCTGCAGAGCTACGACAAAGCTTTGACTGTAACTGGCTTCTACCGTTACAATTTGGCCGACTAATTCGATCATTCTGATTTATACGAAA
>CAZAVU010000028.1:0-49973 GCA_964488805.1 uncultured Odoribacter sp. | reverse complement strand
CCAGTAGTCTTGGCTAAGTTCAGGATATTTAAATAGACATGCCGGTCCCGTCCTTCACAAATAGCTAAGGGAAAAAATACGGGCATAAAAAAGGCTGAACTCATTCGAGCTCAGCCTTTTTTATATCTTCTGCTTTCTAAGATTATTGAATATTTTTCAGTTTTTCAATGACCTCAGCTTGCTTATCCAGCATTTTCATACGATAGTACAATGTTTTTAAAGATTCCAGTGTAAACTTATCGTTTGGGTTTATTTCGTGTGCTTTTTCCATGTATGGAATAGCTTTCTTGAATTCAATATCGGCTTTATCTTTTTCAGCTTCATATTTCTCGGGCTGATTGCTTGGAATTGCATTGGCCACATCAATTTGTTTTACCCCTTTATTGTAGTATAAAGCGCCAAGGTTATAATACGCATCGAAATAGTCAGGCTTGAATTCAATTGCTTTCATATAACTGTTTATAGCTTCATCGTTCTTCTGAAGTTTATCGAACAGAGTTCCCTGAGCAAAATAATAGGAAGAGTTCTTTGGATCCTGAGCAATAGCAATTTCCAGATACTTCATTGCATCATTCACCTTGTTCGAATTCAGATAAATGTTTATGATTTCAACCAAAATACCTCCATTATCAGAATACTCTTTCAATCCATCCTGCAAAGTTTGCAATGCGCTTACAGTGTCGTTCTTTTGCATGTAACTGCTCGAAATCAGCGAATATGTCTTTGCTCCGTTGTATTTGTATTTGGCCGCTTCTTTATAATACTGAATAGCTTTGTCGTATTTCTGTGCATTGTAGGCAGCCAACCCAGCGTTGAAAAGGATTACCGTGTCAACAGCAGCATCGTCAGACTTATAAACCGGATTCTGCTCAACACCCATAATTTGTTCAAAAGAAGTCAGGGCTTTGTCGTAATTTTCTTCATTGAAAGCAGCAACTGCCTGGTTGGTCAAATCTCCAACCAAGAGAGTCAGTTTAATTTTTACGCTATTGGCATTGCGTTTCTTTTCATCAAGCTGGATTGCTTTCATATACGAATCATAAGCAACAGTCAACGGGTCATTGCTCAACTTTTTGAAATTTGCATCTTTCGATTGAAAGATAGCCTGATAGATTTCACCGCGAGCTTCCCAGGTATTGGGCCATGCAATTGAACTTTCAGCTTTTGGATTATTAACATCAATTGCTTCTTCAATTGTTTCAACAGCTTTGTCTAACTTTCCTCCATCTTTCAATGTCTTGGCAGTCATTACTTTGCCTTTTTGGGCGAATGCACCTGTCACGGCAAAAAGTAAAACAAATAAAATTGTCGTTTTTTTCATTGTAATCAAAAGTTTGTTGTTATGCTTTAAATTTAATAATTGTCAATTAATAATCAATTATTCTTCAGACAGATCTGTTCCTTCCTCTGTCAAATCAATATTTTCATCCTGAATTTCAGAACTTTCTTCCGGATCTTCCGATGTAGGCACAATGGTAATCGAGGCAATCTGGTCTCCTTCTTTCAGGTTTATCAGTCGCACTCCCTGTGCGGTACGTCCAAGGATCCGAAGCGATGAAATCGACATCCGGATGGTGAGCCCTGACTGGGTAATGATCATCAGGTCATTGCTGTCGTCAACACTCTTTATCGAGATCAACTGGCCAGTTTTTTCCGTGATATTAATTGTTTTAACCCCTTTTCCGCCCCTGTTGGTCAAGCGATAATCATCAATTTTAGAACGTTTGCCGTAACCATTTTCCGAAACGACCAAAATATCTTCGTTTTCGTTTTCAACACAAACCATGCCAACAACTTCGTCCTGATCATTTCCAAGGGTTATTCCCCGAACTCCGGAAGCCGTTCGTCCTATTGGACGAACACTGCAATCCTCAAAGCGAACAGCTTTTCCTGAGCGAACAGCCATCATGATATGGTTATTTCCATTAGTCATTCGGGCCTCAAGAAGCTGATCTTCTTCCCTGATGGTGATTGCATTAACCCCATTCTGACGAGGACGAGAATAGGCTTCGAGTGATGTTTTCTTAATGATACCTTTTTTAGTACAAAGAATAATGAAGTTATTGTTGATATATTCCGGATCAGTAAGATTTGTAACATTGATATAAGCCAGAATTTTATCATCCTGCTCGATATTGATGACATTCTGGATTGCCCGTCCTTTGGAGGTTTTAGTTCCTTCAGGGATTTCATAGACTTTCAACCAGAAGCATTTCCCCTTTTCGGAGAACAAAAGCAGGGTATTGTGCATCGAAGCGTTAAACATGTGTTCAAGGAAATCCGAATCTCTGGTTGTACTGCCTTTCGATCCAACGCCACCTCTTCCCTGAGTTTTAAAATCGGAGAGGGGTGTACGTTTGATATACCCCAGGTGCGAAATGGTAATAACCATTTCTTCATCGGCGTAAAAATCTTCAGGGTTAAATTCTTCGGCATCAGGGATAATCTCTGTTTTACGGGCATCTCCGTATTTTTCCTTGATCTCCAGCAATTCGTCTTTTATGATTCCCATACGAAGATTGATATCGGCCAAAACACTTTTCAAGTATTCGATTTGTTTCAGTACTTCTTCGTATTCCTGGTGTAATTTGTCTTGTTCCAGGCCTGTTAATTGGCGTAAACGCATTTCAACAATAGCCCTCGACTGAATTTCTGACAGGTTAAACCGTTCCATCAATTGCAGACGTGCTTCATCTGGATTCTTGGATGCCCTGATAATAGCAATTACTTCCTCAATATTATCACTGGCAATGATCAACCCTTCCAGGATGTGAGCCCGTTTTTCGGCCTGATCCAGTTCAAACTGAGTCCTGCGGATAACTACATCGTGCCTGTGCTCAACAAAATAATGAATTAGCTCTTTTAAGTTCAGCAATTGCGGACGTCCGCCCACCAAGGCAATGTTGTTTACCCCAAAGCTACTTTGCAACTGTGTGTATTTGTACAGCTTGTTCAAAACAACATTCGAGATTTCGTCGCGCTTGATATCAAAGACAATACGCATTCCTTCGCGGTCAGACTCGTCGTTCACATTTGAAATTCCCTCGATTTTCTTTTCATTGATAAGTTCGGCAGTTTTCATAATCAATTCTGCCTTGTTTACCATGTAAGGGATCTCTGTTACAATAATTTTTTCACGGCCATTTGGAGTTGTTTCGATATGAGCTTTTCCACGGATAACAACCCGTCCCCGACCAGTTTCGAAAGCTTCGCGAACGCCGCGATATCCATAAATGATACCACCTGTAGGGAAATCTGGAGCTTTTATAATTGAAATAAGATCCTGGATGTCAATCTCATTGTTGTCGATATAGGCTACAATTGCATCAACTGTATCCGACAAATTGTGAGGTGGCATATTGGTCGCCATACCTACTGCAATCCCCGAAGTTCCGTTGACCAGCAAATTTGGAATCCGAGTTGGCAAAACGGTTGGTTCTTTCAACGATTCATCAAAGTTCGGCTGGAAATCCACAGTGTTCTTTTCCAGGTCTGAAAGCGTTTCTTCGGCAATTTTCGACAAACGGGCTTCTGTATAACGCATAGCCGCCGGACTGTCCCCGTCAACAGAACCAAAGTTTCCCTGTCCGTCTACCAACGGGTAACGCAACGACCACTCCTGCGCCATGCGTACCATGGTAAAATAAACGGAGGAGTCCCCATGCGGGTGAAATTTCCCTAAAACCTCTCCAACAATTCTGGCAGACTTTTTATAGGGCTTATTTGACAAGGTTCCGAGTTCGCTCATTCCAAATAAAACGCGACGATGAACCGGTTTTAAACCATCTCTTACATCAGGAAGAGCTCTTGAAACAATGACAGACATCGAATAATCGATGTATGCCGATTTCATTTGCTCTTCAATATTTATCTTGATAATTTTTTCACCTTCAGACATTTAATCCTCCTTTGATAAATTTGCATAAAAAAATTTTGACTGACAAAAGTACAAAAAAATACTTCTTGTTTCTAAGTCGGTTCCTGTGTTTTCACCGGCAATTTCCGAATAAGATTTCAACAATGCAATGTTCAAAAAATCAATATTTTAAACTGAATGAGTGATAATTATTGCTTAATTTTGAATAATGAATCTTCGATTCGACAAAATGAATGCCGACTTTTAGGAATACTTTTTGTTATTTTGGGATACGTAATTTCTTAACGAGATAACCATATGGATTCACAATTTTCACCTCGAATTAAAGATATACTTTCGTATAGCCGGGAGGAAGCCATTCGGCTGGGAAATGAGAGCATAGGATTGGAGCATATTTTTCTGGGAATCCTGAGAGATGGCGAAGGTGTCGCTATTGAAGTCCTCACAAATCTGGGGGTTAACCTTGCCGAGATTAAACAATCGATTGAAGAAAAACTTAGGACAGGCAAAGATATTGATGCTCAGGCTTCTGTACAGCTTCTCAAATCAGCCGAAAAAGCGCTAAAACTTGTTTACCTTGAAGCAAGGGCGTTCAACAGCCCGACTATAAACACAGGGCATCTGCTTCTGGCAATAATTAAAGACAAGGATAGCTTGATTTGTAATGTTTTAAGTGGATATCACATTACTTACTATACCCTTAAATCAAGGCTTGAAGATTATAAGAAACCAGAAGCAAAATCTGAGTTTGACAACGATGATGACGATGAAACCGATGACAGCTTCTCGAAATCTTCAGGAGGAGGATCTTCTTCGTCGGCTAAGAAACCTGCCAATCCTAAATCGGAAACCCCTGTATTAGATAACTTTGGTGTTGATATTACCAAAGCTGCCGAAGAAAATAATCTGGACCCGATTGTTGGGCGCGAACGCGAAATTGAACGGCTGGCTCAGATTTTGTCCCGTAGGAAAAAGAACAATCCTATCCTGATCGGAGAACCTGGCGTTGGAAAATCAGCAATCGCGGAAGGACTTGCCTTACGGATTGTTCAGAAAAAAGTATCACGTGTTTTGTTTGATAAACGAGTAGTTAGCCTCGATATCGCTTCAATTGTTGCCGGGACCAAATACCGGGGACAATTTGAAGAGCGCATGAAAGCTATTCTGAACGAATTATCCAAAGTGACCAATGTTATTCTGTTTATTGACGAAATTCACACCATCGTTGGGGCAGGAGGAGCAACCGGTTCACTCGATGCAGCAAATATGCTGAAACCGGCACTGGCTCGTGGAGAAATACAATGCATTGGAGCAACAACATTAGATGAGTATCGTCAGCAGATTGAAAAAGACGGAGCTTTGGAAAGAAGGTTTCAAAAAATAATGGTTGAACCAACCACGGTTGAAGAAACAATCGAGATACTCAACAACATCAAGCAACGTTACGAAGATCACCACAATGTAATTTATACTCCGGAAGCTATTGATGCCTGCGTAAAATTAACAGCCCGGTACATTCCTGATCGTTTTTTACCTGATAAAGCTATCGATGCTCTGGACGAATCCGGTTCCCGGGTACATATCTCGAACATCAATGTTCCTGACCGTATCCTGAAACTTGAAGAAAAAATTGAAAAGACCAAGGAAGATAAGATAAAAGCTGTTAAAAGCCAGAACTTTGAACTTGCAGCCAATCACCGCGACAAGGAAAAAAGTTTGATGCAATTGCTTGAGCAGGAGAAAGAAGAATGGGAAAAGGAACTCATCAGCCACCGCGAGGTTGTGACCGAAGAAAAGGTTGCAGAAGTAGTTGCCATGATGTCAGGGGTTCCGGTTCAGCGTATTGCCCAGGCTGAAGGGAAACGCCTTATGGATATGGGCAAAGAGCTTAAGGGAAGTGTTGTTGGTCAGGATGAAGCTATTGTCAAGATTGTCAAATCAATCCAACGTAATAGGGCTGGACTTAAAGATCCCAATAAACCAATTGGATCATTTATTTTTCTGGGGCCAACCGGAGTCGGAAAGACTCAACTGGCAAAGGTTTTGGCAAAATATCTGTTTGATAGCGTTGATTCGCTCATCCGAATAGACATGAGTGAATACATGGAAAAATTTTCAGTTTCCAGGTTAGTTGGAGCTCCTCCCGGATATGTTGGATACGAAGAAGGTGGTCAGTTAACCGAAAAAGTTCGTCGGAAACCATACAGCGTCGTCCTTTTAGACGAAATTGAGAAAGCTCACCCCGATGTCTTCCACATTCTGCTTCAGGTGCTCGACGAAGGAAGATTGACTGACAGTTTAGGCCGTAGTATCGATTTTAAGAATACGATCATCATTATGACCTCAAATATTGGTTCGCGCCAATTGTCGGAATTTGGCCGAGGTGTTGGTTTTTCAACTCAAAGTTCGGCTGCTGACGAGAATGAACACGCCAAATACATCGTTGAAAAGGCTCTTAAAAAAGCATTTGCCCCCGAGTTTTTAAATCGGGTCGATGACGTGATCATGTTCAATTCGTTGACCAAAGAACACATTCATGAGATTATTGATATCGAACTGAGAGGTCTTTATGAAAGGGTTAATTCATTGAATTATAAATTAAAAATTTCGACTGCGGCAAAAGATTTCATTGCCGAGAAAGGTTACGACCCTCAATTTGGAGCTCGTCCGTTAAAACGGGCAATACAAAAATACCTTGAAGATGAAATGGCCGAAGCAATCATTAAAGCATCAGTAGTTCAGGGTGATACGATATCGGTAGGATATGACAAAAAGACCGATAAAATCAAAATCAAGGTATTAACCAGTTCAAGCGAAAAATAGATAAACCAGAAAACCAGGCTCAAGCCTGGTTTTCTGGTTTAAGGTATTTTATTGCCATGATGGTGATGTCGTCCGATTGCCGGTTTTCACCTTCATAAATAACAACACTCTTAACCAACCGGTTAACCACTTCCTCTGAAGATAATTCAAGCAAATTACGGATATTCTGTTCCAATTTTTTCACGCCGTAATGTTTCCCGTTGGTTGAACGTGCATTGATTACTCCATCGGTATATAAAAGGAACAAATCACCTTCTTTAAGTTCGATCGTGCTGCTCTTGTATGTCTTGTTTTTAAATATTCCCGGTGGCAAGCCATGACTTTTCGACAATATTTTTATTTCGCCTTGCAGGGTTAGGACATACGGGAAATTATGAGCCGCATTGCAATAATCCAGTATTCCGGTCTTAACATCGAGTATTCCGACAAAAAGAGTAAGAAAATACTGGTTTGAATTCCGTTTGCTTAGCTCATCGTTTACACGGCTTACTATTTCTTTTGACGACAGTACTTTTGCATGAGTTTTAATCAATGTACTTGCAATTGCCATAAAAAGAGACGCAGGAATGCCTTTGCCTGAAACATCCCCAATAGCTATCAAAAGACGGTTCTCGTCAATGAAAAAATAGTCATATAAATCACCACCAATAGCTTCCGCCGGTTTCATAACAGCATAAAGCTCAATTTCAGGATGTTCCGCAAATTCAGGTTTCCCTGAAGGAACGATATTTAACTGTATCTCACGGGCCGATTCCAGATCCTTCTGTATTTTTTGTTTTTCTTTCGCAGTTTTCGATTGCTCTGTCACCAGCGAGCCATATTTCCCATGCCAGTTCTCCAGGCTTTCAGCAAGCATCTTAATCTCATCTTTTGTTTTTTCTTCTTTACCCGGAACAGATGTGAACTTTTGAATGGCATGAATTACTCTGACTAATGGTTTTAGTATGCGTCTGAAAATAAGTAAATTAGATAAAAACAACAGCAATATCCCCAATCCGGAAATAAGCACGACCTTGTTTAAGGTCATATTAATTTCCCGAAATAGCTCTTTTCGGGGGATAACAGTTATTATAGTCCAGTTAACATCAGCTAATGGCACAAAATGAACCCAAACCTTTTGATTGTTATAATATGAAGAAAAGCAGCTAACTGTGACCTCTTGTCCATTTCGGATTTTGCGGTTTATCTCTTCCAGATTGACTTCTTTTAGAAAAGTCTGGTCATTAAAAACATTTCGGTGTTGTTTCCTCTCATTTCCCGGATAAGTGATATAATTTCCCCATTTGTCAATGATAAAAGCAACACCTGTTTTTTCAAGTCTAAAACTATTTAATATTTTTTGCAATTGAAGAAGGGATATTTCACACGATACAATTCCAACCATACCAGATGTTTCAGAAGAAGTAACTGGGAAAATATGCGAAACGAGCTGATTTGAAGAATCATTCCCGCAATAAAATGGTTCAGCCCATATTCCTTTATTTAAACGGGGGGGTAACAACTTGAAGTTTTGAATATAGTCAGGAGTTTGAATTAGCTGACCCGACTTACTGGCAGAAAATTTCGGAGCAGGCTCCTTGTCTGTTGCAAAAAGCTCGATGTGAATACTTTCCAATATATTACTATTGGCAGACTTAACTTTGTCCAGCAATAGGTCGAGATTATTGTATTTTTGATGGTATAAGGCCAGGTAAGAAACATTCTTTGCAATAGCCTCGGCCCTGACAGTGATTTTTGAAATCTCTGAAATAACAAGATTGCTTTGTTCAATGGCTCCTTTCTCAATTTTATCAACCAGAATTTCTTTGCTTAAATAAAAATTGATACAAACTATTGCAGCTACAATAAGGATAGCAACGGAAGTAATAAACGTATTTAAACGGAAGGAAATTCCTTTATAGTTCATTCGGATGTGTTTTAGGCATACCTAAAATAAGAAAAAGATTGATGGAAAAAGTGCCTTAATCGGACTAAAAGGGTAAAAGAAGTAATTTCGTGGGTAAAAATAAAAAAGCCGGCGCAAATGCAACCGGCTCAATAGTATATTTTACCTGATTTTAGGTATTCATTGCGCCACAAACATTAATAACTTGCCCGCTTACATACGAAGAAAGATCGGAAGCAAGGAACAGTGCAACTTTAGCGACTTCTTCAGGCAGGCCACCTCGTTTCATCGGGATGTTTGCTTCCCATTGTTTACGGGCATCTTCCGGAATCCTAGCTGTCATTTCAGTAATGATAAATCCAGGAGCGATTGCATTTGAGCGAATTCCACGTGAACCCAGCTCTTTGGCAATTGATTTGGTAAAGCCAATGATACCGGCTTTTGAAGCTGAATAGTTTGCCTGACCAGCATTCCCGCTTACTCCAACAACCGAACTCATGTTCACGATCGAACCTGATTTCTGTTTCAGCATAACTTTTTGAGCTGCTTTGGTAAAATTGAAAACCGATTTCAGGTTTACGTTAATAACAGCATCCCATTGATCTTCAGTCATTCGCATCAATAGAGTATCTTTGGTAATACCAGCATTATTGACTAAAACATCAATTGATCCAAAATCGGCAACAATTTCAGTTACAACCCGATCGGTATCGACAAAATTAGCAGCATTCGACGCATATCCTTTTGCTTGAACACCAAAGGCAGTCAGTTCTGCTTCGGTATTTTTCATGTTCTCATCTTCAAAAAGATCGGTAAAGGCAATATTGCAACCTTCTTCTGCAAATTTGAGGGCAATTGCTTTTCCAATGCCTCTCGATGCGCCAGTAATAATGGCCGTTTTTCCTTCAAGAAGTTTCATAATAGAATATTTGATTTACGAATTTTCTAACTATGGGCAAAAGTAATAAAATATGCGAAATTGATCTTTTTAAGCTTCTTTTATCACCTATTTCAAGGTCATTTGAGTCAAATGATGTGGAACTTTTAACTGGTATTTTCGAAATCTCAACCATTAATAATTTATAGAAATTAAAGTGCTATTTTTGGCCAAAAGCATATTTTCATTCAAACTACTATTTAAAATACGCAATGACAGATCCTTCAACCATTAAGGTTTATGTTTTTTATTATAAAAATGGGGCAATTCTTCAAACTGATCCTATCTACCAGCCAATTATGGCCGGAAACGCGAAGTTGCAGCAAAAATCAGTGATTACAGGCGATGATACTGGTGAAAATATATCAATAAAAAATCCCTATTACAGCGAACTGACCGGTATTTACTGGGTCTGGAAAAATACCAAACAAGACGTAACCGGGAGTTGTCATTACCGTCGGTTTTTTACTGCTCAACCTGAACCATTTTTATATAAACTAAAACGGCTTCTCTATTTTCCAGCCGGATTGTATAAAAAGCGATACGGCCTGATTTACACCGGAAATACGAACCTGTTTGTCCCCAAAATTCTAAACAAGAACGAATTAACCGATTTGCTGAATCAGTACGATGCTGTTTTACCTCAGGCTCGTAAACTAAAATATTCTGTCGAAACGCACTACGAGCGCTACCACGATATCAATGACCTGAACCTGCTTGAAACAATTCTGGCAGAGAAATATCCGGAATTTCTGGATGCTTTTCATGCTGTTCGGCAAAGCAAAAGGCTATATGCCAATAACATGTTTATTTTGAAAGACGAGCATTTTCAGGAATTTATGCCTTGGTGGTTTGATCTGCTTTTTGAATTTGAACGAAGAATTGATCTGAACAATTATACCGATTATCAGAAACGGATTCTGGGATTTATGGCCGAACGCTTGCTGACAGTCTGGTTCAAGAAGAAGCAACTGAATTGCATCGAGTTGCCTGTTATCTATTTCAAACAGTTTAAGTTCGAATAAACGAAACCACACAAATAGTGTATTTTTGTGATAAATAATTCAAAATCATGCTCGATCAATTAACAATCTGTGCCATAGCAACATCACCGGGAATGGGAGCTATTGCCACAATTCGCCTTTCAGGAGAAAAGGCGATTGCAATTGCCGATTCCGTGTTTCATTCACCCAAATCGGGGAAGCAACTGGCTGAACAAAAAGCCAATACATTGCATTTTGGCAGCATTTCGGATGGTGCTGAGTTAATTGACGAGGTGGTCGTTGCCATTTTTCGTGCGCCGCATTCGTTTACCGGCGAGGATGTTGTTGAAATTACCTGTCACGGTTCGGTGTACATTCAGCAGCGCATTCTCCAGTTGCTGATTTCGAAAGGTGCGCGGATGGCACTACCCGGCGAATTCACTCAACGGGCTTTCCTGAACGGGAAAATGGATTTATCTCAGTCCGAGGCTGTTGCAGATCTGATTGCATCAACCAACCGGGCAGCACAAAAAGTGGCTATAACCCAAATGCGTGGCGGATTTTCTGCTGAATTATCAAATTTACGGCAGCAATTATTGCATTTCATCGCTATGATTGAACTGGAACTGGATTTTAGTGAAGAAGACGTTGAATTTGCCGACCGAAATGAACTAAAGCTACTTGTTTCGAGAATCGAGCATATTCTCCATAAACTCAAAAACTCATTCCAACTGGGAAACGTTATAAAAAACGGTATTCCTGTGGCTATTGTTGGTGAAACCAATGTAGGAAAGTCGACGCTACTCAATGCCTTACTGAACGAAGAAAAGGCTATTGTTTCGGATATTCATGGCACGACCCGAGATGTGATTGAAGATGTAGTGAATATTCACGGTACAGCCTTTCGATTTTTTGATACAGCCGGAATCCGCGAAACGACAGATAAAATCGAAACACTGGGCATCGAGCGTAGCTACAGCAAACTTGACCAGGCAACGGTGGTTATCCTGGTAGTGGATACTCTGAATAATTTTGAAATAATTGCTGACCGGATCGCCAAAATCAGGAAAAGAATTACAGATCAGCACCTGATTGTCGCCGCCAATAAAGTAGATCGTGGAATACCCGAAACGATCGAAAAACTGAAGAAAATGGCGTTATCGTCCACCGAGAAACTGGTGTTTATTGCTGCCAAACAAAAAATCAACCTTGATGAGCTTATTCAGTCCATGCAACAGGCTGTTTCGCTCGAAAACATCAACGAAGATGCCGTTATTGTGACCAACGTGCGTCACTACGAAGCCTTGTCGCGTGCCTGCGAAGCCATCGAACGGGTTCAGCTTGGGCTCGAAAATATGATTTCCGGCGATTTTCTTGCCCAGGACATTCGCGAATGCCTTCATTTTCTGGGTGAAATAACCGGAGAAATCAGCAATGATGAAATTTTAGGACATATTTTCAAGAACTTTTGTATCGGCAAGTAACGTCAAATTATTGCAATTTCGTTAGCTTTAAATTTTCACAATCCCCGAATTCTGAAAAAGATTGACGGGCGACGGATTCGTGAAACATACTCATTGTCATTTATTTGAATCATGAAGAAGCTCACCGTTTTGTTTTTACTGTTTATTTCATTGGCATTTCATTCAAAGGCTCAGTATTACCAAACAGGGCAAGATCCAGCATCAATCAAATGGCGGCAGATTAATACGGTAAACTTTCAGGTTATTTATCCTGAAGAGTTTGAGAAACAGGCACAGCGAATTTCTTATGTATTGGAAAAGGTATATGATTATGGGGCATTAACCTTGAATTACAGTCCAAAGAAGGTATCTGTTGTTCTGCATACCCGAACTGTAGATTCGAATGGATTGATGGCATGGGCGCCTAAACGGATCGAACTCTTCACCACTCCCAATCAACAAATATATGCGCAGGATTGGCTCGAACAATTGGCATTGCACGAATTCAGACATTTGGTACAGTTGGATAAGATACAGAGTGAGATGCCAGCGCTGGTCAAAGCTTTGTTGGGAGAACAGGCCGCAGCCATTGTTGCAGGCGCCTATTTGCCATTCTGGTTTTTAGAAGGCGATGCAGTAGTGGCAGAAACGGCCCTTTCGAATAGCGGTCGCGGACGAGAGGCTTCGTTTAGCATGGAGTATCGGGCACAACTGATCGAGAAAGGCAAATACTCATTCAACAAAGCTTATTTGGGATCCTATAAAGATTTTGTACCTGATTATTATTGCTTAGGTTATTGGATGGTAGGCAAAAACCGCGAAAAATTCGGAACGACAGTATGGTCGGATGTTCTGAGAAATATAGGGAGAAGACCGTTCTCGATAACACCGTTAAATTCTGCGCTGAAAAAGAATACCAAACAATCGGCATCTCTGTTGTATTCCGATATCTTTGATAATCTGGCCAAAGAATGGAAACAGAAACTGGACGATAGCACAATAGATTCATTGACAGTTGTTTCTCCAGCCAGAAGGAATTATACTGATTACTTGTATCCCTCATTTTACAAGGACTCTGCAATCTTTGCTTATCGTACTTCGCTGGATGACATTGGACGGTTTGTGCTGATTTATCCTGGTAAAAAAGAAAGCGTAATTTATACTCCGGGAAAAATTTTTGGCGAATCGGTTTCAATGCAAGAGGATCTGATTATTTGGGCAGAAAGGCGGGCTGATGTCCGTTGGACACACTCCGAGCGGTCGGTAATCCGGATTTTTAACTTGAAAAATAAAACTGTAAGGGAAATAAAAAACAGGAATAAATTGTTTGGTCCGGTGATCTCTCCTGATTCAAAAACCTTTGCAGCAGTAGAAGTTGATCAGGTTAACAATTTTTTCCTTTCCGTTTTGGATTTGGAAACCGGCGTTGTAAAACATCGGTTTAATACTACAGACAATCAATATTTTATCACACCATGTTGGGATACAAAAGGGGAAACGGTGTATGTTGTTTGCCTCTCAGCCAATGGAAAATATCTCGCCTCTGTTGATGTCAAGTCGGGGGAAATGAGTAGGTTAACTGATTATACGTTTGCGAATCTGAAAAATCCGGTTTATTCAGACGGACAAGTTATTTTTTCTGCTGATTTTTCGGGAGTAGAGAACCTGTATGCCCTGGATACCAATAGCCGGAAGATTAAACCGATTGCATCAGTCGCTTTTGGATCTGCACACCCGGCGGTTTCTAGTTCCCGAAATCAAGTGCTTTTCAGCAATTATTCAGCCAAAGGATTCGGGCTTGCAACCATTAATCTGCATCAAGGAAAGGATTCGAATGAAATAAAAAGTATTCAGTTGAAATCTGATCAACTAGTTCAGAATCTGTCAAATCAGGAGAAAGGAATTCCCGAATTTTCTTATCCGGACTCTATAGTATATCAATCAAAAAAATATTCGAAGCTTGGTCATTTATTTAATTTTCATAGTTGGGCTCCTGCCTTCATTGATGTGAACAGTTATGAAATTCGTCCTGGTTTTTCATTGTTTTCTCAAAACAAATTGGGCTCAGCCGAAACCCGTTTGGGATATGATTACAATGTATCAGACCGAACTGGCCGGTACAAATTGGCATTTACCTACTCGGGTCTCTTCCCGGAGATAAGTGCTGAATTATCAGCAGGTAATGAAGCTTCTAGTTATTACCAGGTCACCAATACGGTAAATAGTTTGCACCAGGTCATAAAAAGTGATACGGTAGTTAAACGGTTTACGTGGAGTGAGATGAATAGTGAGTTGAATGTCAGGTTGCCGCTTAATGTTTCGAAAGGCCGGTTCTCGCGTGCGTTTATTCCTGAAGTAAATTATACTTTCAACCGTGTGTCTCACAACGAATCGACTCCCAAAAATTTCTACTCCGGCTATTATCATGAGATGTCTTACCGGCTTTATTTATATAACCTGTTACATCAATCAACTCAGGACCTGATGCCCGGATGGGGACAGCAGTTTGAATTTATCTTCAGGCATACTCCATTCAAAGGCAATGATTTAGGTGCTATTTGGGGAGGCCAGTCTGCTCTGTATTTTCCTGGTTTGATTAACAAATCCGGTTTGAAACTGTATCAGGGATACCAGGAAAAAAATTTCACAAAATATAGTTTTGGGAATTTTATTCGTTTCCCACGTGGATTCCAAAGCATGCAGAACAATAAAATGTATTCGTTGGCGGTCGATTATAAGTTCCCGTTTTTTTATCCTGATTTCAGTGTTGGAAAGTTTCTCTACTTTAAACGTCTAAAGTCTTCATTATTTTATGATTACGCTTGGTTGTCAGTTCCGGTTTTAGATCAATCGGGGAAATTACATCCCAATTACCGGAATACAGAATTTCGTTCCTGTGGGCTTGAATTATCCTCCGATCTGCATGTCCTCCGGTTTGTTGCTCCTTTTGAGTTTGGTATCCGATCAGTTTATCGTCCTGAATTAAATGATTTTAGATTTGATCTTCTTATTTCAATGAATTTCAATGTTTTTTAGACGGGTGCAAAGTTAAAACTGTGATTTCCGGTTGCATTTCAATACGGCCTGGGAAGCCGATTGTCCCAAGCCCTCTGTTTACATAAATGAATTGATTTTCAGATTGATACAATCCTCCCCATATCTTCTGATAGAGGCAAATTGGGCTGAATTCTATGCCGGCAATTTTAATTCCAAACTGTCCGCCATGAGTATGCCCGGAAAGTGTTAACGGAATAGTAGTTTTTTTTTCAATTTTAGCTTTCCAATGAGCAGGATCGTGAGTCAATAATATTTGGAACGCATGAGGAGGTAGGTTGTTGGTTGCTTGATCTAATCTGGCGTATTGAGGAAACGGAGGATGCCCCCAGTTTTCAACGCCTACTACATAAATAGATGTATCATTGATATTTACCTTCTCCCATTGATTCAGTAAAAGTTTGAATCCTGCCTGAACTAATCCATTTTTGATTTGATCGAGGTTTTGTTTTTTATGGATGGAATCAGGCCAGGTGGAATAGTCTCCATAATCGTGGTTCCCCAGAATCGCAAACTTTCCGTACTTGGCCGGAAGCTGTTTGAGAAGAAGCTCAAAACCATCGATTTCGTTGCTGAAATTATTGACAATGTCACCTGTAAACAGCAATAGGTCAGGCTGAATCTGTTTGATGAGATTTGCGGTACTTTTTAAAACCTTAGGATCCTGGCCAAAGCTCCCTAAATGAATATCAGAGAGTTGTACAATTTTGAGCCCGTCGAGCTGTTGAGGAAAATTTTCCAGGTTGAGATCGTGCTTTTCAATGTTCAGGTTGTGTCGGCCCCAAAATATTCCAGATGCTATAACTATGAATATTCCAGATGCTATTAAAGATGAACCGGTCAAAAATATTAGTTGCCTTTGGTGACCAAGGAGTCTTTTGATCAGAAATGAAGACAATGTCGTGATGGCATAGAATGTTTTGGGAACCATATTTAAAATGGTTATCGAGATCACCCAAAAGAAGAATGTGTAATTCCGACTTTGCCTAAGCAGATCGGGATTTGAAAACGAATAGAGTACCAGGCTTGTTGAAATTATGCTGAACAGGATGTATCCAATGGTCAGGTAGGTTTTGATTTTTTCTGAAGACCTATTTATGATTGTCCTGAATCCAAAATAGGAGATAAGTTCCATCAAAAATACAAATACGAAAAAGAAGGTCAAAAATGAAGACGGAATGCCTCTCATAAATTTTAGTTTTATTCAAAATAGAAAAATACTCATTTTGAAACCAATTTCTAGTGCGACAACTCACTTTTATCGCCATTTGTGTCGAATTTGGCTATTTCGATAAATCTTGAATTAATGAATTAAATAAATAACTTGACCTATTGTTTTGGTAATTAATGTCTTGTGTATTATTTATCAATATTCAACTGGATTAGAATCGAATATTTATTCTCGTGTTGAGAAAGGGTGGGGAATATGCCAGTTATTTTCACAATAACGATTCAATAAGGAAAAGGTGATTTCAACAGTTGGGCATAATAAGAACAAAAGAAAAAAAGCTCATGTCTTTTTATGACACAAGTATTTTGTCACAGCCTTAAAGCTCGTGGCAGGAAACTTTCAACTGTTGAATTTTGGGTGGATGCGTTTCTTCAAACATTCCGGTCTTTATCAGGCTTAAACATTTTAGTAATTTACAAATAACAACAGCGGAAATGGAGTTTAAATAAGTACATTTGTAAATTATCATCAGGTGTGATAAATGTAAACGTAAATAATTCGGATTATTTTAAAATTTTTTGATAAAAATAATTGACAATAATACATTGTATTATTTGCGATAATAGTAATACAATATATAAATATAAAGCATACTTAATCAGGTACTTAAAGCACTTCTAATAAACTATTGGTTTAAATTTTTATTTACTCGTGTGAATTTTTGCCCAAAATGGCAATATTAATAGCATTTAAGCCATTGTATATGAATATTATATACTACTTACTTTAAAAATTACTTGAATAATAAAATCTGGATTTTAAGCTTAAATGTAAAAAGCATACAGCGTTAATGCACAAATGTCAATGAATGAAATTGACAAATCTGATTCGTAAAATGTAAATAATCTATTACATTTGTACATCAATGAAATTCACATTTATATGGAAGATCGTATCCGAAAATTCATGGAGTATAAAGGAATTTCTGCATCAGAACTTGCAGATTCAATTGGGGTGCAACGTTCGAATGTTACTCATGTTTTAAAAGCAAGAAATAAACCTAGTTTTCAGTTTATAGAAAAACTATTGCAGGTTTATCCTGAATTAAATGCGAAGTGGTTGATGTTAGGAATTGGCAATATGGTCGAGACATCGCCTACAAAACCATTGACCTTGTTCGATCAAATGACCGGCTCGGTTACTCCATCTGTTCCTAAAGCTGAAAAACAAGTGGAGAAGACAGAAGAGAAAATAAGAGAAGAGAAAACCATCGTTAGGGAAGAGGTTCCTGTCGAAACAAAAGTGAATAGTTCAGCTCCGATAACTGAAAAAGTTAGGGATAATGATGAACTTCAAAATCAATTTTTTAGTTCGGAAAAGCCTATTGAAAGACTAATTGTTTTCTTCAAAGACCAAACATTTAAGGTTTATAATCCTTCGCGCTAAGATTTTTAGTCTATCTTTGCCGCCAAATTCATGAATATGAAAAAAGCGGTAATTGATTTCTTATTACTTGAAAATAAGCAACTTAATAAAGATAATTTTCGACTGGTTCTTCAATCTCCTTATCCTGTATCTGATATTTTACCTGGTCAATTTATCAATGTTGAAATAAAAGAGGCTTCTGAAGTTTTTCTTAGGCGTCCATTTTCAATTTTGGATGTTGATTATCAAAATCAAACAATCTCCTTATTGGTCAAAGTTCTTGGTCGTGGTTCCAAAAAGCTTACGGAAGCAAAACCTGGTCAAATAATTAATGCGATTTTTCCCTTGGGAAAGTCTTTTACCCTTCCCGAGCAATCTGATCGTATATTATTGATTGGTGGTGGGAGTGGGGTAGCTCCAATGCTGTTTCTGGCTAAAATATGCGGGTTAGAACCTTCAAATGTTTCATTATTAATCGGAGCCCGATCAGTTTCTGATCATATAGATGTATCGGACTATCAACCTTACGGTCAGGTCTTCTTTACAACCGAAGATGGTTCTTTGGGGGTAAAAGGCTATGTTACAAATCATCCGGTGTTTTCAGAACAACTGGAGCAGTTTACAAAAGTATACACCTGTGGTCCGGATTTGATGATGAAAGCCATTGGACGAAAGGCAATTGAGAAGAATGTTTTTTGTGAAGTCTCGCTTGAACATATGATGGCCTGTGGTTTTGGCGTTTGCTTATGCTGTGTTGAAGATACCAGGGCCGGACATAAATGTATTTGCACAGATGGGCCCGTTTTTAATGTTAATGAACTGAAATGGTAAATCTCGGAATAAAAATTCATGAACTGGATTTTAAAAATCCGGTTCTGACAGCCTCAGGAACCTGTGGATTTGGTGAAGAAATTGCTGATTTTTTTGATTTGTCGCTTCTTGGTGGCATTGTTGTAAAAGGAACTACCTTAAAACCCCGGGAAGGAAATCCTTATCCCCGAATGGCTGAAACTTCTTCTGGAATGTTGAATGCGGTCGGACTTCAAAATAAAGGAGTCGATAACTTCATCGACAATATTTATCCACGAATAAAGGACTTGGATACCAATGTCATTGTTAATGCAAATGGGTCTTCTATTGAAGATTATGTGGCATTAGCTGAACGTTTAAATGAACTGGAAAAGATCCCTGCAATCGAGCTAAATATCAGTTGTCCTAATGTAAAAGAAGGGGGGATGGCTTTTGGGATTAGCGGTAAGTCGGCTGAAGCTGTTGTTAAAGCTGTACGTAATGCTTATAAGAAGACTCTGATTGTGAAGTTATCTCCAAATGTTACCAGTATTGCTGAAATTGCCAAAGCGGTTGAAGGCCAGGGGGCTGATGCCGTTTCTCTAATAAATACCTTGCTTGGTATGGCAATTAATGCAGAGACCAGGAAACCTGTTTTATCAACAATAACTGGAGGGCTTTCAGGTCCTGCGGTCAAACCTATCGCATTGAGGATGGTTTGGCAGGTGTATAATGCTGTAAAAATACCAGTTATCGGAATGGGGGGAATTATGAATGCAGCCGATGCGATTGAATTTATGATCGCCGGAGCTTCCGCTATTGAAGTTGGCACTGCAATTTTTAAAGATCCAACAATTCCTGTTCAAATTGTTGATGGGATCGCTTCATATATGGAACGCCATAAAATTCAATCAGTTAATGAAATAATTGGTAGTTTACAATGCTGAATTTTATAAAATTACACATCTGTACCCTTAAATTCTTCAAGTACATTTTAATTTTCTTTCTGGTTGCTTTTCAAGGTACTGTTCATCTGGGGCCCAATGAAATATACAACAGCTCTGATGATGTGGATACCAACGGCCTTAATTTTAAGATTACCAATGGGATATCAGATTTCCCGGGCAGTAAAATCATTGAGAAAGAGGCCAAAAGTTTTTTGCAGCAGTGGAATTTAGCTGGAATGACCATGTCGGTAATCAAAGACGGGAAACTGGTATATGCGCACGGTTTTGGTTATGCTGATGTTAAAGCAAAACAGCCTGTATCACCGGGAAATTTATTCCGGATTGCCAGTGTGAGTAAGTTAATAACAGCAGCCGCAATTATGAAACTCGTTGAGAAAAAGGCAATTACCCTTGACTCTAAAGTGTTTGGTCCTCATGCAATTTTGAAAGATCCTGTTTTTAATAAAGTTGCTGATAAACGCTTGTATGCCATTACAGTACGACATCTGTTGGCTCATGCGGGAGGGTGGTCGGTGCACTATGGCGATCCGGCATTTAATTCTTTGGTGGTTCTTGAACGTACGGGGGAGACTGGCGCGGCAACAATGGATTCCTATTGCCGGTTTGTGGCAACCAGAAAATTGCACTTCGATCCGGGAACCCGTTCTTCTTACTCTAATATGGGGTATATGTTTCTGGGCAAAGTTGTTGAAGCTGTAACAGGAGAGAAATATGAAACTTTTGTTAGAAACGAAGTATTAAAACCTGTTGGAATCACCGATATGCACATTGGGCGAAGTTATTTGTCAGATCGTCGGTTTAATGAGGTAAAATACTATGAGGCAGAGGAAAGCCCTATGATTCCGGCTTATGACGGATCAGGCCGGATGGTTCCTAAACCTTACGGAGGCAACCCCATCGAGTTATTGGGGCCTGCCGGAGGATGGATTGCATCGTCAGTTGAATTGGCCAAGTTTATGGTTTCTCTTGATGGGTTCAAGAGTGTGCCCGATATGATCCCTTCGTATCTAATTAGCCAAATGGTTGTTAATGATGAGACCAGGGGGCCTTTGGGCTGGAAGGTCGTTAAAGATAATGGCGACTGGATTAGAACTGGCAGTATGGCTGGGACTTCGGCCATCATGAAACGTCAAAGTAACGGTTTTTGCTGGGTTGTTGTTATGAATTCGAGCAGTTGGAAGGGGCCAAGACTCCCTGCCTATGTCGACTATATGATGAGAAAGATTGAGCAATCAATTAGTCATTGGCCTAAACAAGACTTGTTTAAGTATGTTCCGAAGAAACCTCTGATATAGTAATCTCCCAAGTCGTCGTGAAATAAAGAAAGATGAATCACAAAATGGTTCATCTTTCTTTATTTTTATAGGGTTAGTATCTTGTTGTATATCAGTTTGTTTAATGCCGGATTGCTTCTTCTCCTTATTTGAGGCCTTAAATTCACAATTATCCACTGATTAATTCAGAGCTTGATTTTTAAGGGTGAACTTTTTCATTCTGAACCTTGTTTGTATACCAAGGTAATTAATATACACTATTAGATATATGGATGAGTCAGAATTTAAAATTCAGATGCCGAAATTGGGTGAAAGTGTCCAGGAAGCGACTATTACCCAATGGTTTGTTGCTGAAGGGGATCGTATAAACGAAGATGATCCTCTTTTTGAAGTGGCCAGTGATAAAGTTGATTCCGAGGTTCCTTCTCCAGTTGATGGCTATATAAAAACTATTTTTTATCCGAGCAACTCGATTGTCCCGGTAGGAGAGGTTGTTGCAATTATTTCTATTCAGGATGATACGAAGAACCATAAAATAGCAGAAAAAGATGTTGATAAAGCTTTAAACTCAAGGCAAGGCTCAGAAAATCAAATCGATAATGTCATTTCTGCGAATGATTTTAAGGCAAAAGGTTCTCGTTTTTATTCACCTTTGGTTCGGACGATTGCCAGGGCCGAAAGAGTAAGCACGGCTGAATTGGAAACTATTACCGGCTCCGGGATTGGTGGTCGGGTACAAAAAAACGACATTCTCTCTTTTATTGAATCCCGAAGGAAAGGCGTTTATAATCAGGCAGAACAGTTGTCTGAACGGCCCGCCGAACCATCTTCACCGGGAAAAGTAACTGTATCTCTAGGTGCCTATGATCAGGTTGTTGAAATGGACCGGGTCAGACGGATTATTGCTGACCACATGGTAATGTCGAAACAGGTTTCCCCGCACGTGACTACGGTCGTTGAAGCTGATGTTACCAATCTGGTTCTGTGGAGAAATAAGATCAAGGATAGTTTTCAGGCCATTTATGGGGAGAAAATTACCTATCTGCCAGTTTTTACTGAGGCTGTTGCTAAAGCAATAACCGAATTCCCGATTTTAAATTCTTCCGTAGATGGTCATAAGATCATTATGCACAGGGATATAAACATTGGAATTGCGGTTGCCAAACCCGATGGGCATCTGGTTGTTCCGGTCGTTAAAAATGCAGAACAGAAAAATCTGTTAGGATTGGTCAAAAACCTGAACCAGTTGGCTGAAGCCGCCCGCCAGAACAAACTGGCTGTTGAAGATTATCAGGGGGGTACTTTTACAATTACCAATTTTGGGTCTTTCCGTAACCTGATAGGGACTCCGATCATAAATCAACCTCAGGTTGCCATACTTGCCACCGGCAGCATTGAGAAAAAACCGGCCGTAATGGAAACTCCTACCGGAGATGCCATTGTGGTCAGGCATAAAATGTTTCTCTCATTAACTTATGATCATCGAATCATAGATGGTGCAATTGGCGGGGCTTTTATAAGGCGAATAGCCGATATTCTTGAAGATTTTGACATTAATCGCAAAGTGTAGTTTCAAAAAATTAAAATCAGAACTATGACAATCGTTTCTAAAATATACTCGATTAAAACGACTTCCAGGGAAACACTTGAGAAATGGTACCGGTTGATGACCATAGGCCGTACCATCGATGAAAAAGCTCCCAATTACCTGAAACAGGCCATTGGTTGGTCGTATCATGCTCCTTATGCCGGGCATGACGGGATTCAGTTGGCTATCGGGCAAATATTCGAAAAGAATATCGATCATATCTTTCTCTACTATCGTGATTTATTGACTGCCTTATCGTGCGGAATGACTGCTGAGGAAATAATTCTGAATGGCATCTCGAAAGCTACCGATCCGGGCAGTGGTGGTCGTCACATGTCGAATCATTTTTCTAAGCCGGAATGGAACATTCACAATGTGTCGTCTTTAACCGGAAATCATACGTTACATGCCGTTGGTGTTGCCCGGGCGATCAAATATTACGGAGATAAAGCTGTGGCCATTAGTGTGCAGGGCGAATCGTCGTTATCTGAAGGTTTTGTATATGAGGCCATTAATGGAGCATCGAGGGAGAAACTTCCGGTGATATTTGTTGTTCAGGATAATGGTTATGGCATTTCGGTCCCCAAAAAAGACCAGACAGCCAACCGGAAAGTGGCCAATAATTTCACGGGCTTTAAAAATCTGAGGATTATTCACTGCAATGGGAAGGATGTCTTCGATTCAATGAATGCCATGAGTGAAGCTAAACGTCATGTTCTGGAAACAGGAATGCCGGTTATGGTTCAGGCTAACTGCATAAGGATCCATTCTCATTCCAATTCCGATCGTCATGAGTTATACCGGTCAGAAGAAGAACGGAGCTATGTCCAGTTATATGATCCTTTGGCTAAGTTTAAGCGAATGTTGGTCCGTTATGAGAGATTTACCGGGGAGGAGCTTGAAAACATCGAAAATGAAGCTAAAAACGAGGTAAAAGAGGCTCATCGTCTTGCGATGAAAGCGCCCGATCCCGATCCTGCTAGCTACATGGATTTTGTGCTTCCAGAACCATACAGGGCTGAAAAATATCCTGATGGGATCCATCAGCAAACAGGAGAAAAGAAAAAGCTGATTACGGCCTTGAATGAAACGCTCAAGGCTGAATTCCGGGTTAATCCCGATACCTTCATTTGGGGGCAGGATATGGCCAATAAAGAGAAGGGAGGAGTGTTTAATGTTTCCAAGGGAATGCAGCAGGAATTTGGCCCCAAACGGGTATTTAACGCACCAATAGCCGAGGACTTCATTGTGGGAACGGCGAATGGAATGTCAAGATACGATGAAAAAATCAGGATTGTAATTGAAGGGGCTGAGTTTGCCGACTATTTCTGGCCTGCCATGGAGCAATATGTTGATTCGAGTCATGATTACTGGCGCTCTAATGGAAAGTTTACACCCAACGTCACTATCCGGCTTGCGTCGGGCGGTTATATTGGAGGCGGATTGTACCATTCGCAGAGCATCGAGGGTGCCTTGACTTCCATTCCAGGGGTGCGTATTGTGTATCCATCCTTTGCCGATGATGCAGCCGGACTTCTTCGAACAGCCATGAGATCAAGAGGTTTGACGATGTTTATGGAACCCAAAGCTCTGTATAATGATCCAAAGGCAGCGACTGTCGTTCCCGATGATTTTGAAGTGCCTTTTGGAAAGGCCCGCGTACGCAGGGAAGGGAAAGATCTGGTCATGGTTACTTATGGAAACACTACGCACATGTGCCTTGATGCTGCTGAAAGTCTTGCCCGGGAAGGTTTTTCTGTTGAAGTGATTGACCTTCGTTCATTAATTCCACTGGATAAGGAAACAATTTTAAATTCGGTGAAACGAATTGGTAAAGCCATGGTTGTACATGAAGATAAAGTTCATTCCGGCTTTGGAGCCGAGCTTACATCTGTGATCATGGAAGAGGCTTTTGAATATTTGGATGGGCCCGTAAAGCGCGTTGGATCTTCGTTTACTCCGGTTGGATTTCATCGTTCGCTGGAGCGGATGATCTTGCCTGACACTACAAAAATTTACAAAGCAGCCCTGGAAATTTTAGCTTATTAAAAAATTGAATATCATGGAAAAAATAGGAATATTCTATAGTTTTAATTCAACTAAAACTGCAAAGACGGCAGAGAAAATCATACAGGAATTTGGATCGGATTTTCCGATTGAGCCGGTAAATGCAGAAGAATTGACCGAAGAACTTTTTCAGGCGTACAAAAACCTGATTCTTGGAGTTCCAACCTGGTTTGATGGTGAACTTCCCAGCTATTGGGATGAATTCGTCCCCGCTTTGGAGGACATAGACCTGAAGGGGAAAACTATCGCAATTTATGGGCTGGGAAATCAGGTGGAATATCCTGAAAATTTTGGAGATGCAGTGGGAATTATGGCCGAATTAGTTCAGGAACGTGGAGCAAAACTGGTAGGCTTTACCTCAACAGAGGGGTACAATTATGAATTTTCCAAAGCTGAATCGGGTGGACGGTTTATGGGACTGATCCTTGACCAGGAAAATCAGGCCCGTCAATCCAAAGAACGAATTGTCAGTTGGGTAAAGGAATTAAAGGCTCAATTTGAATGAGGCATATTAAAAGAGAGTATGAGATAAGGGCATGGTCATCAGATCATGCCCTTATTTGATTTGATAAATAGGGAATATTGGTCATGCAGTAGACACTACAGGTTACGGATGCATCCAATAAAATTTATCTTTGCCGTAGTAAACTTCAGAAAAATGGTGCATTGTAAATTGACAAACTAAAATTTATATATGAAACAGAAAAAAGTAATTGCAATTGTGGCGCATGATAACCGAAAAAAGGATATGATTGAATGGGTATCATGGAATTGGAAAGAATTCATTCAGCATAGCCTGATCTGTACGGGCACAACCGGCAGCCTGGTGCAAGCCAAAATTACGGAGAAATGTAAAGAAAATGATGTTGTTCCGCCGGATATTATTCGTCTAAAATCGGGTCCGTTGGGTGGTGATCAACAGTTGGGAGCCCTGATTTGTGAGGGGAAAGTTGATATGCTGATTTTCTTTTGGGACCCAATGCAGCCCCAGCCTCATGATGTAGATGTTAAGGCTTTGCTTCGCATCTCGGCCTTGTACAATATTCCTACGGCAACAAACCGGTCGACCGCTGATTTTTTAATTTCCTCGAAGCTGTTTCATCAGGAGTACGAACCGATTTTAAAGGACTACAGTGGGTATATCATGCGAAACGTGGAAGTATAGTCAGCAAAGAATCCTGACCCTGAATTCTTATTTTGTGCAGATCTGATTTTTCATCAAAAAACAGATCTTGTTTCCGGCTGACTTATGAAAGAACAAATGTAAATAGATAAAGAATTGAAAAACAGCGATTTTGAAGCATTGTTTACAAATGTCACCTATTGAAATTTGTACTTTTTTGTGTTGTCTGACACAGCATTCCTGGTCGATTCAGCTAGTTTAAAATTAAGATCCAAAAATGAATAATGAGGGATGACAAAATTTATTGCTATTCTCTTTGTTTTTGTTGCTGCTTTTCGGTCGATTGGGTTTGCTCAGTTGGCCGGTGATGGCTCCTATTTCTGGAATTCGGCTAGCATTACCTGCTCGGTCAACGATAAAACAGAATTGTTTCTTGGGAATAAAGATCATTACAGTAACCAGACTGATCGTTTGGATTACATGCACTTTGAACTGATTGGTTACCGAAGATTAAGCAAAAGTTTTTCTTTGGGGTTTGGACTTCGGCAAACTGAAAGTTATAAACTTGAAAAATGGAACCCGGGAAAAACCTACATGTTGTATGGCGTATTTTTTCTCAATCCCTGTGATATAAAAATAAAATTGGCGAATCGTTTGGTTGTCAAAACCAGCAAAACTGCTGATATTCAATATGGATTGGATAACATCAGCAATATTGATTTTTTTGTCCGTTCAACCAGTAAATTCCCCAAGCCATATTTAATGGATGAGGTTTTCTCAATTTTTAATGTCGGAAAAGTTCTGACAGTTCGGCTTTATGGCGGATTTCATCTTTTGAAAAAGCCACACTGGGGAATAGACCTTTACTATTGCTATTGGAAAACCAGATCGACTGCAGAATGGAAGGATTACGATGTGATCGGCCTTAATACAAAAATCCGACTCTGAAAACCACCTTGTAGAGATATTGTTATTTGTATGATGATGCTGATAATTAGCGATTTCGAAAATTGAAGATAAACTCTATTCCTTTATTTTCTTCGGTTTGCAGAGTTTATCTTCCTTTTTTGCTTTACGTGCACAGCGTTTGCAAACGTATTTGGCATCATCCTTTTCTTTATAGTCCTCGTTTTTGCACTGTGTTTTGGGCATTTCTATTTCTTTTCCTGTTCAACGTGATGAAGAACAACTGTGACCGGATAATTGTTTCGGATGTATTCGGCCAGTTTCTCGGCTGCATATACCGACCGGTGTTGCCCTCCCGTACATCCAAAACTGACACATAAGTGCGAGAATCCTCTTAATAAATAGACTTCAATTGAATGGGAAACCAAGCTAAAAACCGGTACCAGAAAATCAGACATTGTTGATTTTTCTACCAGAAATTGTTGAACCTGAGGATCTTTCCCGGTCAGATGCTTGTATTCTTCATATTTCCCGGGATTATGAATGGCCCGGCAATCGAATACGAATCCTCCGCCATTACCCGATGGATCTTTCGGAATGCCTTTTTTGTATGAAAAACTGCTTATTCGTACAGTAAGCCGGTCATTTACAGGACTTATTGATTTTAAAAATTCAGATTCGGTTACGGCCTTCAGGACTTTAAACAATTCGGGCAGTTTTACCTGAATGGTATTCTTTTCCAGCAAGGTTTCCAAATTTTTCAGTGCAAACGGAATACTTTTCAGGAAATGTTCCTTTTTTTCGTAGAATCCGCGGAAACCATAAGCACCCATGGCTTGCATGATACGGATTAACACGTAGCCATCGAACAGGGACTTGAATTTTTCGCGGTCGACATGCTTGTACTGGCTCAGTTCGTCTAGGTAAAACTCAAGCAATTCTTCACGTTCGGCTTGAGGAATATTGGCTTTGGCATCGTAAAGCAGAGAGGCCAGGTCGTATTGAAGCGCACCTTTTCGTCCTCCCTGATAATCGATAAAGTACACTTCTCCATTTTTGAGCATCACGTTTCGTGACTGAAAATCGCGGTACAGGAAGGCATTGTTGTCTACGGCCAGCAGATAGTCGCTGAACGCTTGAAAATCATCTTCCAATGCCTGTTCGTCGAATGCTATTTTGGCCAGCTTCAGAAAATAATACTTGAAATAATTCAAATCCCACATCATCGACTGTTTGTCAAATGCTTCGCGTGGATAACAATAACTATAGTCGAGGTCTTTTCCGGCAACCAGTTGGATCCGGGGAAGTTGGCGCAGGACTTTTTTATATTCATCGACGATTTTTACTGAAAATCCTTCTGTTTCGCGGGTTCTGCTCAGAAAATCAAATAGGGTGGTGTTGCCCAGGTCTTCCTGAAGGTAAGTTTTCAGGTCGCCACTGACCGCGTAAATACATGGAACCGGAATGCCTTTATTCCTGAATTGGGCTGAAAATTCGATAAATGCCTGATTTTCTTTGATATCGTGATTGTATGCACCTATAACCTGGTGGCTGTCACTTTTCATGCGGGCATATTCGCGATAAGAGCCCGAACTTGGCAATTGTTCGAAAAAAGTAACTTCTTCTTTAAAATGAGACTCGAACAGGCTGATTAACTGATCTTTATTTTTTAGTTCCAAGGTGAATGTTTTTACTATGTTTTAACTTGACAAACAGGGGCGAAATATACGAACTCTGAGCCAAGAGTTATTGTTCTTTTCCTGTTAATTCTTGGGTTTATCCAATGCTTCTTTTATAAGTTTTAACTGATCTTTCGGGTATTTTTCTTCAGGCTTGATTGTTAGTGCTTTGTTGTAATTGAACCGTGCAATACTGTAATTTTCGAGCTTCATTGCTTCATCGCCCTGGTCAATCAGGTTTCGGTATTGCAGGTTTGCCTGATCTTGCTTGTCCTGTTCAATCAATTTCTGGATGTCTTTAAGCTTTATCCTCGGGTAGTCTTCATCCTTTTTGATCGAAATGGCCTTATTGTAATAAAAACGGGCAATGGCAATATCTTTATTGAAATAAGCTTCATCAGCTTTAGCAATGATCTCCTGGTATTCTTTTTCTTCTTTTTCAGAAAGCAGGGAATGAGTCAGCGCTAAAATCTCCTGAATGCGGTCTTTGGGGTATTTTTCCCACGACTTGATTTCCAGTGCCTTGTAATAGAAGAATTTAGCTACGGTGTAACTTTGTTTGGCAAAGGCAGCATCGGCCTGGCTAATGGCGTTGTCGTATTCTGAAATATCCTTGTCTGAAAGCTGTGAGTCAATTAGTTTGCTGATCAATTGCAACTGATTTTTCGGGTAAGCCTCATCTGGCTTGATTTCTCCGGCTTTGCTGTAGAAAAAGCGAGCCACTGCATAGTCTTTTACTCCAAACGAACTGTCAGCTTTTTTAATTGCTTCGTCGTAATCGGCAATTGGCTTGAATGATTCGGCCCGGGTTTGAGTGGCCTGTGCCGATTCCTCCATGCTGGGAAAAGCAACGTTGGTCTGTTTTGCAACCTCCGGCTTTGGCAGTTGGGAGGTATAGGTTTCAACCGGCTGAGGTTCATTCAACAGTTTATCAATCAATGTCATCTGATTTTGAGGATACGATTCATCGGGTTTAATCAGCAACGCTTGTTTATACTGTAATTTGGCAATGGCGTATGATTTTTCACGGAACGAATTATCGGCAACAGAAATAGCCTGACGATATTTTTCGTCGAGTTCGCGTTGTGTTTGAGCCAGACGGTCTTTATCGCGCTGAGCCAGAAGCGCTTCAATTTCCTTGAGCTTTTCAGAAGGCAGTTTTTCGTTGGGTTTTAATACTTTGGCCACTTCAAAGTGCATACGCGCAGTGGCTAACTGATCTTCCTTCAACGCTTTTTCTCCTTTTTCAACAGCTTCGTTGTAGGCTTTATCTTCGTTTTCTTTATTGGCGTTGGCCAGATTAGCCTCGGCAATTTTTTGATTGACTTCTTTCAGTCGCTTTGTCGGATAAGCCTCGCCGGGTTTGATGCCCAAAGCTTCTGTATAGGCTGTTTTGGCTGTTTGCCAGTCAGATTCCTTAAATGCTTGATCCCCGTTTTTAATTGCAGCGGAATAGTTTTCATCGCGAGCCGTCAACAATTTTTGGATCTCGCTGATTTGTTTTTTCGGGTAATCTTCATCGGGCTTGATTGTTACCGCATTGCGATATTCGGCAAGCGCTTCGCTCATTTTCGACGAAGCATACAAGTCGTCAGCCTGTTTGATGATTCGCTTGTATTCGGTTTCCTGTTTGGCAAGCAATTGAATTTTATCCTCTATGTCCTTGATTATTTTACGTATCGGACCATTCTGAGCTGGATTGATTTGCATCGCTTCCTGATATTTTTGAATGGCCTGCTGATAACGTTTATTCATCTCGTGGTCTTTGGCGACCGCCATTGCCTGTTCAAACAGCTTATCTTTTGCTTTTTTGAGTGAATCCTGCTGGGCTTTCTGGATAGCAACCATTTTGTCGATTTCCTGTTGAGCCAGTAATTCCTCAATTTTCTTAATCTGGTCCTTCGGGTATTTTTCGGCGGGCAAAGCTGTCAGAGCTGTGGTATAATGGGTGCGTGCAATCAGATATTGTTTTTCGGCAAACGATTTATCTCCGGCCGCAACAGCTTTCTCATACTGGTCACGATCAGCTTTTTCTTTTGCAACACGCTGAGCTTCTTCCATGGCCGCAAGTTTAGCCGTTTCTTCGAGTTGGGCCAGCATTTTGTCAATTTCGGCAATCCGTGACGGTGGAATTGGCTCGAAAGGTTTCAGGTTATAAGCTTTTTGGTAAGCATCGCGGGCTTCTTTCAGCTTATTCTGGGCGAAAGCATCCTGAGCCGATTTCATCAGTTGAACGTATTGCTTATTTGTATCTTCCTGTTTCTGCAATTCACCTAAAATCTGATCGATCTTTGCAATTTGCTCTTTCGGATAAGTTTCCGCTGGCTTTAATCCTGAAGCCTGCTGATATTTATCTCTTGATTTCTGGTAAACTTTGTTTTTGAAATCGATATCGGCGTCGGCAATAAGCGCAGTATATTGCTCCTGAAGCTTTTTCAAACGAAGATTTTCGGCTTCAAGTTCGGCTTTTTTCTTGTCTATTTCTTTTAGCCGTTGCATGGCATACTGATCGTCTTTTTTGTATGTGAGCGCTTCTTTGTAAGAAGCTATGGCTGGTTCGAACTGATTGGAATTAAACGAATTGTCAGCCTTGGCAATGGCCGTTTTATATAGTTGTTCATTTTGCTCCTTCAAAAGCTTTTCAATGAGAGCCAATTGATCAACCGGATATTTTTCGTCGGCTTTAATCACCAGCGCTTCATTGTAAACCAGTTTTGCCGAGCTGTATTCCTTGTTCCCAAAGAATTTATCCGCCCTCTGGATAGCGTTTTGATAGGCTTCGAGCGTTGTTTTTTGTGCCAGTTCATTTCGGACTTGTTCTTCCAGTAAAGCATCGATTTCTTTCAATCTTTTGGGAGGAAGGCTTTCTGAAGGAATCAGGTTGTAGGCCTTTTGGAAAGCTTCTTTTGCTTTGCCCAGTTCTTTGTTTTTAAGCAATGTTTCACCATCGGCTACAGCCTGATTGAAATCTTTTTGAAGTTTTGCTTCTGCTTCATCTTTGGCAAGCACTTCATCAATCTGGGCAATTTGCTTCATCGGGTACTCCATGTTGGGCAGGTATTGAAGTGCTTCCTGATATTTTTCTTTGGCTTCTTTCAGGTTTTTATCTTTTAACAACCGGTTGGCTGCATTAATAGCTGTATTGTAAGCTTGAGTCATTCGGGCCTGCTGAGCCAGTTTAGCTTCGGTTTGTCCGAATTTTTCCTTGGCAGTCCGGTCGTTTGGTTTGAGTGATAACGCAGTTTCATATCCTGTTTTAGCCTTGTCGAAATCATTTTCATTAAAAGCTTTTTCGGCGCTGGCCATTGCCTGGCTAAATTCGAGTTCCCGTTTGGCCTCCGTTTGTTTCTGAGTTTCTTCTTCGCGACGGCGGTTCTCGGCCAGCATTTCATCAATCTTCCTGATTTGGGCATTGGCATAGGAATCTTCCGGCTTTAAGGACAGGGCTTTCCGATAACTGTTCTGGGCTGAGGAATAGTCTTTTTGTTCGAGAGATTTATCGGCTTGGCTAATAATGGATTGATATTCCTGGTCTTTCCTGGCAAGTTCACTCTGCAAAGCTTCGATTTCTTTGATCTTCTTTTTGGGGTAGGTCTCGGCATCTTTCAGGGTTGCAGCTTCTTTGTATTTGGCAAGCGCCTCCTGGTATTTCCTAGTGTTGAACAGTTGATCGGCATTCGAAATGGCTGCATTGTAAGCCAGAAGTTCTGCTTTGGCTTGTTCTTCCTGTTTCTTTTTGTCTTCCAGCAGTTTATGGATCTCGGCTATTTTCTGAGAGGCGTAGGTATCATTAGGTTTTACGGCCAACGCTTCATTATAGGCACTAGTCGAATTGGTTATGTCTTTGGAATCGAGAAGTTTATCTGCTTTTTTGATGAGTGTCTGGTAATTTTCGATTTTGCGAAGCTGATCTTTGGGGTAAGTTTCGTTTTTTCGGAGCTGAAGGGCTCGGTTGTATACTGAAACCGCATCATTAAGTTGGTTTGCTCCAAATGATTTGTCGGCCAGTGCAATCAGATCGGCGTATTCTTTATCGGCAGCCTGTTGTTTTTTGAGGTTTTGAATATCGTTGATTCGTTTCTGAACTGCAGCATTTTGAGGTTTTATTTCGAGTGCCTGTGTAAACAATGTCAGCGATTCTTCTAGGTTACTGGCCTGGAAAGCTTTTTCGGCGTTGTCAGCCAGATTGTTAAACTTGATTTCCTGAGATTCGGTTTCTGCAATCTCGGCTAGTTTTGTTTTCGGATAGGCTTCGCCGGGTTTTATTTTCAAGGCTTCCTGATAGTTCAATTTAGCTTCCTGGAGATTTTTTGAAGCCAGTGCCCGATCGGCCAATTGAACAGCTTCCCTGAACTTTTTATCTGTTTCAACGGCAACTAACGTCTGTTCGGTTTCTGCGATTTTATCTTTAGCCAGCTTGTTGTCGGGTTTGAGTTCCAGAGCTTTTTTATACGAATTCAGCGCCTGCAAATAGTCTTTCTGCTGGGCAAAGTTGGTTCCGTTTTGAATGGCCTGGTTAAAGTCATTTTCAATTTGTTCAAGTTTGGTTTGCTGCTGTTGTTCCAGGACAATCTGGTTTAGCTGATTCTTTGGATATTGATCATCGGGGAACAACTGACTGGCTTGCCTATATAGGTTTGTGGCCTGATCAAATTTTTTTGATTTAAAGTTGTTATCGGCTTGTGCAATCAGTTCTTTATACTGTTTCTGCTTTTCGAGCGAAGCCAGTAACTGATCGATTTCGTTGATGCGGCCATTGGCAAAAACGTCGCCGGGTTTGTACTGAAGTGCTACTTCATATTCAGGCCGGGCATCTTTGTAATTTTTTTGGTCGAACAATCCGTTGGCACGAGCAATGGCAGCCTTGTATTTTTGATCCAGTTCAGCCTTCTGTTTCTCTGTCATTTCCAGGGCTTTCACCAAATCCTGAAGTTCAGCAACCCGATCATTGGGATAAGCCTTTTCAGGGAAGAGTTTGCGGGCTTCGAGATATTTCATCAAGGCCATCTGGTATTCGCCCCGTTGGTAAAGCGCATCGGCTTCTTTGATCAGTTGATCGAAGTCTTTTTGTTTCGTGGCCAGATCCTGTGCATTTTCCTTCGAAATTGCCTGGGCTTCTTTCTGAACCTGGCTGGCTTTTGATTTTGCGGTTTCTATTTGCTCAATAAATTGAATGTCAGATATATAGCTTTCTTTCTCGAAGTTGTCGATATCTTTTCCGTAGAAAATTTTACCTGAAGGTTTTTGTGTAAAGCTCTTGTCGATGCCTTCAAATTCCTTCAGCAGTTGGACAACCATCGGGAAGGGGGGGAAATCATTGTCGCGCTGCCAGACATCCTGAGGAATCTCGGTTGAAACGATGACTATTTTATTAAAATGGCCGGGGTACTTAAAATTCAGGCTATATTCATTGAAGAATTCCAATTCGAAGCGGAATCGGTTGTTTTTAGGAATCTCAATTTTTGAAACTTCTTTTCCGTTTTTTGTGATTTCAATAGTTCCGGTTTCTGTTCCCTGCACCTCGGGCACAATCCTTCCGGTAATTACAAAGTATTTTTTGCTTTGTGCCTGCGATGGGAACTGGAACAAAACCATCAAAACCATCAAAATATACATTCCAATCAGGCCTGTCTTTTGCATACGCTCAATTAATAGAGTGATAAATAGATGTTGTATTCTTTCTGAAAAATACCTGAAAGACCTGTAAAAATAACCAAATCGACGAAACGAAGCACATCATATTCCGTGTTTATTCGGTCAATTGTTCACAAAGATGTCCTGAAAAGAAAGATCTGGGGCTGGGGGAAGTGGAATTGATTCTAAGATTTTGTCAATGACTGACAGCAAAAGAACGAATGTAAGGTTACCTAAAAGATCTGATAGACTTGCATTCTGGATTTATTGTCGTGATAATGAGTTGTTTGGTTTGGTGTGGAACTGATTCTATCAACATATTCGACATCATATACCGTTTTTTCTTTTGCAAAGCAATCGTTTTCCGGCGAATAGGAGATTTGTTGAATCTGGTTTCCGGAAGCAAGATTCACGGTTTCAGGGTCGTCCTGGTACAATTTAACGGCCATCAGAAAATGAGGAAAGTTGGTTGCTCGTAGCATTACTGCCTGCGGAACCTGAGTGTTTATTTGAATTACTTTAGGCAGGTGCCCTTTTCGGTTAAATGTTAGTTTGTATTCGGCATTAAAATCAAGTTCGAGGCGGAAACGGCCATGCACAGGAATTTCAGAAACAACTGGTGAAAGATTATTTTTAATAATCTGAACAGAACTGACTTCAGATAAGCCAGATTCGGGAATGATTTTTCCTGTTATGATGAAATATTGATGGTTTTGCGAAAATGCAGAAAGATGGAGCGTTATACTTAACGCAAAGACAATTAGCGTCTTAAAATGATCTTTCTTCATCATTTATTATAGGTTTGTCAGGATTTTTACGGTCAACAAGATACTCAAAAAATCGAATGGTACTCTCTGTTCTGAGCGGTTCGAAAGATTATCTGGCTAAAGTTATTGCATGTTGCTGGTATATTGCTGATTACATTGTATTACTATTTCGCATAACTTATTGTTCAAAAATTGGTCAGCTTCGCGAAAATGTTTTTGCATCTTCCAAATCAGTTTGAATTTTAATAGCTTTGTCAGACTTATAATCGATAAACTTAATATAAACCATGAAGAGGAATTTTTTTGTTTTGCTGTCATTGCTGATAATGACAGGATTTGCTGCGAATGCCCAGCAGCAGCAACGTCCGGGGCCCAGGCCTGCGCCCGAAACCGGAGAAAAGTTTAAAATTGGAATGGCGGGATATACTTTTGCCAAGTTTGATTTGGATAAAACACTGGAGACGATGCAACGCATTGATGTTCATTATCTTTGTATTAAAGATTTCCATTTGCCGTTAAAAAGCACTGATGCTGAAATTGCAGCTTTTCATGCCAAATTAAAGGAAAAGGGAGTGACCGGTTATGCCGTTGGTCCTATTTACATGAAATCCGAGGCTGAGATTGACAATGCTTTTGAATATGCCAAACGCGTTGGTGTTAAGCTTATTGTTGGTGTTCCGAATTATGAATTGTTACCTTACGTCGATAAAAAAGTTAAGGAATACAATTTCAATTATGCGATTCACCTTCACGGTCCGGATATTGCCACTTATCCTGATGCTGAAGATGTATGGAACCATGTAAAAGATCTTGATCCGAGGATTGGCATGTGTCTCGACATTGGTCACGATACCCGCAATGGGAAAGATCCGGTGGCAGATCTTAAAAAATACAAAAGCCGCGTGTTCGATATTCATATTAAAGATGTTACAGGAAACACCAAGTTGGGGTATTCGCTTGAAATTGGCCGTGGTGTTATTGATTATCCTGCATTTGTTAAAATGTTGCGCAAAGTTGGCTATACCGGCATGTGCAGCCTTGAATATGAAAGAGATATGGCTAACCCATTTATGGGGATTGCCGAATCGATCGGTTATTTCAGAGGCGTAATAACTGCAACTAAGTAGCCAGACCTGGCAAATAATTTACCAGTAAAAGCTCCGGTTTCTTCCTAGAGGCCGGAGCTTTTTTTGAGTTATAATCTTAGCTTTCTGTTAGCTTCCTGTCTCGTGATGGTACTTTAGATCATCGACTTCAGCCTTAATTGCATGAAACTCTGGCTCAACAACCGTTATTTCTGGCTAAATAGCAGTTATGGTTGGTTAATTGTTTCGGGATATGTGTTACCTATCGTTTGTGTGAAAGTCGTTTTACTTAGCTGATAATTTAGCTATATTTAGCAGAAACAATCTGAAGTTTATACTAAAAGTATGTCGTTAACTGCACTATACAAGTTTTTAAGCAAACGTCCGGTTTTACATGTTATTTACTGGTTGACTTTTGTTTTAATTGGTTCATTTATATTTAGTTACCAGCAAAATTTTCCCTATTCATTCTATTTGTTGAATTTTCTGGTTCATTTACCTGTTTTTCTTCTGTATACCTATGGGGTAATTTACCTTCTAATTCCGCTTTTTCTCCTGAATCGCCGATATTGGCAATTCTTTCTTTTTTTGATTCTCGCATCAGGTTTCGCTGCATCGATGCGCATTTTCATGGGACGTCATATTTACTATGCGATTTTTATCCCCAACGTTTTACATCCTAAAGTATGGTGGAGCGCCGATATATTTTTCCTGAACCTGATTTGGATTTTGGGACCGGCCGTTTTATTTGCCATGTTTAAATACTACAAAAACTGGATGCAGACACAAACCCTTGCAAATGAGGCCGAACGCAAACATCTTGCTTCTGAACTTCAGGTACTTAAAGCTCAGTTGAATCCTCATTTCTTGTTTAATACCTTTAATAACCTGTATGTTCTGGCCCTTCAGAAAAGCGATAAAACTCCTGAAGTCATTTCCCGTATGTCGAATCTTTTTCATTATATACTCTATGAATGCAATGCTGTGGAAGTGCCGGTTTCAAAAGAAATTAAGCTGATTGAAGATTACATCCAGATTGAAAAGCTTCGTTATTCTGATCGTCTGACCATCACTTTTGAGAAAGATATTGAGTATGCGGATTGTCTGGTTCCACCCATGCTTCTTTACTCGTTTGTGGAGAATTGCTTCAAACACGGATGCAGTCCCGATCCAGGTTCACCGTGGATTAAGTTGATTATCAGGATTCATGATAATAGTTTTATGTTTGAAGCTGAGAATAGTGTTCCGGCATCGGTAGGTTCTGGACCTAAAAAAGAAAATAATGGGGTAGGACTGGCAAATATCAAGAGGCGACTTGAACTGATATATCCTAAGGAACATGAGCTTCTTATTCAGAAAGCCGACAATCGTTTTTTAATCCGGCTGGTTATTCGAAAAAATTGTATCCAAAATTCCGGTTCCGATGAGTAAAGCTTTCATTTTTATATCAGTCCTAATTCTTGTGGCGGGTTGTGTGAACGAGAAACATCAGGCCGAAAAAATTCTTCAGCATTATATCGATCATAAGGTTGAAATGATCAGGAACTATTCGAAGGAAAGCGCCGTGGCTTTGTGGAATGCAACTCTTTCGGGAAATGAAACCGATTACCAGAAATTAATTGATATTGAACTTGATTTTAATAAATCGAACCAGAAAGCTTCTGATTATTTCATGCCTGACCGCTTTTTCCCAATCACTCAAAATGTATTTGCGAACGAACAGGATTTCCAACTTCTGAAACGGCTTAAATTTTCAGGATTGATTACCGATACCCTGCAAAAGAGGCAACTGGATGTGCTGTATCATGCTTTTATGGGGCCACAGATCAAACCTGATAAATATAAAAAGCTGATAACGACCGAGATCAACCTGTCGCAGACCTATTCTACCTTAAAAATTGATGTGAACGGGAAGAAATATTGTATGAGCCAGATCGATTCACTGAAAAGTAATTCGACGGAAGACCTTCTTTGGAAACAGATTTTTTATGGAACCCGGGAAAAAGGGCGGTTACTTGCTCCGGATATCCTGAAAATGGTGAAAGAAAGAAACGAATTTGCTTCAAATTTTGGCTATTCCAATTATTACCAGCTTATGCTCGAAGAGAAAGATCAGACTCCTGAAGAAGTGAAATTTTTACTCGGTGAAATTGAGCGTAAGACCAGGGAACCGTATTTTAAAGCTAAAAAAGTGATTGATAATTTGTTGGCTCAACGCTTTCATATTCAGCCTGAAGCATTGAATGCCTGGAATTATAACGACGACCGGAGCAGTTATCTTCCGGAGAAATATACCCAAATCATGGACTCTTTGTTCCGAAACACAAATCCAGTCCAGAAAACTTCCTCATTTTTCGATAGCGTTGGCCTTCCTATTCAAAAAGTGATTGAAAACAGCGATCTGGAATACAGAAAAGGCAAACCATCGATAACAGGGATGGTTAATGTTGACTTCAAAAATGACATCAGGTTGATAGCATCAATACAGAATACACACATGGGAATGATCCGAATGATGCATCTGGGTGGACATGCGTCGCATTATACGAATATTTCCGACGACGTTCCCTTTTTGCTAAAGACTCCCAATTCGTTGCTAGGCGAAGGTGTTGCCCGATATTTTGAATCTCTGGCTTCTGATTTCGGTTGGTTAAAAGAGGTGATCTCTTTTAATTCGAAAATCCAAAAACAGTGTATTGCTGTTTGCCATCATTTACGGCAGATTGACCGGTTGTTCCGATGTCGTAACTATTTGGTTATGGCTGAATTCGAGCGTGAAGTGTATCAAAAACCGGATCAAAATCTCGATTCTTTGTGGTATAGCCTAAATCTCAAATATTTGGGAGTGCGTTTGCCGGAAATTAGGAATGCCTGCTTTTGGGCTGCCAGTAAATATTCAACAGGCTTTTCGTGTACCATTCACAACTTTTTACTTGCGGATGTTTTTGCAGCTCAGTTGCAACATTCGATAAAAATAAACGTCTTCAATAAGCCGGGAATGAATTGTTACAACAATAAGGCTGTTGGAAAATATCTGACAGACAATTTGTACCGATATGGAAATCTGTTACCTTGGAACCAATTAATTCAGAGGGCGACAGGAGAGCCATTGAATATTGATTATTTTGTGGAACAACTAGTTGAAGATTAATAGTTGTATTTGTTAAAAACAAATCGAATAAGAGATGAAGACAAGGTGTTTAATTGCTGATGATGAGCCATTAGCCAGGGACCTGATTCATGGGTACGTTGAAAAGCTCGAAAATTTTGAAATAGTTGCGGAATGTGGCGATGCCATGAAAGCATTAAAAGTATTGCGTGAAAAACCTGTTGATCTGATGTTTATGGATATTCAGATGCCCCAGATTACAGGGATCGAATTTCTGAAGACTTTAAAGCACCCGCCTAAAGTAATCATTACAACAGCGTATCGCGAATATGCACTCGAAGGGTTTGAACTTGATGTGGTTGATTATTTGCTGAAGCCCATCACTTTCGAACGTTTCCTGAAAGCGATTAACAAATATTACCAGATGGGGCAGGATGAAATTCAGGTTGTTCCCAATAATAATCCAGAAAAACTGGGTGTGGAGTCGTTCATCTATATCAAGGAAAATAAAAAGATAATAAAGGTTTATCTGTCAGAAATAAAATACATTGAAGGCCTAAGTGAATATATTCAGCTCTATACTGATAAAAGGAAGATAATCACCAAAGCAAGCATGACCCAGATGGAGGAAAAATTACCATCCGAAGGTTTTTTGAGGATTCATAAGTCGTACATTGTTTCAATGAATAAAATCGAAGCTTTTACGGCCAATACTATTGAAATTCAGGGGAAAGAGCTTCCGATAGGGCGTAGTTTTAAGAACGCAGTCTTGAACGCTTTGAATTTTAACGGGGTGGTTGCGGGAATATGAAAGGAAGGAGCTGATAATCAGTTCTGACTTTGGCCGTGGTACGATTTCTTTATAGTTGTTGGCGAAAGCAGTACTGCATTTTTATCTTTCTTAAAGGAAGAACCTCCGTTAAAGAGTTCTTCATTCTTGATTTTGAAATAGAACCTGCTTCCAATTTTGAGTGTCGAGGAAAACTTCAGTTCACCTCCAAGTAATCTGACCAACCCCTTGCTGATGGCGAGACCTAACCCAAATCCCTTATTCCCAACAGTTTGTTTTTTACCTTTGAAGAATGGTTTGAAAATCAGGTCTTTATTTGACTCGTCAATTCCGCATCCCGAATCTTCCACGAAAAACTCGATTCCAGTTCCGCTTTTGATATAGCCAAAACAAATAAAACCTTCAACAGTAAAGAAGAAGGCATTATTCAACAGGTTTTGAAAAATATGGGTCAGTTTTACCGGATCAGTAAGAATAGAGACGTCTTGATCATCGGCTCCTTTAACCAGTTTAAAATCAATGCTTTTTCGCATGAGCCTCATCTCCGAGTGTTCATAGTCATCGTAGATACAGTCCAGCAGGTCGTTCAGGTTAAAGCTTTTCTTTTCAACATCAATCTGGTTTTCCTGTATTTTGGCAATATCCATGATGTCGTTTATTAGTTTGAGCAAGTCACCTCCATTGCGCGACAGATGACTGGCGAATACTTCTTTATCTTCTTTGCTAAACGAGTCGTCAAGCAAAAGCTCGCTAAAACCTAAAATACCGTTCAGTGGAGTTCGTATTTCATGCGACATGTTGGATAAAAATGCAGACTTTAATTGTTCCGATTCTTCCGCTTTATTTTTTGCTTTTATCAGATCGGCTTCTATTTTATTTTTTATTTGGATTTCGCGACGAATAAGCAGAAACAGAAGGATTGACGTAACAAAAATAAATAACCCTCCTTTATAGTTTTGAATTTTGTCCAAAGCTTCAGCTGAATTTGCCAGATTTTCAGCTAAATCATCTGAAAAAAGGATCCACAGAAGTCCCAGAATAAAGTAGATTAGAGTTATTTTTAATGCAATTTTGTTTTTCATCTTCAATCCGAAAAAAGGTGAAATGCAACATGTTCATAAATATAACATTAATTCGTTCATCATCGGTTAATAAACGCATTTCTTTTATTCATTTATTGGTAAATTTCTTAAAAATATAAGCTTAACATGATATGGAAAAGGTAATTACCAATCAGGGGATTATTGGAGGCAATGAGTTTTCAATGGAAATATTCAATACCGAACAGTCTGTTTATGAGGTGATCCGGATGATGGATGGCGTCGCACTTTTTCTTGAGGATCATTTTCACCGGTTGCAAAAATCCATGACGATGAGTGGATTTCTTCTTGATTTCGGGTTTGAGGAATTCAGCCGGAAAACTACCGAATTAGCCTGTTTAAACCGAAGGTCGGAAGGGAACATTAAGTTTGTGTATTTCGTTGCTCGTGAAGGATTTGCATGGGCTTTTGCTTTTATTCCCTTTAGCTATCCAAAATCAGATGAATATGCTGCTGGAGTTGCAACCGCGTTATTATTTGCCGAGCGCGAGAATCCGAATGCCAAGGTTATTCAGAATGAGGTTCGTGAAAAAGCCAATCAAATGATTGCTGAAAAGAAAATATACGAAGTGCTGCTGGTCGACCGTGAGGGATTCATTACAGAGGGAAGCCGCTCCAATGTTTTTTTTGTGAAAGACGGAACGTTTTATACAGCTCCGGCCTCAATGGTTTTGGAAGGCATAACCCGCCAGAAAGTTGTTCAATGTATAAACGAACTCGGTTTTCATTTGGTTGAACAAGCTGTTCGGGCCAGCGAAATCAGCAGTTATGAAGCTGTTTTTCTGACAGGGACATCTCCGAAAGTTTTACCTGTAAAATCTGTTGGAAACCAAATGTTTAGTGTTGAGAACCACCTTGTGGTAAAACTCATGGAACAATATGACAACATGATTACCCAATACATTCAAATGGCTGGAAAACGATAGTGGAATGCTTTGAGGATGTGCTGGTTTATTGTTGTTTATGAACATTGGTCATTCCTTCTTTTAGCCTGAAAATCCGGTGGTTGCAATCGGTTCTTATTTCCAGCTTTTCTTCTTCAGAAAAGGGTGTCTTGAAATAGACGTTGTAGGCGGCAGGGTAGGGAACAAGCAGTTTTTGCCGGGCTCCCGGAGGTAGCGCTATTCCCATGATGTCGCAGTATTCGTTTTCTTTCCATTCAATATCGGTTACCATGTTGACAAATAGTGAGTCCGTTGATTCGTTGACAATTGAGATTCGTTTAAAGGCACGGTCACTCGAATAGATTTCATATTCTGAATTTAAAGCTGCTGATACAAAGATGTTTGCAAAGTTTATCAGCACATCGCCAACATTGCCTCCCGATCGTTGGGTTCGCATTTCATGCTGACGTTTTATGCTGGGTTGATCGGTCATATAACGGGTTGATGTACAACCTGAAATAAGAATGCTGCCAAGTAGCCCAATAAAAATTCGTTTGTAGTGCTTCATCAGATCTGAGAATAATCGGTTGGTACGAGAAATTTTCTGCGCACTTTACTTACAGTATCGGCATAAATCGGCTTGGCCGACATGGTTTTCCATTCGCTGCTGTCAGAGAATTTTTTCCAGTTGGCATCCCGTTCGTCCAAATCTTTAAACCACAGCATATACATCAGCGCAGGCATATATTTGCCAGCCAGTATTTTGCTGAAGAATACCGGATGAAGTCCAACCTGATCAAAGAGAGGTAATTCTTCGTTGTTGAACATGGCAATTTTTCTCCGGGCCGCATCTTCGTTGTAGCTTTCGTAAGTGCGAAGTTCAAACAATCCCCTGTTTTTCTCCGGAATCCGGAGTTTTGGAATTCGGTCAAAAGCTTCGGTCAGAAAGGTTTCGTAACGTTCAAAAACTGGTTTTGCGGCTGGTAGTTCGAAGTAGTTTTTTGCTGCAGTCAGGTAATCATTGTTGGTTGTAAGTTCTTTCTGCAACTGAAAATAAACCTGCGAAGACGGATATGCAAATAAGGTATAAACTTTCGGAGGTTCTTCTTTGTCAAGCTCTTCAAATGCGCCGAGCTTGATTCCCAACTTGCTGAATAACGGCAACAATGCTTCTGTAAGGTAGGATTTTAATGTGTTTTTTGCACCACCGCCAGTGAGTTGGTAAACCCTGAATTCATACAATTCTTTGTCTTGCGCCGGTTGGTTATTTGCAGCCATTACGTTACCTGTTGCTGTTACTGCAGCCATTGCCGCAGTACTTTTTAAAAAAAATCGTCTTTCCATAGTTGATTTTAGTTTGCATAAAAATAATCATTTCAGGGCACAAAAAAACTCCGGAGTAAAAATTACCCCGGAGTTGTAAGTAGTTGTTCCGTTCTCGGCAAAGTCAGAAAAACATTGATCTGCTTTGCCGCGACTTATCTGATTATTATTCAGCAGCAGGTGTGAAATCCATTGCAGCCATGCGCTTGTATGAATTGTAGCGCCACTTTGCATTGGTTTCTGCGGCCTGGAACAATTCAGTAGCTTCAGCAGGGAAGGCTTTCTTCAATGAAGTGTAGCGGACTTCACTGGCCAGGAAGTTTTGGAATTTGCTCCAGTCGGGTTCTTTACTGTCGAGGGTGAATGGATTTTGGCCTTCAGCTTCGAGCATTGGGTTGTAGCGGTACAAGTGCCAGTATCCGCATTCAACAGCCAATACTTCTTCCTGTTGCGATTTGCCCATTCCTGCACGCAGCCCGTGGTTGATACAAGGTGCGTATGCAATGATGATTGATGGTCCCGGATAGGCTTCGGCTTCGCGAAGTGCTTTCAGGAATTGAGCGTTATTCGCTCCCATGGCAACTTGAGCAACGTAAACATATCCGTAGCTCATGGCCATCGCGCCAAGGTCTTTCTTGCGGATACGTTTTCCTGATGCGGCGAATTTAGCAACAGCGCCCACAGGAGTTGATTTCGATGACTGACCACCGGTATTTGAGTAAACTTCGGTGTCAACCACCAATACGTTCACATCTTTTCCGCTTGCCAATACATGGTCGAGACCGCCGTAACCGATGTCGTAAGCCCAACCGTCACCACCGAATACCCATACCGATTTTTTCACCAGGTATTGTTTCAAACCGGCAATTACTTTGGCTGCTTCGCTGTTCGAACCTTTGATTGCAGATAAAACTTTGGCTGATGCAACTTTCGATGCTTCGCTGTTGTCTTTGCCTGCCAACCATTCAGTGTAAGCTTCTTTTTCAGCTTCAGAAGCTCCGTTTGCAATAGCTTCGTTCATTACCATGGCAATGCGGTCGCGTTGTGCATTCACACCTTCGTTCATACCGAAACCGTATTCAGCATTGTCTTCGAAGAGTGAGTTTGCCCATGCAACGCCATGTCCGCTCTTTTTGTGCTTGCAATATGGAGTTGAAGGAGCCGAACCACCGTAGATTGAAGTACAACCGGTAGCGTTTCCAACCATCATTTGTTCGCCGTATAACTGGGTGATGAGTTTGATGTATGGAGTTTCACCGCAACCTGCGCAAGCACCCGAGAATTCGAAGAGTGGCTGAGCAAACTGCGAGTTCTTAACAGTTTTGAATTTGTCAACAACGTTTTCCTTGTAACCTACTTTTTCGTCCATGTATTTGAAACGTTCAACTTCGTCCATTTGAGAGTCAAGCGGTTTCATAATCAAAGCTTTTTCTTTCGAAGGACAAACATCGGCACAGTTGCCGCAACCGGTACAATCGAGCGGAGAAACCTGAATCTTAAATTTCAAGCCACCGAATGTTTTTACCGGTGTTGCTTCTTTTACAATTGTTCCGGCAGGAGCAGCAGCAGCTTCTTCGTCAGTCAGCAGGAATGGACGAATGGCAGCGTGAGGACAAACGTAAGCACATTGGTTACACTGGATACAGTTGTCAGCCTGCCATTCCGGAACATCGATAGCGATACCGCGTTTTTCGAATGCTGAGGTTCCTGAAATGAACGTACCATCTTCATATCCGTTGAATGTTGATACAGGAAGGCTATTGCCATTCTGAGCATTAATTACATCAACAATCTTGGTAATGAATTCAGGACGAGAAGCATCGGCTTTTTTATTTTCAACAGCAAGGTTTGCCCATTCGGCAGGAACTTCAACTTTCACCACATTCTGACCACCGGCATCAACAGCGGCGTAGTTCATCTTCACGATGTTTTCACCTTTTTTGCCATAGGATTTGTCGATCGCTTTTTTCATGTGCGAAACGGCCAGCTCGAATGGAATTACGTTGGCGATTTTGAAGAAAGCACTCTGAAGAATGGTATTGGTACGGTTGCCAAGTCCAATTTCAACACCCATTTTTGTTGCGTTGATAATGTAGAAATTGATTTGGTTTTCGGCCATGTATTTCTTCATGTGGTCAGGCAGACGTTTCTTAGTTTCTTCTTCGTCCCAAATGGAATTCAGAAGGAATGAACCGCCTTTTTTCAAGCCTTTCAGTACATCGTACATGTGCAGGTAAGCTGGCACGTGACAGGCTACAAAGTCGGGGGTTGTCACCAAATAAGTTGAACGGATCTTGCTATCGCCGAAACGAAGGTGCGAGCAAGTGAAACCGCCTGATTTTTTCGAGTCGTATTCGAAATACCCCTGGCAATATTTATCGGTGGCATCACCAATGATTTTGATTGAGTTTTTATTTGCACCAACGGTACCGTCAGAACCCAATCCATAGAATTTAGCTTCTACGATATCGTCTGGAGATACTTTAATTTCAGGAAGTACAGGAAGTGAAGTGAAAGTTACGTCGTCGACAATACCGATGGTGAACTTGTTTTTAGGCTCGTTCATTTCAAGGTTTTTGTAAACGGCAAGGATCTGGGCAGGAGTGGTATCTTTTGATCCTAAACCATAGCGGCCACCAACAATAACAGGCCATTGTTTGAACGGAGCTTTACCAGCTTCGAGCGCTTCGCCAATAGAATTGCGGATGTCGAGGTAAAGAGGTTCGCCAAGCGATCCTGGTTCTTTGGTGCGGTCGAGTACTGCAATGCGTTTGGTTGTTGCAGGGAACGCTTTCATTAAATGGGCAGTAGAGAACGGACGGAACAGGTGAACCGATACCAAACCCACTTTTTTACCCTGAGCCATCAGGAAGTCGATTACTTCTTTGGTTGTTTCGGTTACCGAACCCATTGCAACAATGATGTCAGTTGCATCTTCAGCTCCGTAGTAATCGAACAAATTATAGTGGCGGCCGGTAAGTTTACCGATTTCATTCATGTAGTTTTCTACAATTTCAGGAACGGCGTTGTAGAATTTATTGGAAGCTTCCCTTCCCTGGAAATAAATGTCAGGGTTTTGGGCAGTACCACGTTCAACCGGATTTTCAGGATTCAGTGCCCTGTCGCGGAAAGCCTGGATAAGGTCCATGTCAATCAGCGGTTTCATCTGATCCTGAGTAATGACTTCAATTTTCTGAAGTTCGTGCGAAGTACGGAAACCATCGAAGAAAGCACAGAATGGCACTCTTGATTTTAAAGTGGCCAGGTGAGCTACACCGGCAAGGTCCATTTCTTCCTGAACAGAGCCTGCTGCAAGAAATGCAAATCCTGTTTGGCGGGCAGCATAGATATCGCTATGGTCGCCAAAGATTGACAAAGCGTGAGCAGCCAAAGCACGTGCACTGACGTGGAATACTGTTGGTAACAACTCGCCGGCGATTTTATACATGTTAGGGATCATCAGCAACAATCCCTGAGAAGCTGTGTAGGTTGAAGTCAGGGCACCTGATTGCAATGCGCCGTGAACAGCTCCGGCTGCACCACCTTCGCTCTGCATCTCGGCCAAACGAACCGGACGTCCAAAAATGTTTGTTTTTCCACTGGCTGCCCATTCATCAACATACTCGGCCATGGTTGACGATGGCGTGATAGGGTAGATACAGGCTACCTCGCTGAACATGTAACTGATATGCGCTGCTGCGTAGTTCCCGTCACATGTAATGAACTTTTTTTCTTTTGCCATTTTTTTTTTAATTTTTAGTTCGTACTTTTTCCTTATCTTTTTGTTTATCAAATATTTCCTAATACAAGAATCCAAATAACCATAATGGAATCACGTTGTTTTTTCCAATTTCAATCATATCGGCTGCTGCATAATAACCCTCGGCTGCAGGTTTGGTATATTTACCACCGACACTGAAGTGAAATTGGTCATTTACCATGAAATCAGATTTTTCAGAACTTTTTACCTGGTGTTTATATCCAACCTGATTATAAAAAAAGGTTTTGTGCAGTATCTTGTTGTTGATATTGGCATCATCAATGGCATACATCAGATTGGTATTGTGTAAATAAACCAGATCGGGTTTCTTGATCTCATCTTCAGCATCGTTGGAAAAAAGCATATTGATTATCCTTGCATTTTTCATATACCTCAGATAATTCATAATAGTTGCCCTCGATGTTTGAACGTCGGCGCTTATTTTACTCACATTGGGCGAGAAAGGGGCCTGACTGGCAATAATCTGCAACAATTTCCTGAGTTTGGGAAGATATTGCAAATCAATTTGATTGAGATATGTCACATCAATCTCAAGGGCCAGGTTTATGTGTTTCAGAAGAGTTTCACTGTAAAATATTTTATCATCCATGAAATATGGATAATAACCGACTTTCAGGTAATCGTTAAAGAAAGCCAACGGTTTTACATCCTGAACAATTTCTTTGGCTACATTAATATGATTGGTCAAAATTTCCTGAAGGGTATAGCTTCTGAAATTCTGGTTGGTCTGGTAATTCAGATATTCGCGAAATGAAAAGCCTTCAAGGTGGTAAATTTTGGCCATGTCTTTTAATTCACTGTTGCCTTCGAGAACGCGCAGGACTGGCGAAGCTGAAAAAATAATTTGTAATTCAGGAAAATTGTCGTAGCAACTTTTTATTTCAGATGCCCAGCCCGGATACTTGTGTATTTGTTCCAGAATCAATGTCTTACCACCTGTTTTGTAAAATTCATCAGCAAAAGAGATGAGTTTGCGTTTGGTGAAGTAAAAATTATTCAGGTTTACATAGAGGCAAGATTTGTCATTTTGGAACTTTTCTTTAATAATATCCAGGAGAAAAGTTGTTTTTCCAACGCCCCGAAATCCTTTGATGCCGATGATTCGGTGATTCCAATCGATTTCATCCATGAGCTCTCTCCTGATGGTCTTTTGAGATTGTTCCTGCAGGGCATTATGAATGTTGACTAAACTTTGCATTTGCCAAATTTTGAGCAACAAATTTAATTGTTTACGCTTCAAATTGCAATCTTTAGATGGCAAAATAAAAACAAAAATGTAATTTATAATTGTTAAAAATAGTGTATAGTTGCTATTTGTAGGTTGAAATTATAGTAAATGTTTGTCTGTTGCTTAATTTGTAAGAGTAGTACCTGGCTGAAATATGGAGCTACTTTATTGTAGAGTATTCAAATTAGCTAATTTTGAACCCTAAATCATTCCGGATAATGAAACAAAAAACCGAATTATTAGCTCCTGCTGGCAATGTCGAATCGTTTTATGCTGCCTTGAATGCAGGAGCCGATGCAGTTTATATGGGGCTTCCCGAGTTTAATGCCCGGGGTAGAGCCAGCAATTTTACCAGGCCAATGCTTCAACTGGCGGTACGAAAGGCTCATGAACGGAATGTCCGGGTTTATGTTACCCTAAATATTCTTATTAAGAATAAGGAAATTGATCAATTGCTTGATGTGTTGTGTTTTCTGCAAGCTTTAAAAGTTGACGGACTAATTATTCAGGACTGGGGCGTTTATTTTATTGCCCGAAAATACTTTCCATCATTAGTCTTGCATGCAAGTACCCAAATGGGTAATCACAATTCGGTCGGAGTCAATTATGCTGCATCAAAGGGAATTGTTCGGACCGTGTTGTCCCGTGAACTCACGATGCCAGAGCTTGAAAAAATTGCCAGTCAAAGTAAGTCCGAGCTTGAGCTATTTGTTCATGGAGCGTTGTGTTATTCGTTCTCCGGAATGTGCCTCTTCAGTAGTCATATGGGAGGGCAGGGGGCAAACAGGGGACTTTGCAAACAGAGTTGCCGAAGGATTTATCAGCAAGATGGAAAAACGCACACCCTTTTCAGCTTGAAAGATAATCAGCAAATTGGAAACCTTAAGAGGTTGATAGAACTTGGAATAAACTCTCTTAAAATAGAAGGCCGAATGAAATCGGCTGATTATGTATTTCAGGTATGTAAGGCTTATCGACAGGCATTGGATAATCCACAAAACATGAAACAGGCTGTTGAAATGCTGGAAATGGATATGGGACGTGAGAAGACGGCCTATTTCCTTGGCGGAAAGATTGGTGAAGCCATTACCGACGACCCGTCGACCGGCATTTTGATCGGGCAAATCACTGATGTTTCCAGAAAAACAATTTCCTTCCATAGTTCAATTGGGCTTGAGGAATGTTACCGAATCAGGATACGGAGAGAAAACGACGACCAGCAGTTGTATGTAAAAATTGAAAATTTCAGTGCAAACGGAAATAGCTATCAGGTGCCGGCCGATTTATATGGAAAGATTGCCAAAGGCGACGATGTTTTGCTGGTACGGCTGAAGACTCAGAGTTTTTCTTCCCGCTTAGGTAATATTAATGCACTTCCGGAGCTAATAAAACTGCCGATAAAGAAACAGGAAATAAAAAAAAGCCTTCAAGTTGAATCAGGTAAGTCGCAAAAGCCGATGTTGCTGGTCCGCATTGGAAGCCCGGAATGGATAGCCAAGCTTCGTTTTGATGATTATGATGCGGTTATTCTTTCCTGGAAACGGTCTGACTGGGAGAAGTTTGATCCGCAGCTTGCTGTTTTTCAGCAAAATAAACACAAAATTCGAATTGAGTTCCCAAAATTCATTTCAGAGAATCATCTTGTTTTTTACCGGAATCTGGCTTCTCGATTGGTCGCCAATGGATACAACCACTTTTTTATCAGTCATTTATCACAAAAGATGTTGCTTCCATCTGGAGTCAGAATTAGTTGCAACGAAAATGTGTATGTTTTGAATGATGCGACAGTACGGTTGCTCCATGATGAAAAAATTGGTGAATTTGTTTATCCGCTTGAGAATGATTTCGATAATTTGCTGTCGATGAGCAATAAGCAAGGAATTGTGCCTTTGTATTTTTATCCTGAACTGTTTTACTCGCGTATGCCAGTGCGGGGTGATCTGAAAAACAGATTTTTTGCCGATGAGAATAACAAGAAATTCAGGATTGCAGTTAAGGATGGGATAACCATTGTTTATCCGCAAATCCCCGTATCATTATTTCATTATCGCAACCAGTTGGAGAAAAATGGGTTTAACAGGTTTTTGATTGATTATTCCGGAGAAGTAATGACCGCCAATGTTGTTAAACGCATTCTGAAAAAGTTTATTGAGGCTGATACGGTTCAGCCATCGACGGCTTTCAATTTTAAATTGGGACTAAAATAAAAAGAGGCCGTCTCAAAACAAAATTTGAGGCGGCCTTTCTTTTTTTACAATTT
>CAZAVU010000027.1:17870-50036 GCA_964488805.1 uncultured Odoribacter sp. | reverse complement strand
ATATTTTGCCTCTCCGAGGCATAAAAAACATCAAACTTTAAATGCGTTTGCCCTGTCATTGACCGCGACCAACCTGAAACTTTTTTCGTTACGCAACCTTTTTCACCATCATCCCATCTTGGTAAGTACAAACAACCTCTGGCCCGAAACGGATAACCGGATCGCGGCGGCGGTTAAACCTCAATACTATGAAGAAAATTCTTATCCTGCTGATTGCCGGGTTATTCCTGATTCCGGCCTTTGCCCAAAAAGGCAAAAAGGACATCGTTTACCTCAAGTCAGGCAGTGTAATCAAAGGTCAACTGATTACGCATGACGCTGCCAGTGTAAAAATCAATTCCGCCGGAAATGATTGGGTTTTCAATGTGACCGATGTCGACAGCATTTCGAAATACGAGAAAAGCCTGCGCCAACCGGGATTCGACCAGAATTATTTCTTCGACACCTCAATGGGGGTACTGGTGGGCAACTCCGGCAATAATCAATCGGCGCCGTTTTCGTTTATGACGTCCTTTAATTACCGGGTTATCGATAAATTATACCTTGGCGCCGGACTGGGCACCGAATTTCTGGACGAATCGTACATGCCGGTATTCGTCCAGGTACAATATAAATTCAGGAATGCCGGTTTTACCCCGTTTGTCAATTTACAGGTTGGCTACCAGGTGGCGCTCGAAGATGGGAACCGCCAGAATTACAACAACTATTATTCGGTCAGTTCACCATATGGCTATTCTTATTATCAATCCACTAAACTCGATGCTGATGGTGGCTTACTGATTAATCCGTCTGTTGGGTTCCAGAGGCTTGTTTCCGATAATTTTGGCTTGTTTTTCTCGTTCGGTTACCGCTACCACCAACTGAATTATTCGGGCGACAACGGCTACAAACTCGAAACCAATTTCTCGCGCCTTTCCCTGAAAATCGGGTTCATCTTTAAATAAATCAAGCCATGAAATACACTCATTATATATCCGTCGTTTGGTTGTTCCTGCTCGCTTTGGCAACCTCGTGCACCGATACGGTTTTCGAAACGTTTACCGCCAACTCGCCCGTTTACCTCAGTTACGACCAGTTGCGTTCGGCAGTGAAAATGACGACGGCCCGCGAAATGAACAACCCCGGGAAAATCTATTTCAAAGACCAGTACATTTTCATCAACGAAAAGATGAAAGGCGTGCACGTGTATGATGTGAGCGACCCGGCTAACCCACAAAACAAAGGTTTTATCGAGATTCCCGGAAACATCGACATTGCCATCAAAGACAACATTTTGTATGCCGACAGTTACATCGACCTGGTTTCGATTGACGTTTCCAGCTTTTCGAAGATTGCCGAAGTAGGCCGCGTGAAAAACGTGTTTCCCTACACCTTGCCCGAGTACGACACCAAATATCCGCTTGCCCGCATCGATCAGGAAAAAGGCGTGGTTGCCGGATGGGAAGTGAAAAGCATCCGCCAGGAACTGGAGCAGCGAAGCTATCCGATCTATTACAATTATGCGGAGGATGCTTCCTATGCCAACAGCGGGGGGATCAGCGGAACCACCGGAACTACTTACGGTGTAGGCGGAAGCATGGCCCGTTTTGGACTGTATAAGAATTTCTTATACATTGTCAACCAGTACAACTTATTCACCTTTAAGCTGAACTCGGCGTCAGATGCCACTTTGCTCAACACCAGCTATGTGAGCTGGAACGTGGAGACCATTTTCATTACCGATAACCACCTGTTTCTGGGAACGCGAAACGGCCTGATTGTACAGTCGCTTGAAGTACCGGAAAAACCATCTCAGGTAGGATCGTTTTCTCACATCACGGCCTGCGACCCGGTTGCCATCAAAGGCGATCTGGCTTTTGTAACCCTGAAAGGCGGAACAAGCTGCGGGGGAACCCTCAACCAACTGGACGTGATCCGGATGAGTAACGGATACTCGAAATTCACCCTGCTCAAGTCGTACCCCATGTATGGCCCGCAGGGATTGGGTATCGACGACGATCTGCTTTTCGTTTGTGATGGCGATGTCGGGCTGAAGATTTACAACGCGGCCGATCCGTTGACTATTTCTCAAAACCAGGTCGCGAGTTTCCCGTCGATTAACGCTTACGACGTTATCCCGATGAACAACTACCTGTTTATGATCGGCGATAAGGGATTCATGCTGTATGATTATTCAAATGTTCAGAACATCAAGCAAATCGGCTTTATCCCGGTGGTAAAGAAATTTTATTGCGATTAAATTAAAGGGTGAGCCTGAAAAATGTGCTTAACAAGTAGACTGGAATTTTGGGGAATTCCAGTCTGGAACCGGCCGATCAGCCGGTTCTTTTTTTTGGGTGAGCCAGAAGCTTCTTTACTCTTGATCAGGCGACCTTCAATAGCACGTTCATGTGAGGGCTTCTAATTTGGCAGTGAAAGCCTTATTGTGTTTTCATGATAGAAAGGATTACCAGATCAAAAGCATATCCGGAAACTGAGTCGCTGGAAAGAACTGAACTCCGGGGAGGCCGGAAACTGAGTTTCTATTTAGAATTGAATTTGATTGGCACTGGAAACCGGGTCGCTGGACAGAACTGAACCCGATTGGACTTAGAAACTGAGTTGCTGAACCGGATTGAACTCGGTTGGGGCTGGAAACCGGGTTTCTAAGCTGAACTGACTTCAGTTGGGCTCAGAAACCCGGTCGCCAGATTGGCAAGTGGCGCAAATGCACCAGCAACGGGGACTATCTATTCTTTATACATCTCGGGAGTAATCGTGTACTTGACTACAAATACGCCGTTTTTATCCCGATATTTATAAACCATAGTAATCTTGTTATCTCTAAAGTATTTTAAATCTGGATCGGTCTTTACTCTGTTTAATAGCTCTGGCTCAATATATTTTTTTGCTGTATCAAGGTTTATTTCAGCCTTTTCATCATTGACTATTGAATAGTTATATTGGAACGTGTCATTAGACAATGCAACTGCATTATCAAGACGGGTGAATTGATCAACCATGATTGGACATGACTTGTTAATTTCACTGGCCGTTTTCATCAAAACCTGGTCAATTGAAGGAGGTGAAAAGAAGATATGTTGAACTGCAAAATAGGTAAGACAGAACGCGGCGGTTCCAACTATTGTTCCAATTAAATTCTTCTTTCTGTTCTTCTTTTTGGGCAATTGTTCATTTTTATCTTCAACTTCAATTGGCTCAATCTTAGGCAATTCATATCCACAACTATAGCAATATTTATAACTGCTCTTGTTGTCACTTCCACAATTTTTACAAATTATTTTTTCCATTGGTCTATTAATTTTAATTGATACGGTTCTGTTTTCAACATGGCAACCTTTGCTCCTACGGATTTGTGGTCTGCAAAGGAGGCGATTGTACTTGTGTCGTGCTAATTTAGAACATAAAATCGACCAGAAATTTTATTAAGCAAAAATATTTCAACCGGTTTATGGTAAAAATCAACAGTCATACCATTCAAGGGGATTCCTTAATACCCCCCGTATGAACTTTCTTCTACTTTAATGGTATCCATCGAGAACGGGATGTAAATTTTTTCGAAAGTGAATTTTGCCTCGTCATTAAATCCGGCAAATATGCCGACTCCGTTTTTTATATTGGTGTAAACCGGAACTGGTTCGGCAAAAGGATTGTCGTGGTAAAAGTCGTACAAATTCAGGTATTTCAGGTAGGTGAATAAGTCTTTGGATAAATGCTGAATGTGGACGATATGCCGTTCGTAGATTGTTTTACTATTGACATATCCATATCCTCCGACATAATACACATTGCCATAACCGTAATTATTGACCTGAAATTGAATGGAGTATTCTTTTCCTTTGAAATAGTCATCTGGAAAAATGTTGTAATCGTTGTCAGGGCCCATATCGAGTTCATTACCGCCAAAGTTGTTGTAGAGACTTTTAAAAACCGGATTGTCGGAGCTAATAGAGTTTTCGGTGGTGATTTTGTAATATTTTCTTGTTCCTTTTCCATCAGTATTGAGGTTTAAAATCAAACTCTCTTTATTGACCGTTATTCTGTAATAATCGTCGCCTTCCTGATCTTTGAGCTTCACTTTAAATATCAACTTTTTTGTATTGTATTGATCCCTGAAAGTCATGGAATCGAGGGAGACTACTTCTACTTTGCCCGGTATGGTTGTTTCTGCTTCCAGTTGTTTGTCGTGCGATTTGCCCACAACCTTGTAGATGGCTCCCGCTTTAGGCTTGATTTCAGTTAATTCAAAACGACCCGTTGGCGAATATTGTTCTTTGATCAGTGCCCCATTCTCGTAAATTTCAATGGTTCCATCAGCCATCAATTCGCCTCCGGCCAAAGTCGGGCTGCTTAATATGGAAGTGCTGAATGTCAGATTGGCTGTAATCCCCTGGTCAGGATGAATGATGCTGGTCAGGATCAATTGATTGGCCAAACCTTCGTCGTCAAAATCAATGGTCTTAGTACACGAAAAGAGCCCCAATAAGACAAGGCTGATTACTATATATTTCTTCATGGTTTCAGGTTTTAGAATTTATAACTGTATGAAATAGACGGGATAATCGGGAAAAGGCTCAATTGGGTCAGCTTTCTTGATTTTCCGGTCAGATTATTTTCTTCGTCAGTTGTTGGTTCAAAGTAAAGGAAGAATGGGTTTTGCCTCGAATAGGCATTGTATAAACTCAGGTTCCAGGTACGGATGCCATGTTTCTTTTGTTTGTGGAAATTGAAGCCAATGTCCATGCGGTGGTACGATGGCATCCGGTAATTATTGCGCTGCCCAAAGTATTCGTAATTCGGTGTAAAGTAACTCAACGTTGGGATTGAAGCCGAACTAATTACCTGGGTTGGCAAAGTAACCGCGTTTCCGGTTCCGTAAACCCAGGTCATTCCCACATCAAAACGTTTCGAAAATTGGTGTGTCATTACTACGCTGATGTCGTGCCGACGGTCGTAACGGGCATAGAATTTCCGGCCCCAGTTCAGGTTGTCAAACTGTCGCTCAGCTTTCGACCATGTGTATCCAATCCATCCGGTTGTTTTGCCAATTTTCTTTTCAAGCAGAAATTCGGCCCCATACGACCAGCCTTTGCCCATTTCCACTTTATCTTCCCAACCGGTTGTGACGCCTACGAACGATGCTCCTTCCTTGTATTCGAGCAGGTTGCTCATCGATTTATAAAAACATTCGAGACTGAAGTCAATTGCCGGACGGATTTGATAAACGCCGCCCAAAGCAAACTGATGCGAATTTTGCGGTTTTACTTTTTTTGTGGTGGGCAACCATAAATCAGTTGGCAGGTTAATGGTTGATGAAGAAAGCAGATGAATATTCTGGCTCATCTTCGAGTAGGCTGCTTTGAGTGAAAGCTGGTCGGTAGCCATAAAACGGGCTGAAATTCGCGGCTGAAGGGATGGATAAAAAGTGTTGTTAACCATAAATCCTGAAGTATGAAGTCCCAGGTTGACTGATAAGCGCGAATTGATATCGATATTGTCTTCGAGATAAACATACATCTCTTGCGCATGTATATTGGGATTTCCATAGGTTGTGTCAATTTTTGATGAAGTATTTGTATCGCTTTCTTTGAAAGCCAGGATTCCGGGTTTAAAGGTATGCGCAATGATATTCCCGCCGAATTTTACCCTGTGATTGGGCGCAGGGAAATAGTCAAAATCCGTTTTCAACCCCCAATCTTCAATTCCCGATTGGTAATCCAATCCAAATGAATCGCCTTTTTGGGTGGACTGATTTTTATTCGAATTTTTTTCGTCAACATCAAATAAATAATTGCTGTAAGTCAATGTTGTATTGGCAAATAGCTTATTGTTGAACAAGTAATTCCAGCGTAAAGCCGAAGTTATATTTCCCCAGCCAAGGTGAAATCGGTCTTTGCTTTGCCAGTTTTCCTTGTTTTGGGTGTATTTCGAATCAGACCGGTAGTATGCTTTATCGCGACCGGTATAAGTGCTAAGATAAATCCGGCTTTTGTCCGAAAATTTGTGACTTATTTTCATATTCAGGTCGTGGAAAAAATACCCGCCGGCATCATTTCCATCTGAATTTGATTTGATCAGAGGCCGGGCAAGCAGGTCGGCATAAGTTCTTCGGGCCGAAAAATTAAAGGTTGTTTTTCCTTTCACCAAAGGGCCTTCCAGGTTGAGTTTCGATGAAATCAAGCCAATTGAAAAATTCCCGTGCAGTTCATTTTCGTTGCCATCTTTCATGCGGATGTCAAGTACAGAAGATAACCTTCCTCCAAAGTGAGAAGGAAAACCTCCCTTATAAAACGAAACACTTTTGATTGCATCCGGATTAAAAACAGAGAAAAAGCCAAACAGGTGATCGGCATTATACACCGGCACATCATCAAGCAAAATCAGATTCTGATCGGGGCCCCCGCCACGTACATACAGGCCGCTGGATCCTTCGGTTCCTGATTGAACACCCGGCCTTAACTGAATTGTTTTAATAATATCAGCTTCACCCAGGAAAGAGGGTAGCCTTTGAATCTTGTCCATCGGAATTTCCTCTCTGCTCATTTGAGTACTGGTCAATCTCGAGCCTGTTTTTTGCCCGACAATTGTAACTTCATTCAAATCTGTTTTTGCCGACAGTTTAAAGTTGATCACGGTATCTTTTCCCATTTGCAATTCAATATGTTGGGGCTGATAACCAACGAAAGAACAAACAATTGAATATTTTCCTTTAGGTAAGGTCAAACTGAAAAAACCGAAGCTATTTGTGATGCATCCGCGCATCATTTGCGTTTCGTAAACATTGGCATTTAGCAGCCGTTCTCCATTCGATTGATCTGAAACATACCCCCGAACCGTAAACGATTGTGCGGATGAAAATAAGCATAGAAAGCATAGAAAGAAAAAGGTAAAGAGTTTTCTCATAACACGGATTTAATTATTTTTTTTGGCTATGATTAATGACAAAACTAGCGCAGTTGTCCAGAAATCACAATTAGATGATTACGATACATCAGAACATATTCATGGCTCAAAATTAAGAAATCATAGGTATTAAATTAGTTAAATAAGCTTAAGAAATTCAAAAAATATTTATGTTGAGAATTCGGTGTGAAAGCGACAAATGTTAAAGTCCATGGTTTATGCAGAGGTTGGCGTCAGGTAAAATTTTGAAAACTTTCTATGAAGGAGACATTAAAAGTAGCAATGTCAGGTCAATAAACAGCAACCTTTATTGGCTAACGAATTTAAAACCGCTACTTTTGCGGATTGTCAATTTTTTGTAAATAAAGTCATGATATTGAATTTAGTTTCCCGGGTTACCCGGTTGATTAAGGCCTTCCCGGTCGTGTTCCTTTTGCCGCTGGCTGCATGTTCAAATTCAGGAAGTCAGCTTCCCGATTCGGTGGGCACTCATTTGTTTACCCCGGTTGAATTGCCCAAAAAACTTGATTTTGCCGGAGAAAAGGTCCCGTTGGACTATTACGATGTGTATGAGAATCTCGACCGCGAATTGCTGTCGACCGTATATTTTCACTCGCAAACCATCCGCTACATCAAAAGCGCACCGCGTTATTTTTCGATCATCGAACCCATCCTGAAGAAGAACGGAGTTCCCGAAGATTTTAAATACCTGTGTGTGGCCGAGAGCGGCTTCGATGTTCGTGCCTATTCGCCGGCCAAAGCTGCCGGTTTGTGGCAGTTGCTCGAATCCACCGCCAAAGAGAACGGGCTGGAGGTGAACAACGAAGTTGACGAGCGTTACAACATCGAAAAAGCTACCGAAGTGGCCTGCGACATGTTCAAATCGGCCTACCAGAAGTTTGGTAGCTGGTCGCTGGTTGCTGCTGCCTACAATGGTGGAAGGGCCGGATTGGTCCGCCAGATCGAAACACAGAAGGTAAAAAGTTACTACGACCTGTTTTTTGTTGAGGAAACAGCCCGGTACGTGTTCCGCATCCTGGCCCTTAAACTGGTGATGGAAAATCCTGACGATTATGGATTCCAGATTAAAAAGAGTCAGCTTTACCCGGTTATCGATACCAAGACCATCAAGGTAAACGGACCGATCCCTGATCTGGCGGCTTTTGCTCTCGAAAAGGGCATCAACTATAAAATCCTGAAAATGTTCAATCCCTGGCTTCGGGAAACATCCCTGAAAAACCCGAGCCGGAAAACCTACACACTGACTATTCCGGAGAAAGGTTTCCGGGAAAGATAGAACCTGTAACCATGCAGAAAACCGAACACATAGATAGGCTGGAAGATTTTACCGAAGAGGAAGGCAAAATTGTGGTGCACGGGGCGCGTGTTCACAATTTGCAGAACGTGCATGTCGAAATTCCGCGAAATCAACTGACGGTCATTACCGGTCTGAGCGGCAGCGGCAAGTCGTCGCTGGCTTTCGATACCATTTATGCCGAAGGCCAGCGCCGCTACATCGAAACGTTTTCAGCCTATGCCCGTTCGTTTCTGGGCAATGTCGAGCGTCCAGATGTTGACCTGATTACCGGTCTGAGCCCCGTTATTGCCATCGAGCAAAAAACCACCAACAAGAACCCGCGTTCAACGGTCGGAACTGTTACCGAGATTTATGATTTTCTGCGTTTGCTGTATGCCCGTGCCGGTGAGGCTTATTCGTACAACACGGGCGAAAAGATGGTGAAATACACCGACGACCAGATTCTGAGCCTGATCAAAACCTCGTTTGCCGGACGGCGAGTCCTGGTTCTGGCTCCGGTGGTAAAGGGCCGGAAAGGGCATTACCGCGAACTGTTCGAGCAAATTCTGAAAAAAGGGTTTCTGAATGCCCGCATCGATGGCGAGGTTACCGAACTGAAGGCCGCCATGCGCGTAGACCGGTACAAAAACCACTTCATCGAAATTGTCGTCGACCGTTTGCTGGTTGACGAAGCCAGCGACAAACGCCTGCGCGATTCACTGCAAATTGCCATGAAAAATGGTCACGGCATCAGCATGATCCTGGATTACGACACGCAACAGGTTAAATATTACAGCCGCCAGTTGATGTGCCCCACTACGGGCATTTCGTACAACGAACCGGCGCCTCACAATTTCTCGTTCAACTCGCCGCAGGGCGCCTGTCCCAAATGCAACGGGCTGGGGGTGATTACCGAAATCGATCTCGAAAAGATTGTTCCCGACAATACCAAAAGCATTCAGAACGGCGGGATTGCACCACTCGGGCCTCACAAGAACACGCTTGTTTTCTGGCAGATCGAAGCGCTGGGCGAGATGTATGGTTTCACGCTGAAAACACCTATTAAAGATATTCCTGAAGATGGCCTGAATGCCATTCTTTTCGGCACAAACGAACGGATTCACCTGAAAAATTCGCCGCTGGGAACCACCATGAATTACATGATGACCTACGAAGGCGTGATCAAATACATTGATGCGCAGAAGGATGACAATCCCTCGAAAACGGCGCAAAAATGGGCCAACCAGTTCGTCCGCGAAATGACTTGTCCCGAATGCAACGGAACCCGCCTGAAAAAAGAGTCGCTGTATTTCAAAATCGACGGCAAAAACATTTCGGAACTGGCGCAGCTCGACATTTCGGAGCTCAGCCAGTGGTTTGTCGGTCTGGAAGACCGGCTGACCGACCGGCAGCGAAAAATTGCGGTTGAAATCGTGAAGGAAATCCGCGACCGCATTCATTTTCTCGAAGATGTCGGGCTGAATTACCTGTCGCTCAACCGTACCTCGGGCACCTTGTCGGGGGGCGAGTCGCAGCGAATCAGGCTGGCTACCCAGATTGGCTCGCAACTGGTGAATGTGCTGTACATTCTCGACGAGCCGAGCATCGGGCTGCACCACCGCGACAACCTGCGGCTGATCCATTCGCTGGAAGAGCTGCGCGACACGGGCAACTCGGTGATTGTGGTCGAACACGACAAAGACATGATGCTCAATGCTGATTACCTGATTGACATGGGCCCCTTTGCCGGCATCCACGGCGGCCACGTGGTGGCTGCCGGAACTCCCGAAGAAGTGTTACAGGCCGGAACCCTGACTTCGAAATACCTTTCGGGAGAAGCGCAGATTGCAGTGCCTCCGAAACGCCGGGAAGGAAACGGAAAAGTCCTTTCGCTGAAAGGATGTTCGGGCAATAACCTGAAGAATATTTCGGTCGATTTTCCGCTGGGAAAACTGATTTGCATCACCGGAGTCTCCGGAAGCGGGAAATCCACCCTGATCAACTCGACCCTGCAACCCATTTTGAGCCAGCATTTCTACGGTTCGCTCAAAGATCCGCTGTCCTACACCGAAATTACCGGGTTGGAACACATCGACAAAGTGGTGCAGGTCGATCAGTCGCCGCTGGGACGCACGCCACGCAGCAACCCGGTGACTTATACCGGCGTCTTTTCCGACATCCGCAGTTTGTTTGCCCAGTTGCCCGAATCGAAAATCAGGGCTTATGGTCCGGGACGTTTCTCGTTTAACGTGAAAGGCGGACGCTGTGAAGACTGCCAGGGCGGCGGGATGAAGCAGATTGAAATGAATTTCCTGCCCGATGTGTACGTGCATTGCGACACCTGCAACGGATGCCGTTACAACCGCGAAACGCTGGAGGTGCGCTACAAGGGCAAATCAATCTCCGATGTTTTGGACATGACCATCAACCAGGGTGTCGAGTTTTTCGAACCTATCCCGTCGATAGCCCACAAACTGAAAACCATTCAGGATGTAGGACTTGGCTATATCACCCTCGGACAATCGTCGACCACGCTTTCCGGTGGCGAATCGCAGCGGGTGAAACTGGCTACCGAACTGGCCAAAAAAGATACGGGCAAAACCATGTACATTCTCGATGAACCCACTACCGGGCTTCATTTCGAAGACATCCGGGTGTTGCTCGAAGTGCTGACCAAGCTGGTTGAACGGGGAAATACGGTGATCGTGATCGAGCACAACATGGACGTGATCAAGGTTGCCGACCACATCATCGACATAGGGCCTGAAGGTGGCAAAGAGGGTGGGAAAGTGGTCTGTTTCGGCACGCCCGAAGAGGTTATCCGGAACAATGAATCGTTTACGGCCCGATACCTGAAACAAGAGTTGGAATCAGGGCCGAAGTGATAAGGCAAAAGGTTAAAGTTTCAGTTACGTCAACAGGGAAAAGCCGGACTATCTTTTTTATTCTGCTATCTTTATAGCTGACACATTTATCAAAAACAAAAAACAAACTGGAAATGAATACCATCGATATCTACTGCCTTAATACAGGAACAAAAAAATCATACCCTCTGGGCGTTACTCTTTGGGACATAAAGGACGATTTTCAGGTAAAACTTGAAAACCCTATCCTGGGAGCATTGGTCAATAACAAGGTGAAAGAACTCTCGTTCGTTTTTGTAAAAAACAAGAAGGTCGAATTTATTGATTATTCGCATCCCGATGGGTTGAGGTTGTATGTTCGGTCTTTGTTCTTTGTCTTGTATGTTGCTGTGCGCAAGGTTTTCCCGGAGGCAAAACTTAAAATGATGCATGGCATCGCCCGCGGTTACTACTGCGAACTTGCCGGTTTGCCCCAGCCTGTCCCGCAGGCCGATATTCAGGCCATTAAAGACGAGATGCAAAAGCTGGTCGATCAGGATATTCCGTTTGAGAAAGTGGGTCTGGAAAATGAGAAAGTCGTTGAGATTTGCAGGAAACAGAACCTTGAATTTAAAGCCAAGCTTTTTGAACAACAGGGAACCATGTTTTCATACCTGTATTTCCTGGGCGATGTGGCTAATTTCTTTTACGGTCACATGGTTCCGTCGACGGGCTATTTAAAGGTGTTCGACCTCGTTCCTTACTACGAAGGAATGTTGCTCCGGATTCCCAATCCGTTGCAGTTCAATGAGGTCCAGTCTTACGAAAAGCTCGATAAACTGTTTGGCGTGTTCCAGGAGCATAAGGATTGGGCCGAGATTTTAAATGTTCCGAACGTGGCTAACCTCAACGAATATACCCTGGAAGGTCAGAGTGGCGATATTATTAAAATTTCGGAGGCCCTGCACGAGAAAAAGGTCGCCGAAATTGCCAACAAGATCTGCGAGCGCAAGGACAAGGTGAAGATTGTGCTGATTGCGGGTCCTTCAGCTTCGGGAAAAACCACTTTCTGCAAACGGCTGATGGTTCAACTGGCCGTGAACGGGATAAAACCAACCATGATTTCGCTGGATGACTACTTTGTCGATCGCGAGAAAACACCTCGGGATCACAACGGCGGGTACGATTTTGAAGCCATCGAAGCCATTGATGTTGAATATTTCAATAAACAGCTCATTCAGCTTTTCAACGGTGAAACCATTGAGTTGCCCAAGTTCAATTTTACCGTCGGACAACGTTTCCCTTCAGGAAATAAGTTGCATTTGGGAGAAGGAAGCATCCTGGTCGTTGAAGGTATTCACGGAATGAACCCCAACCTGGTTCCGCATATCAAGCCTGAAAATACGTTTAAAATATTTCTTTCGGCGCTCACCCAGATTTCAATTGATGAGCAGAACCACATTTCAACCACCGATAACCGAATGATCCGAAGGATGATCCGCGACAGCAAATACCGGAACTATTCGACCCAGGAAACCATCCGACGCTGGCCGAGCGTGCGTGCCGGCGAGGAAAAAAACATCTTTCCTTACCAGGAAAATGCTGATGTGATGTTCAACTCGGCGCTGGTTTACGAACTGGCCGTTCTGAAGAAATATGCCGAGCCGCTTTTGCAGGCCGTGACCGAAAGTCAGCCTGAATTCAGCGAAAGCAACCGGTTGCTGAAGTTTTTGTCGTATTTCAAGAACATCGACGACCACGAGATTCCTCCGACCTCGGTACTTCGTGAGTTCCTTGGCGGAAGCAGCTTTACGTATTAACACGGGGCCAGTCAAATTTTCAGTTTTACGGGCCAATCCCCAATATTTTCTGAGGAGAGACCGGCCTGTAAAACTGATTATCATTTACTATTGAATGTGAATTACTTATATTCTTCTAATTCCAAAATATCTTTTTTAAGAGCATCAATTTTATTTACCTGCATTTTCGATTTCTTATATGTCCAGAAGATCATAAATATTAGCAATCCGGTTATTGCCAGGATTGTACTGTTGTTAAAATGAAGCCCTTTCCATACGATCATCACGATACCTGCGGCTAATGTCAGGGAAATGAAATAGATGAAATACATTTTGCCGTAAACGATGTTTTTGTAATCATTTACTTTTTTTATTGATTCAATTACTGAATCGTATTGTAGATTAATCTTTTGCAATGCCTTGTACCCCCTAAAATAGATATAACTTAGGTTTGAAATGGCAAACAAGGTTAATATACAACCAATAATAAATCTTACATCGATGTTTTCGATTTTAAAGTAAGGATATAACACCATTGTTAATACAATTGGCACCATCAGCAGGCCATAGATATTTTGAAATACCATCCTGTTTATTCTTTTCTGTGGTTTTTTGATGAGTGTTTCGGTGATCATTTTTTTATTTAGTTTTTCAAGGTTATCAAGTTTTTGATCGTATTCTTTCCACAATGAATTTAATTCTTCGTATTCCATAGTTGTACTGGTTTAATCGTTTGTTAAATGATTTTTGAGTTTCAGCTTAATCCGATTGATTTTTGTTGCAACATTCGTTTTGGTCAATCCAATAATTTCAGAAATCTCATCATAGGAATAGCCATCAAGCTGAAGAAGTATTATGGCTTTATCTAGTTTGCCTAATGAACCAATGGCATCGTATAGCTGGTCATACAAGTCATTGTACGTGGGGTCATCCTGCATTTGGGGAATCACATTCGTATACTTAATGTGATTGTTATTTTTTACAAAGTCATGAATCCAGGAAACAGCAGTGTTAATTGAAATACGGTAAACCCATGTACTGACTTTTGAATGCCCCTTAAAATTGGGATAGGCTTTCCATAAGTTGACAATGATCTCCTGAAACAGGTCTCTTTTGTCAATGCCATTATCGCAGAACATGTGACTTACCTTAAAAATCAGTTTTTTGTTATCCTCGACCAGTTCCAAAAATTTATCGGTCAATAGTTCATCAATCATTTCAATTCTGTTTGTTTTGATCTATTAGTCGGGAAAAGTTAGTGATAAATCACATGCCGGTTAAAATATTTTGAAGATCATCTCCCTTTCTTTTGAACTTTTCGCGTAACTTCATGTTTATTGTCTCATACCGAAAATTAGTGTGTAACCTTTAAAATATTAAACATGAAATTTGAACTACCTGCATTACCTTATGCAAAAGATGCGCTGGAACCTTACATCAGCGCCAAAACACTGGAGTTTCATCACGACAAACACCATCAGGCGTATGTAACCAACCTGAATAACCTGATTGTTGGTACCGAATTCGAAAATGCCGATCTGGAAACCATCATCAAAAAAGCGGAAGGCGGAATCTTCAACAACGGCGCCCAGGTGTTTAACCACACGTTTTATTTCGAACAATTCTCGGCAACCCCGGACGTTGAACCTCATGGAGCTCTGAAAACAGCCATCAACAGCTCTTTCGGTTCGCTCGACGCATTTAAGGAAGCCTTCAACAAAGCGGCAGCCACCCTGTTTGGTTCGGGTTGGGCCTGGCTGGTAAAAGATTCGACCGGAAAACTGAGCATTATTCAGACCGGCAATGCCGGTTGTCCGATTCGTGACGGTTTAACTCCACTTTTAACCTGTGACGTTTGGGAACATGCTTATTACCTCGACAAGCAGAACCTGCGTCCGGCTTACATTGCCGATTTCTGGAAAGTGCTCGACTGGAAAGTGGTCGAAGCCCGATTTTAATTACTTTGAACTTTGTACTTTAAACTTTTGAACTTGAAAATATGAGCGTAGAAAAAGTATTGGCCGTCATGTCGGCTGCCGGAAAACCATTGAAAGCTGGTGAAATTGCCGAATTGGCCGGATTGGATAAAAAAGTGGTTGAAAAGGCCATGAATGATCTGAAAAAAGAAGGGAAAATTGTTTCTCCGGTGCGTTGTGCCTGGGAAGTGAAAAAATAACCCAGTTGCGGAAAATTGAAAAGTCCGATGGTTTTTACAATCATCGGACTTTTTTATTTTCTGCTTTCATCTCAACGATTAACTTTAAGCCTTTGATTCAATTACCAGATTTTTTTTCTATGAAGCTGTTTACTGTTCTCATTTCTGCAGCCTTGCTGGCGTCGTGTTCCGGAATGAAACCAAAATCGGGCGAAGATGCCATCCTTTACAAAAACATCGAAAAACATATCGCCGAGCTATCGTCGGATAAGTACCTGGGACGAATGCCCTTAACAGAGGCGGAGCAATCAACCATCGAATACATTGCCGGCCAGATGAAGGAAATCGGGCTGGAACCAGCCTGTAACGGGAGTTTCTTTCAGGAAGTGCCTTTGTTGGCCGTGAATTCCAGGATCTCGAATACGCTTGATTTTGACACACCCAAAGGTCGGTTGAAGTTTCAGAAATTGACGGATTACGTGACTTTTTCGAGGAAGGTGGAGGCAGAACAAGCCCTCGATCAGTCGGAGCTGGTATTTGCCGGATTTGGCATCACTGCTCCCGAATATCAGCGCGACGATTTCCAGGGAATGGACCTGCATGGCAAGACGATCCTGGTTTTTGTTAATGATCCCGGATATGGCACCAACGAAAGCTATTTCAAGGGAAATACACAAACTTATTACGGACGCTGGACCTATAAATTTGAAGAAGCCGCCCGTCGTGGCGCCAAAGGCTGCCTGATTGTTCACGAAACAGGTCCGGCGGGCTACCCGTGGAAAGTGGTTGCAAACAATGGCGAAACCACCAAGCTGTATCTGAAGCCCGAAAATGGCTATCAGGACCGTTGCGCTTTCGAAGGCTGGATTTCGCAAACGGCAGCCGAACAATTGTTTGCATCCTGCGGAATGACTTTCGGTGAAGCCAAAAAAACAGCTTTAAAGCACGATTTCAAGCCCATTGCCCTGCCTGTAAAAGTTTCGGGAGGAATGAAAAGCACTTTCGAAACCAAATCGTCACGAAATGTTTGCGGACTGATTCGCGGATCAAAACATCCCGACGAAGTGATTGTTTACACAGCCCACTGGGACCATCTGGGGGTGGGAACTCCGGTGAACGGCGACAGCATTTACAACGGGGCTACCGACAATGCCAGTGCGGTGGCGTGGATGCTCGAAATTGCCCATGCATTCAAAAACGGGCCGGCTCCCGATCGTTCCATCCTGTTTCTTTCAATCACTGGCGAAGAATCGGGTTTGCTCGGTTCTGCGTATTATGCCGAACATCCGTTCTTTCCCATGAACAAAACCGTTGCCGTTTTCAATACCGATGTGATGATGTTTATGGGAAAGTTTAAAGACGTCATGCTGACGGGGTCTGGGCAATCGGAATTGGACAACTGGGTGAAAATCGAAGCCGAAAAACAGGGCCGGTACGTAGCTCCCGATCCCAATCCCGACAATGGCATGTTCTTCCGTTCCGATCAGTTTCCTCTGGTAAAGCTGGGCGTTCCGGCCATTTATGCCAAAGGGTATGTGGATGCGGTAAAATACGGGAAAGAGGAAACGATGAAAAGGGTTGACCGCTACTGGAAAGAAACGTACCACAGTCCGTTTGACGAATACCATCCTGAAACCGATGATTTGAGCGGCATTGTTGAGGATGCCAAATTGCTGTACCGCGTCGGGCTGAACCTGGCCAATTCGCAGGAATGGCCGAAATGGAACGAAGGCTCGGAGTTTAAGGCCGTCCGTGAAAAATCAGGGAGATAACTGTTCATCTCAGTCGTGCCTACGGTACTGTTGGCATCGGAAAATAGGAGTCGCATTGCGACGGTAAATTGGCCAGCCCGACTATTCAAAAAATCGAATTATGCATTTAATGAATGCCACAGGATGCCGGAGGCATCAAATGTTTCTAGAAAATTAGGGGCGAGGCTTGTACGACCCCAACCAGGGGTCGAATATTTTCTACTTGAGAAATGACTATAAACATATAAACCCTCCGGGTTTATAAAAGATTGCTCATGTTTGCTAAATACCTAATTCAATCAATGAAACCTATACTGGTAATTTAAATTTCATCACCACCTCGCCGGTTTCCTTGTTGATTTCGATGGATTGCCCGGTTAACCCAAGGTCTTTCCCGGTCGACATTTTGAACAGTCCGGCCAGAAACTGCATCCCGCTGTTCATTACCTGTTCAGCTTCCCGGGCTTTCTCTTCGGTTACAACCGGCTGATCGGGGTTTTTCGTTTCGGGTACAGGTTCATCCTCAAACAGTTCCTCGGTCGGGTCAATGTCTTCCTGCAAGGTCAGCGTTTCTGATGAATTTACAGTGGGTTCAGCAAGAACCGCTACTTCAGCAAGTTCAGTTTCATCGGTGCTTATTTTTTCCGTTTCCGTAATAAACTCTTCAAGCTGCTGGATAAACTGCGAGCGTCCTTTGCTTGAGAAATCGACATAGTTGGTGGTGCTAGCCCCGTCGAGCACGCCGTCGAAAAGGTTTTGCTTGATTAGCAACCCGGAAGCGATCTGCTGTTCGATCGAATCGCGGGTGATGAAATTCAGGATGGTCAGTTTGTTGCTTTTCTGCCCCAGCCGGTCGATCCGGCCAATGCGCTGGTTCTTTTTGGCCGGGTTCCACGGAAGCTCAAAATTGATGAGCGTGTCGGCCACCTGGAGGTTCAGCCCGGCGCCGCCCGCTTCGGTCGAAAGGAATATCTTGCAGTGGGGATTGGTTTCGAACTTTTTAATCAGTTCGCCGCGCATTTTCACCGGCACCGAACCGCTGAGTTCGACAAACCCGATGTTGTTGTCGCGCAGCATTTTGCCAATGAGCTTGTGCACTTTTATCCATTCCGAAAAAATGATGATTTTTCGTTCCGAATTAGGTACGTCCAACTGTTCGAGCAGGATGTATTTCAGTTCCTCCAGTTTGGGCGATTCGTTGGTTTCCTCGTCAATCAGGTAAGTCGAGTCGCAAACCATGCGCATGTTGGCCAGCAGCAGTTGCAGCCGCTGCAAATCGTATGGAGTCAGGAATTTCTTCCGGATAATGCCGGCAATTCCTTTGGCATACGAGCCGTGCAGCTCGGCCTGCAAGGGCGACAAGTTCACCGGGATATTGGTTTGCTGCACGTTGGGCAACTGGTCGATCACTTTTCGTTTTTCGCGCCTGATCAGGATTTGCTCCAGTTTGCGGTTGAGCTGCTGCAGGTTGTAGTAGCCGTTTATTTTGTCGCGCCGTTCGGGGTCGAACAGGCAGTGCTGGTACGAAAATTCCCAGAGCGGCCCAAAGAATTGGGGATCGATGATGCTGACGATGGAGAAAATATCGATCAGCCGGTTTTCAATCGGCGTTCCGGTAATGACCAGCACATGTTTGAAATTCAATCGTTTGATCGATGAGGCCGTTTTGGTTTCATAGTTTTTGGCGCGCTGGGCTTCATCCAGGATCAGAAAGTCGATGCCGGCCCGGTTGATTGCCAGTTGATCGCGCAGGATGGTTTCGTAGTTGACAATGAAAAACAGGGGCTCGGTATCGAGGTACTGTTTGGCCCGTTCGTCGGGAAAACCTTCCACAATCAAGGCCTTCTCTCCGGTAAATTTTTCGATTTCCTTTTTCCACTGGCTTTTGAGCGATGCCGGACAAACCACCAGCACCTTGTTGAAGCCGAATACCTGTTTTTTCAGGATGGCGGTTCCGATAGCCTGAACGGTTTTTCCCAGCCCCATTTCATCGGCAATGATGGCTGCTTTGCGGAACAGGGCAAATTCGATCCCTTCCATTTGATAAGGAAACAGATCCGCGTTTATAGCCGTGAAGTCGGGCTTCCACTTCTTGCGCAAATCGTTCAGCATTTCCTGTTCAAAAGCTTTTTCAACTTTCTCGCGCACCTCCGGACGAATCTGTATCATGGGAAAACCGGCTGATTTTTCCAGAAAGCCCAGGAATTCCTTGACATCTTTATCCTCAATAAAAGTATCTTTTTTGAAATACCTCGAAATCAGCAATTGTTCGTCGATGGGAAGCGGGTGCGGGTAAAACCAGCTTATTTTGTAATCGTTGCGCGGGTCGCAGTAAATCTCAATAAACGGACAGGTTTTATTCAGTTGGTCGGACAGGGCTCGATTATCCTTTAGTTGCTGAAAGGCATACATGATGTGTTTGGTCGTTCCCAGCTTGTTCAGGCGCGAGTCCATGCTGTCGCTGTACCCGGTTTCGTTTTCGAAGTCGCGCAGGAAGATTTTATACTTCACCCCGTTTTCGTTGGTCAGGATGTGGTCGCCAAATATGTTTGACGCCCATTTGATGCGGTAACGGGCTTTGTCGGCTTTTTGCCGGCGTTCCTGCATCACCCGCTTGATCATCCCTTCGCGGGTGTATTTTTTGTGCTCAATTGGTTCTTTCGGATTGAGTATCTTCATCTCGTTTTCAACTTCGAGTAAACAGGCGTACGAAACCCGGTCCCAACCCGAACGTTCGCCGTTTACCACAGGGATAAAACCCTCATCATCCACGTCGAGCCAGCACTCTTTGGGCGACTTCAAATCAGATGAATCGACAAGCAATTCGAACCGCACGGCCGATTGCGACAGCACCTGGCAATCGTTGTTGTTGAACATGATCTCGCCCAGTGCCAGTTCGGATTTGGAAAGCATATCCTGAAGCTTTTCCTTTTGCCCGGTAATCCGTTTAAGAAGTTCCATGAAGTGAAGTGTGATGAGGTTAATGGCGGCTAAAAATAAGAAAAAATGCCAGCACGCTGAAATAGAAGCGTAGTTTTAATGGCTTGCAAAAGACAGAAAAACGGCACAACTTTGAGCATTGTTTGAAGATTCAGAACCATCAATCCATGAAAATACTCCATACTTCCGACTGGCATTTGGGCAAGCGCCTCGAAGATTTTTCGCGACTGGAAGAGCAGCAGGCCGTGATGGCCGAAATCTGCGAGATTGCCGACCGCGAAAACGTCGATGCCATTCTGGTGGCGGGCGATTTGTTCGACACCTTCAATCCGCCTACCGAAGCGGTCGATTTGTTTTATAAAACGCTGAAACGCTTGTCGAAAAACGGTAACCGACCGGTGATTGCCATTGCCGGGAACCACGATTCGCCCGACCGCATTGAAGCGCCCGATCCGTTGGCCCGCGAGTGCGGAATTATTTTTGCCGGTTACCCCAACTCGGTGGTTGCGCCTTTTGAACTCGAATCGGGATTGAAAATTGCGCGCAGTGAAGCCGGATTTCTGGAAATTCAAATCCCTGAAAGCCCAATTCCTCTGCGGATTCTGGCAACACCTTATGCCAGCGAGTTCCGCCTGAAAACCTATCTGGGTCAGGGCGATTCGGAAGAAGAACTTCGCCGGATTCTGGAGAAAAACTGGCTGACGCTGGCCAATAACTATTGCGATGAGGCGGGAATAAACGTACTGGTTACTCACCTGTTTGTTGCCGGGAAAGGAGAAGAATTGCCCGAAGAGCCGGAGGATGAGAAACCAATTCTGCATGTTGGCGGGGCGCAAGTCGTTTATCCTGAAAATATTCCTGAACAGATTCAATATACCGCTCTGGGGCATTTGCACCGGATGCACTGTGCCGGAAAACCGTCGGTGTATTACAGCGGAAGCCCGTTGTCGTACAGTTTTGCCGAAGCCAATCAGAAAAAATATGTGTTGGTGGTGGAACTGGAACCTGGGAAACCTGCGTCGGTAACCGAAATGGAACTGACCAAAGGGAAGAAATTGCTTCGGAAACGGGCAGATGGCATGGAAGAAGCGCTGGCGTGGCTGACCGAACATCAGGACAGTCTGGTGGAACTGACATTGGTAACCGACACTTTTCTTACCGCATTGGAGCGCAAACAGTTGAGTGCCGCTCACCGTGGAATCGTTACAATTATTCCGGAAGTGAAGGCTGGAGAGGAATCAGCTTTCAGCAGTACGAAAAACATCGACCTGAGTAAAAATATGGACGAGCTTTTCGCGGATTATTTCAGGCACAAAAAAGGGCAGGAGCCCAACGACGAAATATTGAAGCTTTTTACAGAAATACTGGCAGAAGAAAAAAACTTTTAACCACAGAGAAAACGGAGAAAGACAGAGAATAAAAGCTCTGTTTACTCTGTGAAATTTCTCTGCGAACTCTGTGGTAAAACAAAACAAAGATGATACCTATAAAACTCACCATAAAAGGATTATACTCTTATCAGGAGAAGCAGACCATTGACTTCACCCGATTAACCTCGGCTCATCTGTTTGGCATTTTCGGCTCGGTTGGCAGCGGGAAATCGAGCATCCTGGAAGCCATCACCTTCGCCATTTACGGCGAAACCGACCGCCTGAACGCCCGCGACAGCCGTAACTACAACATGATGAACCTGAAATCGTCGGACCTGCTGATTGAGTTCGATTTTGAGACGGGGAAGCGACAAACGGCTTACCGGGCTACGGTGAAAGGCCGCCGCAACAGCAAAAAGTTCGACGATGTGAAGGCTTTGGAGCGCTCGGCCTATCGGTTCGACCAGGGAGAATGGATCCCGATTGAGCCGGATTCGCTGAAAGATATCATTGGCCTGAGCTACGAGAATTTCAAACGCACGATCATCATTCCGCAGGGGCAGTTTCAGGAGTTTTTGCAACTGGGGAACAAGGAACGGACGGTGATGATGAAGTCGCTGTTTAACCTTGAACGGTTTGAACTGGACTGGAAAGCAGCCTCGCTGGAAGCCAAAAACAACGCGCAAAAGCAGAACCTGGAAGGTCAGTTGCAGCAATTGGGCGCTGTTGATGCGGATCAGGTTGCCGTATTTCAGAAAAAGCTGGAGGAGCTCCGAAATGAAATCGGGCTGATGAACCAGAGAATTACCGAAACCCGGAAGCAGGAAGCCGACCTGAAACAGTTGCACGAATGGTTTGTCCGAAAAGAGGAAACCAGCCAAAAACTGGCCCAATTGACCGGACGGTTGCCCGAAATGGAGCTGCTCGAAAAGAAAATTGCCGACTTCGAGTATTGCCTGATCCATTTTAAACCGGTTCTGGATGGCATGAATGCTGCGGCTCTGAAAATTCAGTCGCTGGAAAAGAAAATCACCGATGACCAATTGGCCATGAAACAGGCGGAAGAGCAGATTTTAGCGACAGAAACAAAGTTCAGCAGCATAAAAACGGAGTACGAGAACCGGGAAATGCTCAGGCAAAAGGCCGACGAACTGGAAAAAATGATCCGGCTGGCGGAACTTCGTTTGTTGGCCGAACAGGCGGGAACCCGTTTGAAAAAAGGAGAAGAGGTGGTTCAGAAAACCATCGCGAATATCGAAACGCTGAAGCACGGCAACGAAGCGCTGGATCTCAGGCTGAAAGCGGAAAAGGAAGCGCAGCCCGATATGCTGGTGTTGTCGAATGCCCGGAGCTGGCACGAAATTCACGCCAACCTCGTGCTGCAACTCGCCTCCAATACGGCAGAAACCGAAAAGTGCAAAACCGAGATGGCCGCTTCGGCAAAAGCGCTTTCTGAACTTTTCGCGGCAGCCTGTTTGGCCGGTTTTTCCGAAGAACGGAATTTTGCCGGAGGAACCGTTTTTCTGAAAGGAAAAAATGTACAACTGAAAAAACAGCTTGCCGACCTGGATGCTGAAATTCAGCATTTTAAAGTTCAGCTTAAACTCGAAGAATTTGCGGTCGGGCTTCAGGATGGGGAAGCCTGTCCGGTTTGTGGCTCATTGCATCACCCGCAGGTACTGGTTGCCGCCGATGTGGCCGAAAAACTGAAGCTGGCCGAAAGCAAAAAGCAATCGGTTGAAAAAGAACTTCAGGCTTGTGATGAATTGGCGTTGCGTTTGACCGAACTGAATAATTTGCACCTGCTGAATGAAAGGCAACTGGCCGGAATTCAGGAGCGAAGAAAAGAGCTGGAGGGTAAAAAGGCGGCTCACGAACAGTTGTTTCGATGGGAGAAATACAAAACTGCGGTGGCGGTGGCTGAAGCTTTCCGGCTGGCCGAATCGCTGAAAAAGTCGGTTGAAACGCTTGAAAAACAGCGGGAAGAAGCCATAAAGAAATACGATCAGGAAATACAGAACCGGGAAAAATACCAGCGAGAAATTGACAAAATCAACTCGGAAGTGGTGGCTTTTCAGGCCGAAACCGCAACTTTGACCGGGCAAATCCGGCTGGTTGATTCAAGTGCATATTCCGTCAGGCCGAAACCCGAAATTGAAGCCGAACGGAATGCGCTTTTGCTGAAATATTCTGATTTGGAGAAGCAGTTTGGCAGCCTGAACAATCAGCTTCAGGAGCTGCGAAAAGGCAAGGATGTTTTGATGGGCCGTTTGTCGGCCATGCAGGCGCAGCTTGGACAGGAAAAGGCGCTGGCCGAAGAATTGAAAGCGCGGTTCGAAACGGAGCTGAAAGCATCGGCATTTGAAACGCCCGAAGCGGTTCGTCAGGCGCTTTTGCAGGCGCTGAATGTTGTGGTTGAACGACAAAAAATAAACGCGTTCAGGCAGGAAGTTTCTGCGGCCCGAAACCTGCTCGATCAGTTGCTGAAAGAAATTGGCGACCGGAAATACGATCCGGAGGTTCATCGCCAGCTTCAGGAACAACTTGAAGCCAACGGAAAATTGCTCGGTCAGCTCAACCGCGATTTGGGCGTGACCGAAAATTCGCTGTCCGACTTGCAGAAAGCCCTGGAAACTCAGGCGGAACTGAGAAAAACGCTGGAGAAACTGGAGTTGCGGGCCGAAAATATACGCACACTTCGCGGACTTTTTAAAGCCAGCGGATTTGTGAACTACGTGTCGTCGGTGTACCTGCAGAACCTGTGCAATGCCGCCAACGACCGCTTTTTCAGGCTGACCCGTCAAAAGCTAAGCCTCGAAATTACCGACGACAACAATTTCCAGGTGCGCGATTACATGAACGGCGGAATGGTGCGCAGCGTGAAAACTCTGTCGGGCGGGCAAACCTTTCAGGCCGCCTTGTGCCTGGCGCTGGCTTTGGCCGACAACATTCAGAAAATCACCGAATCGAACCAGAATTTTTTCTTCCTCGACGAAGGTTTTGGCTCGCTCGACAAAGAATCGCTGTCAACGGTTTTCGATGCGCTGAAATCGTTGCGGAAGGAAAACCGGATTGTGGGCGTGATTTCGCATGTGGAAGAAATGCAGCAGGAAATCGACACGCACCTCCGGATTGAAAACCACGAAGAAACCGGCAGCCGGATTGTGGCCAGCTGGGATGGCTCCTGTTGATTGACTGAGGTTGCAGGCCGCGGGAAACGATTCCCGATCACTGATTTAACCAGATACTATTCCGGCTTTATTTTCAGGGTAAACCAGAAGGTGCTTCCTTTTCCCTGTTCGCTTTCGACCCGGATTTCGCCACCGTGTTTTTCAACAAATTCCTTGCAAAGCAGCAATCCCAGGCCGGTACTTGGTTCATTTTCGGTTCCTGCCCGGTTTGTTTTCCCGTTGATTTTAAACAGGTTATTTAAGATGAACGGAGGCATTCCTATCCCGGAGTCTTTTACCTCGAATTCAACTTCCTGATTTGGATTTTTTCGCGCAGTCAGTAACACATTTCCCCCTCTTTCGGTGAATTTGATGGCATTTAAAAGCAGGTTCCGGATGATGGTCGCCAGCATATTCTTATCGGCATGAATCTCCAGGTTTTCAGGAATATCGAAGGTCAGATTTATGGATTTATTTTTGGCTAATTCGAACACCGAATAGAGGAAATCATCCATGAATTTCTGCATTTTGAAGGTCTCGGGGTTGAAGCGTCTCATTCCACGTTTCATTTGCGACCATTCCAGCAGGTTCTCCAACAAATCGTAAAGGTTTTGGGCCGAAACGTTCATGCTGGTAATTAAATTTTGCATCTCGGCCGTTGCTAAGTTGGGCATTTCTTCCAACATTAATTCGGTCATCCCGATGAATGAGCTTAGTGGCCCCCTGACATCGTGCGCGATAATCGAGAAAAACTTATCTTTTTCGGCATTGTTTATTTGCAGTTCCTCGTTTTTCTTTTCGATGGCAGCGTTCTTTTCCAGAATTTCATTTTTTTGCCGGACCAGGGCTTCATTTCTTATGGTCAGTTCACGGGTTTGTTCGTCAACTTTTGATTGAAGCTGTAGTTTGCTTTTTTCCAGGTTTTGTTCGCGGTATTTGATGAAGCGATAACCCAGGCTTACCAGCGAGAGCAGCATGACGATGCGGAACCACCAGGTACTCCACCAGGGCGGGCGTATGGTAAATGGAAAACAGGATTCTTTTCCCCAGTATCCTTCGCTGTTCATGGCTTTTACCTTGAAGATATAAGAGCCGGGCGACAGGTTCCCAAATGAAACTTCTGTCCGATCGGTAGTTGTCCAGTTTTTGTCGGCCCCTTCAAGCGTATATTTGTATTTGATTCTTTTGCTCTGATTTTGTGCGATGCAGATGTAGTTGAACGACAGATAATTGTCGTTGTATTCCAGGCTCGGGTTTTCCGGCAGGTTGTACCACTGCGAAGTACTTTTGAACCTGATTTTCCCGACTTTAACTCCATTTTGCAGGGTGAATGTTGTATCTTTTTTCCCGATCAGTTTTGCCCAGGGAATGTTTTCGTTAAAAAGCTGCACATTTGTTATTTGGGGGGCCGGAGGAACTGTATCTTTCGGTTCTCCCTCAGGGTGAAATAAAGTCAGGCGATCGTTGGTTCCCACCCAGATGGTTCCCGAACGGTCTTCGCATATTGCGCCCAGGTTGCAGCCAATGCCCAGAAAACCATCCTCGTAATTGTAGTTTTTGAACCGAACAGATTCCGGGGTTCTTTCCCCGTTGGTTAAATAAATGGGATCCAATACACTGAATCCGGAACGGGTTCCCAGCCAGAGGTGGTGGTGTTTGTCCTGTATAATGCTGAGGACGTGGTTGCTGCCCAGTCCTTCTTTTTCGGTAAACTGGGTGAATGTGGTTCCATTGTATTTGATAAGCCCTTCGCCGGCAGAGCCAAACCAGATGTTGCCAATGTTGTCCTGGAAGATGCAGTTGACCGTCAGGCCGGGGAAGCCTTCTTTCCGGGTGAAATGGATAAAGTTTTTACCGTCGTAGCAGGTCAATCCTTTTCCATTGGTGCCAAACCAGAGTTTCCCGGTTTTGTCCTGAAAGATGCAGAGTACCCTGTCGCTGCTCAATCCTTCTTTATGGGTATAATTTGTGAAGGTTTTTCCGTCGAACCTGGAAACTCCGGAGCCATAGGTTGCAATCCAGAGGTTTCCATCTTTATCCTGAAAGACCGACCGTACAATATGACTGCATAAACCTTCTTTGGTAGTGTAAGTCATCATCGTCTGACCATCGTACCGGCAAATGCCGCCACCGTCGGTGCCAAACCATACATTTCCGTCTTTATCGCGGATGATGCTGTAAATGATGTCGGAGGGCAGTCCTTCGCTGGTGGTGAGGTAGGTGTAATATTTTTGTTCTGTTCCGTTGACCACGCGGGCAGAGAGTTTGGTGACGCCTCCTCCAAAAGTTCCCAGCCATACGTTGCCCGAATTGTCCTGCATAATGCTCATCACCCGGCTGTTGCTGAGCCCTTCGTTTGACGAAAGGTGGGTGAATAATCGTCCGTCGTACCGGCATACGCCTCCGTTCCGCGTTCCGAGCCACAACGTTCCGTTCCGGTCAAATAAGGCGCTTCGAATGATCTTTGAGCTTAAACCTTCTTGCTCGGCGTATTGGGTGAAATATTTCCCGTCGAATTTTGAGATTCCGTTCCTTCCTCCAAACCACATATTCCCGCTACCGTCCTGAAGTATGGTGCGCACTTCGTTGCCAAGCATACCTTCTCCTTCTGAATAATGGGTAAAACAAGTGCCATCGTATTTCAAGACCCCTTTTGCTGAACTGCCCAGCCAGATGTTTCCGTTGTGATCTTTATACAGCGATTCGAAAAAGTTTTGAATAAGGCCCTCTTTTTCAGAATAGTTCGAGAATGATTTTCCGTCGAACACGGAGATTCCTCCTCCAAAGGAACAAATCCAGATTTTCCCCTGGTTGTCCTGATTGATTGCCCGTATGTCGTTATGGCACAGTCCGTTCTTTACTGAATAGGTCGTGAACTGGTGCCCGTCATACTTCACAGCCCCGCTACCAGTGCCAATCCAGATGTTGCCGGCATTGTCCTCAAAAATACAGTTTACAATATTGTTTGATAATCCTTCGGCAGTGGTGAAATTGGTAAGATGCCGTCCGTCGTACCTGGAAACGCCACCCTGGAATGTTCCTATCCAGATGTTGCCTTTGCGATCTTGAAGCAGGCTCAGGATCAGACTGCTGTTAAGTCCCTGGGCAGTGGTGAGATGTGAAAAATATTTGCCGTCGAACCTGGTTGCACCGTCATCAGTTCCAAACCAGATGTTTCCCATGCGATCCTGTAACATGCTTCTGACCTGAACGTGCCTCAATCCTTGCCGGTTGCTGAAAATGCTGAAATTCGCCGGATTGATGTCCCTGGTGTAGCTGTCCTTGGCGACCATCACTTCTGATTGCTCGCAGACGAAAGGTTTTTCGATGGCCGGAACGATAGCAGGAAGGGCAAAATTGCCGGTTCCGGGGGTACAAACAACCGGTTTCGCGAGCGAAATGCGTTTGGGTTCGGCTGCCCGGAGAACATTCGAATAGGCTAAAGCTTGTTTCGGTTGTTTTATCCTGATTTTTTCCGGTATCCCGGCCTGAATCTTTTGTGGGGCGATCAGGCTGTCGTCCGGGACAACATATCCGTGCGCCTGGGTGATCCTGCCGGTCAATGCCTTTGCTGCCTGGCGTTCGGAACGATTCAAACATGCTGCCTGAAAAAACAAGATTGCAATCAACAGGATTTTGGATATGAATCCGATCAGTGATTCTTTTGTTAATGGTTTTGTTATCAGATTGTTGCATCCGCAGTTGAACGCTTTGTCCTGATCAGCCGATGTGGCGCCCAGTCCCAGTACCGGAAGTTTGGGGCGAAGTTCCTTTATTTTTTGAGTGGTTTCAAATATGTCGGTCAAAGGAAGGTGCATGTCGATCAGCGCCAGGTTAAAGTCATGATGGGTCTGCACCAGCGTGATTGCGTCTTGGCCATTGGAAGCAAAGAATAACCGGGCTGCATATTCCTTCAAGGTTTCCTGAATAAGCAATCTGTCGTTTTCGTCGTTTTCGGCCACCAGGATTTGGAGGTTCATTGCTGAGAGGTCTTTTTTGTCTTCGGGAATGGCTTGTTGGGGCGTGTGTTTGTCTGAGTCGAAAGGAATTTGTATCCAGAAAGTTGTTCCTTCGTTAGGCGCCGATTCGACCCATATTTTCCCGCCAAGCGCTTCGGTAGTGGCTTTCGAGATGGTCAGACCCAGGCCTGCGCCTTCGTAGCGGCGGGTCAGCGTCATGGTTCCCTGCCTGAACCGTTCAAAAATGATTTGTTTCTGTTCCTCAGGGATTCCGATGCCGGTATCCCGAACAAAAAATTCGAAATACGGCCAATTGATCAGGTATCCAAACTCAACTTTCCCTTTTTCGGTGAACTTCAGGCTGTTTTTAATCAGGTTGGTCAATACCTGGTGCAATTTCCCACCGTCGGTTTTTACCAGGCATTCCTGATCGGACAATGGGGCTGAATAGGAAAATTCCAGGTTTTTCCGTTCAAACTGAAGCCTGAAGAACCGGTAAAGTTCCTTCATGAGGTGGTTCAGGTTGGTTTCGGCATATTTCAGGTTTATTTGCCCGGCTTCAATGATCGATATGTCAATCAGATCGTTAATCACATCGAGCATCCGTTGTCCCGACTGTTCAATTACTTCGATAAACTCCTGCTGGTTTTCGGGCGACAGGTCGGGGGTCTTGAGCAGGTCGGCAAATCCCATAATGCCGTTCATCGGGGTGCGTATTTCGTGGCTGATGTTGGCCAAAAAAGCCGATTTCAGGCGGTCGCTTTCTTCTGCCTTTTCCTTGGCTTTGATCAGTTCGGCCTCTCTTTGTTTCTTTTCTGTAATCTCCTCACCAATAGCTATGTAGTTGGTTATTTGCCCGTGACTGTCAATGATGGGTGAAATTGATTTGTTGGCCCAGTACAATTCTCCGGTTTTGTTTCGGTTGATTAGTTCTCCTTTCCAGACCTTGCCTGCGGTGATCGTTGCCCACAGTTCGGCATAAATCTGCGGTGCCATTTCCCCTGATTTCAGAATCCTGGGATTTTGCCCGATTGCTTCTTCCGGCTGATAACCGGTAATTTCTGTAAATCTGGGATTGACGTATTCTATGTTGCCATTTGAATCAGTTATGACAACAGATGCCGGGTTTTGTTCGATGGCTTGCGAGAGCTTTTGGAGTTCCTTCTCGGCCAGTTTACGTTCGGTGATATCCAGGTAGGTAACGTGACTTTTTCGCTCGCCGTTCCACAAAATATATGAACGGAACACTTGTAAATGGCGAATTTCCTTATTCTGCCGCACAATGCTGATCTCATATTCCGACTCAACAGGTTCCCCTTTTATCCGCTTTTCTTCACGGAGAAGGTGTTCGGCATAACTTTGAGCAGTGTACCAGTCGGTTGCCTGGACCTGGTTGAACTCGCTGAGGTTTTCGAAACCGAAAATGTGAAGGAACGTGGGGTTGGCATAAATGGTTTGCCCGTCTTCCGAAATGATCCGGATGCCTACCGGGGATTCCTGGATGGTGAGGGTCAGGTTCGCTTCCGACTGGCGGAGCTTTTCTTCAGCTAGTTTGTTGAGGGTTATGTCTTCCAGGTATCCTTCCAGCCACATCACTTTCCCATTCTCATGAAAAATGGCTGTGCCGCGTTCCCAAAGCCATTTTATTTCTCCGGAAGCAGTACGGATGGGGTATGAATATTCGAAATATTTTTTTTCGGTAATCGCTTCTTGCCATTTTTCCCAGATTTGATCACGGTATTCGGGCAGAATCAGGTCGTTGAACTCCACCGTCTTGCGGGTCACAAAATCTTCAGGGGAATAACCGGTTATCCGGGTACAACTGTCGCTGATGAAATCCATGGTATAATTCCGGTCGAAAGCACAACGGTAAACAATTCCGGGCAGGTTGCTGATCAGGTTGGCCATCTGGCGTTCACTCTTAATCAGTGCTTTTTTTGCATTCAGGCTTTCGGTAACATCAACCAGCGTGATCAACCGTGAATTTTTATGCCTGAAATCGAAGTTGTTCGAATGAATTTCTACCTGTATTGAACTTCCGTCTTTCAGCCGGTGATTCCAGACTTCATTTGGTGAAAGAGAAACTTGCCCGGTGATTGGATCGTCTTGATATCTGTTGTATTCTTCTTTCGACACCAAGTCGTTGATGGTCAATTGCGTAAGTTCGTCTGAAGTATAGCCGTATTTGTCAACAATTGCCTGGTTGACCGCGATAATTTTCATCGACTCCAGGTCGTAAATCAACATGGACTGCGGATTTAACTCGAATAAGAGCCGGTAATCCGATTCGCTTTCTTTCAGTTTGTTCTCGAACTCCTCGCGAAGCCTGATCTCTTTTCTTAACTTCTTGTTTTTGAACCGAACGATAATGTAAGCCAGTACCAGCAAGAAGATGATTATGACGAGAAGACTTGACTGGAGAACCTTTAAACCAATGTCGTACTTCCATGATTGTGCATCATAATCCATTCCCAGAACTGCCAGCACTTGTTTGTTTTTAGGATCGATTACCGGAACTTCGGCGCTGATCCAGGTTCCCCATCGATCGGTAAGCGGATTGGTTACCAATGCTTTGCCGTCTTCAAAAGGTTTCATGTCAGTAGGGTCTGCCTCATAGAACTCTTGCCCGGAAGGCGAATAATCAGGCGACGACTCGGGTTCCGAATCGGCAATAAAATAGCATTTATCGTTTCGTTTAATATAGAGATAGGCAAAGCGGGCTTTGTCGTTAACCTGAATAACCTGGGAAAGCGCCTTCCTCAGACGGGTAAAATCTTGCTTCTGAAGGTCTGACGGATCCTGGGGCAGCGACAGTATTTCTTCTTTGGGGATGCAGGCTTCGACTGACCGGGCAATCTGCAAAACATTATCCTTGGCATAGCTGATGGCCGCACTTCGGGTATAAACGACATAGATGTTCCCAATAAACACAATTCCCAGGAGAAAAATTATCTCGCTGGATGATAGTCTTTTGCTTAATTTGATATTCGACATAAATAGTCAATAAAAACGGAAAATCGAGTCACGTTAGTTGTAATTTCAGCCGAATCCCGAAGGAAAATAAATTTAATTCCGGACAGGACTTTTTTTATTACTAAAGAAATAGAAAAAAAAACATAAATCAAAGAGCAGGAGAGAAACGAAATTATGATTTTTAGTCGTTTTGACCGAGAATCCGGCGGATATTGCGGTGTACTTCGCTTATGGCTTTTTTGTGATAGATAGGGTAGAGGGTTTTATCGCGAAGTTTATTTTGGGTCAGATGAATGCTGGAATGGATAATTTGTGTTTCGCCGTTTCGATTTTCGGTCAGCCTGATTGTTTGAGCTCCCCTTGAAGCCCCGCTTTCCACATAGCTGAACGAAATCGTCTGCTTGCCCCGATCAATCCCGGAAACCATGAAGCATACCGGAAATTTGACCAAGCGGCACAAAACACGCATCTCGATGAAGAAGATCTGGCCGACTTCCAGTCCCGGATAATCGTCTGTGGGGAAGATCGTTTTTTTTAACGAGGGCGAATAAATCAGTCCGCACGAAACGATCTTCCCTTGCCAAACAGTGGCCGGATGTGCCGAAAGATAAGCATTCCATGCTTTGTCCTGCGCTTGCCGCAGTTTGAAATGATGCACATTGGAATCAAACAGGCTCGAATCGGTTTGGTCGGTTACCGAGGGCCTGAAATCTTCAAAAAAGATGATTCCCTTGTCCTGTTGTTGTTTCAGGAAAAGGCGGATACTCTTTTGTTTTATCCCTGATGGCTCGATATCGCTCAGGCGGGTTTGTGCTGCCGATGAAAATGAAGTAAAAATCCAGACCAGTGCCGGAACTATTCTGAGTAGTTGATGCAGTTGCATATTGCGGATGTTTCTGCAAATGTATCAGAAAACAGGTAGTTTCAAACAGGTCGGATGACTAAAGGATGGTCGGTTTATCCTTCGTTTTTTCTGAACTCATCAACCACTTCTTTGGCCTTTTCG
>CAZAVU010000027.1:0-17770 GCA_964488805.1 uncultured Odoribacter sp. | reverse complement strand
GTCGGTTTATCCTTCGTTTTTTCTGAACTCATCAACCACTTCTTTGGCCTTTTCGAAGTCAAGGTTTGAAACGATTATTTTAACGCTGTCGGCGCCTCCCGGGGCCACTTGCCAGGGAGCCAGCACACCCAGCGTTTCGTTCCTGTAAAAAGTTTCGATTTCAGCATTCTCCAACAAACTCTTTACCAACGAGGCTTCCCATTCGTTTCCTTCAAAAACAACTACGGGATAAATTTCCTGTTCTGGGTCCATATTTCCTGGTTTTAGTGATTGTTTCAAAAAAACATTGCTTCAGAATACGGAATAACTGGTCAACTGTTTCAGGTAACCGGCATCCAGATAGGCTCCCAATCCTGGTGTTTCGGGCATGGAAACGGTCCCGTTTTTGCCGTAGCGGATTCCTCCCGAAACAGGATCTTCGCTGAACATCAGGGGTGTATCGAAATCGCAAAACCGAACCTGATCGCTGGTCAGGGCCAGATGGGCCGAAGCGGTGAATGCTATCCGTGATTCAAGGAATCCACCGATTTGAAGTTGCAAGTCCGCCTTTTCCGCCAGCTTTATAATCTTTTGAGCCTTAAATATTCCGGAAGATTTTCCCAGTTTGATATTGAATGACTGGGCTGCTTGGAGGTCAATCAGGCGCCGGGCATCGTGGTGGTCGCAGCACGACTCGTCGGCCATGATCATCACCCGGCTTTCGCGTCTGATCCGCGGCAATTCCATGAAATTCCAGCGTGGAATCGGTTCTTCGCAAAACTGGATGTTGAACGGGGCCAGTTCGTTTAAAACGCGGATAGCCGATTCGGCATCCCACCCCTGATTGGCATCGAGCCGTAAAGGAATTTCGCTGCCAATTTTAGCCCGGATGGCTTTTATCCTGAAAATATCTTTGTCGGGATCGTTGCCCAGCTTCACTTTTATTACCTGGAACCCACGGGCTTTAATTTCCTGGGCATCGGCAACCATTTGATCAGGTTCCCCCAGGCTGACGGTGTAGTCCGTCTTCAGCACTTTATGGTTCTGACCACCAAGGAAAGCATACAACGGCAAACCGGCGTGTTGTGCGGCCACATCGTGCAGGGCAATGTCGAACGCACTTTTGATGCTTGAGTTGCCGTATATGGTCCGGTCCATCGTTTCGGAGCAGCCGGAAATGTCCAGCGGATTTTTTCCGGTCAGGGCCTGTGCCAGATATCGGGCAACCACATAACAGGTTTCCATACTTTCGCCGTTGATGGGCATAAATGGGCTGCACTCGCCAAAGCCACTCAGTCCTTCGCTGGTCCGGATAACTACCACCACATTTTCGGCATACTCGAATTTGCCCAGCGAAATGACGAACGGCTTTTTTAGCTTGACGGGGAATTTATACACTTCGATTTGGGTAATATGCATCAGTTGATTCTTTTAGAAGATAAATTGGTTATACATACGACAGCCAAATTTAAAACTTCTCATCACAAAATGATACATAGCCCAGTATAAAACTACTACCAATGCGATTCGTCAAGGGTCGCTTCTTTTTTTGCGGCTTTAGCAGTGCTTTTTGCAACATTAACATTTGCATTGCCCTGAGCTTTTGCATCCTTAACCTTTACTTTTCCGCCTTTAGCAGTATTTTTTGCATCATTTACAGTACTCTTTGCATCGTTCGCGGTGCTTTTCGCATCTTCCACGGTACTCTTTGCATCGTTTACGGTACTTTTCGTAACTTCTATGGCCATTTTCGGATCTTTTAGAAAAACTTTTGGATTGGTTGCAATAAATTTAGCCGTAGACAAAACGCCTTTTCCCTTTTTTGCCGTTGCTTTCCCTTTTTCAACGGTCGCTTGTCCATTTTCAACTGTCGCTGCTCCATTTTCCACGGAATTCTTTCCCTTGCCGAGCAATCCTTTGGCTTTCTGGGCCTGAACATTGCTTTGACACACAAATAGAACGAACATGGTAGCAAACAAGATTTTTAAATAACTTTTCATTTTTCGAATGGATTTTAAGATGATGGTTTCTATGAATTGAATTATTCCCGGTTGTTTTCAAAACTTAATCTCATAGTTTTACATCAACCGGTCATGGTCTAAAACTAAAAATGAGTTATAAAGAGAGAGAAAAATACCATGAGACAAAAAGTGGACAAATGAAAAGTAATTTTCAATGGTGATTTTTTGACCTGATAAATAGGTTGTTAAAATCAACAAATCAACATTGCCTGCGACCTGAATGCCGAAGGGATATCCCTGAAAGTATCTTCAGCGAACTGTTTTACTCACAAAAATTCCGGCCCCACCTCCCTTTTCAGGAAAATGAATGCCGGAATTTCGATAGGCAATACTTATTAGGCTTCCGAATACCATTTAATTTGTTGGGATGCCCGCATGATAATGGCCAGAATAACGAACAGTCCGATACTTCCGGCAAGCAATGCGTAATCCTGCAATTGCAAAATGGTGAACAGGAACAGGTACAATCCGGTTTGCAAAAGTGTTACCCAGGCTACCATTCTCACATTTTTCAACATGGTAAAAGCATACCACGAAATCAGTGAAGTAACAGCAACCGCCGAAATCAGGTAAGCCAGGTTAAATCCGGTCTGTTCGCCAATGGAAGTCAACAGCGCATAGAAAATCAGCAGGGCAAAAGCCACGAGCGAATATTGAAACGGATGGATCCGCATTTTGCTTTTAATCTCGATAAAGATGAAAATGATGAAATTGAGTGCAATAAACAGGATGGCATATTTTACCGAACGCATCGATTTCTGGTAATGGTCAATCGGGATAAGCAGTTCAACGCCCAGCTTAGCCTCATGCGTGTTGTATTTCCGGTCAACCCATTGTTGTGGGAAATTCCGGTTCAGGTGAGTGACCAGCCAATCAGCCGTAAATCCTTTTGGGGTAATCTGCCGATTGGCAGGAAGAAACCCGCCGGTAAAACTGGGCTGTGACCAATCTGACTTCATGTCAACTTCCGAAGTTTTCCCCAGAGCCTCCACCGACAAGTCTTCCGATCCGTTCAGTACCAGGTCGATTTCAAAGTTGAGTGGCTGTTTTAAATCAATCGAATTGGCTTTGATGGTTATTCCCGACTGGAATAAATCGGTGTCGGCAACCCCCGGATCAACCCGGCATTTCTGACCGTTGAGAACCAGTTCCGGCATATTTTTAATGCCACGCATGTCTGAAACCCCGATCGTAAAATAAGCTGCACTCCAGTTGTATTGGGCATTTGGAAGCTCCAACTGCGAAACATCTGGTTGGACAAATGTCCCTTTTAACTTCATGCGGCCTTCGTAAACCACCACTTTGTAAATACCCCGATAGCGAATTTCAGGATTCAGGGTTCCCTCTGTTTTCAGTGTTTCAGGCAAAAAATGGGCAATGCCATGCCGCTCAGTCGTACCCTGGTTATTGTCACCTTGTTCCTGACAGGTAAAAGGCACATTCAATACCGGCCCTGCCACTACCTGTTTTCCTCCCCACTGGGCGTATAGCTCGTTTTTCACGTTTTCACTCAGCGCAATTCGCTCGCGTATGATGTCTTCAATCAAGAAAGCGGGGATCAGCAAGAGAATGGCCAGTCCTGAAACGATGATCATTTTCACACTGTAACTGTTCATGAATTGTTGAATGTTTTTTGTTTCCATAGTTTGAATTTTTAAAAGTACTTTGAATTTCAAAGTGTATAATTAAAAAAATTATTGGTTGCCAATCAGTTCTTCCAGAGCCGCCAAATGCTGGCGAAACAAATCTTTCCCATGGTCGGTTGCCTTATAGGTTGTACTGGGTTTCCGGCCAACAAACTGCTTCGAAACCACGATGATTTCCTGCTGTTCCAAGGCTTTCAGGTGGCTGGCCAGGTTGCCGTCGGTCAGTTCAAGCAAATCCTTCAGCGCATTGAAATCGAGCGTGTCGTTCACCATGAGTGCCGACATGATTCCAAGCCTGATGCGGCTTTCGAACACTTTCTGCAGATTTGAAATCGGATTTTTCACCAGAGTTTTTTATTTACTATTTGACGATTTACTATTTACCATTGAAGTTCGGAGTTCGAAGTGCCTAAAGTTCGAATTACTGTCTCCTGGCTTCAGCTTCCAACTTTGTTCGTTTTCTGTTTGACCATATTTGCTCATTTGTCCAGCTCGTAAGGACAATAAAATATATGTGAAAAATAAATTTACTGGAATTGCAAAGTGGTTCCCATCTGTCACAAAACCCACAAAACAAACCAAATTTATCAAAAGCCAGAAGCCAAAGAAAATCTCCCATAAAATTGTTGTCCTGTCATAACTCACAGCTTTTATAAAGATATGAGTTGGTAGATTTGTCTTTATTGTTGTCAATAGAATAAAGATGTTTAGAGGAATTAGCAAGATCAGGCAAAATGAAATTTGTGTTATAATAGGTATTCCAATACTATCGGCAAAAGGTGGAAAATCACCACGTCCTCCACGAAATGAATAGTACCAGAATGTCCCAGGCAACAGTATTAACCAAACCAAATTTGCTGTTGTAAAAATTTTGACTCTATTAAATGTCTGAAGTTTATTAAGGTCCGAAAATGTCTTGATCCTGGCAAAAAGTAAAAACAGAAGAACTGTTGCTGACGCAATTGCAAGTCCTGATCCTAAATCCATGAAAGTGACTTTATTTGTTCTCAGCTCTGCCTCTTTCTTGTAGTAGTCAGACTTGTCCATGTTATAAGAATTACCAATTAGATTGTCTGCAGCTTTTTGATCTTTATAATATGGTAATGTCTCGGAATATGCGAATAGCCCAAGTCCAATTAAAAGAGTCAATATCGTTAAAAGTCTTAGCATGATTGCTGTGTCGTGTTGTTTATGTTTGTCTGTAACTGTGCCTTTTTATCATTTTCCTATTACCGTCTGTCGTTCGTGCCTGTAATACATCACAATTCCGTAAATGATGTGCATCAGCCCAAAACCTACCACCCAAAACAGCAGTCCGTGATTAATGAAAATTCCGGCCAGAATTCCCAGGACAATTTCAGTCAATCCCAGGTAGTGAATTTCACCAAAAGTAAACTTTCCGGCATTAACTAAAGAGAGTCCGTAGAAAATCAGCATCACCGAAGCCACCAGTTCGATATTGTTCCTCAAAACCAGCAGCAGGGCAAAAATACCTCCCGAAACCAGGGGAATAAATAAATGCACAAGCAATCGCCGGGTTGAATTGGTCCAGAACTTTTGGCCTGCTTTTCTTGCTTTCCTGAAAGAAAAATAAACAGCGCCCAAAATAGCAAATCCCAGAATCAGCAAAGCATCAATTGCCAGGTAGAACCTGATACCCGAAGTTGGTGAAGCGCTTAAACTACGCATATACTCGTCGTAGTGAACATGTCCCGCGTCCAGAATAAAAAAATACGCAACTGCGGCGCCGATTAAAGCACACACTCCGGCAAAAACACCGGACAATCCGCTTAACGACAAAAATTTGGAAGACCGCTCCATGATTTCCAGGATGGCCTGTAAATCTTCCTGGGGATTAGCTGAGTTTGTTTTCATTTAAAAAGTACTTTGAAATACAAAGTTAATTTCTGAAATTGAATTTGCAATAGGGGTGAAGAAAAAAATCCTAAAGAATCTTTGAAAATTGGGTGACGCGATTTTCAATCGCGCTTTTCGTTAACCAGCTATTACCAATCGTCGCACCCGATTCCGAGCCCATTACCCGGCCAATCTCTCTGATCCTTTACCAATCCCGCCGAGACCGGGTTATTAAGAGTATATTCAATGGCAAAGAACAAATGTTTTTCATCGCGAATGGTGGTATCAAAGCTCTCCTTTTGCCATAAATTCCCGACCCTTCCTTCGGCTTTATTGATCTGGCTGGCAGAATGCCTTTTCACCGATTGCAAAATATCCTGCAAATAAACAGGTTTGCCGTCCTCGTCCTTTTCCAATAATTGCAGAACCCAATGAACATGGTTTGGCATAATTGACCAGGCACGATTCGAAAGTTTTTTTCCTTCCCAAAACAGAATGGCTTCAGCTATAATTTTTGTATTGACCGGGTTCGATAAATTTACGGGTGGATTTCGTTCAGCATCAAGCAAATCATCGTAGGCCTTGATGTATTTTTTCCGTAGAGAGTAATATTGCAACCGAAGTTTTTCGATATCGGGATTGGGTGCGGCGATTTCCAATCGCCGGGAAGAAACGTGATTGAAAATCGCGTCACCCAATAACTCCAATTCATCGGTATATCGTTTCAGAGCTTTTTTAGGAACGGAATCCTTCAAATACCAGGTTACAAAAATATGCCTGCCCAGGCTGTTGAAAATGAGGTAAAGTGTGTTTGTATGATTCTTTCTTTTCCAAGGATATAGCAGTTATAACTGCAATTTAACGATTTTTCAGGTGTCGCGAAATTTCCAGCGATTAAAAATCGCTGCACCCGAAAATCGCCGGACCGGTTACCCTATTTCCCTGGTAATGGCAATAGCCGCAATGGTTCCGTCGGCAATGGCGGTGGTAATCTGGCGGTACTTTTTGCTGGTTACGTCACCCACGGCAAACACGCCGTCGATGTTGGTGCGTTTGTCCTCGTCGGTTTTGATGTAGCCCCACTGATCCAATTCAAGTTGATTCCCGAACATTTCAAGGTTTGGTTTCTGGCCGATAAAAACAAAAATACCGTCGGCAGTCACTGTTTTCATTTCTTTGGTTTTCAGGTCTTCAACATCAACCTCCATTTTGTCGCCAGCTTTCTTAAAGGCGCGTGGCTCGTGCGAGAACAGGAATGAGATTTTTGGATTGGCGAAAGCCTTTCCCTGTGCTGTTTTGTTGGCCTGCAACCGATCGAACTGGTGGACAATGGTGATTTTCGAGGCAAACTTCGAGATGAAATCGGCTTCTTCGATGGCCGAATTTCCGCCGCCAATCACCACCACTTCCTTATCCACAAAATATTTGGCGTCGCAGGTGGCGCAATACGAAATGCCTTGTCCCTTGTATTCCAGCTCGCCCGGAATGCCAAGGCGGTTGGGCGAGGTTCCGGTGGCAATGATGATTCGTTTGGCACGAATGGTTTCCTGCGCATCGATGGTAATTTCTTTTTTCTCAAGGTCAACTTTTGTCACGTCAACCGCCACTTTGTAGCTTGTTCCGCAGCGTTTGGTTTGTTCCGCCATGTTGTGCGAAAGCAGGTATCCGGGCTGCGGCTCAATAAATCCGGGATAATTCGAAACCATGTGAGTGGTCGATACATTTCCGCCGGGAAGTGCGACATCAATCAAAACGGTGTTGATCTTCGCCTGGCACAGGTACAATCCGGCAGTCAGTCCACCTGGCCCGGCACCCAGAATAGCCACATCCACGTTGGTTATCGTTGGTTCGAGGGCGTCGATAACTTGGTTTACTTTTTCTTTCCCGATCACATGTTTCAGTTCCCTGAGGATTTCGGAGCGTTTGATTCCCCCGGTCAGCCGCCCGCAGACTTCTTCGCTGTCCTGGAAAAACAGCAGGGTGGGCGATGACCTGACATCCAGTCGTTCGGCCAGTTCGCGGTTTCCCTGGCGGAAGATTTTTACGAATTTGATCTCCTTGCCAAACAGTTTTTCCAGGCTTTCCAGTTTTGGAGCCAATGCCTCGCAGGGAGGGCATTCTGTGGAATAAAAATCCAGTAAAACATTCCCACCTTTAAGTACCTCATTTTCGAATTCTGATGCTGTAATTTCTTTCATGGTCAGTGATTTTAACTGTTTGCGTTCGGTTTTACTTATTCGTTGAAATAGTGCGCAATGCCCAGTTCAAGCAATTCGGTTACCGGACGGCAATCGTGGCTGTGCAATGCTCCGTTGTAGTTTTTTGCCATCGAGGCACAACCTCCGCCACAGATCAGGCTCAGGTTGCAATTCTTACATTTCAGGATGGACAAAATATCGCGGTCCTGCCATTCTTCAACGGCTTCGGCATATTTTCGGACTTCAGGGTAAAAGGTTCCAAGGCTTTCTCCATCCTTCCCGACTGTTGCGGTGCAGGCATAGATATTCCCGGTAAAGTCGAATGCCCACTCGGTTTTGGTTCCGGTACAGGCATCGAAAAGCGGTGCAGGTAATTCACCTTGCTCGAACAAAAATTTAGATATTGAAAAGGCCGGTTTGTGGAACTCGCTGATGTATGGAAATTCTTTCAGTTGTGCATAAACGTCCTGGTACAGTTCGAGCCTCGAATACAATTTTTGCTGGTTGGCCTGACATTCGTGCAGTTCGTAGTTGCGCCCCAACTGAGTTTTGAAAATCGGCGAGGCGGTCCAGCCTTTATCGATGGCGAAGCGGGCCAGCTCCGGAAGGTTCGGGATGTTTTGACGATCGGCCACCATGCGCAGGTTTACCGGTATCTGGTTGGCCAGCAGTTGGTCGATGCCTTCTACAATGCGGTCAAAGGTTGGGGAGCCGCCTTTTAAATAGCGCCGTTGGTTGTGCATTTCTCCGGTTCCGTCGAGTGTGACTTGGATCTCCCTGATCTTTCCGGCTTTCAGAATCTCCAGATATTCCTGAAGATGGTATCCATTGGTTACTGCGGCAACTTCAAGGTTATGCGAAGCTGCTTTGCGGATAATGTATTCCACACTTTCCATGTGGCTCGGGGAGTTCAGGAATGGTTCGCCTCCAAAAAGAGTGATGTATTTGCGACGGCCTGAAAATTCGTTCAGGATATATTCAAAAAAAGCGTCGATGACTTCTTTTGTCAGAAACGCAGATTGAGTTTCGTAACCAGCCTGGTAACAGTATGAACAGGCGAAGTTGCAACTGTAATTGGTTACCAAAAAAATCTGAATTTCATCTTTTTCGCGGTCGTCAAGAAATTGCAGGTATTTTTGATGGAACAGCCTTTTTTCATGTTCAGGATCGACCAAATAGCCATTCTCAATAAAATCAGGATGTTCTCCTCCGTTTTGCAGTTGGTTATAGGTTTCCTGGTCGAGGATATCGGCCTGTCCGGATAATGAATTTACTATGAACCAGTTGCCTGAATCCTTGATTTTGGAAATGATGTTGTATTTGGAGAGTTGCATGGAATTTAGATTTTAAATTAACGACCAACGATTAACGATTTTTGATTGCCGACTTCAGAATTCTTCTTTAATCGTCAACCTTCAATCGTTAATCATCAATCGAGGACACCGCTAGTCGTGGCATCCGGCAATAATCTGTGATTGTTTGGCACAACACTGTGCCTGTTTAACCTGTCCCTTGCGGGCTTTCTTCACTAAACTTCTCATTCAAATGAATTTTTGGTGTTGATTAAACTATCGGAATAAAGGTATTCAAAACGTGCAAAACTTCAACACACTGATTACCCTCAAACTTTCATAGAAATAACACATACGCACGATCGTGCGTCTCTACAAAATTATCCGCAGCAGCTAAAATCGTCGCGCTCGGCGGTAATCGTAAAACTAGAAACCTTGATTTTTCCCTTTGGGTACGGCTGGCTCTCTTCCAACACCAGCACATAGCGGAACCCGGCGCCTTTCACAATCTTCAGGTATTCGTCACGGGTTACCGCTCCGGCCCAGCATTCGGCCACAGCAACGGGATCGTTGGCGTATTCTTCAGGCACCGGCTCTGAAGAATAAATATCGCTCACAACAAAACGGCCTCCGTTTTTTAGCAAACGGTAAATTTCGGCCCAGACCTTGGGCTTGTTGCTCACATGGTTCAGTGTGCAATTGGAAATAATCAGGTGGGCCGTTTCGTCGGGAAGTGGAATTTCTTCCAGGTCAGCCAGGATGAACCTTACATTTTCGACCTCCATTTTTGCCGCTGTTGAGGTGGCTTTGCGAATCATTTCTTCAGTCACATCAATGCCGTAAACAAATCCGCCTTTACCTACTTCTTCGGCCAGGCGCAGAACGTCGGTTCCCCGTCCGCTCCCCAAATCGATACAAATTTCGTTGGGCTTGGCTTCGCTTTTCAGGACTGCGCCGCCACACGACAAGCAACAGGTGCTGTTTGCCAGTTCAGAGTATCTTCCTGCGATTTCGTTTGTGTTCATTGCTTTTCGTTTTGTTTTGCAAATATAGAAGTTTAACTCATATACACGTATCTATATTCATGTATATTTTAAATGGGCTGGTAAATTTGAATATTCTTGCTTTGCTCCATGGTCCTGATAAAATCTAAATTTAGGAAATAAACTCGCCAGGGCAAACGCATTTTCCGAAAACGGGATATGAAAGATAAGCCGGTTTGATTACATTTGAAACAGGAAACCTCAAACGCTACAATAAAACCAACCAGAAATGAAAGAAAAAGACCATTTGATCAGGGTTTTTACAGGGACAGAAATAACTGTAAACTTGCTTAAAGCAGAATTGGAAGATGCCGGTATATCGGGCATGATTCAAAATGATTTTAATTCCGGGGTTTCCGCCGGATTTTCAGGAGGGATCCCAACAGCGATTGATCTTTACATTCAGGAATCTGATCTGGAGAGCGCGGAGCCAATCGTGCACGAATTCAAACAGATCAATAAGGAATAAAAGTTTTATCTGTTTGTTTTCCTCAAATAATTATTGCCCAGTGCGAGAACGGTTTTCTCATGGCTATTTCATCTTTTTTATCGGATGGAATCCCTTTTTCTTCCGGGAGAACTATATTTGAGGCCGAAAATCTAAATCATAAACTAAAATGAAGCGGACTCTTGTTCTTTTATTCACGATTTGGGCTTTTGCATCAGCCCGGGCAGCAGTGGTCGACACCATCCAGGTTTATAGTCCTTCGATGCAAAAAAACATAAAATCAGTAGTGGTAACCCCCGACAACTATGCTTCGGCCAAGGAATTGCCGGTGGTGTATTTGCTTCACGGGTACAGCGGAAATCACCTTGACTGGATCAGCAAAGTCAAAGGTATTGAGAAGGCTGCCGATCAGTATAATATGATTATCGTTTGTCCCGACGGCGGTTACGGCAGTTGGTACTGGGACAGCCCGGTTGATCCGAAATCGAAATACGAAACCTTCGTTTCGGGCGAACTGGTCAAGGCCATTGATGCGAAGTATAAAACCATAAAAGACCGCAAGGGTAGGGGAATCACCGGTTTGAGTATGGGCGGACACGGAGCGTTATACCTGGCAATCAGGCATCAGGATATATTTGGCGCTGCCGGAAGCATGAGCGGCGGTGTTGATATCCGCCCGTTCCCGAACAACTGGGAAATGGCCAACCGGCTCGGAACGTATGCCGAACAGCCCGAACGCTGGGAGAAGAACACGGTAATCAATCTGCTGAACCTGCTGACACCCAATTCGCTGGCCCTGATTATCGATTGTGGAACGGAGGATTTCTTCTTCAAGGTAAACGAAAACCTGCACCAGCAGTTGTTGTACCGAAACATTCCGCACGATTTTATTACTCGTCCCGGAGGTCACACCTGGCCCTACTGGACCAATGCCGTGAAGTTTCAGTTGCTGTTTATGAGCAATTACTTCAACAGCGCCAAATAACAAACTGATTTAATCATCATCGGATGACTTCAAGTTCATCCGATGATTGTTAAAATGCTGGTCAACAGTTATTGTTGTGTTTTCTTTGTAAAGAAATAGCTGAAGGATAGCATCAGGCTGGTATCCAAATTTGATATTTTGGAATCAGCAAAGTGCATGTTTTCGGTATTGATTGGCTTTTCAGTGGTCTTTTGAATCTTTCCAAAGATGTTGATCCTTAACCGTTGAGTCGCAAGGTAAGAAATGCCTGCAGCTCCTGAAAAATAATATAAATGCCGACGTTCTATTCGCTGGTATTGAGCGCCTCCCGGAGATGATTCATCTGTCCTGTTTTTTGACAATCCCATTCCGGCAGTTGCTTCAATGAACGGGACGAACTTTTTGTCCCCGAAATACTTCCTGGCAAAAAGTCCAGACATCAGATTTCGGTACCTGTCGTGGTTCTCTGAATTCACATACTCATAAATACTTTTGTGATATTGGAAATCTGCGCCACAGGCCAAATTCCGAAGGATGAAATATCCTATCCGTGGGGCTGCTGAATAACTGGTAATGTTGTGCGAAAAATAATTGTAGGTTACACCGGTTGAGGATTGTTTGGCGTAGTTGTCCGTTGCCTGGAAGGACACTCCTGTTGAGCCAATGAAACTTCCTATTCCGGATAAGTTAGTCCCGGCTTCGAGCATAAATGTTCCCTTTTCGGTTTGTGCAAATAAATTTAACGTCATCGCAAGTGACACTACGAGTAAGACTATCTGTTTCATTTGGGAATTGATTAATTATTATAATGATAAAAGTAAACAATAAAAGACAAATAACATCCTGATAGAAATCAGGTTTGTCAATTTGCATGGTTCGAAACATTTCAATTTTACTTGTCATTTTCTTCTAAGCTTTTAACTTTACCCTCCGATTTATCATCCAGAACTAACCTAAAATGGCCCGAAAAATACGATTGCTTTTATTTGCCTTTTTCTGTGTTTTTATCATGAAGGCACAGCCACTTAAACAATTTACTCCCGGACAAATCTGGAACGACAACAACGGCAAACACATCAATGCCCATGGTGGAGGAATCCTTTTTCACAAAGGCGTTTATTACTGGTATGGCGAGTATAAAGTAGCCGGAAAAATTGGTAATACGGCTCAGGTTGGTGTGAGCTGCTACTCCTCGCGCGACCTGTATAACTGGAAAGACGAGGGCATCGCCCTGAAAGTGAACGAAACAGATCCGCAGAGTGATATTGCCAAAGGTTGCATTCTCGAACGACCAAAAGTGATTTACAACCTCAAAACCAGAAAGTTTGTGATGTGGTTTCATCTTGAACTGAAGGACAAAGGATATTATGCTGCCCGCAGCGGTGTAGCTGTGAGCGATAACCCAACCGGACCATTCACGTTTGTCGGTAGTTTCCGTCCCAATGCGGGATACTGGCCGGTCATTGTGCAGGCTTGTCATAAAAGGCCGATAGCACCGACGGTCAAGGATTCCTATTGTGGCGGAAAAGGCTGTTTGCCTGCGCCGGTTGATTCGGTGAACCTGTTGGGCCGCGATTTCAAAGGCGGACAAATGGCCCGCGACATGAACCTGTTTGTCGACGACGATGGTGCTGCATACCATATCTATTCTTCCGAAGAAAACAGCACCCTGCATATCTCGAAACTCAGCGCCGATTACTTGTCTTATTCAGGACAATATTTTCGTGTGTTTGTCGGTCGATATATGGAAGGAGCCACTTTGTTCAAACGCAACGGGAAATATTATATCATTGCTTCCGACTGTACCGGGTGGGCGCCTAATGCTGCTCGGTCGGCTGTTGCTGACGAAATTTTCGGGAGCTGGACTGAACTTGGCAATCCGGCAGTTGGCAAGGATTCGGAGTTGACCTTTCATTCGCAAAGTACTTACGTACTGAAGGTTCAGGGGAAAAAAGATAGTTACATTTTCATAGGAGATCGCTGGACACCGGAAAACCCGATTGATGGCCGATACATCTGGTTGCCCATTACCTTTGAAGGCGATGCCCCGAAACTGTATTGGAAAGACTCGTGGAAACTTTAGTGTGCGTAATGAAAGATGTTTCTGTAGTTCCTATTGTTCCAATTGTTTCTGTTGTCTCAACATGTATTCCGTAACAACCTAAAATAAAGAATAATGAAACGCATTTTATTAATTGTTTTCGTCCTGGTTGCTTTCAACTCCGCGTTGTTTGCAAAAATTATCCTTCCATCGGTGTTTTCCGACAACATGGTGTTGCAGCAGAATGCTGAAGTTGCCATCTGGGGATGGGGCAATGCCAGCGAAACCGTCAAAATTGTAACCAGTTGGAACAGCAAAGACACGGTTAAAGTAAAAGCCGACAATTCAGCTTTCTGGAAAACCAGTATCCGGACCGTTGCTGCCGGAGGGCCTTATTCCATCCAGATTTTGGGAAGCAGCAAAGTTGAATTAAAAAATGTCATGCTCGGTGAAGTCTGGCTTTGCAGTGGACAGTCGAACATGGAATGGAGCGTTAATCACGGTATAAAAAACGGTGAGGAAGAAGCCGCCAATGCCACCAATCCGAACATTCGCATTTTCCATGTTCAGAAAATCGGGGCCGAATATCCGCAGCAAACCTGCAACGCCACCTGGACTGTCAGTTCGCCGGAAACCATGCGGGCTACCAGCTCTGTGGGCTATTTCTTTGCCCGCCAGTTGCAGCAAAAACTGAATGTTCCCGTTGGAATTATTGTTTCTGCTTGGGGTGGTACTCCTGCCGAAGTGTGGATTGAGAAAAGTCGCATCGAAAACAATCCGGAGCTGAACAAAGGCAAAATGCCGGAAAAATATGATTGGTGGCCCAATGATCCTGGCTTGTTATACAATTCGATGATTGCACCGGTTGTTCCCTACGGAATAGCAGGAGCCATCTGGTACCAGGGTGAGTCGAACCGCAGTAACCACCAGATTTACGGATTGCTGATGAAAACTCTGATTGAGAACTGGAGAAACGACTTCAAGAAAGATTTCCCGTTCTACCAGGTGCAAATCGCTCCATTTAATTATGGCGCCAATGGAAAGTCGGAACATGTGCGCGAACAGCAGGAACTCGTGACCAAAACCGTTCCCAATACCGGAATGATCGTTGTTTCTGACCTGGTTGACGACATTAAAAACATTCATCCGAAAAACAAGCAGGAAGTCGGAAAACGTTTGGCAAACTATGCTTTGGCCGAGACCTATCATCAGCAGGTTGGCGCATACAAAAGTCCGTTCTATCAGTCGATGCAGGTAGAGAAAGGGAAGCTTCGCCTGACTTTCAGCAACGTGCCGACCGGGTTGAAATGCACAGGAAAAGCTCCTGCCCAATTCCTGATTGCCGGAGATGACCGGAATTTTGTTCCTGCAACGGCCAAAATCGAAGGGGCAACTGTTGTACTCTCGTCCAAACAGGTGAAAACGCCGGTGGCCGTGCGTTTCTGTTTCGACGATACCTCGATGCCCGATGTTTTTAGTACCGAAGGCTTGCCGCTGGCTCCATTCCGCACGGATAAATGGTAGAAATAGCGATCGAAATCAATTTTAACCCAATAGTTTATTTTAGGATTGCCGCATTGCTCCGAGGGTGATGCGGCATTCTGAATCAATCAAATAACACCCCGGTTTTCCTGATGAACTTTATTCGGATATTTGTTCTTATTTTTCTTTTTACACTTCTGGCTACAGGTAAAGGTTCGGCACAGGAAAATGACCTGGGAACCTGGATCGATGTGACGGCCATGCATAAAATCCGATCAATGTCTTTCGGGCTGATGGGTGAGTTTTACACCAAAGACCGGAATCAATCTGTGGAGCGTGCGAGCATCGGGTTGAAAGGGGATTATGCGTTGACCCCTTCGCTGAATTGCGGGTTCGGATATTTGTTAATGAACTATTACAAAACCGGGTACAATGAGCTGAGAAATCGCTTTTATCTGCAATCCGAACTCGGATGGCACCTCTCAAAATTTGCCTTCAGCATGAGGGAAAGGATGCAGGTAACCTTTTATCCTGAAACCATGGCCAGCTCGAAGGATACCTATTCTTATTGGCGAAACCGCATTAAGGTAGAGTATAACAACGGCTCCTGGAAACTGGTGCCAGTCGTTGATGTGGAGTCCTTCCTGTTGGTTGGAAAAGGCAGTCGGAACCGTTTTGATGAGTTCCGGTATTCGGCAGGCGTAAATTACAAGTTGACGAGAAATCAAAAAGTTAAATTGTACGGATTGCTTGCCGATACGCAAAAGGTAAATTTGTTCGTTCTGGGGGTGGGATACGACTTGAAGTTTTAAAATCGGATTGTAATCAAAAAATCACGACAACAACGCTGAAAATCAGCACAACTCTTTCAATAGCAATTTTCAGGTTCAAATATGGCAAACGATAACTCTTTGCTAAGGGAATTCTGAATTTGCAAATCAAGAATCGTAACCAATGAAATTCACCTCTCTATTCCAATCTGCATCTTCAATGTCAAAAAAATTGCAGAGATCAAAAAACATAAAGGAGGTCATATTTGACCTCCTTTACTGGATACTACATTTTAGCTAAACAAGAAATTAAAACATGTAGTAGTTTCTTTTATTCTATCATCCTCCTATTTTTTTTGTTGGCGCAATATATCCTGCGTTCCAGGTAAGGGAGAAGAAGAAAGTAGCGGCGATACCTGCTGCGATGAAGAACAAGAAAGCGGTGTTCCATCCGTAGTGGGTGACGATGTATCCGATCCCCCAACCGGAAAGGATGGTGCTGAGGTATCCGAAGAACCCGGTCAGTCCGATAGCCGTGGCCGCCGCCCGTTTGGAGACCAGGTTTGCCACGATGATTCCCACCAGCGCCTGCGGTCCATAGATAAAAAAGCCGATGATGCAAAGCAGGATGCCATAGAACAGGGGACTTTGGTCGGGCATTTTCCAGAAGGTGAAGACTGCCGCGGTGCAGATGGTCATGTAGATCACGGCCGCCCGGCCTCCGCGCCCTTTAAAGATGTTGTCCATCATCCATCCGCTGGAGAGCATTCCCAGTATCCCGAAGCCTTCGTAGCCGGCCACCAGCCAGCCGGCCTTTTGCAGGTCGATGCCTTTCATCTCGGTCAAAAAGGTCGGCCCCCAGTCGAGCATGGCATAACGGATGGCATACAGGAAAAGGGTAGAGAAGCACAGGATCCAGATCATGGGGTTTCCAAAAACCTTCTTGCGCAGGAACTTTTTAAAGTCGAGGTCGCCCTCTCCGTCAGCCTCCATTTTTTCGGATTCAAGCATTTCGCCCTTGAAGACTTCCACCGGTGGCAGTCCCAGCGATTCGGGTTTGTCGCGCATGCGGTTCAAAACAAACAGACCGCCCATCAAAGCCAGTGCACCGGGCACGAAAAAGCACAGGCGCCAGTTGTAGACCACCAGGAAGCTGTTGAGCAGAAGCACCAGCCCGGCACCGATGGAGTGGGAGGAGTTCCACAGCGAAAACTTCACGCCGCGTTCGCGGGGCGAGAACCAGTTGGTAATGGAGTTGGCGCAAGGCGGGAATCCCATTCCCTGGAACCAGCCGTTAACCATCCAGATTATCCCGAAAGTAATGACCCCGCTGCTCATTCCGAAGAAGAAGCTCATGGTGGCCGACATGATCAGCCCAATGGCCATAAAGTAGCGGGGGTTGGTTTGATCACCCAAGAAGCCGTTTAAAAATTTAGACACCCCGTAGAGCAGTCCGTGCAGGGTCAGGAAAAGGCCCAGGTCGGACTTGGAGATGCCCAGGTCGGCTTCGATGGCCGGCATGGCAATGGATAAATTTTTACGCACAAAATAGAAAAGGGCATATCCGATGATGGTCGAATACATGATCCGGGTTCGCCAGTATTTATAATTGGCATTCAGTTCTTCCGGATCGGTGATGGTTTGTTCCTTGGCCGGAGCAGGCTTGAGGAACCCCAATAAGTTTGAGATGTTCATTCGTGGTGTTTTTAGTAAAAGTCCTGCCGGTCCGAAGCCTTAAATACTTTGGCAGGCAGTTTCCCGGACGAAACCGGTTTTATTTTTTTTTGTTTTTCAGGTATCCGCCTTCTTCCAGTACTTTTTTCCAAACCTGATATCCTTCAATTTTAAGATGAAGGCCGTCATAAGTCAATTCCGGTTTAAGTATTCCTGAAGGGTCCTTCATGGCCGAATGCAGGTCGATGTAAGTAGCATGGAGGTCTTCGGAAATCTTTTTCAGGCACTTGTTTACTGCCACAATACGATCACCTTTTCCGATGATGCTTTTGTGCTGGGGAAATGCAACGTTGAC
>CAZAVU010000026.1:0-50498 GCA_964488805.1 uncultured Odoribacter sp. | reverse complement strand
TATTAAAAACAGCACAACACAAACCAGGGATAAATCCCATGCTTGTATTCGCTTCAAGGAATAAGTAAAAATCCTGCCCGGTTATTTTAGGGAAAGTGTGCGCTGCTGCTTATGCAGGGCACACCCATTGCACACATTACCAAAGCCCCATGAGCCAACGCTAAAACCAAAGCTTTGTCAAAAAGTGTAATTTTACCGACACGCTTTTTAACACAAGTAATTATCTTTGCAACAAAGAAATAGTATGAAATTTCAGATTGTACAACCTTCCGGTTTCCTGAAAAAATACATAAAGAATTACTGCTTTATGGAATCGAATATCTATGATGAAGATGTCATGGAGAGGGTTATACCTACTGAAAATATTCAATTAATGTTTCATTATAGAAATCCTTTTGTCGTATTTCACCCGAACGATTCTGTAATTAAACAACCAAGGTCGATAATTAGTGGATTGAGTGATAATTATTCTGATGTTTCAAGTGCCGGAGAAACAGGAGTTGTATTTATTAGTTTCCATCCGACGGGTGCTTGTCATTTTTTCAAGTTTCCACTTTCAGAAATTGAAAACCGAAGTGTGGATTTGACCGACATATTTAACTCTGAAATAAGGCAAATTGAAGAATTGCTATATTTAAAAGACACCATAAAAGAAAGAGTAACTGTTATTGAAAATTTCCTAACCAGACGATATTCTCCAATTCCTTCACATGATGGTTTGTTAATTCAAAAAGGGGTTGAAATAGTTAAAAACTGCAAGGGGCAAACAAACGCAAAATATTTGTCAGATTGCTTATATACTTCACCAAAAACATTAGAACGAAAGTTTGCAAAATATCTAGGTAAAACTACCAAACAGCTTATTAAACTAATACGTTTTCAGGAAGTGCTGCATGATTTTAGTTGCATGAATGAATTTAGTTTGACTGAATACGCATATAAAAATGGTTATTTCGACCAATCGCACTTTATTCATGACTTCAAATCATACACGGGTTATACACCTAAAGAGTTTTATACAAAATATCCTGATTTTAAGATGGATGAAGAAAGCTGTTAGTTGGCAAAAAATCATTTTGTCTGTTTTTTACAATTTCACCCCGATGCCTTGAACTTATTTTTGCTGAATAATTTAGAGGAGTTTATATATGGCAGCAGAAATTCAAGTTCAAAACCTTATCAAGAAATACCCAAATGGTACAGAAACCTTAAAAGGGGTAAGCCTCGAAATTCAGAAGGGGCAGTTTTTTACATTACTCGGCCCCAATGGTGCCGGAAAATCGACGCTGGTAAAAACACTGACCACACTGATTCACAAAGATGCAGGCAATTTCACCATTTCGGGAATGAATCCGGAAATGAATCAATCAAAAATTCAGAAAATTATTGGTGTTGCATCACAGGACAATGAGATTGACCCGACAGAAAAAGTGGAAAACTTACTTGTTTTTCAAGGCCGGCTGTTTGGCCTGAATAAACCAGAGGCAACTAAACGTGCCAATGAATTAATTCAGTTATTTCAACTCGAAAAAGAGCGAAATAAAAAAGCAAGTGCTTTATCTGGAGGAAACAAACGCAGGCTTCATTGCGCTCTGGCTCTTGTTCATCGTCCACGTATTCTGTTTCTGGATGAACCAACGGTTGGTATGGATCCCGTGGCACGGGCTAACTTCTGGGACGTAATTACACAACTGAACAGCAGGATGGAGGTAACTATTTTCCTCACGACACAATACCTCGAAGAAGCAGACAAACATGCGACTGAAATGGCACTCATTGTCGATGGTGTAATTCAGTATGCGGGAACTATCATCGATTTTAAGAAAATGGTAAGTTCCAATGGCGAGTTATCTCTCGATGACAGTTATCTGCACTATATCAAATCACTATCGAATCAGGAACTTACAATAAACTAAAAGAAGAAAACGATGAATACAGCAAATATTTTACTGATTGAAAGAGGTATAATCAAGTTAATAAAGAATCCGTCAGCACCCATAATGGGTTTTGGCATGAGTTTGTTTTTTTTGTTAGTGTATAATGCCGGAATTGGCGGAATCGGTTCACTGGAAGCCTTTGGGTCGGGAGGTTACTTATCATTTGTTTTTCCAATAACAATTATTTCATTGGCAATGGGTTCTTCGGCAGGTGCAGGGCAAACCCTCAATGCCGATATGCAATCGGGCTATTTCAAAAGACTATATTTAAGTCCAGCCCCCCGTTGGATTTTAGTGGTTGCACCCATGCTTGCCGATACAATTTCGTCAATGGTTTTTACCATCCTTTTAATAATCATCGGGGCACTATTTGGGGTAAGTTTTCAATTTGGCCTCATGTCCGTTCTCGGAATATTATTACTGTCATTTTTATGGTCGCTAACTTTATGTGGATTTTCCGCAGGTATTATGGTACGTACCGGACAGCATCAAAGTGCCGCAATAGTAACCAACGCAGTTTTTCCATTGCTTTTTTTAAGCACTACATTTTTACCCAGAGAATTGATAACAGCCGATTGGTTGCTGGCTGTTTCATGGGGGAATCCGGTAACTTATATTCTTGAAGGAAACAGGTACTTGCTTGGCGGAACATCATCTGCCAGCTTTTTCTACATCGGAGTACTAACATTTGCTGTAACGTCTATTCTTTCAGTTACTTTTGCATTGTCAAGTGCAAATAAAATAAAGGTTTGAGTTTATGATCAGAGACAAAATCACAATTAAAACATACATATAAACAACCTCACAAACATAGATATTGAGATTCTAACGCACAAATTAGTAGTATTGACAGGTGTTTCAGGCTCAGGGGAATCATCATTGCTTTTAAAAACATCCAACAGGAAAAATATATTTGCATAACTTACGGATTCTGAAGGAGGAAGCTCATAGGGTTTGTCTACGAATAAACACCAGATCGTCTGAAAGGGGATTGAAGCCCGTAGGGCTTGCCGGTGAATACCCCCCGGATTTATCCGGGGGACAGAGCAAAGCAAACGCCAATCTAAAACCTCGGTGAGGTTGCCCGTTGCGACAAGCGACAAAACGGAGGCGTATCCCAAAAAGGGAAACTCCTACGGAGTTTTTTAGAGCATATATGATATGTCCCCCAGATAAATCTGGGGATTATGCACAGGATACTCCTAACGGAGTGACATTATCACAGGACCCTATAACCTTAAAAAAGGAACCGATATTCGTTCTACACAGAACTGGTTCGAACATGATCGTACAAAGACAACTGAAATATGTACACATGTCTCAAAAAATTACTTTAAATTTAAAAATCTGATTGATGGCTTCATTTGAAAAAGAGTTTGTTTATTCCCTGCTATTGGATGCAAAAACAAACTTTTCAATAAAATGAAATCTTTCAGATACTCATACGTGGTGTGCCATTATACAGAGCGATAGAACCTAACTAAAACTAAAATGATTGTAAAATGAGAAGTATAACTGATTTAAAGATTGGAATACGACTTAGCATATTTATAAGTGTTGCAGTAATATTGATTCTTTCTATTCTTGGAATGTATATCTATCATATCCAAAAGGATAAAATCATCATTGATACTGATACCAACATGACTGAGCAAGTAAATGATTTATCGAAACTTGTCCAACTTCAAATAAAAGAACGACAGGAGCAGGTCAATTCAGCTATAAATGTTGCGTCTGAGATTTTAAGTACAAGAGGGAAATTAACTTTAGATAAAAACAGAAAGATAAAATTCGAAGCGACCAATCAAATAACTCAGGAGGTTAAAAAGGCTGAGATTCCTTCTTTATATCTTGATACAACAGCTTTATATAATAGCACCTCTTTTGTTGATAAAGTAACTGAATTAACCCATGCAAAAGCAACTATTTTTCAAAAAATTGAAGGCGGTTATGCCAGAATTTCAACATCGGTATTTAAAGCAGATGGCAGCAGAGCTACCAATACCTTTATACCTGATGATTCACCTGTTGTAAAAGCAATTGAACAAGGCAATGATTATAATGGCAGAGCTATTGTAATTGGCGACTGGTATCTGACTTCATACAGACCACTTAAAATAGCTAATGAAATTATCGGTATTTTATTTGTGGGAATGCCTGAAAAGGACATGAAAAACATAAAGGAATTGTTCAGTCAAAAAAGATATTTACAATCAGGCTATCCATATATTATAAGTAACAAAGGTACTCTGATTGTCCATCCAACAAAAGAAGGTTCTACTTTCGCAAATGAAGATTTTTTTAAGAAAATAATTGAATTAAAGGGCGAAAACGGTAAAACGACTTATTTATGGGAAGGTCAGAAGAAAATTCAATATTCAAAATATATTAAGGAGATAGAATCTTATATCGTTGTTTCACTGTATGAACGCGAAGTATTACAAACTCTCAATCATTTAAGAAACATACTTATCTTATCCATTATTTTTAGTATCCTCATCATTATTGCAATCAATTCTTTTATTAGCCGCTCAATATCGGTGACCATACAAAAGGGTGTTGATTTTGCCAGGAAAATTTCGGAAGGTGATTTAACAGCAGAGTTAAATATACATCAAAAAGATGAAATAGGTATCCTTGCAAGTTCACTGACTCAAATGGTTGAAAAATTAAGGAAAATTGTATCAGGGATAAATCGAGGAGCAATAGAGATAGCAACGGCAAGCCAACAAATAAGCATTGGAGCTCAAAAATTATCCCAAGGTGCAAACTGGCAAGCAGCAGCAGCCGAAGAAGTATCCACATCAATGGAAGAAATGGCTGCTAATATTCAACAAAATACAGAGAATGCCATCCAAACCGAAAAGATTTCGTTACAAGCCAAACAAAGTATGGATTTAATGGAAGTCTCTGGAAAGAAAAGCATAACATCAATCAAAGATATTGCTAGTAAAATTACGATTATAAATGACATTGCACGTCAGACTAATATTTTAGCATTAAATGCTGCCGTTGAAGCTGCCCGTGCAGGAGAGCAAGGCAGAGGTTTCGCTGTAGTTGCAGGCGAAGTAAGAAAACTTGCAGAACGCAGTAAAATTGCTGCTGATGAGATTGCATTAATTTCTAAAAGTAGCGTATCTGTAACAGAAGAATCAGACAAATTGATAAATAGTTTAACTCCAGAGATTGATCGGACAGCACAATTAGTTCAAAAGATTACATCGGCAAGCAACGAACAAGCAACTGGTGTTGACCAGGTCAATCATGCATTAAATGATTTGAATCAAATAATTCAGCAGAATGCAGCCTCATCAGAAGAATTAGCAACAAGTGCAGAGGAATTAGCTAGTCAGGCAGAGCAATTAAAAAAGATGATTAGTTTTTTGAAAATTAAAGACTAAATAACGGCACACAATGCGGTCTTGAGCGGCAAATCTAAAAGTATATCTTTTAAGGATAGGGAAACTCCTAACGGAGTGTTTATAAATACGACCATAAACGGTTTCACTTACTTATGCAAACAGAACTGATAAAAAAAACGATTAACTCAATCACACATCTCACTGATGACGAATGGGACCTGGTGAGTAATTTTTTTGAGGAAAGAACGCTTAACAAAAATGACTTCTTTTTAAAAGAAGGAGATGTTTGCGATTTTGTTGCATTCGTTAACTGTGGAACGTTGGTCTATTTCAGATTGACTGAATGCGGAACCGAAACGACCACCGATTTTGCTTTTACCGGCGATTGGGTTACTGACAACAGGAGTCGTTTAAATAATTCCCCATCCTTGCTAAATATCAAGGCCATAGAAAAAACTGAGCTGCTGGTTATCCCCAACCAAAGCCTTTTACATTGTTACAACCAGGTTCCCAGGCTGGAAAAAGTGGGGCGTATGCTGATCGAGCAGGCTTTTATCAAAATATCGCAACAAAGCATTGACCTGCAAACCTTGTCGGCCAGCGAAAGGTATGACAAGATGCTTCACGAATACCCCGAAATATTTCAAAAAGTGCCCTTGTTCCATATCGCCAATTATTTGGGAATTGCACCGAAATCCCTGAGTCGCATCCGAAAAGGAAATTCCAAAAGGTAACATTTGCGGAGTAGAAGAAAAAAACGGATTCTGAATTTTGCATCAATCAAATAAATTCAGAAAACATGAAACAGATTTCAACGCTCATTATTTGTCTATCCGTATTTTGCCTGGTATGCAACGCTCAAACAGATTCAGTTAAAAGGACTTTCCTGAAGCCACAACCACGAAACTATGAGGTGAAACAAGCCTTCGAGGTCGAAAGCCTTTTCCCCATGTTTTTAACCGGAGGATATCATGTAGGCCTGGGTTATCGCTACAATAAGTTTCGGGTGAGACTAAGTGTAATTAACGGAGGAACTTATGATGCTGAACCTGCAGGAACGAAAAACTCGTCGCCAGAATTCAAACGATACTACAAAACATCTCCCGGACTATTTTTAGGTTACAACGTTTGGAAAAACCTGGAAGTCTATTCATACCTCGAACTCCACACCTTTGAGATTGAGCAAAAAAGCACTGGCTTGAAAAGAGATATACCGAGCACGGATATTGGTGGCGGTATAAGTTACCAGTTCTTTTTTGGAAGACATATCTATCTTCAACCAGGCTTTCATATTTACCTGCGAAGCAACAATAGTGCTGATTTCAATGGAACTACCTACAACATTCCAAATGTAGATATAGCCCCGGTTATTCGAATTGGTTACAGATTGTGGAGCAAGTAGTCAAGGATTTTTCTTCGGGTTTCTTTGGGACTTCGAGCCTTTTTGGCAAGGAAAAGCCAGCCACCAGGCCAACTAAGTCTGCCCGAAGCTTCCAAGCTCATTAAATCAACCGAAGAACATTGCCCTAAATCCCCTGAAGGAACTTGCTTTGCTCCGCTATAAGGACTAAAAAACATCAATCCATAAACGCGTTTGCCCTGATGAAAACTCTCCGAATGATGAGGGTTATGTAAAACTTATTTGTATTTTTAAGCCTTCGCTACGGAAAGACTTATGAAGAAATACGATATTGAATATACCCTCGATTCACCGGAAAGAACAATGGTTCACCGGGAGATCATCAGGAAGAAGAAATTTTTGTATGAACTCTATACGGATTGGTATTCGATATTTCGAAAAGAGATGGAAAACCTGCCCAATAAAACGGTTATTGAACTGGGCTCGGGAGGCGGATTTCTAAAGGATCTGGAACCAACGGTCATTTGCTCGGATGTGATTGAACTGCCAACCAACGACATGACTTTCTCAGCGCTTGAGATGCCTTTTAAAGATGAGTCGGTCGGTGGCCTGTTTATGATCGACACCATGCATCACATTCCCGACAGCGCCGTTTTTCTGCAGGAAGTCAGCAGGGTTCTTGCAAAAGGAGGGAAAATGATTCTAATTGAACCGGCCAACAGTCTTTGGGGAAGATTTATTTACAAGAATTTTCATCACGAACCCTTTGATCCGAAAGGAGATTGGACCATACCGTCAACCGGACCATTGTCGGGAGCGAACGGCGCCCTGCCCTGGATTGTATTTGTCAGAGACAATAAACTATTCCAGCAAAATTTTCCGAATCTGAAAATCGACAGCATTGAATACCTCAATCCATTCCTGTACCTGTTAAGCGGAGGCGTTTCCAGGAAGCAGGCCCTACCCGACTTTAGTTATCCGGCCATCAAATTCATCGATCAGTCGCTGTCAAAGATCTGGAATCAGATTTCGATGTTCATGGTGATTAAAATAACCAATGTTTAAACACCACAGAAGCCATCGAGATGTTTACCAACCCGTTTTTAAGGTTTTATCTGAAAATAAGGTTTTAAAATCTTATCATTTGCTTTTTAACATTAGTAGTTATTCAATCGCTCACGACAACAACCTTATTAGCTTATTTACAAAGCATTATCAAGTAATTTACATCGAACTCAGGTTATGAGTAAACAATTCAGCAAATCAGACCAAAGAACATGGAAACAATAAAATCACTCGAAAAAACAAGCTTTGACCATTTATTCGAAGCATTTAAAGAAGCTTTTGGCAGTTATGAAGTTCAGCTAAACAAGGATGAATTACACGCCATGCTATGCCGGCGGGGATTTGATCCCCAGCTTTCGTTCGGGCTATTTGTGAACGACAGGCTTGTATCATTTACGTTGAATGGTATCGGGAATTTTAACGGATCAAAAACGGCCTACGATACAGGAACCGGAACAATAAAAGAATATCGGGGAAAAGGAATGGCATCAAGGATATTCAGCTTTTCCATTCCGTTCCTTCAGGAAGCTGGCATTTCGCAATATTTGCTTGAAGTCCTGCAACAAAATACCAGCGCCATTTCGGTTTACAAAAATCTGGGATTTACAGTTAGCAGGGAATTTAATTATTTCGTGCAATCCAATGACCGTATTAGGCTGTCGGGTAAAGATTTATCCGAGGCTTTCCAAATAAAGAGGTCCAATCTGGAAAACAAAGAGTTTTTCGTGAAGTTTCAGGATTTTTGCCCATCCTGGCAAAACAGCTTTGATGCCATACAGCGATGCCTGGAAAAATTCATCGTCCTGGGAGCTTATGAGAAACAAAATTTGGTTGGCTATTGCATCTTTGAACCTGAAAGTGGCGATATAACACAAATTGCGGTGGATAAAGACTATCGAAGAAGAGGAATTGCCACCGCTTTGCTAAAAAAAGCGCTTTGTAACAACCGTCATTCTTCGGTAAAAGCAATTAATACCGAAATTTACTGTGAATCACTAACCGCATTTCTGGAATCAAACGGCATTCCTTTAAAAGGGAAGCAGTACGAAATGGTTAAACGGTTATGAAGTTTCCAAAGAGGATGAATTTTACATGGATACCTGCGTTCATGAAATACTCATCCAATTCAAGTCCTCAGAATCAGTATCGAAGGAGTTTGGTTAAGCCAGGAGCTTCGCGAATCGACCAGATGTTTCCATCCGTCAGCCGAAATAACCATCAGTTGAAACTGGCGCAAAAATGCTTCGTCGACTGCCGGGTCCTGGTCTAACGTTATATGATTGGGCGCATCCTGTTCGATAGCCCGTATGCTTTCCTTGATCTCAAAATGATTCCGGAGCAGTTCGGAAGAAGCTGCAACCGTAACCTGTGTTTCCGAATTCTTGATTAAACGCTGGATGTATTCAATCACCGACCCGTCATTCTCCGAATAAAACGGCACAAAAACCCGGTTGAACTCGCCCGAATTCTTATCGACAAAAATTCCGACAGGCACTTTACTGGATGAAAGTATATTCTGGGTGCGGTCGTCAAAAGGCAGGTTACCAAACAACTTTTCTTTTCCGGCAACTTTCTGGATCAGGCGATCGGGATTTACAATCCGGGTCGTATACCCCAGGATCCGACCAAGTAGACTGCCTTCAAAGATCGATTGCCCGATCCCGATCAGCAGCAGGTCGAAATCGCCATGATTGGCAATCTCGGTGATGTCCCCCTCGATATCGTCGGATGCTTTGAACAAAGTGGTAATCTTTTGATTCAGGATTTCCGATTCGTGTATTACGGCCCCGAAGCTTTCCTGCTCATATTCGTCCATGTTGTAATGGTGAAGGACATTGTTCGGGCACAGGTGCAAAGCCGTGACGGTCGAATTGTCTTTCTGCTTTTTTACCAGACTATTGGCCAACCGCAGAAGCGACCTTCCCATTTCGGGATTTCCAAACGAGAGGATGATCTTGTATTTGCGCAACAGGCTAACCCGTTCGCTCTCGACGCTTACTTTTTGCCGGAATAAACGATTAATCAGGTCGAGCGCAGGGCCGGTCATGAAGGTGGTGACAAGCGCCATAATAACCATCATCGAGAACACCTGCGGCGAAAGGATGCCCAGGTCGTAACCAATGTTCAGCACAACCAGTTCCATCAGCCCCCGGGTATTCATCAGCGCACCGATAGTCAGGCTGTCGCGCCAGTTTTGCCCCATGATTCTGGAAGCAAGAGCGCTTCCCACAAATTTTCCGGTTATAGCCACCAGAATAATCAGCCCGGTGACTTTCCAGAGATACATATCGTTCAGGAGTCCAATCTGGGTGCGCAACCCGGTAAAAACAAAAAAGAGAGGCAGCAGCAATACCAACGCTACATCTTCGATTTTCTGAATAAATATGTTCCTGAATTTGGTATTCTCGGGCATGATCGTTCCGGCCAGGAACGCGCCAAACAGGGCATGAATACCAATAATCTCGGTAGTGTATGAAGAAATCATCAGGGTAAGCAAAAAGATAGCCACCACCGGTTTGCTCAGATTCTCGCGCGAAGCATGCAATTCCCCTACCCTTTTCAGGAATGGCCGGATAATTTTGATCATCACCAACACATATCCTACCGACATCAGGATCACATAAAGCGAACTCAGAAAAGAACCAGCTTTGGCAATAGCGATGATAGCCGCCAGCATACACCAGGCCGAGATATCATCGGCAGCAGCACAGGTAATCACCAAAGTGCCTAGCCGGGTTTTATGGATTCCCCGTTCCTGAACGATACGGGCCAAAACCGGGAATGCGGTGATACTCATGGCCATGCCCAGGAACAATCCGAACGAGAGGAACGAAACTCCCTGTGGCGCAAAATGCCGATAAATAAAATAAGCAAGCCCAATCCCCAGGGTAAAAGGAATAAGAATCCCGGCATTGCTGACTACAACGGCATCTTTTACCTTGTTTTGCAAAACTTTCACATCAAGCTCCATCCCAACCATAAACATGAAAAGGATCAACCCGACCTGGCTCAACAAACTCAGGTTATCGAGCGATTTATCGGGAAAAAGCGCCATGGCAAAGTCGGGAAACAAAACGCCCAGCAACGAGGGCCCCAGAGCGATCCCCGCGATTATTTCACCGATCACGGTGGGCTGATGAATCTTTTGAAAAAGGAATGAAAAAATCCGGGAAACGATCAGGATGGTAACAATCTGAGCCAGAATAAGGGCGACCGGATGATGCAGGTTGATCGCAATTGACTGGACAAACTGCGAAAAATAGGATGTTTGCAATGATGGTTCAATCACTTGCCTTCCGACTTCGAGGCCTTTCCCTGCCTGGATAATCCCGTACATCAACAAGAGAAAACCACCAATGACCCAGACATACAGCAATACATTTCTAACTTTTCGCATGGCCCTTTCGTTTTGATTCGTTCCCCGGGTTATAATCAGAGAAACCGTATAAGTACTATCAATTTGATCCGCTTACTTATTTAACGGATTCAAATATGGAGTAAAAAATCAGAAAGAAACAGCACTTTCAGCCACCACCGATTCAGAATGTAATAAACCAGCACGATTTTGTAATAAAATGTCCGCAATAGCATTCACCGGTTCAGCTTGCTGAAGAATTCGCTTCGGAAAGCTTCGCCAAGCACCAGTGTCATTGGTTTTTCAGACTGAAAGAAAATGTTGGTGGTTACCTGATCGTTGGAGTAATACAGGACTTTGGACAAAGCGATCAGTTCCTTTTTGTTGATGCGGCAAAAATCATCGGCAGGCAAAAGTTCAATAAGTTTCCCGAACGAGATATTTTTAAGCTGAAGCGTCGAGCCGTTTTCAAGAAAAGCGGTCTTATCGCGGCTGTCGATTTCCGATGTCCTAACATAAACCAACTGATCGAAAAAAAGCAGAACATTTCCTTTGTCGGTATTCATCCGGGCTGATTTCCGAGACTGCTGAATATGCCCGATGCGCTGAAGAGCTTTATTCACGGCGTGCTGTAACCGTTCGAGCCGGACAGGCTTGACTACATAATCGATGGCATCCAGATCGAAAGCGTCAGTGGCATAATCTTTATATGCGGTGGTAAAAATGACCGCCTTCCCTTTGAGCATAGCAGCCAATTGAATGCCATTGACACCAGGCATTTCAATATCGAGAATACAAAGATCGAAGTCCAGTTTGGGGAATTCGCGAAGAAACACCTCCGGATCATTAAATGCCCGAACCACTTCGAGTTCTGGAATTTGCTCACACAACAGTTTCAGGTACGAAAGGCCAGGCAGTTCATCGTCCAGCAGCAAGCATCTTAGCCTTGAATTCATACAAGTCGATCTTTAAATGAGCAATATAAACATCGTCCTCAACGAAACGATCGAACTTGAAATGATCGTTGTAAATGATTTTCAGCCGTTGTTCGAGTGCCTCGGTTCCAAATCCGCTTTTCTCTTTTTTGATGGGAGTTTTTGTTGATATTTTGTTGGCCACAGTAAGTCCAAAAGTATTGGCGTTAAACTCGAAAATAACAGAGATAAAAGCGCCGGGACTTCTCAGATCAGCATGTTTAAAGGCGTTCTCGATCAAGTCAATCGAAATAAACGGGGCAAGCAGGTGCTGGTGGTAAAGCGGCTCGTTTTCATTCACCTTCAGTTTCACTTTCAGATCGAACAGCGGACTTAACTTGATTTTATTAATCTCGATCAGGTTCAGCGCAAAGTCAACCTCCTGTTTGGGAGTTACAAGTTTATTCCGGCTGTCGTAAAGAATGTAATCCAGCACATTGGATAATTTATCGAGTGCGAAATAAGTCTGATAGGCATGAGATTGCACCGAATTGAGAATATTCTTAAACAAATGGGGATTGAGCCGCGAATCCAGGTTTTCGAGCTGCACCTGGTTGTAACTGTTTTCAATCTCCTGATATTTGGACGCCAGAGCCTGTTGTTCACGAACCGACTTTTGTAATCTAAGCGCAAGATAAACGATGATTGCCAGCAATGCCAGAAGAGCACAAAACCCGCCAATAACCAATTCAGAAGATAAATGATAAGAGTCCATATCCATCCGCTTTTCAGCAAAGTTATGTTTTTACCCCAAATGCAAAAAAATCAGGACGAAATAAAAACGCAGGTACCGGCTTTTACACCAAATACCTGCGTTATGCCGTGTTGCATCAGTGCTGATGCTATTTTGTCAATTACAGAAGGCTATAGCCTTTACGGTATTCGTAGTGAAGCAGTTTGGTTGCTGCGCCATCGGCATCATCCACAAATGTTTCGGTGGCCGGATCCCATTTGAGGGTACGTTTCAGTTCGCAGGCAATGTTTCCAAGGTTGCAAACCGTACAACTGCTGTGGCCAATTTCAACCGGAACAACCGGATCTTTATGTTGGCGGACAGCTTCAATGAAATTGATCTGATGCGGAATTTTGTTTTCGTAAGGTTCGTTATCTTTTGCTTCGGTTTTTGGAGGAAGCAGCTTGTCGTCGGAAGCTTTATAATATCCGCGGGAAACTTCAATCCAGCCGTTCTTACCGATGAACTTAACACCCTTGGTATTATTTTCATCGAAAGGTTCCGAAGTCAGGATAACCCCATTGGCATATTTAAACTGCATGTACTGAGTTCCGTCGGCAACAGGCGAAATTTCAACCGGGCCGCTTTTATCCATTCCAAGTCCCCACTGTGCAATATCGAACATGTGAGCGCCCCAGTCGGTAGTGAAACCGCCACCAGTTTCTTTGTACCAGCGCCATGCGCCCCAGATATCTTCATTCTTTTCAGGATCAATTGAAATAGGCGGATCAAGTTCGTGGTTGTAATGGACCGGATTTGGAAGCGAACCTAACCAAAGATCCCAGTTCAAATCGGCAGGGATTGGTTCTTCAGGAAGATCGTATGGTTTTGGAGGAGCTCCTACGTAAGCATGAACTTTTTCGATTTCGCCAAGGGCTCCCGTTTGTACTAAATTAACTGCATGCTGGAAGTTTGGATCCGAACGCTGCTGGCTGCCGATACCCAGAATGCGGTTGGTTTCGCGAACCACCTTACGCAATTCCTGACCTTCTTTAATAGTGAAAGTCATCGGTTTTTCCAGATAAACATCTTTACCTGCCTTACATGCAGCAATGGCAATCCGTGCATGTGAATGATCGGGCACTGCAATAACCACGGCATTGATATCGGGACGATTCAAAAGGTCCTCAAATTTTTCGTAAGTCTTGACTTCAACTTTAATTCCGGCTTTCTGGTAGAACTCGTTAACCCGTTTTTCGAAACGTTGACGTTTAACTCCATAAACATCGCAACCGGCTACCACGCGAACTCCGGGGATCTGAATAAATCCGCTCAGCAAATACATAGACTGACGTCCCATTCCAATGAAACCAAGTTTCAGTTCGTTGCTGCCCACCTTTTGTTTACAGGCCGACAACGACGAAAACATAGCAACTCCAGCTACTCCCATAGCTGCGGTTCCAAGAAACTGACGCCTTGAAACTCCTTTCTTCTGTTGTTTTTCCATGTGATTAATTTATTTTGTGTTAGTTGGATTTCCCAGGTTTTGTTCGTAAAAATACCTTTTTGTTCAAATTAAGCAAAATAAAAAGAATGTATTTCAGTAGAAAATACGCACACCAAAGGATCGCTCCCGTTTTCACACATATTTGTATCAAACCGACCGTCTTCGACAGAAAGAGGTCATAACCTGATTACCAGTATAGAAAATCAGGATGGAACAAGGAAGCAATTAAAAAAATGATGTTTTTGCTGAAATCATTATCGGAAACGAAGTTTTTTTTTGATTTTTGTCTTACCTCAACAATAATTTGAAGCATGAACGCATATATCAATCTGCTGAAATCACTCATTGCAGTGCCCTCTTTAAGCCGTGACGAACAGGAAGCAGCCCTGATAATCCGAAGCTTTTTAACCTATGCAAAGGTTCCTTTTCAAACAAAGATGAACAATACCTGGATCAGGAACCGATTCTGGAAAGAAGGGCTGCCGGTAATTTTGCTGAATTCGCATATTGATACAGTCAAACCTGCCGGAGGCTATACCCGAGACCCGTTTTCACCTGATGTTGAAGACGGCATTTTGTACGGTCTGGGAAGCAACGACGCCGGAGGATCGCTGGTTACGCTTCTGGCAACTTTCATGCACTTCAATTCGATGGAAGACCTGCCGTTTAACCTGATCTATGCCGCCACTGCCGAAGAAGAAGTTTCAGGAACGAACGGACTGATGAGCATATTGGATGAGCTGGGCCCGTTAGACCTGGCCATTGTAGGCGAACCGACCCAAATGCAAATGGCCATTGCCGAAAAGGGGTTGATGGTGCTTGACTGCACCGCTCACGGAAAATCGGGACATGCCGCCCGCGAAGAAGGGGAAAACGCCATCTACAAAGCCATTGTAGATATTGAGAAACTGAAAAACTATCGGTTTGAAAAGACTTCTGAAATGCTTGGATCGGTAAAAATGACGGTTACCGTTATTAATGCAGGTTCGCAGCACAACGTGGTTCCCGACCGCTGTTCGTTTGTAGTTGATGTGCGCACCAACGAATTCTACAGCAACCAGCAGGCCTACGAAATCATCAGCCAACTGATTGATTCGGATGTAGAGCCCCGTTCATTCAGGTTAAATTCATCAGGAATACCGGTCAGCCATCCGTTGGTTCAGCGAGGCATCCAGTTGGGACTGAGCTATTACGGTTCGCCCACCACTTCCGACCAGGCTGTTCTGCCATACCCCTCTATAAAAATAGGCCCCGGCGACAGCGCCCGTTCCCATACTGCCAACGAATATGTCCGGATTTCTGAGCTTGAGGAAGGCTTCAAAATCTACGTTAACTTGCTGACTGATCTGAAATTAAAATAAAAAAAAAGAGACCTGTCCCCCAACAGGTCTCTCGAAGAAAACTCCAGATACAAAACTGAAGTACAAACTAATTTGAATTTGGACTTATTTAGGATTAACAGAACTTCTCTGTAGTTTTAATCACTTTCGGCATAAGCCATTTCGTTGTGCTGTGAAATGTCGAGTCCGGCAATTTCTTCTTTCATATTGGCCCGGATTCCAAAAATTGAATCAACAATTTTGAAAAGAACAAAGGTCATGACTGCTGAAAAAACGATTGTGGCTAATGTGGCAATAAACTGTATCCAAAGCTGTTTTGGATTTCCATAGAACAACCCACTATAAGAAGATTGAATGGCCGGAGTTGCAAACAAACCAGTTGCAATGGCCCCCAAAATTCCGCCCACACCATGAACGCCAAAAGCATCAAGCGAATCATCATAGCCAAACTTGTGTTTTACCACCGATACCATAAAGAAACAGACCACCGAAACCAGGATTCCGATTGCCACAGCGCCAACAATACCTACAAAACCGGCTGCCGGCGTAATCGCAACCAGACCGCCCACTGCACCAGTACAGATACCAATAACTGTAGGCTTTCCGTTCCTCAACCAATCGAGTAAAACCCAGGTAAAGGCAGCGGTTGCCGTTGCAACGTGAGTGGCAAGGAATGCACTGATTGCAAGCCCGTCGGCGGCCAGTCCACTGCCCGCATTGAAGCCGAACCATCCAAACCACAGTAACGCAGCGCCAATAACTACCAAAGGAATATTATGCGGTGCAGTAGGATGATTGTTGTAGTTCCGCCGGCTACCGATCATTAAAGTCATAACTAAAGCTGCAATACCAGCATTAATGTGAACGACGGTTCCTCCGGCAAAGTCAAGCGCGCCAAGTTTAAACAACCAGCCATCGGCCGACCATACCCAGTGTGCTACCGGGTTGTAAACAAAAATGGCCCATAACACTGAGAAGATCAGGAACCCGCGAAATTTAATACGTTCGGCATAAGCCCCAATGATCAGAGCCGGGGTAATCACGGCAAACATACATTGAAACAGCACGAACAAAAGATGCGGGATACGGGCCGTTGCCTGAGAAATATAGTACGGGCTGACATCTGAAATTCCGATGCCGTTAAGAAAAGCCCAGTCGAAACCACCGATAAACGGGGCAAGTGCTCCTGATGACGATCCGAAAGAAAGGCTATAACCGAAGAACACCCACTCAAGAGTGATTGCAGCAGTTAAGACAAAACATTGCATCAGGATATTCAATACGTTTTTCTGACGCACAAGTCCCCCATAGAATAAAGCCAGTCCGGGGATGGTCATCAGCATTACCAAAGCGGTAGCAACAATCATCCAAGCTGTATTTCCTGAATCAATAAAAGGGGTTGGGGCAGATGAAGCTGCTGCAGCCGCAGTTTCCTGAGCTGAAACAAATGTAGGTGCAATGAATCCAAGCATTGCAACACCTAGATATTTAAGTTTATTAGATCTCATAATAAGGGGTATTTTTAGGGAGGATTTAGGATTTATTTGTTATAAAGCGATTCGTCTCCACTATCTTTGGTACGAATACGAATGGATTGAGCAATGTCGCTGACAAAAATTCGTCCATCGCCACTCTCACCGGTATAGGCCGATTCCAAAATTGCATTGATTGACTTTTCAACATTTATATCACGGACAACAAACGAGATATAAATGCGGGCAATTGAATTTACATCATAAGCAATGCCCCTGAAAATAAGGCCCTGACGAGCAGTTCCCTGGCCTTTCACTTCCCACCACGACAAAAAGTCGATATCTGCTTCATGTAATGCTGCGCGAACCTCTTCAAATTTGGTTTTTCGCACAATGGCTTCAATTTTCTTCATAACAATACGATTTGAGTTTTTAAAATCAGGAATGGGTTGATCCCCGAATGTTATTTATATCAACAAAAATATAAAATTATGAGACATTGGGTATGTCCTAGTGGGGGTTGTTTTTAATATTATACACAAAATTAACATTGTACCCATTTTAAAATGGGGTATAACATCTATTTTTAATGTATTTCACTCGACACACCCCATTTCCATCAAGACAAGCGGATGATATTTGAATAATAAAAAAAAAGAGACCTGTCCCCCAACAGGCCTCCTTAAAAAAAACAACAAATTGAATTGTTGAAGAAAATATTTAAAAATAATGATGGATTATCGAGATAGAGGAGTTTCCGAGTTTTTATCCATTTTGATGCCAGCATAACCTTCAACACCCATTTCAGGAATATCAAGACCATCAAGTTCAGCCCTTGCATCCACACGGTTTCCAACAAGCTTTTCAGTTAATTTAAATACCAAAACCCCTAAAATTCCAACATATATTATATTTGAAACTACACCTATCAACTGGGCAACAAACTGTCCGCCGTCGCCATAAAAAAGACCGGTTACCTTACCAGCGACTCCATTCCATCCGTCACCATAGGTTCCATCGGCAAAAAGTCCTAAAGCCAAACACCCCCAGGCTCCATTCACTCCATGCACAGCAACAGCCCCTACAGGATCATCAATCCGTAATTTTTTCTCCACAAAGAATGCTGCTTCAATAACCAACACTCCGGAAATAAGGCCGATGAGCGCAGCGCTTCCAACTGTAATAAAGGCACACGGCGCAGTTACAGCAACCAAACCAGCCAACATACCGTTAATCATCATGGTAGGATCAGGTTTTTTAGTGCGGAATAACCACATATACAAAGTGGACGAAAGAGCACCTGTTGCCGATGCAATCATGGTATTCACGGCAACTACCGAAATACGCAGATCACTTCCTGCAAGGGTCGAACCCGCATTGAACCCAAACCAGCCAAAAGCAAGGATGAAAGTACCAACAATAGCCATTGGAATGTTGTGTCCGGGAATGGCGTTCGGCGAACCATTCCTATTATATTTTCCAATACGGGGTCCCAGAATTTTTGCGCCAATTAACGCCAACACACCTCCCGTCAGGTGAACCACAGACGATCCTGCAAAATCGACATGACCATGACCAAGACCAAATTGGCTTCCTAACTGAGCCAGCCAGCCGCCGCCCCAAACCCAGTTTCCGTAAATCGGATAAATAATGGTTCCAACAGCCAATCCATAAACAAAAAACGAAGAGTATTTCCATCTCTCAGCCATTGACCCGGTTGGAATTGTAGCTGTAGTATCCATAAACACCATCTGGAAAAGGAATAACGCAAAAACAGCCACATCATAAGTACCGGCAAGAAAATAACCTTTATTACCGATTACCCCAAGCGAGTGACCAAAAATATTAATTGTCAATTCACTATTCAGACCATCATATCCACCCAATGTTCCCAGGGGACCTATTCCACCAAACATGAACGCAAATCCACAAATAAAGAATCCGATCATTCCTAACGGATAGATCAAAAAGTTCATAGCCATAGTATGGGCGGCATTCTTTGCACGGGTCATCCCCGATTCAACCATTGCAAATCCAGCTTGCATAAACATAACAAGAAAACCGGCAATCAACACCCACACCATGTTTATAGCGACCTTGTTATGACCGCTAAGATCAGCAACTTCATTAATAGTTGGCTCTCCGGCTTTGGCTGCGACTACTTCCGTAGCGTTTCCTGTTTTTACTCCTGAAGGATCGGCTTCCTTTGCAAAAGCAGAGCTATTGAACAGCATTGAGCTTAACATGGCCACAATCAGACAGGCCAATAGTATATATGTTTTTTTCATGATTTTGATTTTAAGTTAATTATTTCTCACCTGCACCTTTTAGAGAATCATCTCCACTTTCGCCAGTCCTGATCTTCCAAGCCTCATCAAGGGTTGAAACAAAGATTCGTCCATCACCAATCTCTCCGGTGTAGGCAGCTTTCATGATACAGTCAACTGTTTTTCTAAGGTTGACATCCCTCACCACAATTGACAACTCCTGTCGGGAAATATAGGAGGTATCGTAAACAGTCCCCCTATACGACCGATCCGATCTTTTAATTTCATTACCAACCCCAACAACATCAGAATAAGTAAAGAAATCAATATCAATTGCATGAAGTGCTTCTTTTACCTCTTCAAATTTTGAAGAACGAATAATGGCAACAATTTTTTTCATGATATAAAAATTTTAAAAAATTAGATTCATTTATAAAGTGATACCCACTACGATATGAAGTTGCTCAGTTGATGGATTGAGAATCAACGAACCACTAAGAGGAATAGAGAAGCTGTCAGAAATTTTTATTTCCTTGGAGGTTTTAATTCCAAAATTACAAAGATTGAAAGTGGCATCTTTGGTGTACTGCCCGTTTCCAGCTCCGGCGAATAAAGTTACCGGCCCTGCAGCCAACCCTGCTTCAAAATAGACATCCTTTGCATTAGTCATGTAAGCTCCGGCAAACGAAAACTTACCAAGCCCCAGGCTAACCATAGGTTCGTAATAATGTGAATCACCATCAAAATACTTCGAAGTAGCTCCCGGAAAATAGTAATCAGTCAAGGTGAAAGTCAACGAGCTTGATTTGCCAAGACTAAAAGCATAGCTGGCATAAAGGTCAGCTTCAGCAGCTTCGTTGGTCGAGAAGCAGTAAGAACCCCAGCCGCCAATGGTAAATCCACCATTGCTGTATTTCACTCCAGGCTGCAAGGCCGGGCCTGAACCGAATTTTGTACCACGCCACACATAACCGCTAACCAAATCAGTTCCGGTACTCCATGAACTTTCCTGAGATTTTGCATTCAATGAACAAATTGAAAGAAGCGCAAAAACAATTAGGGTAATTTTCTTTTTCATAGCAATAATTTTTAGGGTTCAACTTTTTTTTCAAATACTCGCAATTACACATCCAATTAAACAGGGGGTGCTTTCATCATTTATACATCATTTTCATTCGCCACCCCTATTTTTTCATATCCTGATTCAAAAGTAGAGAATTATTCATACAGAAGACTTTTAAAAATAGGGGTATATTTCAAATTAAAGATAAATTAACAAACACAGACTCAATTTTTAAGGGGGTGTATTTAAACTTTATACCATTTTTGAAACAATTGCATCATTTTTAATAGGGGTACATTGCAATTTTAATAAAAATACAATTTCAGAAATCGCCAATAAAGCAATGATTATCAAATAGTCTATGAAAATTCATTAATAAAATCAAACATCTACAATAAATTCAATTAAATAGATTTTTGAAGCTTTTTAAGCCATTTAACTAACATTTTGTAATAACAAACCAAATCAGATAAAAACCAGGAATGAGTCCTGCTGTTCTTCTTTCGGCCAATAATCGTTAATTGCTTAATTCAGGGAGTAAATCAGAATCGGGAAATAGCCATCGGATAAAACCAAGCCACAACGTGTGGCGGAACGTATAGTGTACAGACTATTATTTTGCATGAAAGGACTGACCTAAAAAAAAAGAAAATCGCAGTTTTTATATATTTGCAAGCCTTTTGTAATTTAAAAATCACCTAAATGGCGTTAAAACTCATTGGCCGTTATTTAAAATATTTCTGCTTTTGGTTGTTTTTTTTCTGGATAGCCAAAAGTTTTTTCCTGCTCTACAATCTTGATCAGACAGCCTTACTATCGTCAAAAGAAATTGCCGGAATATTTGGATACGGTTTAAAAATGGATATTTCCACGGTTTGTTACTTATTGGTAGTTCCGGGATTAATCCTGGTTTTGAGACTTTTCCTGCCTTTCCATTTCTCAAACAGGGTTGTCCGGATATATACTATTGTATTTATAGTGATTGCATCAGCACTGGTGGCCCTCGATCTGGGATTATATCCGCACTGGGGCACCCGGGTAAATATCACAGCATTCAATTACATCAACGACCCGGTGGCCATGGAGGCATCGATATCAATAACCGACGTTTTTAAAGGGATATTGATTGCCGGTAGCCTGACGCTGGCATTTTTGTTTCTTTATAAACGTATTTTCCCAAAAGGAATGATTCCCGAAGGAAAAATCAAATGGTCCTCATCCCTTCTGCTGCTTTTTCTGGTTGCCACGCTCATTATTCCCATTCGGGGAGGATTCGACACATCTCCGCTTAACCTGAGTTCGGTTGCTTTCAGCCAAAAACTGTATGTCAATCAGGCCGCCAGCAATTATTTATGGAATTTTGCCAAGTCGGTCGAAAAACGCAAAAGGTTTTCCAATCCCTGCAATTACATGGACAAAGAAAAGAGCCAGCTAGCCTTTGATGAGTTCATGAAAACCGACACCATCTGCAACCGACCGCAACTCATCAGGCAGAATCCACAGAAACAGCCAAACGTCATCCTGGTTATTCTTGAAAGTTTCTCAGATAAAGTGATTGCCCCATTAGGTGGATTGCATGGAATTGCGCCCAACCTCGATTCGCTTTGTTTAAAAAGCACCGTATTTACCAATTTTTACTCTACCGGAAACCGTTCAGACCGGGGTATTTCAGCAATCCTGGGCGGATATCCGTCGCTGCTAAGCACATCCATCATGATTTATCCAGAGAAGTCAAGAAGCCTGACCTTACTCCCTGAATATTTCAACCGAAAAAACTACAACACCTCTTTTTATTACGGAGGAGACATCAACTTTTACAACCTGAAGACTTTTGTTTTACAGGGGCGTTTCGGGAAAATAGTTTCCAAATCAGATTTTCCCCGCGAATTGGGGCGAATGACTAAATGGGGCGTCCCCGACGGCTATTTGTTCGAACGGGCGCTGAAAGACCTGGAATCAGAACAGGAACCATTTATGAAAACCATTTATACCGTAAGCAGCCATCCGCCTTATGATGTGCCGTTCTCGAAAATTAAAGGCAGTTCGAATGAAGAGAAGTACCTGAATTCGATAGCCTACACCGATAGTTGCCTGGGAGCATTCATTGATGGATTCCGAAAATCGCCGCTTTGGGAAAATACCTTATTAATAGTGACAGCCGACCACGGAACCCTTCCTCCGGGACCAACCGACATCACCGAACCGGCAAGTTACCGGATTCCGCTGATTTGGTCGGGCGGAGTGGTAGACTCGCTGCAACGAATCGAAACCATTACCATGCAATCCGATTTCGGCACTTCACTGATTCACCAATTAGGCTGGGAAACCGATCCGGCAAAGTTTTCCAAAGATTTCTTCACTTCGCATCCATGTGCATTTTACTTGCTAGATACCGGTTGGGGATACATCACCCCGCAGGGAAACTATTATTTTGACCAGAACGCGCACAATTTTGCATCAAAACCTGCTGCAGAAAAAAACATCGACCTAACCTTCCCGAAAGCTTACATGCAGGTTTTGCACGACGACTTTATCAGCCGGTAATCACACCAATGCAGCAACTCGATTATAAAACCAGAAAACACATAATGAACGATCAGAAAACATCAAGAATATTCCTGATTATCAATCCACACGCCGGACACCAGAAAGGCAACAAAGCTATCGAAACAGTGATTCCGTACTTAAAAAAGCGTGGCTGTATAGTCGATTACGCTTTCACGCAGCATCCGGCCCATGCCACAACGCTCGCGGCACAGGCTTCGGCTGATGGCTTCGACCTGGTTGTTGCCGTGGGAGGCGACGGAACCGTAAACGAAACTGCCATGGGATTAATCGGTACCGATACCGTAATGGGAATTATTCCGATGGGATCCGGAAACGGACTAGCCCGCGAACTGGGAATTTCGACAAACATTCGGAAAAGCGCCCGCATCCTGACCGACGGAATAAACTTACATCTGGATGTGTGCAAACTCAACGGGCAGCGTTTTCTTTGCACCAGCGGAATAGGCTTCGATGCACAAATTGCCCATCGGATGAGCAACGCCTCCTCCCGTGGATTTTTAAAATATATTCAACTGGTTGTCGGCGAAAGCATTCGTTTCAAGCCCCTGCCGGTAAAAATGACGATTGACGGCACCTTTCATGAAAAGTCAGTTTTTCTTATCACCTTCGCCAATGCCTCTCAGTTTGGGAACAACGCGTTCATAGCTCCTTCAGCAAGCATGACCGACGGCCTGATTGATGTTGTTGTTGTAAACCGCTTCAACAAGCTTTGGATGCCGGTATTTGCCATAGCCCTGTTTTCGAAACTGGTTCCCAAACTCCCATTTGTCGAGTGTTACAAAGCCCGGAAAGTTGATCTGAAACTGGCTCAAACCCCATATTTTCATTTCGATGGAGAACCCGGGAAACTAAGCATTCCTGCACAGATCAGAATTGACGAACAGAAAATCTGGGTGAAAGCCAAAAGGTAGGCCAGACTTTCAGGAAGATTTTTTGTTTCAGGCCGGAAGATCACTGCACATATAAATAGAATCAAAACACAGTTGAAATGTATCAACCTTTTGCCTTATCTTTGACCGTCTAAATTGAATACATTATGAAACTCTGGGATAAAGGAACATCGGTAAACGAACTCATCGAAAAATTCACTGTCGGGAAAGATCGTGAAATGGACTTGTACCTGGCAAAATTTGATGTTTTAGGCTCAATTGCTCATGCAAAAATGCTGCAAACCATCAACTTACTTTCCAAAGATGAGCTTACCGAACTTCAAAACGAGCTGATTGAAATCTACCGGTTCATCGAAAACGGTGACTTTCAGATCGAAGAAGGCATTGAAGATGTTCATTCCCAGGTTGAACTGATGCTGACCCGCAAACTGGGCGACACCGGTAAAAAAATCCACAGTGGCCGCTCGCGCAACGATCAGGTTTTACTCGACCTGAAACTATTCACCCGTGCCGAAATTCAGAAGCTGGTAGAAGCCGTTGGGGAGTTGTTCGAAAAATTGATGGTAAAGGCCGAGGCTAACAAACAATACCTGATGCCTGGCTACACGCATTTGCAGGTAGCCATGCCCTCTTCTTTTGGATTATGGTTCAGCGCCTATGCCGAAAGCCTGGTTGACGACCTGGTTTTGCTTCAGGCAGCCTATCGCATTGCCAATCAAAACCCGCTTGGTTCTGCAGCCGGATACGGATCCTCGTTTCCGCTCGACCGACAAATGACCACCGACTTGCTTGGATTTGATTCAATGAATTACAATGTGGTATATGCCCAGATGGGACGTGGGAAAACCGAAAAAACGGTTGCTTTTGCCATGTCGTCGATTGCTGCTACCATTTCGAAGCTGGCTTTTGACGTTTGCCTGTTCATGAGCCAGAATTTCGGGTTCGTTTCTCTACCCGACGAACTGACTACCGGATCGAGCATCATGCCGCATAAAAAGAACCCAGACGTGTTCGAATTGGTTCGGTCGCATTGCAACAAGATACAGGCTATTCCATACCAGGTCAGCCTGATGATCAACAATCTCCCCAGCGGCTATTTCCGCGATCTTCAGATCCTGAAAGAAGTATTTCTCCCGGCATTTGACGAATTGCTCGATTGCATCCATATTGCCGGATTCGCCATCGACCACATGAAAATCAGCACCAACATTCTGGCCGATGACCGCTATAAATATGTTTTCAGTGTTGAAGATGTCAATAAGCTTGTTAAGAACGGGGTGCCATTCCGCGATGCCTACAAACAGATCGGTGGCCAGATTAATGCCGGAACCTATGAACCCACGCGCGAAGTGAACCACACTCATGCCGGAAGTATCGGCAACCTATGCCTGGAACAGATCAGCCAACGAATGAAAAACGTTGCTAAATCTTTTGAATTCCAGCAAATTGAAAAAGCATATTCCGAATTGCTGCAAGCGCTTTAACTGCCCCACCCTTTCCTGCTCACTGCAATTCTGACGGTATGCTGCAACAGTCACTTCCATATTTTACCGACTGTTGCAGTTAGTAACGGTCAACCCGACTAGGAGCTAGAACGTTAACGTTTTTCCTTCATCAGTAAATCATCCCATTTTTGCATCTGCCATCTATGATTACCAGGACGATGCAGTCACTGTTAACTAATCGTTATCTTTTATATTCTGATTCCCGGCAAAAAAAAGCTACACCACAAGCCTGTAACTCACTATACAACAAAGCATTACCCCTCAAAAAAAAATCATTCTTGTTACAGAAAATTGACGTACCTTTATCAGTCAACTTTTGACTAATAGTTTGAAGTATTTGTAAATATCGCTACATTTGCTTTCAGTTTACAACAAAAACGAACAATTTGCTTGCAATTTCACAACTTTAGGGGTTGATTTGTAAAAATACAGATTGTTTTACCGGAGTTGATTACTTTTTGCCACTACAAAATATTTAAAAACTTGAAATGATGAATTTAGGATTTCCAGAGGTGCAAGGGTTGTATGATCCTGCCAACGAGCACGATAACTGCGGTATCGGGTTTGTGGCCCACATCAAAGGCCAGAAGTCGCACGAAATTATCGAGAGGGGATTAGAGGTTCTTGAAAACATGGACCACCGGGGAGCAACCAGCGCCGACAACAAAACTGGTGATGGCGCCGGAATTTTAATGCAAATACCTGATCAATATATCAGGGAAGTATTAAAGGTTAACATCCCTGCTTCCGGAAAATATGGAACTGGCTTGATTTTTCTTCCGCAAGAACGAAAAGAAGCAGCTCTGTGCCAGGAAGTACTGACTAAATTCATTAAACAGGAAGGTCTTGATCTGATCGAATACCGCGATGTAGCCGTTGACAGTTCAGCCCCGGGCGAAATTGCCAAGTTAACGGAACCGTACGTCAAACAAGTTTATGTAAAGGCAGATCTGGAACAGGAAGTTCTTGAGCAAAAATTATATCTGGTCAGGAAACAGGCCGAAAAAGAAATCCGGGAATCCAAACTCAAACACCGTCAGGCTTTTTACCTGCCAAGCCTTTCGTCAAGAACAATCATTTATAAAGGAATGCTCACCCCCGGGCAATTGAGAGATTACTTCAAAGATCTTTCACACCCGAAATTTACCAGCGCCATTGCCCTGGTACATTCACGTTTCAGTACCAATACCTTCCCAACCTGGGATTTGGCACAGCCGTTCCGCATGGTTGCACACAATGGTGAGATCAACACGGTAAAAGGTAACCGGATGTGGATGTCGGCCCGCGAAGCATTGCTGAAATCCGAAGTTTTCGGCGACGACCTGAAAAAATTGTTCCCGGTCATCGAACCCAACAAATCTGACTCGGCCTCATTCGACAATACGCTCGAATTCCTTCACATGACAGGGCGCACAGTCCCCCACGCCTTGTGCATGATGATTCCGGAATCGTTCAATTCGAAAAATCCGATTCCCGACAGTCTGAAGGCATTCTACGAATACCACTCCACCATCATGGAACCGTGGGACGGACCAGCCTCGATGGTTTTCTCCGACGGTCGTTATATCGGAGGAACACTCGACCGTAACGGACTTCGTCCATCCCGATACATCATCACCAAAAACGACATGATTGTAATGGGTTCCGAAGTGGGTGTTCAAACTTTTGCTCCGGAAGAAGTAAAAGAAAAAGGCCGTTTGCGCCCAGGAAAAATACTTCTTGTGGATACCAAATTGGGAATCATCATTCCCGACAAGGAGGTGAAAGCTCAATTGAGCTCACGCAATCCTTACGGCAACTGGCTGAAGGAAAACCGCCTGGTTATGGACGATATCGCCGTAAAACAAAGGGTTTCTTCCTCTCTGGGCGATCAGTTCCAAACCTACGCCAAAGTGTTTGGCTACTCGAAGGAAGACATGGAAATGATCATCAAACCAATGTCTGCTTCCGGGGCTGAACCTACCAGTTCGATGGGCAACGACACCCCGTTGGCCTGCTTCTCCGAAAATCCACAACGGTTCTTTAACTATTTCCGCCAGGTATTTGCCCAGGTAACCAATCCGCCTATCGATTCGATCCGCGAAGGGCTGGTTATGTCGCTGACAAATTACATCGGTTCGCTGCACACCAATATTCTGGATGAGTCGCCGGTTCACTGCAAACTGATCAAGTTCGACGATCCGATCATCACCAATACCGACCTTGGGAAAATCAAAGACCTGAAGCATGAGCAGTTTTCGCACAGTGTAATCCCGATGGTGTTCCCGGTAAAAGAAGGCGTTGAAGGATTTAAACGTGCTTTTGAAGACCTACTTAAACAAGCCGAAAAAGCAGTTGATGATCACAAAAACTTCATCATCCTTTCCGACCGTCAGGTTTCCGAAGAATATGCTCCGATTCCTTCGTTGCTCGCCGTTGCTGCTGTTCATCATCACCTGATCCAGGTTCAGAAACGGATGCAGATCGGTATCATCGTCGAAACTGCCGAAGCCCGCGAAGTCACCCACTTTGCCCTGCTGTTCGGCTACGGAGCCAGCTCGGTAAATCCATACCTGGCCTTTGCTGCCATCGACGATTTAGTGAAAAACGGACAGATTGATCTGGAATACACCGAAGCCCGTCACAATTATATCAAAGCCATTGATAAAGGTCTGCTGAAGATTTTGTCCAAGATGGGTATTTCAACACTTCGCAGCTATCAGGGGTGCCAGATTTTCGAAGCTTTGGGTGTCAGCGAAGAACTCATCAACAAATACTTCACCGGGACAGCTTCTAAATTTAGCGGGATCGGACTTGAAGAAATCTGCCAGGAATCACTTCTTTTCCACAAAGAAGCTTATGCAAGAAAGAAAAATCACATTAACAATAACTTCGAAAGCGCCGGAACTTATCACTACCGCAAATACGGGGAACATCACGCCTGGAACCCTGAAACCATTGGGTTGCTGCAATGGGCTACCCGCACGAATGACTATAAAGTGTACAAAGAATTCAGCCGGAAAGTTGATGAAGAAAACGCCAAACCTACCTTTATCCGTGGGTGCCTGAAATACAAACGAAACCCCATTGACATCTCGCTGGTCGAACCTGCCGAAAACATCATGAAACGCTTTGTGACCGGAGCTATGTCTTATGGTTCGATCAGTAAAGAGGCCCACGAAGCACTTGCTTTGGCAATGAACACCATTGGCGGACGAAGCAATACCGGAGAAGGCGGTGAAGATGCCGAACGTTTTAGTTCGAACAAACGAAGCTCGATCAAACAGGTAGCATCAGGCCGTTTCGGGGTGACCAACAATTACCTGGTCAATGCCGACGAATTGCAGATTAAGATTGCACAAGGCGCAAAACCAGGCGAAGGAGGACAGCTCCCCGGATTCAAGGTAAACAACATCATCGCAAAATTGCGTAACTCAACACCCGGAATCACCCTGATTTCTCCGCCACCACACCACGACATCTATTCCATCGAAGACTTGGCGCAGCTTATCTACGATCTGAAAGTAACCAACCCTCGCGCCAAAGTGTCGGTTAAACTGGTTGCCGAAAACGGAGTGGGAACGATTGCCGCAGGGGTTGCCAAAGCATTCTCCGACCTGATCACCATCTCGGGATGCGAAGGCGGAACAGGTGCCAGTCCGGCCAGTTCGATCAAACATGCAGGTTTACCGGTTGAACTGGGAATTGCCGAAACTCAGCAAACCCTGGTAATGAACAACCTTCGCGGACGTGTAAAAGTGCAGGTCGACGGTCAATTGAAAACCGGTCGCGATGTCGTGATTCTCGGATGTCTGGGAGGTGAAGAGTTCGGGTTTGCAACTTCAGCCCTGATCACCCTGGGGTGTGTCATGATGCGGAAATGCCACCTCAACACCTGCCCTGCCGGTATTGCCACACAGGACGAAACGCTTCGCAAACGTTTCATTGGACGTGCCGAATACGTGATCAATTTCTTCCGGTTTATTGCCGAGGAAGTTCGCGAGCATCTGGCCGAGATGGGATTCACCACCTTTGACGAAATTGTTGGACGTGCCGATCTGCTTGAACAGAACGACGAGGTCCGCAACTGGAAAATGAAGAATGTCGACTTCTCGAAGCTCATTTTCATGCCTAAAGAAGCCAAACAATACGATATTCGGAACACATTTCCGAACATCAAATCGATTGAAGAGCACATGGATCACACCCTGATCCGTGAAGCCAACAAAGCCATCAAGAGCAAGGAAAAAGTATGGTTGTCGCACACCATTACCAACGTTGACCGTACTGTAGGAGCCATGCTTTCGGGTGAAGTTTCACGTCGTTACGGAGAAGAAGGCTTGCCAAACAACACCATCATGGCAACTTTCTCCGGTACTGCCGGCCAAAGTTTCGGAGCATTCCTGGTAAAAGGAATCAGCTTCCGTCTCGAAGGCGATTGCAACGACTATATTGGCAAAGGACTTTCAGGAGGCCGCATCATTGTTGTTCCACCAATAGGATCAACCTTTAATCCTGAAGAAAACATCATCGTCGGAAACACCTCGTTCTACGGCGCTACTTCAGGAGAAGCCTACATCCGCGGTGTTGCAGGCGAACGTTTCTGCGTGCGGAATTCAGGAGCAAAAGCTGTGATTGAAGGTAGCGGCGACCACTGCTGCGAATACATGACCGGCGGACGGGTGGTTGTACTGGGTACAACCGGACGCAACTTTGCTGCCGGGATGAGCGGCGGTATCGCTTACGTGCTCGATCTGAACGGCGACTTCGATTACTTCTGTAATAAAGGTCTGGTTGAACTAGGTCCGGTTGAAGACAAGGCCGACATCGTTGAATTGCAGGATATGATTAACAAACACCTGCTGTATACACAAAGTACAATGGCCGCTAAAGTTCTGACCAACTGGGATGAATACCTGCCCAAATTCGTGAAGGTCATTCCGTTTGAATATAAGAAAGTGCTTGAAGAACTGAAACTTCGCGAGTTGGAGAAGAAACTTCAATTAACCGAAGACGATCCTGCACGTCACGAATAGTAGAATCTTTAGCAACGAAAAATTAAAAAACACAAATACCATGGGAAATCCAAAAGGTTTCATGACAATAGGACGAAAAGAAGCTGGTTATCGTCCGCTAAATGACAGAATATATGATTACGGTGAAGTTGAGCAGACGCTCGATGACAAAGACCGTATGGAACAGGCCTCGCGCTGTATGGATTGCGGCGTTCCGTTTTGCCACTGGGGATGTCCGGTCGGAAGTAAAATTCCGGAATGGCAGGACCAGGTGTACCGCGGAAACTGGAAAGCAGCCTACGAGATATTAAACTCAACAAACAGTTTTCCGGAATTCACCGGACGTGTTTGTCCTGCATTATGCGAAAAATCGTGCGTGCTGGCCATTCATAACGAAGCGGTCACCACTCGCGAAAACGAAGCATCAACCGTTGAACATGCCTTTGATCTGGGCTTTGTTCAACCCCGCATTCCTGAATACCGCACCGGTAAAAAGGTAGCCGTTATAGGCTCTGGTCCTTCAGGACTTTCAGCAGCCGACCTGCTGAACCAAGCCGGTCACGATGTTACAGTCTTCGAAAAAAACAGCGCCATTGGCGGTTTGCTCCGTTTCGGGATTCCCGATTTTAAACTGAGCAAAACCATTATCGACCGCCGTCTGGAAATATTCCTTGAAGAAGGGATCACGTTCAAACCAAATACACACGTCGGGACTGACATTACCAGCGAAGAACTGCTGGCTCAATACGATGCCATTGTTTTGGCCAACGGAGCCGAACAACCCCGCGATTTGCCTGTAAAAGGCCGCGAATTGCAGGGAGTGCACTTTGCCATGGATTTCCTGGGCCAATCAAATAAACGAGTTGCTGGTGAAGAAATTCCAGAAGAAGAAAATATTCTTGCCAAAGACAAACGGGTACTGGTTATTGGTGGTGGTGACACCGGTTCTGACTGCGTAGGAACTTCAATTCGTCAGAAAGCACAAAGTATCACCCAGATCGAAATTCTCCCAAAACCTGCCGAAAAAAGGGCTGCTGACAACCCCTGGCCATACTGGCCCAATGTGCTCCGCACCTCCAGCTCTCACCTCGAAGGTTGCGAACGGCGGTGGAGCCTTTCAACCAAACAGTTTATCGGCGAAAACGGACACATCAAACAAGTTGAACTGGTCAGTGTGGAATGGACCAAAGATGAAGCTGGACGTTGGATAATGACAGAGAAACCCGGAACTACTGAAGTAATCGACGTCGACCTGGTTTTGTTGTGTATGGGATTCACTCAACCGGTCCACAACGGATTGCTCGACCAACTGGGAGTTGAATACGACAACCGCGGAAATGTCAAAGTTAACGGCAACAAGCAGACTTCGGTTGAAAAAATATTTGCCTGTGGTGACGTTGAATCAGGAGCCAGCTTAGTAGTTCGCGCTATTCAGGCCGGAAAGATTGCCGCTGCCAATGTTGACGAATTCCTTTCTCAGGAATAAGAATAATACTTCTAAATAACAAAGGGCCGGTTCCTGTTGGGATCGGCCCTTTCTATTATAAAGATTCTGAATGAATTCGATTAATCGAGAACGAAACGGTAAGTAATTGTTCCGGTTTGAAAAGCAGGAGCATTCTGATCGACATTAAACCGGGCCTGAAGAGCCGCCTTTTTAGCCGCAGCAATCAATTCCGTATTCGCCGTATTTGACCCCCTGACGCCGGCCTCAGCCTTTTTAACCAGCCCGTTTTTATCAACTGTAACCTGAACGATTACCACACCTTCTTCATTCCCCGGATAATGAGGTTTAGGAAGTAACTGGGCTGTCCGGCCATCAAGGCTGAACGATATGCCGTTGCCGATTCCTCCACCCGGGCCATAACGATCAACATTGGCCGAACCATTGGGACTTCCCTGATTCCCTGAACCATAAGTAATTCCCTGGCTGGTACTTTTCGAATCTGCGGCACCTCTACCTCCGCCGCCAAAAGCACTTTTGGCCCTGCTGTTTATCTCTCCGATTTTCTTTTGCTCAGCAGCAACCTGAGCCAGACGCTGTTCCTCTTCACGCTTCTGACGGGCAAATTCTGCCTTCTGAAGCCGATCTGCCTCTAGCTGCTGTTGTTTTTCAGGATCAACTTTTTTTTCAGGAGCCTTCTTTTTTGTTGTTTTTATCGCAATGGTTTTCTCCAAATCCTGGGTCACTATTTCCTCCTTTGGGGCAGCCGGAGCTATCTTCTTTGGAACCGGTGGCATCGTCACCTGTTCTTCAGCCTTCGCGTTCTCCTGATCGTTCGAAGAACTCAATTCGCCTGGCGCAGGTTCCTCGATTCCCAGACCTGTTTCTGAATTACCAAAATTTACCAGGATACCCTCTTCCGCTGGTAAAGGAAGCTTGGTAAAGAAACCGAAATTAAGCAGCAAAAATAGAATCACTGCGTGGACTACAGCAGTGCCTATCAACCCGTTTTTATGCTCAGTAAAGTAGCTCATTATTCCACAGGGGCTGTTGCGAGAATCATTTTAATGGAATGCCGTTTTGCAATGTTCATGATATTAACCACCTGTTCAATAGGAACAGACCGGTCAGCATGAAGTGCAATGTAAGTTTCATCGTTCTGTTTGATCACCTTTTTCAGAAAAGGCTCAATGTCATTAAACGCAACCTGTTTCAGGTCACCGCTTTCGTTGACGTAATACTTCAGATCAGCAGTGATCGAAATGGTCGTAATAGCTTTGGCAACAGTTTGGTCGTTACCCTGAGGCAAGAGCAATTTAAGCGCATTGGGCGCCACCATCGTCGAAGTAATCATGAAAAACAGCAGCAATAAAAAAACAATATCTGTCATCGAAGCCATACTGAAACTAACCTCCACCTTATTTCGACGTTTTAATGCCATGACTATTGTTTATTTTACAGGTTCATACAACATATCCATAAACTCGCTGGTTGCAGCTTCCAGATTAAAAATTACCTTCTCAACATTAGCAACCAGAATGTTGTATGCGAAATACGCTGTTATACCAACAATCAGACCGGCTACAGTAGTTACCATAGCCTGATAGATACCTGAAGACAATAAGGTAATGTTAATGTTATTTCCGGCATTGGCCATATCATAAAAAGCCTCAATCATGCCGGTTACCGTTCCAAGAAACCCTAACATGGGAGCTCCACCAGCCACACTGGCCAAAACTGGAAGACCTTTTTCGAGTTTCGAAACTTCAAGATTACCAACATTTTCAATAGCGGTAGTCACATCGGCCATGGGACGGCCAATACGCGAAATACCTTTTTCAATCATTCGGGAAGTGGGAGTATTGTTGCTGCGACAAAGGGAAAAAGCAGAATCGATTTTCCCGTCAAGAATATATTCCCGGATACGGTCCATCAGGCTGGAATCAACCTTTCCGGCTCTACGAATCGCCATATAACGATCGAAAAAAATATATACAGCAACCAACGACAGCAAAACAATAGGGATCATTATCGGGCCGCCTTTAACAGCCATATCGAAGAAACCTGTGGTCACCCCCTGAGGCTGAACGGCCTTGCCGACAACTTTTGTTCCTTCGACCAGATTCTGACTTGCTTGCAATAAAATTAAATTCAACATGAGCATTTTGTTTTAAGTCAACTTATTAAAAACGATGCTTCCTATACAAATAGTATGCCTTACAAAAATACGATTTAAATGGAAATAATTTCAAAGGCCGGAATTGGCGGGCTATTTCAATAAAAACCAGACGATTAGCCCAACAACAAAACCATGTCTAGCCATTCTGTTTTTTTGCTTTGGCAGCAGATTTCTTCCCGCCAAAGATGGATTTTATCTTTCGCCATAGCTCGTTGAAATCGTTGAAATCTTCGCGATACGACAGGCCAACACCCTGCGTATAAGGCGAGGTTTCGTAAATCAGGTTATTATTGGCGTGGTTATAGGCTTTCAACTGAAGTTTACCGTTTTTGGTCAGTTTTACATTAACATCGGCATCGCCAATCAGTCCCGTGTTGTTGGTATTTGTTTTCTGCGAAGTGTTGTTGCCAATGTTTCCGTTGATCGACACCCGGTCGTTAAACATCTGTGTACTTAGCGCCAGCTCAATTTCGTCATTGGTAATTTCGTTCCCCGGACGGTAATTGACCCCAATGTCAAAATCGGAGCTGATTTGCGAAAGCCAGTTGCTAAACTGATTCGAAAGAAGTTCACTGGCGGTGGTTCCAACCAGGTTGCTGCTAGTTGCTGAATAGGTGCCACGAAGATACTCCGGGGTATAAAATTTACCCAATACCAGCAGCGAAAGGATTTGCTTGTTCATATCCTCGTCAGAACTAATAAACTGCCTGACTTCATCTTTAATCCGGTCTTCGGCAGTTGGCAATTCAATATCAAACTTAATATCCGGATTGGTAAGGCTTTTCGACAACGCAATTTTACACAGCACCTGGATACGTTTCGATAAATCGGTGTTCTCATAGGTGTTAGCAAAAAGTTCACTCAACGAAGCTTTAAGCTTATAAATAGCGTTCAGGTTGAGAATGGCATCGTAGGGATCGCCGTTCCATTCTATGGTTCCTCCCTGCTGAATCTCGAATTTTTTATTAATCACGTTCTGGAGCGTAAACAAGTAATCTCCCTGCTCAACCGTATATTCACCAAAAAGCGAAATGTTATAGTCGTTATCGATCAATAAACGCATACTGCCCGATCCCTGCGAACGGATTACATCGCCAATTTTCGAGTTATAAATCAATTGCGCTTTGGCTTCAGGAGTAATGTCGATGTAAAACTTCATCTGGACATCCGATTCATACGAAGGAACTTCCTTGCTTATCTGCCTGGGTTGATAGCCCCGGCTTACAAAACGCAGAAAATCGTATTCCTGAGCCTCGTCTTCATATTCGAGCAGGATATTCATATCAGTGCCTTTCTCGGTGCGGGCAACCCCATCAATCAGCACGGTAGCCCCTTTCCCGGTAATTCGCACCACCCCGCTGCCAAAAGCTTTGCCGTAAAACTGTCCGTTTACCTGAGGAGTCGTGTTGATGGCCATAATCCGGTCGGACTTGATAGTCAGGTCGTACACCATTTTTGAGAAACTTTGATGCTGAATTGACCCAAAGAAAACACCGGTATTGCCATAGTCATCCAGCACCTTCATGTCGGGGAAGATGATTTTGTCACCTGCAAAACGGACGGAATCATTCAGGTTATAATTGACCTGTAATTGGGAAACCATTAAACCGGCATTGGCGGCATAAAGCGCCCCATTGTGCCTGATGTGGTTCATCGGACCTGAAATTCGGACTTTGCCAGTGGCATCGCCGTGGAAATTGGCAAAACTGCTTCCCATGAGAGGTTGCAAAATCAGTATCGAAAAATGGTCGAAATTGGTGTTGATCGAAAGGCTGTCATGTCCCGGATTGTAAATACCCGAAGCTTCCAATGTTTTTTTACCGCCCGATTCAACCAGCAATTCCGCATTTAATTCTTCGGAAGTTCTGTCCCATTTGCTGCGAACACTGGCATCACCAATCGACTGCCCAAGCAAATCCAATCCCGAGATTCTCAGGTCGGACAAGAATAGCGGACGCTGGTACAAATCGAAAAATGAAACGCTGCCGTTTAGCTCGCCTTTCAGGTCAAGGTCCTCCCCAATAAATGTATTCAGCGAGTTCAGGTCAAACCGATTGAAATAGACGTTCAATTTGTTGTTTTGCCCTTTCTCAATCGAACCGTCAACCGTAACCGACTGCCCATTATTCGAAAGTTTCAGATCATTCACCTTAACCAGGGTTGAATCAACCGTAATGAGCGACGAGTGGATCTGCCAAAGGTTGTCGGCCAGATACAGGCGGGTGGGTTTTACTGAAATCTCGACATGAGGCAGGTCGTCGTTCCTGCTAAAAAATTTCGTACTCGTGCTGAGTGACCCGCTATACGAAACTTCACCAAAGTTATTCCACGAAAGCTTCGAATCCATCACATCATTGTCGGCCTCTGAAATGAGCGCCATATTATAGATCTTGAAAGATTCTCCGGCCGATATTTCGTCAATCTTATTTCGCACATTCAGCTTCGAATCGGCATTCACATTAAAAACAACATTCTGTAATACGGTAGATTGATACTGAATTTGCGGAAACGTCGCATTCAGCACCAGCGTATTTTTATTGGAGTTGATGTTTCCTTCAATTTTAGCCGGATTTATTTTCAGGTCAGGTGACAAAACACGGGTGAAACGGTTAATATCTTTCAAAACAAACCGGTAATCGAAGTTATTTCTTGTTTGCTGAACCGGAGCTTTTACTCCGGCTGATGGCAGGTATTTGGCGATTATCCCTTCAACCGTGTTTGGAAGGTTATGCAATTGGTATTGCCCGCGAATGTCGGCATCCAGAAAATCGGAGCGTATCTGAAGAACGGGTTCATTCTCATTGAATGTTCTCAGATCAAATCCGTTGAAGTCCAGAGTCCCGTTTTCGTTTTGATAGGAGCCTTCCTTAAAATGGATGTTCCCATTCAGGTTATCAATATTATTCCCGGTGAAATTTGCATTCAGGTCGAATGCCACTTCCGATTTATTGAACGTATGGTCCAGCTTCAGGGCTTTCAGGTCAGCTTTTTCGACCAGCATATTGAAATTAAACACAGGGACTGGCACATTCAGGTCGAATTGACCGTCGAACCGAAATTTCAGGTTTGGGTCGTCAACCAGCAAACTACCGTCAAATTTTTCATTCTGCACATCGCCGTTCAACTGGATATTCCGATATTGATAACCGCTCACGTCCACACTGTCAATTTGCCCCGATACCTTGGCTGTCAGATCGTGGTTGAAACGGTTGAGTTTTCCCTGGATGTTGCCATTAAATGTAATCCGGTTGAGTTGTTCGGCCTGCAATAATTCTCCGACCTGAAAATTGACCGTTTTGACCCGCCCATTGATTTTCAGGTTCTCTTTTTCGGAAGGAACAAAAGACAAGTCGGTTGTCAACACGCCATACCTGGACCGGAAAGTACCATAGGCCACAAAGTCGCTTAAAAATCCCGTGAAATTTCCGTTATACTCAATAACACCAGCCTGCAAAAGTGATGCTGGAATATTCAGTTGCCGAAGCGAAAGATCATCGGGGAACTTCACATTTTGTATATCGACAAGATCAGCGAACGACTGCTTCAGGTCAAGGTGCATGTAGGTATTGTCGATATCAGGCAAGCCGTTCATGTAAAAATCGAAAGCCAGGCGGGTGTTGTTCCCAAAGCCAATCTCAATATTTTTTCCTTTCAGGTCAGCCATTTTACCCGAAATCTGCCCCGAAACCATCACATTTTCGTCCATCCCTTTCATCGAAGGCACGACCTGCGCGATATCTTTCAGATTGATCACCGATTTTTTCAGGTCAAGGAAAACTTTCAGTTTTTTCAGATCAGATTCGGGTCCCAGTTTACTTTTATCGACACGGATATTGGCCTCAGTAATTTCTGAATCGGCCGTACGAACATGAAGTTTGTTCAGAAACACCGAATCGGAAGTGGAAATAAATTCGGCCGAAAAATCTTCCAACTTGAACGTTTTCTGATCGTTCAGTTTAAAGCGGTCAATCTTCAGGGCCATTTTTTCATCCTGAAGAACAACATCCGAGCCCCCCAGTATAATGTCATCGAGGCAAATCTGGTGCGTCCCCAGACTGTCACGATAAGCATATTTTATCCGGGCATCGCTGAAATCAAACTGGTTCATCAAGAAACTGAAGCTCTTCGGCGCGTTTTTCAGCGTATCGGTTTTTTGCGCATCACTGGTTTTGAAAGCATCAAGCAAAAACTGGTAATTGGGTCTTCCGGTCGAATCGGAACCGATTGAAACAAATGTTTTATCAAGGGTCAATTTGCCAATGCTGACAAAACGCTTTTTTACACTGAACGAATCGATACGGGCCTGAAGTTCGTGAACAAACAAAAGCGAATCCTGTTGCTGGTCTTTAATCAGCACATCTTCGAGCACCACTTTATTAAAAAATGCAACGGAAATGCCCTTGACTGAGATGGTTGTGTGATATTTTTGCGATAAATATTTAGCGACTTTCTGAGTCAAGTAAGTCTGCACCACCGGACTCTGAAGAATCAGATAGGAGGAAAAGAGCAGGATAAACACCGTGCCCAGAATTGGCAATCCTATTTTGAGTGTTTTTTTGATAATTTTGTCGCTTCAATTTTATAGCAAAATAATACAAATTACGCGGATAAAAACCAGTCTGCATCCGAAATTAACGGACCATCGGACTTTTTATTAACACAATGAACAACGGAAAAGATATCCTGATTTTAGGCATCGAATCATCGTGCGACGACACTTCAGCAGCCGTTATTAAAAACGGATACCTGCTGTCGAATATTATTGCGGGGCAAAAGGTGCATGAAGCTTATGGCGGAGTGGTTCCCGAACTGGCAAGCCGGGCGCACCAGCAAAACATTATACCGGTGGTCGATCAGGCTATCAAACAGGCCGGAATAAAAAACGAAGATATAACGGCCATTGCATTCACCCGCGGCCCCGGTCTGCTGGGTTCTTTGCTCGTTGGAACATCGTTTGCCAAGGGATTTTCGCTGGCTACCGGCGCCCCGATGATCGAGATCAATCATCTTCAGGGACATGTTCTGTCCCATTTTGTCCGCGAAATCGACGCGCCTTACGATCCGCCTAAGTTCCCGTTTCTCTGTTTGCTGGTTTCCGGCGGAAATTCGCAGATCATCCTGGTAAAAGATTACCTTGACATGGAAGTTTTAGGCCAAACCATTGACGACGCAGCCGGTGAAGCCTTCGACAAATGTGCCAAAGTGATGGGACTTCCCTACCCCGGTGGCCCGTATGTCGACAAACTGGCAAAAGAAGGAAACCCGCTGGCTTTTCAATTTGCAAAGCCCCGCATACCTAATTTTGATTACAGTTTCAGCGGATTGAAAACCAGTTTCCTGTACTTTTTGCGTGATCAGTTAAAAGATAACGAAAACTTCATCGAAGAACACAAAGCCGACCTGTGTGCCTCACTTCAGAAAACGATCATCGATATTCTGCTCGGGAAACTGGCCAAAGCTGCCAAAGCCACCGGAATTCGAGAAATATCGGTAGCAGGAGGAGTTTCGGCCAACTCGGGACTGAGGAATGCCTTACTGGAAATGGCTGCCAAACATCGCTGGAAAATGCACATTCCAAAATTCGCCTTTACCACCGACAATGCCGCCATGATTGCCATTACCGGCTATTACAAATATCAGAAAGAAGAATTTATTGGCATGGATGCCGTTCCTTTTGCAAGAATGGATATAAAAGTTTAAGCAAACTTTTAAAAACGGATTCGTTTCCCGACTTGTCGGATCCATTCTCTGGCCAGCAGTTCATGACAAGGTACCGTGGGATGAACTCCATCCCAGATCCAATATTCAGCAGGAGCTTTCCGGCAAGCCTGATTGATTACGTCCTGAAATTCGACGAATACCGCGTCATACGCATTCGCCAGGTTTCGTACGATCTCCCGGCGTTTTTTAATTTCACGTTCCCATACGTCCCACTTTTCTTTCACTTTTCCAACAGGCAGGGTAAAGGGTTCGCAAAGCACCAGCAGGACTGAAGGAAACTGTTTTTGGGCCTGATCCAGAATCTGACGGTAAGTTTCTTCAAAATGATCAGGCTGTTCAAAACTACCTGATCGGATCAGAGCGCCAACGTCGTTGACCCCGACCAAAATGCTCAGCACATCCGGTTTCAAATCGAGGGTATCGGTTTGCCAGCGTGCAGCCAGATCACTGACTTTGTTTCCACTAATGCCGCGATTATAAAACACCAGCCCCTTTTCAGGATGATCGGCCCCGAGCCGACTGGCAATACTAAAAGCATAACCATGACCCATGATATGATTCGGATCGGAATTCCGGCCCCGGTTTCCATCGGTAATTGAATCACCCTGAAACAGGAAAACCATACCATTTCTCAAATTCATTATTCTATCAGCTTTTGAAAAAGCAGCCTGTGCCATCATCCCCGGGAAACCTGCCGCAACAATTCCGGTTAAGCCAATCTTTTGCAGAAAAACTCTCCTATTTTCCATGTTTAAACGTTCAATAAAATTCAAGATTGAGTTCCTTTGTATTTCCTTTTTCACTTCCATCAACGTCAGAAGTTCCAGGGTTCACAAACTTATGAATTATTGAATCATGAAAAACAGGGTTCCGCCTGTTCTTTTTGCATCTTTTTTTAAATACACTTCGGTTATATCCAGAGGGAAACCTTCAGGAAAGGCAAGTCGAGGAAAGCACTAAAAAAGCGTTCCTCAAAGGAAAATAAGTTTATTTCAATTCTTGCTGGCAGTAAACGGGTCGGTAACAAAAGGACGAACATCGGTCACCAACATTCCTGCGGTCCGGGCTGCCTGAATCCCCATATCACCATCTTCAAAAACCTGGCAGTATTGAGGATCAATGTTCATCATTTCGGCGCATTTCAGGAATGTGTCGGGGTCTGGTTTATGGCGGGTCACATCGTCAGCAGTTACGATAGCATCAAAATACTGATCAATTTTCAGTTCCTTCATCTGAAGCATGGCGCTCATCCGGCTTGCCCCGGTTCCAACAGCCATCGGGATTTTTCCAAAATTGGCTTTCATCAGGCCGACCACGGCATCATGAGGCTTTATATACCTGATATTCAACCAAAATTCCTCCTGCTTCATTTTAGCTATTTTTTCAGCCTCAACATCCAGTTTCTGATCCCGCTTGATGTATTCAGCAAAATTAATGGTTGGCATTCCAGTCATTTCAACCACAATATGCTCATCAAACGTGCAATTCAGTTTGGCACATACCTTATGCCAGGTAGCCAGGTGAACCGGCAACGAATCAGACAATGTTCCGTCCAGATCAAAAATTAAAGCCTTTGCTTTCGGATGTATTTTAAGTTCCATGGTGCAGAAATTCAATTCGAGCCAAAAATAGAAAAGAATCACTGAGGGGCGGGACAAAACAATTTTCCAGGTTAGTTATCTTCAGAGCTTTTAATTTTCATTTAACTTTGAGTACAAATCAAAAACTAAACTTCATGAAAAAGCTTTCTCTTGGATTGATCCTATCTCTACTGTTTGCCGGTTGCATTTCAGCTCAGAATACAGATCAGGAAATCGTCAGTTCCCCTTCGGGACATCAATGGCAATTGGTGTGGCAAGACAATTTCAACGGGAAAGGTCTCCCCAATCCTTCCGTCTGGAGTTATGAAGAAGGCTACGTCAGAAATAACGAGACGCAATACTACACCAGTAACCGCACAGAGAACGTCCGCCAGCAAAACGGCATGTTGATCATTGAAGGACGGAAAGACAACTGGAACGGACATCCCGTCACCTCCGCCAGTATTCATACCTACGGAAAAAAAAGTATCCTGTACGGACGGGTTGAAGTACGCGCCAAAATGCCAGGAAGACGGGGAAGCTGGCCTGCTATCTGGATGCTTGGAAACAACTTTAAAGAAGATTCATACTGGCCCAACTGCGGAGAAATCGACATCATGGAGAATGTCGGCTTCGACGTCAGCAAAATACACGCAAACATTCATACCAAGGCATACAACCACGTACAAAAGACCAATAAAGGAAATTCGATCGTTGCCGAAGATCCCGATCAGGAATTTCATGTTTACGCGCTGGAATGGTTCGAAGATCACATGGATTTTTACCTCGACGAACAAAAATACTTCACGTTTACCAACGAAAATGCAGGTTGGGAAAAATGGCCGTTCGACAAGCCTCAGTACCTGATCTTGAATCTGGCTATTGGCGGTAGCTGGGGCGGACAGCAGGGAATCGACGAATCGGCCTACCCATTTATCTATACCATCGACTTTGTGAGAGTTTATTCGCTGGTCAAATAATTGCCAGCAAAACAAATAGTCGCGAAAAATTCTGAAAATCTTTCTTTCCACATTTGCTTGAATAAGAATATTTCCCAAATTTGCATACCAACCAGACCCCACCAGTTGGTATGCAAATTTAAAATAACTAAAACCTGGAAATATGAAGCAAACCGTTCTGATTATTGCCACGATGCTAATCGTGCTTTCTGCTCAGTGCAAAAACAAGTACAAAAATGAACCGTTTCAGGAAAAATCTCCGCGCGATTGGGAAAATCCTGCTGTAAACGAAATTAATCGCGAAGCTCCACGTGCCTATTTTATTCCTTATGCTACTGTTGAGCAAGCCAGCCAATACGACATCTGGCAATCGCCATACCTTCAAACCCTGAACGGAACCTGGCAATTTAATCTATCGCACACGCCGGATGTCCGTCCATTCTATTTTTACAAAGACGATTACGACACCAAAGACTGGAAAACCATTACAGTTCCAGGCAACTGGGAGCTTCAGGGATATGATGTTCCAATTTATGTGAATGTTCAGTATCCTTTTAAACCTACACCACCACTACCTCCCAAAGATTACAATCCGGTTGGTTCATACAAACGCACGTTCACCATTCCTGAAAACTGGAACGGACAGGATATTTACCTGCATTTCGGTGCAGTAACTTCGGCCATGTACGTTTGGGTAAACGAGCAACAGGTTGGTTATAGCGAAGACAGTAAGACACCTGCCGAATTTAACATTACCAAATACCTGAAAAAAGGCGAAAACTCATTAGCCGTTGAAGTTTATCGCTGGAGTGACGGAAGCTATCTGGAAGATCAGGATTTTTGGCGAATGAGCGGAATCACCCGCGACGTGTTCCTGATGGCCCGCAATCCACAGCACATCCGCGATTACAGGGTATCATCACCACTCGTAAATGATTATAAAGACGGAGATTTCAAATTAGCCATCGAAGTTGTTAATTCGGCACCAAATACGCCATCTTTAACTCTTGATGCCGTATTGATGGATGGAGAAACGAAAGTAGCCGAAATGAGTCAAGCTGTGCAAACGTCGGCTCAACCCGTTGTGGTTAATCTGGCAACCAATGTTCCGAACGCAAAAGCATGGACTTCAGAGAATCCGAACCTGTACCATTTGTTTATCACGTTGAAAGACGAAACCGGAAAGGCAATCGAAGTTTTGCACCAGGAAGTTGGGTTCCGCACGGTTGAAATCAAGAATGCCCAGTTGCTGGTGAATGGAGTTGCCATTTACGTAAAAGGCACAAATATTCATGAACACAACGAAGTAACGGGCCACTATCAGGACGAAGTCACCATGCTGAAAGATATTACGCTGATGAAGTCGCACAACATCAATGCCGTTCGCTGCTCTCATTATCCCGAACCAGAACGTTGGTACGAACTCTGCAACGAATACGGAATCTTCCTGGTTGACGAAGCCAACATCGAATCGCACGGAATGGGCTACGGTGAAAAATCGCTGGCCAAAGACCCAACATGGAAAGATGCTCACCTTTTCCGCACCAAAAATATGTTCGAACGCGACAAGAACCAGCCATCGGTAATCATTTGGTCGCTTGGGAATGAAGCCGGAAACGGTGTGAATTTCGAAGCTACTTATGCCTATCTGAAATCGGTTGACCAAAATCGTCCGGTTCAGTTTGAACAAGCTCATGGCGGCGACAACACAGACATCATGTGCCCGATGTATGCCCGCATAAAAAACATGGAAGACTATGCCAAAGCCACACCTAAACCAACCAAGCCATACATTCAGTGCGAATATGCCCACTCCATGGGAAACAGCACCGGAAACCTTCAGGATTACTGGGATGTGATCGAAAAATATCCCGTTCTTCAGGGTGGTTTTATCTGGGACTGGGTTGAACAGGGAATCCTGACCAAAGACGCGCAGGGCAATAAATTCTGGGCCTATGGTGGCGATTTAGGTGGCGACACTTTGCCAACCGATGGAAACTTCTGCTGCAACGGAATTATTCAGGCCAACCGTACTATAAAACCAGCACTTTTAGAAGTTGGTAAAGTATATCAGAACATCGGCTTCAAAGCTGCTAACCTGAATTCAGGAGAAATCAAAATCATCAATAAACATTGTTTTACCAACTTGTCTGAATTCGATTTCAACTGGGAGATTGTTGCTGACGGACAGGTATTGAAATCAGGAAACATTAAAGATCTCGATCTGGCTCCTAAAGCAAGCAAAAAAGTAAAACTGGATTTAGCTGTTGAAACAAAACCTGCAACCGAATATTTCCTGAACATTTACGCGAAACTCAAAAACCAGAAGGGCATTTTACCGCCAGGAACAAAATTGGCCTATGAGCAGATTCAGTTGCCAAACAACAAACAAGCTGTTTCAACATCAACAAAAGGCTTGCCTGCAGTTACCTCTAAGGAAGAAGGAAACGCAATTATTGTTGAAGGAACCGGATTCAAAATTAGTTTCAGCAAAGAAGAAGCTACCATGAAAAGCTATGTTCTGGATGGCAAAGAAATGCTGATGGTCGGACCTGTGCCGAATTTCTGGCGTGCACCTATCGATAACGACTTCGGAAACGAATTGGATAAACGCAGCCGTGTCTGGAGAAAAGCTGGCGAACAGAAAACAGTAAAATCGGCCACTGTAAAACAAGTTGGCAACGAAGCTGTGGTAACCTTCACTTTCGACCTGAATGATGAACAAAAACAGGTTATTGCCAATTATGCTTCAACGTACAAGGTACTTGGAACCGGCGAAGTTGTGGTGACCTGCGATTTTAAAAAGGCAAAAGAATCACTTCCTGAAATCATCCGTTTTGGTGTGAACCTGGTGATGCCACGCGAATTTGACCAAATCAGCTGGTTGGGCCGTGGACCACAGGAATCGTACCAGGACCGTAAAACGGGCGCTCTGGTTGGTTTGTATTCAGGGGCTGTTGCCGACCAGTATTTCCCTTACGTTCGTCCACAGGAAAATGGGAACAAAGTAGATGTTCGCTGGATGACCATTGCCAACAAAGAAGGATTGGGACTGGAATTCATCGGGATGCCTTTGCTTTCGGTTAGCGCACACCATCAGATCATGGAAGATTTCGAATCGCCTGATCGTACCGACGGACGTGGCAAAGCCGGACTTAAAATGATTCGCCGTCATATCAATGACGTAAAACCTCGCGACCTGACTTCAATTAATATCGATTACAAACAACAAGGTGTTGGTGGCGATGACAGTTGGGGTGCCTGGACTCACGATGAATATCGCTTACGCGAAAAAGCTTACAACTATTCCTTCCGGATTTGCCCGTTAAAACCAGGCGAAAAACCGGTTGAAAAAGCGAAAGTGATTTACCAATAAAGAATTGAAAACCGGGAAACGGAATCCGGAGAAAGTATAAAACAAAAAGCGGGAGATTCCAAAAGAGTCTTCCGCTTTTGTTTTTACAACCATATAGACATATAGAACACAATGGGAAGCCCTAATCAAGACCACTTATGACACTGATTTTCACAGGTTTTCTAAATTCTATGTGATCTACTGTACCTATGTGGTTCATTTAATCCGATACCAAAAAGAAAGCAGCAAACCCTTCATCCGAATTTGCCGCTTTCGCGTTTTATTTTAGACGCACGATCGTGCGTCTCTACGTTATTCCTTATACCACCCCGAATACATACCGTAGGCTTTGGCAATGCGTTGAATTTCGCCTTCAAGCAATTCAGGACTGATATCTTTAAGTTTCTTTGCCGGAATTCCTCCGTAAACCGTACCACTCTCGATCCGGGTACCTTTGCTCACCACCGAACCGGCAGCTACAATGCTGTTGCTCTCGATCACCGCATCGTCAAGTACTACGGCATTCATTCCGATCATGACATTGTCGTGAATGGTACACCCATGTATGGTTGCATTATGCGCAATTGTTACATTGTTCCCGATATTGGTGGGCGATTTCTGGTAAGTGGCATGAATCACTGCATTATCCTGAACATTGGAATTGTTGCCAATGCGGATATAGTGAACATCGCCGCGCAAAACCGTTCCGTACCATAAACTGCAACCGCTTCCAATAACCACATCTCCAATAACAGTGGCCGTTTCGGCCAGGAAACAGTCTTCTCCAAACTGAGGAGTTTTTCCCAAAAGTGACTTTATAAGTGCCATTTTCGAATTCGTTTAAAATTGAACAACAAAGATATAAAATCGGGAAGGAAAAAAATCTAAAACCTTTTCGGATGTCCCAGGCAAACGCATTTATAGACTGACGTTCGTTAGCCCCGGGAAGGGGGCCTAATACGAATAACCGCCGGTGAAGTAAAACGAAGCGTTCGACTGAGCTCACACCGAAGTCTCTCGCCGGAGTCAGGGGAAACGGAACAAAATTCCATAGAAAAAAAGTCGGGAGAAATTAATCAGTTTATCCTGTTTGTGTTGTTAATTAATGGTTATTTTTGTAGCCATTAAAATTGAACAAGCCCCCTGATTAATCCCATTTCGCTTATAGATTATTACATTTGAAAACTATTCAGTTATAAAATAAAACAAAAAAGACCGATATTAAAACAATATATCACATGAAAGACGCAAAAGTAATAGAACTCGAAGAAGTAGCCATTCGGTTCTCCGGAGACTCGGGTGATGGAATGCAATTGACCGGAACTTTGTTCTCTGACACGTCGGCATTATTCGGAAACGACATCTCGACGTTCCCGGATTATCCGTCAGAAATCAGGGCCCCGCAAGGTACAGTGGCCGGAGTATCTGGCTTCCAGGTACAGTTTGGCCGGAAAAAAATCACAACTCCCGGTGATTTAGCTCATGTGCTGATTGCCATGAACCCAGCAGCGCTAAAAGCCAATGCTACCTACATGAACCCAGGAGGAACCATCATTTTTGATGTTGATTCGTTCAGTGAAAAGAACTTTGAGAAAGCTCAATTCCAAACAAACGATCCGTTTGCCGAATTGAAACTCGACGATTATTTCAAAGTCCCGGTTCCAATCACCAGCCTGACCAAAGAAAGCCTGAAAGAACTCGACCTGGACAACAAGAGTGTTTTGCGTTGTAAAAATATGTTCGCACTAGGGTTGATTTGCTGGATGTTCGATCGTCCACTGGATTACATCGAAAAATTCATTCAGAAAAAATTCAGCAAAAAGCCGCTGATTGCCGAAGCCAATCTTAAAGTTTTATATGACGGTTACAATTACGGGGAAAACATGCAGCACATGACTCCTCAGTACATTGTTCACCCGGCACCAATCGAAAAAGGAATTTACCGCAATATAAACGGGAATCATGCCACCGCATGGGGATTAATTGCCGCTGCCGAAAAAGCAGGTCTCGAACTTTTCCTGGGCTCCTACCCGATCACTCCTGCAACCGATATACTTCAAGCTTTAGCTGAACGCAAAGACCTGGGCGTAAAAACCTTCCAGGCAGAAGATGAAATCGCAGGTATCTGTACATCCATCGGTGCCGCTTTTGCCGGCGATCTGGCTGTAACATCTACTTCAGGACCAGGTTTTGCACTTAAATCAGAAGCCCTTGGTCTTTCGGTTATGGCCGAATTACCTTTGGTTGTGGTTAATGTTCAACGAGGAGGCCCATCAACCGGATTACCAACAAAAACAGAACAATCCGATTTGCTTCAGACCCTTTACGGACGTAACGGCGAAAGCCCGATTGTTGTGTTGGCTGCCAGCACTCCGTCAGACTGTTTCTACTATGCCTACCTGGCTGCTAAAATTGCCCTTGAACGGATGGTTCCGGTAGTCTTGTTAACCGATGGATTCCTGGGGAACGGCAGCGAACCCTGGCGTGTTCCAACTATGGACGAGCTTCCTCCCATCAAACCAAGAAAAGCAAAAAATCCCGAAACATTTAAAGCATACAACCGCGATCCCGAAACGCTGGCACGCGAATGGGCAGTTCCAGGAATGGAAGGCTTCCAGCACCGGATTGGCGGATTGGAAAAAAATATTGCCGGCGGCGTAAGCCACGATCCTGAAAATCACGAAAAAAACAGCGAATTACGTGCTGCTAAAGTTGAAAAAGTAGCTGAGATGATTCCTGAGCTGGAAGTTTTCGGAGAACCGGAAGGCGATTTGCTGGTAGTTGGCTGGGGCGGTACTTATGGACACATGGTCAGCTCTGTACGCACCATGCAGGAAAATGGGAAGAAAGTCAGTCTGGCTCATTTCAACTATATCAAGCCGCTGCCGAAAAACACCGTTGAAGTATTCAGCAAGTTTAAAAAGATTGTGGTTTGCGAATTAAACATGGGGCAGTTTGCCAGCTATCTGCGCGACAAAGTGCCTGGATTTGACTATCATCAGGTCAACAAAATGAAAGGATTACCTTTCTCGGTTCATGAATTAATTGAAAACTTTGAAAAATTACTGGAGGCTTAATCATGACAAAATTTAATTATACTGCCAAAGATTTCAAAAGCGCTGCTGAAATTCGCTGGTGCCCCGGCTGTGGTGACTATGCCATCATCAATGCCGTACAGAAAACCATGGCCGATATGGACATCCCGCACAAGGATTTCGCCGTCATTTCAGGGATCGGTTGTTCGTCGCGTTTCCCTTATTACATGAGCACCTACGGCTTTCATACCATTCATGGCAGGGCTTCTGCAGTGGCTTCAGGCGTAAAATCGGCCAACCCGAACCTGACCGTCTGGGTGATCACCGGAGACGGCGACTCGTTGGCTATCGGAGGAAACCATTTCATCCACCTGGTTCGCCGCAACATCAACCTGAACCTGATCCTTTTCAACAACAAAATATACGGCTTGACCAAAGGCCAGTACTCGCCAACTTCCGACCGGGGAGTGATTACCAAATCTTCGCCATTTGGAACTGTGGAAGACCCATTTATTCCCGGACAACTGGTGCTGGGCGCACGCGGAACATTTTACGCCCGGGCAGTCGACAGCAACGTAAAACACACTCAGGAAGTTTTGGCTGTAGCTGCTCAGCACAAGGGAACTTCGGTAGTTGAAGTTTTGCAGAACTGTGTAATCTTCAACGACGGAATACACGAACACATTGCTGATCCGAAATTCCGCGCCGAACGCCAGATATTCCTGAAGAAAGGTGAACCTATGATCTTTGGTGAAAACGAAGACAAAGGTCTGATCCTGGAAAAAGGGAAACTGAAAGTGGTAAAAATCGGCGAGAACGGGATCACCCGCGACGACATTCTGGTTCACGACCCGACCGATGACAACCTAGGGCTGCAAACGGCACTGATTGACATGGCGCTTCCCGAATTCCCTGTTGCAATGGGCGTTATCCGCAGTGTTGAAGCCCCGGTTTACGATCAGGAAATGAAAAAACAGATCGAAACGGTTCAGAAAACCCGCAAGATTACCTGTGTCGACGAACTGCTTCAATCGGGCAACACCTGGGTGGTCGATGGCGAAAATTGCAGCGAACCAGTTAAATTCTTCGACAATAAATGCTTCCAATAAATAGTTTTTTAGGTTTAGCAATATATACAACGGCTGGATGGGAAACCACTCAGCCGTTGTGTTTTTATAAGAACTAATTAGAAACTGTCTTTCCGTATTACCCTGGGATTTGGAAGGAAGCCTGAAAATCACTCTTCAGGTAGGGTGATCTTTTTGACTTTATGCATATTTTGAACAGTTTAAGTCATTGCTTATTTAATTCCTTTAAATTACATTGCATAACAATAACTGAAACCGACACATGCAGAAAAAAATCCTATCCATTTTCGTATTTGTGCTGTTTCTATCGATCAGCGTCATAGCCGAAATTATTAATATTGGTGTTCCGTACATTCATAATTTCCCTAAAAGAGAATACCGAGGAGGAACTCAAAACTGGAGCATTAGTCAGGACCAACACGGGTTTATGTATTTTGGCAATAACGAAGGACTCCTCTTTTTCGATGGGGTTAGCTGGAAAATGTACCGTATGCCTAACTTATCGATTGTGCGTTCGGTTTACATCGACAAAAGCGGGCAAATATACGTTGGCGCATACAATGAATTAGGTAAAATGGCTGTCGGCAAAACCGGGCAAATGGAATTCAGATCGTTGAAGAAATACCTGCCCAAAAATTACCTGAATTTTGACGATATCTGGAATATTACCACTTTCCAGGATCAAATTATTTACCAGTCGTACAATTTTGCATTCCTTTTTAAAAACGATTCAACGGTTTCTGTGATCAAAGCGCCAACGCGGTTCCAGAATTCATCTCAGGTAAATGGCCGCCTGTATTTCAAC
>CAZAVU010000025.1:32303-51163 GCA_964488805.1 uncultured Odoribacter sp. | reverse complement strand
TTTTGCCCGATCAGCATCTGGTTTTCGACCTGTCCATGGATTCGCTGGGCAAACTAAGCCTGATCGATTACATCGAAAAAACATTCGGAATCAAGCTCAACGAAGAACAGTTACTCAAGTTCCCGTCGGTCCGGAAAATTGCAGAACACATTCAGAAAAACAAACTCTTTCATAAAACCGGGCAGCAATCAAGCTGGTCGGGCGACCTGAAAAGCGATTCAGATGTTATTCTGCCCAAAGCTTCGTTTCTGCTTGCCCCTATTGTCCGGTCCGTTCGCGCAGCATTCCGCTATTTCTTTCATTTCGAAGGAAAAGGGATGGAAAATATTCCAGACGGACCATGTTTCCTGGCGCCCAACCACGAAAGCAAACTCGACGCGTTTTTGGTACTGTCGTATCTCGACCGCGACACCCTGAAAAACACCTTTTCCTACGCCAAAAAAGATCACGTCGATAGTTGGATTCGCCGATATCTGGCCCGAAATGCCAATGTGATTGTGATGGACCTTTCGAAAGATCTGAAAGACTCTATCCAGAAAATGGCCGAAGTGGTGAAGCTTGGTAAGAAAATCCTGATTTTTCCGGAAGGAACCCGCACCCTGACCGGAGAACTTGGCCAGTTTAAGAAAACCTACGCCATACTGAGTACAGAGCTGAATATCCCGGTGGTTCCGGTCGTGATCGACGGAGCTTATGAAGCCATGTCGTCGGGAACCCGAAAAATCAAGAAAGGGGAACGGATAAGCATCGAATTCCTGCCTGCTGTTTATCCTGAAGGCATGACCCCCGAAGAGCTGAACGACCGGGTAAAAGAGCAGATCGGTGAGGCAAAGGAAAGATATGGAAGGAAAATGTAAATTCCGGTTAATTTTCCTAAGAAACAGTTTCTAATGTATTTTCTAACAGGTAACTATTTTTGGCCCGTTGCCTGATTTTTCTTCCGAAGGGCAATTACATTGGGTATTTCCCAGAAATGGTCATTGTCGTCGTTGTCGCAGGTATTCGATACGTAGCTCCCGTATTTGGCAATCACGGTATCGCCGGTATTGATGTACAGGCTGGCCTCCGGTCCGCCTTCAAGATATACCGTGGTACGGATATCCAGCGGCATCCCCTGCAGATATTTAATCATGGTGCGGTGCGTGTACGGCGAACGCGTAAAAACAATGTAAAGGTTCCCTGACACATCGGTAGCGGCCAACACCATGCTGCACGACTGATCGGGCCGTTTTACAAATTCCATTCCCTGCCCCTGGCAACTGATCATGCGCATAACCTGGCAATACGAATGATACTGATTCTTCACCTTTTCCCAATCCTGGCAAGTGATATCAATAATATCGAATGGAGACTTTTGCTTGTCTTTGGGGTGCATGGCCAGCATGGCATTGTAATAGGCCGTTTTCTTCGGATTGTTGTAGTGATCGTAGTTCTTCATGTACCCTTTATTCGAATGAATCTTGTTGTACGAGTACATCCCGGCATTGATAATCACATTTTTGCCGAATTCAGCCGCCCAGTCTGGGGCTGTTCTCATTCTTTTATCATGCTCCGAAGCAGTCAGGAATTCGAAATCGAATTTGCGGGCATCTATTTTCAGGATGGTTAGCTTCGAATCGTTTACCACGGCTTTGTCGGGAGCGTCCAGTTCGGCGTATTGCAAACCGTCCATCAGGCTGGTCCAGGGAATTTCTTTGATCCAGTTGTCCTGGGCATTGCTGCCGGAAACCCCTAGCAGAAAAAACAAAAGGAAAATAAGCGCTCTTTTCCCCGCGCCCGAACAAACAGGAGAACTAAACATCGGTAAAATCAAATCTTGAATTCTTGAACGGGAACAAGTCGAAAAGCTCTCCGGAGTAATAGAACTCATAAGCCACAGCACCAAAAGAATAGCGTTTCCCCTTGATGTTGATTCCGGAACCTCCAACCACCGGATTAGCTTTAGGTACCGATACTTCGTAACCAATATTGAATAATGTAGCCAGGATTTCAGGCCGTTCGCTGATTGGGAAACCAGCCCGTTCCCACTGCTTGTTGATTTGTTTCACGTTGAGCGCGGCATACATGTACGAATAAAAATGGTTCTGGTGCGAAGTCAGTCGGTTGAACCGTTCCTGTGCCGGATTACCGGTACGGAAATCAAGCAGGTTTTCGTATTGTTTCCCCAGATAAAACGGAGAAGTCGTGTCTTTCAGGTTCCTTTCGATTGTTTGCGCAGTGGGAACCTTAATTCCAGTGACGCCCAATGAAAAGGTAGTTTCAACTGATAATATCTTCAGAGGCCCGATCCATTTTTTATAGGCTTCGCGGCTCGAATTGAAAAGACGGATCTGTTCGCCAACCAGCACCGAAACAATCAGCCGGGGCTCAACACCTGTAAGGGTTGCCACCGAGTCAATCAGCGGTTTGTCTTTGGCGACGGCCAATTTAAAGTCCTGCCATTCCGGAATGTTCATCCAATCAAAGACGCTTTTCAGTTTAAGATTCGCCTGCCTGGGGTCGCTGTTGTCGGTAAAACTTTCCAGTTCCGACCGATATCGGGCATTCTCCTGCATGTGCAGGTTTACAGCTTCAATCATGTGTTGGGCTTCCTTCAGGTTCTTGCTCTTGAAATAGGCATTCTGAATGTAAAACGCATTGGAAGGATAGTATTTGCCCAGAACAGAGAGCTCGTGAAACAACCTGGCTTCACTGAAATTAACGGTTACCGTATCCTTGTCGGTTCCCCTTCCATACTTGTCTTTTATTTCCTGAAAATAGCGGTCGTTCAGGTCAACAACTCCAGGATCGTCGGTCAGGTGAAATTTCACAGCAAAGTAGGCTGAAGTCAAACCGAACCCGATCAGTGCAAAAATGCCTGCAAATACAAACACTAAATACTTAAAAATCTTACGAAAAACGATGTTTTTCATTGCCCAAATATCCTCCTTGAAATTTGGCGCAAATGTATAAAAAGGTGTTATTAATTGTTAATGGGCCCCTATCTTTTAACGGAAAATGCAGAAATAAATAATGAAAAAGTTACTTTTGCTCATCGTTCAAATTTTTGAGCTTATTTATTAACCCAAATTTTGAAAATGAAAATACGTACTTTATCATTTATTTTCGGTCTGGTCATTGCCATTAGCTCTTCGGCTCAACAGTCAATTCCCGATTCGTTGAAAGCAAATGCAGAGATTTGTGCAACCGACTCACTGGTAAATGACGATGAAGATTTGCCCTGCGATTCCTTAAAAACGGCCGACGAAACCCTTTATAAAAACATTTGGAACTGCACTCAGATCAAATATCCGACCTACACGCTTCCCAATAAGAATGACACCATTACGATCAGTTTAATCGGCGCTAACGACCACCCATTCGTTAATCCGGTAAAAGGGAGGGTCATTTCAAAGTTTGGCCGTCGCGGCAGAAGAATTCACACAGGAACTGACATCAAGCTGAATTCAGGCGACACGGTTCGTTGTGCCTTCGACGGACGGGTTAGGCTGGCCAAAAAGTTCAGTGGCTATGGGAACCTGGTGCTGGTAAGGCATAGCAATGGTCTGGAAACGATTTACGGCCATCTGAAAGCCATCAAAGTTAAAGTGAACGACACCATTAAAGCTGGCGACGTTATCGGATTGGGCGGAAGAACCGGCCGGGCAACCTGCGACCATCTTCATTTTGAAACCCGGCTTTTCGGGGAACCGTTCGACTCTAACAAATACATCGATTTCGAGAAATTCGCCTTGCGCTCTGACAAAATCTATTACAAAAACAAACGGTTTGAAATCGATCCGGAGAACTTCAAGAACAAACTTGCTCCCGAAAAAGCTCCGGTTCTGGCCTCAAAAACCAAAACCACAAAAAGCAAATCGACTGTCAGCAAGAGCACAACATCGGCCAAAGGCACAACAACTGCCAGTAAAAGCGTAGCATCAGCCAAAAGCGCCGCTACAAAAGAGGCATTAGCAGCTAAAAGCACACCTGCAAAAAGTAACATTGCAGCAGCACCAACAAAAAGTGTCCCGACCAAAAGCGTAGCAACCAAGCATGTCATCCGTAATGGTGACAGTCTTTGGACTATTGCAAAAAAGTACAACACCACGGTTAAAAGGCTTTGTTCAGTGAATCGTATTTCCGGACAAAAAACATTAAAGATCGGCTCGGTCCTGATGATTAACTAGGCCATCACAATAATATTGACGGAAAGACAGCTTTTGAAAATCCAAGAGCTGTCTTTCTGTTTTTATTGCTATTTTCACGCCTCTTTTTAACCAAATAATCAATGAGACCAATACTCGCTACGCTGGCATTTTTATGCCTGATCCCCTTTGCACCATCGGCACAACCGATTGCCGAAACCCGGGAAATATCACCCAAAGTTTCGACACAGCCAGATTCCCCCAATTTTTGCTCAGTCCGCCGGGATGGCGATGTGCTTATCGTCGAGAATTCGCGCATTTCGCGGACTTTCTCCTGGAACAACGGCAACCTGATTACCCAAACCCTTACCAACAAACAAACCGGAAAAACCTGGACCTCAGCCACTGCAAAAGCCGACCTAAGCTTTCCCGGAACGACGGACATTGCCAAAGATGCAGAATTGTCGACCGCACTTGTTCCCGAATCACGCGTCAAACCTGAACATCTGGAAGCAACCCTGAGTTATACACTGGGGAAACTGGAAGTGAAACGCATTTTTCGGATCTACCCGAACTGCCCGGCTATCGCCTGCGACCTGTTTTTACGGGGTCAGGCCGAAAAAGCCTGGATCCAGCAATCAGCCAACCCGGGAGACCTGCAGAATATCGAAAAACTGAATGAATTGACGAACTCCGAAACAGTTCCGGTGCTTGAAAAACTGGAACTTCCGGGAAAACACTGGCTGCTGAAAACAGTCGAGTTTCTGGATGTGACCGACCGTTTCAATACGCTGGTATATGAAAAAGAAGCGATGTCGTACAATAATAACATGTTCAGGGGAAACCTCCTGTTTGCCACTGACCGGCTCAACGGGAACGGTTTTTTTATCCTGAAAGAAGCGCCGACCTCAAATGTTCAGCTTGCCTATCCCGCCGGCGATTTTCTGACCAATTTCGGAAATATCCGCCTGATTGGCGCCGGAATGCTGCATTCTGATCTGGATCAGCACGAATGGAAGCGGGCCTACAGTTTTGTAACCGGAGTTTATAGCGGCGAAAAAGCCGATGCCTTGCTTGCTTTGCGCAACTACCAGCAACGGGGTCGCATTCACGACCCCAAACGCGATGAAATGATCATGATGAACACCTGGGGCGACCGCGGACAGGATACCAAAGTGAACGAAAAATTCTGCCTGGCCGAACTCGACGCGGGAGCCCGGCTGGGAATCACCCATTTCCAGCTCGACGACGGCTGGCAATCCGGACGCAGCGCAAACTCCGCCTACGAGGGCGGTTCGTTCGACAATATCTGGAGGAATCCAAATTACTGGAAACCCGATCCGGAAAAATTCCCAAATGGACTGGCTCCCCTTATTGAAAAAGGGAAAAAACTGGGAATCGAAATCTGCCTGTGGTTCAACCCAAGTCCCGATGAATCCAACGCCAACTGGGAAAAAGATGCCGGTGCCTTGATTTCGTTGTATCAGCAATATGGTATCCGGGCATTTAAAATCGACGGGGTGCGAATGCCGGACAAGACTTCGGAAATCAATTTCCGAAAAATGCTCGACAAGGTGGTGGCTGCTACCCATGGCGAAGTGGTGTTTAACCTTGATGTGACTGCCGGACGACGCGGAGGATATCATTCGTTTAACGAATACGGCAACATTTTTCTCGAAAACCGTTACACCGACTGGCAAAACTACTATCCTTACTGGACGTTGCGCAACCTGTGGATGCTGGCCAAATACGTGCCGACCCAAAACCTCCAGATCGAGTTCCTGAACAAATGTCGTAATGCAGAAGAATATGGCGACGACCCGTTTGCCCCGAAGAATTACCCGTTCGATTACCTGTTTGCCATCACGATGGCAGCCCAGCCGCTGGCCTGGTTCGAAGGAACAGGGTTGCCTGAAGAAGCTTTCGCAGTTACCAAAACCGTGACTGCCTACAAATCGGTCATGGCTGATTTTCACGCCGGCGTTGTGTTGCCTATTGGCAGCGAGCCTTCGGGTAAAAGCTGGACGGGATTTCAGTCGCAAAAAGCCGGAGCCGGAGATGGTTTCGTGCTGGTCTTCCGTGAAATGAACCCGGATAACTCATGCCCGATTGAACTTCCGATGCTGAAACCGGGAAATTACAAGTTTGAACTCCTGGCTGGAAGCGGAAAATCATTCAAAATCAGAACTAATACAAATAGCCAGATACTGTTCTCGCTCGATCAGCAAAACAGTTTCGCACTGTATCGGTATATGAAAGTGCAGTAATCAGTCTGCAACTCCCCTCAAAAAAACAGGGCGTCAGTTTGAAAACCGGCGCCCTGTTTTTGTTTGATCCATCAAATATTTATTCCACGGAAATCTCATCGAAAAACATCCAGGCCGCTTTACCTGCGCCCGTATGGCCTTTCGGACATTTGCCAAGGTTCTGGGCCACCACTTTCACAAAGCTGGCTTTTAGCGGCGCGAATGAGGCTGAAAATTCCTTTAACATCCTTTCGCCCGAAAGCGGATCAACATCGTTGATTGCTTCACCCACTTTCTGGAAGTTTTTGCCATCCTGAGAAACAAAAAACTCCACTGTCTTAGGGAAGAATATCCACGCTCCGGCATTCTGAAGCGAGCCTGCCGAGATGCTATGTATTTCAGAAGTCTGTTGCAAATCTATGATTGTTTCCATGTTGCGACCATCCCAGGCTTGCCATTCCCCGTCAGAATGATTGGTTGTTCCACGAATGCCGTTTACCAGGGTAAGTTCGCCCGATCCTTTGTACGGCTCGCTGTAGGGAATCACATACTTTACCGGTTTCACGGTAGCCTTGTTGATATTGAACGGCAGAGACATTGCTTTGTCTGTCGGGCTGCCGTTTGCGATGGAGACCGCTTTTAAGTTCATCGATTTGCCGATCACAATTGGTTCAGAATATTGTGCTGATGAGGAATTGGGCTCACTGCCATCGGTCGTATAATGAATTTCGGTACCCGGCAATTCTGTGGAAAAACTAACCGACAATTGCTTTTTTGCTGCGTCAAACTGCGATTTGGCCGAAACTTTATAGCTGCTTTTTGAATAATTGATGCCTCGCTGTTCGTAACGGCTCATGAACAACTGAATGCGATGCGCGAAGTCTTCCCAGTTGCGCACTTCTTTCGGGCTCCAGAGTGCCTCGGCCAGTGCTGCAATACGCGGGAAAGTCATGTATTCGGCATGTTTGATGTTGGGAACGTATTCGGTCCAAAGATTGGCCTGACCTCCCAGGATATGTTTTGCTCCTTCGGCACTCAATTGGGGAGCTATCGGGTTAAAGTTGTAAACCTTGCTGAGCGGAAGATAACCGCCAATGGCAAGGGGTTCCTGATCCATCGGCCCCTGATAATAATCGAAATAACAGTCTGAAGTTGGGGTCATCACCACGTCGTGTCCCTGGTTGGCGGCTTCGATGCCTCCTTCGAATCCACGCCAGCTCATCACAGTGGCTTCCTCGGGCAAACCACCTTCCAGAATTTCATCCCAACCCAGCAGCACACGGCCTTTCGAGTTGATGAATTTTTCAATTCGCTTGATGAAGTAGCTTTGCAGCTCGCCAACATTTTTCAGTCCTTCGGTTTTGATGCGTTTTTTGCACTTCGGACATTTTTCCCACTCAGTTTTGGTAGCTTCATCACCGCCGATATGAATATATTTAGATGGGAACAAGTCGATGACTTCGGTCAGAATATCTTCCAGGAACAGGAATGTCGAATCGTTTCCGGCGCAATAAATGTCGGTGATAGGCCATAATCCGCCGGGAGGAACAGTAAGCGGAGTTCCCTTGCACGAATACTGCGGGTAGGCAGCCAGTGCCGAAGTAACATGTGCCGGCATCTCAATTTCAGGAACAATCGTAATGAAACGTTTTTGCGCGTATTCTATCATTTCTTTCAGGTCTTCCTGGGTATAAAATCCGCCGTAGGTGGCTTTTTCTCCGGCTTCCTGTTTCGGGCGCGAATTCCAATGTTTGTCCTCGCGATCGACCCGCCATGCGCCGACATCCGTCAGTTTGGGGTATTTCTTGATCTGGATGCGCCATCCCTGATCATCAACCAGATGCAAATGCAGCGTATTGATTTTGTGCATGGCCAGGTTGTCGATCATCCGGAGAACTTCTTCCTTCGCAAAAAAGTGGCGCGAAACATCGAGCATAAACCCGCGCCATTTAAAAGCCGGACTGTCGGAGATGCTGATTACCGGAACCAGCCATTTTGTTCTTGCCTGGGCTTCACTGCTTTCAATCGAAGCCGGGAGTAATTGCCGCAACGTTTGCAAAGCATAAAAGAAACCTGCAGGTTTGGCGGCTTTTATCTCGATGCGGTTCTTTAAAACATCAAGCGAATAGGCTTCGGGACCCATGGTTTGTTCGGTCTTAAAGTAAACCTGATTTGAACCTTCATTGCCCCCAACGATAATCGGGAGTTTCCAGCCGGCAGTTTTTTCGAACAATCCGGCAAACTGGGCGGCAATTACTTCCTGATCAACATTCTCAACAACCAGGCGGGTGTTCTTTTTAAACTGAAAAGATGATTCGCCAAGTGTCATCTTTTGAACCTGAGGGATCAGTGACAATTCATCCTTGGAAAAGGATTTTGAAGGCTGGCAGCTCCAGAAGGTAGAGCAGCAAAGCAAAATCAGAATTCCTGCAATTGTTTGTTTCATTGTGAATTGTTTTGTGTTTGGTGTTGCAAGATAGAACAATTTCTTTTTTCATGAATATCTATTTTTTCAACAACTTTTAGCAAGTTTGTAAAATATATTAGAAAGTTAGCACTTGATCTGGTCTGTTCCGTTTTATTCCCTTATTTTTACCGATTGAAACATAGACTGCATAAACAAGACAAACATAAAAACCATGCAACTCACAAAAATTGTTTCCATAATCCCCAGTCTTTCAACTCTGAAAGTATCGCCTCAACACGAAGGTCTGGCCTGCATTCCTGACCCGAAACCACGTATTCAGTAACGAAAATCATTAAAAATCCAACACATGAATTTAAAATTGATTTCTGCAATCTTATTTGGTCTGCTGATTGTGGCTGGTAATTTACTCGCCCAAGACACAAAGAATGTATCAAAAGACGATCCGCTGGCCGTGAAGCTGAGCCAAAGCTTATCGAACAACGACGGGTACGTGTGGCCCAAAGATCCATTGGTAATGGAAAACCTTAAAAAATGGCAGGGATACAAATTCGGCTTGCTCATTCACATGGGCCTTTATTCCGAACTGGGAATCATTGAATCGTGGGCGCTGTGTCCCGAAGACTGGATCACGCGCGATGGCTACGACGATTACTATAAGTTTTGCACCGACTACCGAAACACCAAAAAGAGGTTCAATCCGGTGAATTTTGATCCGGAGAATTGGGCAAAGTTGTTTAAAAATTCAGGAGCGAAATACATGATCTATTCATCGAAGCACCACGATGGATTTTGCCTGTTTGACACGAAATACACCGATTTTAAAGTCACCGACAAGGAATGCCCGTTTTCATCCAACCCAAAGTCGAATGTTTTGAAAGAAGTTTTGGATGCCACCCGCAAAGAAGGACTGGCTACCGGCGTTTATTTCTCGAAGCCCGACTGGACAACGCCCTATTTCTGGTGGCCTTACTATCCGCCCAAAGACCGCAACCCTTCGTACGACATCACCAAACACCCCGACCGCTGGAAGAAATTTGTGGATTACACGCAGAATCAAATCAACGAACTGACCACCGAATACGGGAAAGTAGACATTCTGTGGCTGGATGGTTGCTGGGTGATGCCCAAATCTTCAATCACCGAGAAGGTAAAGGAATTCTGCGTTTATCCGCACGATATGGACATCAACATGAAACTGATTGCTGAGCGGGCACGGGCCAAACAGCCCGGAATGCTGGTTGTCGATCGCTGGGTGCAAAGCGAATACGAAGACTATTTAACGCCCGAGCAAAAAACTCCTGAAAAAGCGCTGCCGGTTCCGTGGGAAAGCTGCATCACCATGGGAGGAGCCTGGGGATGGGTTCCGAACGATAACTACAAAACATCCAAAGAACTGGTACAACTGCTGGTAAACATTGTGGCCAAAGGCGGAAATCTTCTGCTTGGCATCGGCCCGAACGGGAAAGGTGAGTTCGAACCCAAGGTATATGAAAACCTGGAGATGCTGGGCAAATGGCTTAAGGCAAACGGAGAGGCGATCTATGAAACCACTCCGGTCGAACCATTCCTTGACGGGAAAGTAGCTTATACGGCAAAAGGGAACAACACGGTTTATGCCATCTACATGCCCTCGACTGGGGAGCAGGAGTTGCCTGGTGAAATTACAATCAAAACAGAACTGACCGGAAACCTTAAAGTCAGCCTGCTTCCGAATAACCAAAAGCTTAATTACAAAAGAACCAATGGTAAAATAATAGTTACAATACCCAGGAGTCAAAGATCGGGGCTGGCCAAACAGGAAGCTGTCGTCATTAAGCTTGCGAATCGCTAAGTCGGTTCAATCCAGGAGTACATGCGAATTTCGAGCTGTCGATAAGGCAGTTGTCCTGCTATTAAGTACCTTTTCTCGGATGGAAATCGTTTCTTTGTTTAAAACAAGCCGTCATTTATGGAATCAAGACAGAAACAAATAGACGAAGCGGTCAATCGGTTCGAATCAAAGCTTCGCAGGATTAATCCCGCCGGCCTGGCTATCTCGGTTTACAACCAAAAATATCTGGAGAAATACATCCATGATTTTACCTTTTACATGTCGCTGTATGCCCAGTTATTGCTTAAAGCGCTGAACAAAACCGACAAACCGGTTTCTGAAAGCACTTTTATCGATTATGGGGGCGGCTGCGGGATCTTGTCTTTTTTGGCCAAAGAAATCGGATTCCAAACGGTCATTTATACCGACATCTACCAGGTTTCGGTGAATGACGCTCAGACCATTTCCGGGGAACTGGGAATCCCGATCGATCATTTTTGGTGCGAAGATATTGAAGGTTGCGTGGACCGGATCAACAAGCTGAACATCCGGGCCGATCTGATTTGTTCGATGGATGTCCTGGAACACATCTACAATCTTGAAAACTGGTTTAACACCCTTTCTCTGATCCGGGGGAACTTCACACTGCTTTTCATGACCAGCGCAAATTCGCGCAACCCATACGTCAGCCGAAGGATTAAGCGATTGCAAACCACTGCCGAACACGATGGGGTTGAAAAAACTTCGGGATGGAAAGAAAGGGATACTTCAACATCTTTTCTCGCTGTCAGGCAGAACATGATCAGAAACAATTTTCCACAACTGACCGATACTGACGTCGACCTGCTGGCTTCCGGAACAAGGGGACTGAGGGAAGATGATATTGAAACCGTTGTAAAAGAATATCTGCAAACCGGTTGTATTAATTTCAGAATAAATCACCCAACGAACACCTGCGACCCGTATACGGGAAACTGGGTCGAACACCTGATCGACCTGAAGCATCTAAAGGAAATTATTAAGAAAAATAACCTGGCCGTTGAGATTACCAACTCAAAGTATGGTTATTCGGCCAATAAAATCTTCAACATCCCCAAATGTATCCTTAACCAGTTAATAGGACTTTTGGGACCACGGAACTTGTTCCTGTCCCACACCTATACGCTGGAAGTACAGCGCCTTTGAAATTCGACAAGACCAGAAGAAGCGACGGGTACAAAGGCATTTCTGAAATGAAGTTCTCAAAGATTTACTAAAACTAAACCTATAGATCATGAGAAAATTTAGATTGTTCATCGGCCTTATTCTCCTTTCCCTCGCGGGGTTTGGCCAAAACCTGATTACTTCAGACGATCATCTGGTCAACGGTTTCGACCGAAAAATTTCGGGCGACGATTTTTCGTACCATTCATCGGTTTCGGGAGTTGAAAAATCGCTGATCATTCGCGCCACCGACGGCAAGTACAGCATGGAATGGCAAACCGAAAAGGTTCCATCTGTCGTCACCGAAAAGTACGTCACTTTTGCCTGGCTGGCCGGAATTGGCTCCAGTCCTGGCTTTGCCGACATGACCCTGACCGTGAATAATCAGCAAAAAATCACCTTCCATACCGACAGCAAAAAAGACTGGAAGATTCAGTCGGCCGATGGCGCCGAACTGTTTTTTCACTCCGACATGGAAGACCAGCACGGCGACAAGTTCGGGTTTATGTTTCTGCGGATTCCTTCGGGAAAGGTGGAAAAAGGAAAACCACTTACGCTGAAAATGACCGGTGGAAATGACCAGAAAACCTCGTGGTACATGACTTTCCAGATGCCTGTCCGCTCAGGACTGACTGTTCGTCCGTTCCCGGCAGTTATCAAAGAAAACGGCCAAAACATACAACTGGCTTCGGGTACGGTTCTCTACTTCGGGATGCCGCAAACCGCCAAAATTTACCTCAACGGTAAGCTCGTTAAACAGCAGGAATTGCATTTTGGTGCCAATTACCTGCGGATGGGTCTTCCGGAGGTGAAACAGAAAAAGACAATCAAATTCAGGCTCGAAGCCGGTAATTTTAATCAGGAGCTCAAGCTGGAGCAGTTTCCGGTGAGGCACTGGCAGGTGAACCTCGTACAGCATTCGCATACCGACATTGGCTATACCCGCTCGCAAACCGAAATTCTGGCCGAGCATCTGCGCTACATCGACTACGCGCTCGACTACTGCGACGCCACCGACGCCTATCCCGATGCCGCCAAATTCCGCTGGACCTGCGAAGCCGCCTGGGCAGTTGACGAATTCCTGAAATGTCGGCCAGCTGAGCAAATCGAACGGTTTAAAAAGCGCGTGAAAGAAGGCCGCATCGAAATTGCTTCGATGTATTTTAACTTCGACGAACTGCCAGAAGAGCAGGTTTTGGCGGCTTCGCTTCAGCCGCTGAAACGCTTTAAGGAAAACGGATTGCAGCCGTTGATGGCCATGCAAAACGATGTGAACGGCATTGCCTGGTGCATGAATGATTTTTACCACGATCTGGGCGTAAAATACCTGAACATGGGAACTCACGGCCACCGTGCGTTGATTTGTTTCGACAAACCAACACTTTTCTGGTGGGAATCGCCCTCCGGAAACCGGATGCTGGCCTACCGCGCCGAGCACTACATGACCGGGAATACTGTTTTTCAGATTGACAAAGGCGACCTTCCGAATTTCGAAACCCGGATGCTGAATTATCTCACTTCGCTGGGAGAGAAAGGCTACGAATACGATGTTATTTCTATTCAGCACTCCGGATATCTGACCGATAATTCGCCGCCATCAACCATTGCGTCGGATGTGATTCGCAAATGGAACGAACTCTACGAATGGCCTAAGCTGAAAACCTCCACTGCAACCGCTTTTTTCGAAGAAATGGAAGGCAAATATGCTTCGTCGTTTCCGGTTTTCCGCGGCGCATGGCCCGACTGGTGGACCGATGGTTTCGGTGCATCGGCCCGTGAAGTAGCGGCTTCCCGCAAGGCACAGTCGGATCTGACAGCTAATTCCGGAGGCTTGGCTATGGCCGGACTTCAAGGTTCCGTATTGCCCAAAAATATTGACGAACGAATTGACCTGGTGAACAACGCACTGTTGTTTTACACCGAGCACACCACCGGTTATTCCGAGAGCGTGCGCGAGCCCTATCATGCGCAAACTATGGAGCAGCGGGCCATCAAGGAATCGTATGCCTGGGAGTCGTTCCGGCGGGCCAAAATGGTAGGCGAAGAAACGATGGGCTTGCTGCAAAGTCATTTGAAAAACGAAGCCAAACCAACACTGGTGGTTTACAACACCCTCAACTGGAAACGCGACGGACTGGTGACGGTGTACATCGACCACCAGTTGCTGCCCCTAAACACGCATCCCAAAATTACCGATCAGGCCGGAACTATTTACCAGGCGCAGGCGTTGAGTCATCGTTCCGACGGCACTTACTGGGCCATCTGGGTGAAAGATATTCCGGCATTCGGATATAAAAAATTACAGTTCGAGCCGGTTGACGGGCTTCAGGAAAAACAAACCAAAACGCTGACCACAAAGCTCGAAAATCAGTGGTATTCGGTTCAGGTTGACCCGAAAAGAGCGGTGTTGACTTCGTGGTTCGATAAAAACCTGAACAAAGAACTGGTTGATCCGAAAGCGCCGTATGCGATGGGCGAATTCATCTACGAACTGCTGGGTAACCGTCACCAGATGGAGCAGAAACGGTTGGACGATTTCAAACGTTTCCCGTTTGATGAAGCCCGTTTCGACAGCTATTCCGAAGGTCAGGTCTGGAATACCATCCGCATGAAAGGGAAAACTGCTGCATCGTACGAAGGCTACGATGTGGACATGGAAATACGCCTGTTCAATACCACCAAACGCATCGATCTTGCGTATTCGATTGTGAAAAAACCGATTGTGGATCCGGAAGGAATATACGTTGCATTTCCGTTTCAGTTAGACAATGGAAAGCTGTATTTCGATGTGCAGGGCGGTGTGGTGGAAGCCGGAAAAGATCAGATTCCAGGCTCGTCGAACGACTGGAACACCGTGCAGCATTTCTCGATACTCCGGAACAACGAAGCTCAGATTATCATGGGTAGTCCCGAAATTCCGCTCATGCAGTTTGGCGGTATCAACACCGGACGCTACAAAGCCGGAGCTTTGCCCGAAACCACGCACATGTATTCGTGGCCGATGAACAACTATTGGGTGACCAACTTTAATCCTGACCAGAAAGGGCAGCACGAATGGTCGTACTACCTCACGTCGGGCAGCGATGTGTCGAACGGCGAAGCCACCCGTTTTGGCTGGGGAACGCGCGTGCCTTTCCTGACCCGCATTTTGCCAGGCGGCGGAAGTGGTGAACCGGTGTGGCAAAAATCAGTCATCTCAGGCTGGCCTGAAAATGTGATTCTGGTAAATGCACAACCTGTTGAAGGAGAAAAAGCCATCCTGATTCAAATTCGCGAAACCGATGGCAAACCTGCCGATCTGGCTTCGTTGAAACAGGCTTCCGGAGCTCCTTTTAAAATCACACAGGTAAATGCCATTGGCGAGTTAATTTCAGGAGGAACAAGTACGCTGAAACCGTTGGGGAACGGGTTTTATAAGCTAAACTGGTAGATAATGATAACCACATAGGCACATCGGACACAATAGGAAAGTAAAATCTATGTGTCTATGTGGTTCATCCCGAAATATTTTAAAACGAATATAAATGACCAACAAAATTTTCATCGTTATTTTCATTGCGGCTATTGCCTTTTCGTGCGCAAAAAAGCAGGAGCTTATTCAGAATCAGGACCGAAAAGCCGACATCCAGCGTATGCTGACCGTTCAGAAAGAATTGACAGCCAAAAGTCAGGTGCACATCTGGGACATCTTCAGCCAGCAACTTCAGGCTGACGAAAAACAGGCTCTCGAATTCATTTACGCCTATGCTCCTTTAAGCGATCTGGCCGATTATCAGCCTGAATTTTTCCTGAAAAACGTGCAGTACAGTTTGAAAGCCCGTGCCGAAATGCCCTGGGGAAAAACCATTCCGGAGGAAGAATTCCTGCATTTCGTGCTGCCTTTGCGCGTGAACAACGAAAACCTCGACAATTTCCGCGAAGTGATGTACAACGAAATCACCAGTCGCGTGAAAGGCATGGACATGAAACAGGCCGCACTCGAAATTAACCACTGGTGCCACGAAAAGGTGAACTACCGCGGAACCGACTCGCGCACCAGCGCCCCGCTCAGCACCGTGAAAAAGACTTTTGGACGTTGCGGAGAGGAATCTACGTTTACCGTAACTGCTTTGCGCACCGCCGGAATTCCGGCCCGCCAGGTGTACACGCCGCGCTGGGCTCACTCCGACGATAATCATGCCTGGGTGGAAGTGTGGATCGACGGCAAATGGCATTTCCTGGGCGCCTGCGAACCCGATGTTGATCTCGACATGGGCTGGTTCAGCGAGCCTGCCAAACGCGTGATGCTGGTGCATACCCGTGCTTACGGAAGATATTTCGGTTCGGAAGAAGTGCTCACGCCCGAGGTACGTTTCTCAGAACTGAACCTCACCTCGCATTATGCTACCACGAAAAAAGTAACCATCTCAGTAAAAAATCAGGATGGATCGCCAGCCGACAGCGCCAAAGTTGAATTTCAGTTATACAACTACGCCGAGTACTACCCCATTGCCACTGGTTATACCAACAAACAAGGCTTTTCGAGCCTGACAACCGGCATGGGCGACCTGGTGATCTGGGCTGCCAAAAACGGAAAGTTTGCTTACCAGCGCTTCTCCATTCCTGAAAAAGACACCCTTCAACTGGTGCTGAACCAAACCAAACCGGCCAATACAAGCGAAACCTGGGATTTGGTTCCGCCACATGCCGCCAAAGTGGAAAGCAAAGTCACTCCGGAGCAAAAGAAAGCCAATGACATCCGGTTGGCCAAAGAAGACTCGATCCGCAATGCCTACATGAAAACCTTCAAGGATTCGGCCTGGGTGAAGGAATTTGCCGCCAAAACCAAACTGCCGTTCGATACCATTTACCGATTCATCAAACTGAGCTACGGCAACTGGGACCAGATTTCGGCTTACCTCGAAAAGAATGCCCCAACCAACCGCAGCACCGTTCTCGAACTGGCCATCCAGATTGCAGACAAAGATTACAGCGATACTCCCGAATCGATTCTGACAGACCATCTGACACAAACTGCACAACTCGGGTTGCAGAAACTGGTTCAGGATAAAGAATTGTTCACCAAATACGTGCTTGCTCCGCGCATTGCACTGGAAAACCTCAGCGCATGGCGTAGTTTCCTGGCTACTTCGTTTGGACCGGAAATGGCGCAATCAACTCGAAACGACATTTCTGCACTCACCAACTGGATTCGCGAAAACATCAATGTAAACGCCGTTGCCAACAAGCATTCGCGTGCACCGCTCACTCCAATCGGCGTGTATAACCTGCGTGTGGCCGATCCGCTTTCACGCGACATTTTCTTTGTGGCTGCCTGCCGCACGTTTGGCATTCCGGCCCGCTTAAATCCTGAAACACAGATCCCGGAATACAACAAAAACGGACAATGGCTGCGTGCCGGTTTCGATCAGCTGGTAGTTGCACAACCCGAAAAAGGTTTGCTGAAGCTGACCGATAAAGGCAATGCGGTTGCCCCGCAATATTACCTGCATTACACCATCGGGGTCCTGAAAAACGGTTTTTACCGCACACTCGAATTCCCCGAAGGTGGCAGCCTGACCAACACCGCCAAACCAATAGAACTGGAAGTAGGACAGTATGCTCTGGTTACCGGAAACCGCCAGCAGGACGGTTCGGTGCTGAGCAAAATGACTTTCTTCACCATTGGAAAAGGCAAGCTAACTACGATACCAGTGGAACTGCGCAAGCAGTCGGGCGAGATGAAACCAAGCGGGAACCTCGATTTTAAGGCGCTGAACCTGCAAAAAACAAGCGATGGAAAGAATGTAAGCCTATCGTCGGTAGTGGGCAACAAATACACCGTTCTGGTGGTGATTGATCCTGACAAGGAACCATCGAAACACATTTTGAACGACCTTGGCCCGTACGTCGATCATTTCAACAAATGGGGAGGACAATTTGTGTTTGCCATGCCTGCCGAAAAAGCTGGTCAGGCCGGAGTGCTAAAAACCTACCAGTTGCCTGCCAAAATTGAAAGTGGCATTGATCCCAACGACCAGATTTTGAATGCGATCTCGGCCATTTATGGCGCTGGATTAAAAGAAAAACTGCCGCTGGTATTGTTCTGCGATGCCTCCGGAAATGTTTACCTCTTTTCGTCAGGCTATAAAATTGGGATGGGCGAACAACTGCTGAAAGTGATTTCGACTATCGAAACCAACCCGAAAATGGTGGAAGCAAAGGCTTCGTGCAGCAAACCCTAAAAGAGATTATTGTGTCCGTTCACTAAAGTGAACGGCAAAGGATAGGCCTGGCTTCGATCAAAGAGGAGCTTATCCTTTGCCGTCTGCTTTAGCTGACGGATTAGAACAATTGAAGATAAATCATTGAAAAACAAAAATTAAATTTCATATGATCCTTTATCCGTTCACTAAAGTGAACGGCAAAGGATAGACTTGGCTTCGATCAAGGTAGAGTTTATTCTTTGCCGTCTGCTTTAGCTGACGGACATTGGAATAAAAAAATATCATCGGAATTCATTAAATTAGCTCAAACCCCAAATTTTTAATTTATGTCGTATGTCAAAATCTGGCTGCATTGCGTTTGGGCTGTAAAAGACAGAGCTTATTATATTCCTCATTCTTTTCGGCCTGATTTGTTGAAACATTTCAGAGAAAATGCGAATGACAAAAATATTGTTTTAGACCACATCAATGCTCATGAAAATCATATACATGCCTTGCTAAATCTAGGGAAACAGCAAAATATTGCTACCATCATACAATATCTGAAAGGTGAAAGCTCGTTCTGGGTCAATAGTTTAAAGATGTTTCCATATCATTTTGAATGGCAAGATGACTATTACGCCGTTTCGATCGGACAATCGCAAGTTGAAAAAGTTCGCCAATACATTCAAAATCAGGATAAGCATCACCAACGGATTACTTTGGAAGATGAGATAAAATTACTTGAAGAGAAATATGGGTTTGAGAAAGTAAAAGACTGATTTTACTATGTCCGTTGGTTAAAACCAACGGCAAAGGATAGGCCTGGCTTCGATCAAAGTGGAGCTTTTTCTTTGCCGT
>CAZAVU010000025.1:0-32203 GCA_964488805.1 uncultured Odoribacter sp. | reverse complement strand
GTTGCACTTCGCTATCTCCGGAAGCTTTCCGGGCATTGTGGCGTGCCAGGAGATAAAGCGCAAGTACAGCCGTGCAAAAATAAAAAACCATCTGAATAAGCATCAGGGAGTACTCGTGCCGAACGTCGTGCAAACCTACGCCCATGGTGCGAACCCGCAGATATGCCGGAATCATGGTAGTTGACGGGAACAAATGGGCCAGATTATAAACCAGCGGCGGAATAGATGAAACCGGCCACGAAAGTCCACTCAGGAACACAACGATTGGCGAAAGGAAGACCATAAACATGATCGATGATTCGCGACGCTTCAGCATCACCGAAAAGGTAATTCCCATGAAAATAACAGCAAGCAGGAAGGGCAACGTCAGCATCAGCACGGTGAGGTAACTGCCGGCGTTGGGATAATGAAACCAGTAGTGAAGCCACACCATGGTAAAAACACAGTTTACAAAGTAAATGGTCAGGTACGACAAGGTTTTCCCGAATAAAATGGGTAAGACGCCACCGCGTTTCAGGGCAACCGGAACCATAAAACTGTACCGTTTTTTTTCCTTGGAAGTTCCGCCAACCATCCCGATTCCGACCAGCAAGGTTTGCTGAATAATGATGATGATAATACCAGGCATCACAAAAGAACCGTATCCCGAAGCCGGATTAAACCAGAAATGCAGATCAGCCGTCAGCGGATCGCGCAACTGGGCAGCCTGCTCGTAAGTTTTCCCCTCCATCATGAGTTTCTTGATCTCGACACCGGCCGAAAAAGTGCCTACCGCTTTAACCGATCCGGCAATGAGCTGCCTGTAAATCAGGAAATAACTTCCGTCGGCAAAAACCGAAACGTTGGCTTGTTTTCCGGAAAGAATATCTTTCTCAAAGTTTTCGGGAATCACGATGATCCCGCCGGAGCCACCTTCAAAGAAATCTTTTTGGGCTTCGTCCAGACTTTCCACTTCGCGATTCACCTCAATTTGTTCAGCGCCATTGATCATACGGATCAACTGGCGGCTGCCGGTCGTGCGGTCGAGGTCGACAATCGTGGTTTTCAGTTCGCGGACAACTTCATTTTTATATCCGATGGCATAAGCCAGGGGATAAATGATCAGAGCACCGAACAAAATCAGAAGAGCACCACTGTCACGCCGGATATTCCTGATCTCGTCCAGGTAAAATTGCCGGGTCATCTCGATGCCTTTGAGTATTTTCTTGAACATAGCTTTTGGTTCTCTCTTTTTATTTTTCGGGATCAATTCGTTGTACCCATTTTGGTCAATGGGAACCAGATCTTTACAACTAAATTTTTCCCCAGTACTTTTCTTCTTTCAGCAACTTTTTCAGCCGTGGTAAAAAACACACGGCCAGTAAAATGAATGGCACGAATGCGGCCAGGGTATAAAACGCGTGATTAATTGCTTCGCCCCTGATAGCCTGCGAGATAAATATTTTAGTCCAGTAAGTGAACGGGAAAATGTACGAAAATATCCTGGCCCCCAGAGGCATAGAAAATTGCGGAAATGTCAGACCTGAAAAGGTGAGCGCCATCATCGAATAGGCGCTGGCCAGCGAGAGCCCCAACCGGAGATTTGACGTAACCGAAACAAGCAACACCCCAAGCAACTGATAGGTTAGAATCAGGGCTATCTCGGTCAGGCAAATAAAAGTGAAACTTCCACGGAGCGGAGTTCCGATCTGAACAAACATAACCACATTCATTACCATGGCATTAATCAGCAGCAGGATGGTGTAAGGGCTCAGTTTCCCGGCCAGCCCCACAATCAGGCTTCCAGCCGAATGTTCCATCCAGTCAGGGCCTGTTCCTTCTTTAACTTCGGTTCCAACGGCAAACACGCTCGAAAGCAGGGTAAACACCACGATCATCAGCGGGAGAAGCGCAGTAAGCAGGAAGTAGGAGTAGTTGCCAAACGGGTTGAACAACACATGCTGCTGCAGTTTAACAGGTTGTATTTTTGCCATGGCCTGTTCCTGTCTCATGCCGCTTTTTTGGGCAACTTGCAGCTTAATTCCTCCTGAGAGTGTTGCCAGCGCTTTATAGATGCCCTTTTGCAGATATCCGCCTTTCAGGATGTTGGTATTGTTGATGAAAACCTGAACCGTTTCGCCCCTTCCTTTCAGGATATTTTTTTCGGTACCGTCGGCAATAATCACAATGGCATCCAGCTTTCCTTCTTTCATTTCCTGATAAGCTTCCGCCTGATTTGGAAGGTGTTTCACTACTTCGGCCTCGGGAGTAGCTCCAATCCACATACTGATTTTGCGCGACAGAGTAGTATTATCCAAATCGACAACTCCAACCGGGAGGTCGCGCGGAACGCCCTGCGAAAAAATCGACAGCAGAAGAACGAAAGCAATCAGCGGGCCGATCAGGGTTGAAAACAGATAGACCGTCGATCCGGTCATCCGGTCGATTTCCCGAAAGAAAACCCTGAAAAACGGATTTCTCCGCAGAAAAGAGTCCCCTTCATCGACAAGCTTTGATATCTTATTTTGTTTTTTCTTCATTGAGAAAAATTGTCATTTGTGGTCATTGGCAGTCATTTGTGGTCGTTGGGCAATGAAACTGGTTTTAAACAAGGAAGGGCCTAACGACGAAGAACGACTTTTTTTACTGAACACAGAAACTGAATACTGAACTTTATTTCCGGAACTGTTTCCAGTTGACCAGAACGCTCATTCCGGGACGCAGGCCTTCAACCGGAGAAGTAGGTACAGCGTGTATTTCGAACGACTTGGTATCGAAACCGCCTGAAGTTTTGGTGGCTGTCCAGGTGGCAAAATCGGCCAGCGGGCTGATGTAGTTTACTTTCAGGGTAATTTCCTTGTTCCCAAGGGCCGGAATGCTTGCTTTAATTTCACTGTTCATGCGGATGTCGGCCAGCAAGTCTTCACGGACAAACAAAGTGGCCCAACTGTCCTGAAGATCCAGCACGGTAATTACCGGGTATCCGGTTGGAACCAATTCGCCACATTCCGACACGATGTTTGAAACTTCTCCGGAAGCCGGTGCTTTTACCTGGGTTTCGGCCAGATAGGCTTCCACTTCCTTGATCCCGCCCTCGGCCTGGTTGACCAGTTCCTGTGCGGAGCGTTTATCCTCAAAACGGGCGCCTTTCACTGCTTTCTCCCATTGTGCCTTAGCCGCATTGGCTGTTTCGCGGCCTGCCTTTGCCTGGGTTTCGGCCTCGTCTTTTTTCTGTTCCGAAACGACACCGTCTTTGAACAGGTTTTCGACCCTTGTGAATGTTTTTTCATAGAGCCGGGCTGCGGCTTCTGCTTTTACATACAGGTTGTAAGCTGCCTGAATATCTTCAGCCTGCGCCCCGTTCTGGGCTTTCAGGCTTTGAGCCTGCGCAGCATTTCGCATGGCAGTGACCTGTACCAGTTTAGCATCAATTTCGGGACTGCTGATTGAAAAAAGGAAGTCGCCTTTTGCCACTTTCTGTCCTTTCTTCACGGCGATACTGTCAATCCGGCCCGGTATTTTAGAAGCAACCTTGAATTGGGTAGCTTCGATCTCGCCCTGAACTTCCAGAGGTAACGGACGGGTGATTAGCCAGGTGGTATACAGCAGGAATATCAGTAACGCGGTAAAAAACAAGCCGATGATAAAATTTCTTGTCTTATTCATGGTGTTCGGTATTGTGTTTTAAAATGATTCGGAAATAATCTGATTGCTGGTTTGGTACGACAGGAATTTCTCGGGAGTTCCGCACACCTGCAACAAGGCGGCCAGACTGACATCGAAGTTGTACATGGCTTGTAAACGTTCGATTTTCACTTTGGCCAGCAGCAAATTGGCATCAACCAGTTCGGTCGAAGTTGAGAGTCCTTCTTTAAAAGCCTTGTCGCGGCTTTCGACATACACTTTGGCAAATTCGAGCGTTTTGTCCAGCTCTTCCAGTTGCTCGACCTGGGTGCCAAGCTGCTGATGCAGTTTTCTGATTATGGTTTTAATGTCTTCCTCCGCCTTCAGACCGGCTTCTTCCACCTGTTCGCCTTTGAAACGGGCCGCCTGCAGTTTGCGGTGACGTGCATTTCCTTCGAAAAGCGACCAATTTAACCCGACACCTACCATCCAGTCGGGAACATAAGGAGACAAATCCTTGTTGGCCAGATCGTAGGTGGCTGTCAAGGCTACAGTTGGCAGGTAGTTGCTTTTTTCAAGTTTTACCCCCGTTTCCGCCAGATTTTTCTTTGATTCAACCTGTTTTAATTGAGGGTTATTTTCCAGGGCCAGAGTGATAAAAAAGTCTTCCGGTTCAAAATTTTTCAGGATAAACAAAGGGCTGGCCACGGCAATCTTGTTGCTGTCGGTTATAGCCAGGGTATTCTGAAGGGCGCGTTTGACGATGGTCACATCGCGTTTGGCTTTTTTCAGTTCGCGTTCGGCATCCGAGCTGGCTACCTGGGCATGAAGAAATTCAACTCTGGCAATTTGTCCCTGTTCGCTCAGTTTTTCCGAATCGAACAAATGTTTTTTCATGGCTTCGTCCACTTGTTTGCGAACCTTGCATGCCTGCTCGGCCAGCACCAGTCCGTAGTATCTGGAAGTCAGTTCACTGAGCAGTTCCCCCTGTTTGGTCTTTTTCTCCAGACCGGCTTCTTCTTCGTATATTTTTGAAGCTTCGTTGGCCGCATTGATTTTTCCGCCGGTGTACAAGGGCCAGATCAGGTTCGCATTCACCGCAGCAAATTGCTTTTCCTGAATCATCTTGTTCCATTCAGCTTCGTTGATGGTAGTGAGTCCCTCCTGAAGTTTACCCCGGATAACCGTTGTGCTGACTTTGTCGGGAAGCGTAGGCATCACACCTGAAGTTGCAGGATCTGGATTGGGAACGCCCGAGAAATTACCGTATTTGCTCAGCACTTCATAAAGCGGAGTGATGGCATCGCGAACCGGAGTCAGGTCGAGCGTCAGCGGATCGGCCATCTGAATAGCGTTGGCCGTAACAAAAACCAAGGGAGCATGTAGCCCCAGTGAAGCTTTTCTGCTGGCTTCTTTCTCGTTAATTTCGAAATCAGCTCTTTTTAAAACGTGACTGTTGGTATTCATTTGTTCATAGGCATCGCCAAAAGTCATCGGCCTTACAGCCTGACTCTGCCCAAACCCAACGATCTGATTCAGAATTAAAAAAGATATAGCCCCAACTTGTTTGATATGTTTCTTCATAGTCGAGTATTTTCTGATGCAAAGGAACTAATTTTGTCGAACGTTTTTGTTCTTTGGTCGATTCATTTGTTTTAAAATTTCAAAATTAAACTTCGCTTAAAATAACAAATTTTGAACTTTGAAAGGCAAATCTGGAGTTCAAGTTGTACCTTCATCCATCATTTTGATTGACGACAAAAGATTGTTCTATAAATAAACATAAAAAATGGATTTTTCGCCGGAACAAACAAATGCTTACAACAAAGCGGCACTGCTGTGTAGCAAAATGGAAACCTGCACTGCTGATATACTGGAGAAGTTAAAAAAATGGGCACTTTCCAACGATCAGGCCCAAGCCGTCATTGCTAAATTGAAAGAAGAAAAATACCTTGACGACGAACGGTTCGCCCGGGCTTATGTGAAAGATAAATACCGGTTTAACCACTGGGGACGGCAAAAAATTGAGTTCATGCTTCGGGCAAAGCATATTTCATCCGAAATACTTGAATTGGCTTTTGAAGAAATTGAAGAGGAAACTTACGCCAACGGACTTCGCAAAATATTGGCTGACAAGGCAAAATCAGTCAAGGCCAAAGATCAGTACGATAAGCGTAACAAGCTGATGCGCTTTGCCCTTAGTCGGGGATTTGAGTCTGGAATGGTTTCCCGTATTTTCAGGGAACTGGAATGGTGAGGTTACAGAATCTGCTATTTTTGCAGTTGTTTTAACAACAATTCTATGAGATATTCACTACTCCTGCTTTTCTTCATCTGCATTTTTCCGTGTCAGGCCATTCGCCTTCCCAAATCATGCAAGATTCAATCCAGTGAATTTATTTTTCAGGAAGCACCATTCAAGCAATGTCATGCCTCCACCATTATCGGGCTGAAAGATGGCTCACTGATGGCAGCCTGGTTTGGCGGTTCGTATGAAGGCAGCCCCGACGTTGGAATCTGGGTTTCGTTCAAAAAAGGAGCAAAATGGAGCATTCCCAAAGAAATACTGACCGGAACAGTCAGCGATTCATTAAGATACCCGTGCTGGAACCCGGTGCTTTTTCGCTTGCCCGACGGTATGCTTTCTCTGTATTATAAAGTTGGACCAAACCCCCGGGAATGGTGGGGAATGGTGGTAACGTCGGCTGACGAAGGCCAAAGCTGGTCGGCTCCACAGAAACTAGCGGAAAACATTCTGGGGCCGATTAAAAACAAACCAATATCCTTACCCTCCGGTGTTATCCTGAGCCCGTCGAGTGTCGAAACAACGAGCGACCAGTGGCATGTTCACATCGAACGATCGATGGATGGCGGAAAATCGTGGGAGAAAATTCCGATTGACCCAACCAATCCGGCTAAAGTCATTCAACCTACCCTATTGCAATACCCGCACGGAAGAATACAGGCTTTACTGCGAAGTAACCAGAATTACATCATGGAAAGCTGGTCATCTGATCAGGGCAAGACCTGGAGCAACCTTGCGAAAACTAACGTATTAAACCCGAACTCGGGAATCGACGCGGTTACGCTTCATTCTGGATTACAGGTATTGGTTTATAACCCGATGGAAAGCGGGAAAGAATGGGTCAATGGCCGGAATAAATTAAATGTTGCCGTATCGGCTGATGGGAAAAACTGGAAAGATGTAGCTGTGCTTGAGAACCAAGCCCGTGGGGAATTTAGTTATCCTTCTGTTATTCAGACTCCCGATGGAATTGTGCATGTAGTTTACACTTCCGACCGAAAGTCAATTAAGCATGTTTCATTGAAGTTTTGATTATAATCCTTCAAGGTTTTTGCAAAAACCTTGAAGGATTAATAAGTCATTATTTAGGCATCGGGTAACCCTGCAATTTGGCAAGATTCGATTCGATTTCTTTTTCAGGATATTCGTAATCGGCAAGCTGACCGGCAATAAATTTATCGTAACCGATCAGGTCCATCATTCCGTTGCCGCTGAAGTTGAAAAGGATAGTTTTTTCTTTTCCTTCTTCTTTTGCTTTTTGGGCTTCGCGGATAACCTGCGCAATAGCATGGGTTGTTTCAGGAGCAGGAACAATTCCTTCGGTTTTTGCGAATAGTAATCCGGCTTCAAAACATTCGGTCTGAGGAATGGCATTGGCTTCCATCAATCCATCGCGCAAGGCAGCGCTTACCAGCGGTGACATTCCGTGATAGCGAAGTCCTCCTGCATGGATTGGTTCGGGGATAAAGTTGTGTCCCAGGCTGTACATGGCCATCATCGGGGTCATCCGGGCCACATCGCCATGATCATAAATGAACGGACCTTTGGTGAGTGTCGGACACGAAGCTGGCTCAGCGCCAATGATCTGGATGTTGGCGCCATTGATTTTATCGTACATGAACGGGAAGGTCAACCCTGCAAAGTTACTTCCGCCCCCGCAGCACGCGATGACCACATCCGGATTTTTAACGCCAACCTTGGCCAATTGCTTCTTGGCTTCCAGCCCGATAATGGTTTGGTGCAACATGACATGGTTCAGTACCGAACCCAGGGTGTAGCGGGTTTTTCCGGTTGGATCGCTCACCGCATCCTCAATGGCTTCCGAAATAGCGATCCCCAGACTTCCAGGGGTATCTGGGAATTGGGCAAGTATATCACGCCCCACCTGAGTATCCATGCTTGGGCTGGCTACACATTTGCCCCCGTAGGCTTGCATCAACATCTTGCGGAAAGGTTTCTGGTCGAAACTCACGCGTACCATATACACTTTACATTCAATTCCGCCAATCTGGGCACAGGCATACGAAAGCGACGAGCCCCATTGTCCGGCGCCGGTTTCGGTAGTCAACTTTTTAATGCCGAATTGTTTGTTGTACCAAACCTGAGGAACGGCAGTATTAGCCTTGTGGCTTCCTGACGGGGAAACACTTTCATTCTTGTAATAGATTTTGGCCGGAGTACCCAGAGCTTCTTCCAGTTCGTAAGCCCGTACCAACGGACTTGGCCGCCATTGGAACAGGATCTGGCGAACTTCTTCAGGAATACTGATCCAGCGTTCCATGGAAACTTCCTGCTCGATAAGGTTCATCGGGAAAACAGGAGCCAGCATCTCCGGAGTTACCGGAGCTCCGTTTGGGCCCAAAGGCGGGTTAAGTGGTGTGGGTAGATCCGGGGCGATGTTGTACCATTGTTTTGGCATCTCCGATTCTTCGAGGTAGATTTTCTTTTGTCTTGCCATGATGTTAATTATTTAATGGTTTTTTCATTTCACTAGGAACACAAAATAGAAAAGGGACTTGCTGCACAAACGCAGAAAATCCCTTTTCCCGGCCTTTATGACCGCAAAGCAATATGTAATTCTCGCGTTTCCATTTTAATGTTACGCCAGTTCCATTCTTTCCCGTATAAAGGTGATCTGTACATATTTTCGTTTAAAAAAGCGGGTAAAACTAACGATATTTTTCATGTTTTCAAGATAAAAAAGCGTCGTTTTGCAAGTTTTCACCGATTTCTGCTTGCAATCTGGCATTTTAGGCACACAATACACTCAATAAGTTTGTAGGAATCAACGAAATCTGACGGTTCGCCAGTACTGACAATTTTAATTATATGTTTTTTTAGTCTTCCAAAAGTTTTTTGTTTGATCATTTGTATTATTTTTAAAAAAATTATCTGAACGACTTTTCATGTACCATACCGTACTCATTGACGACGATCAACTGGCCAGAAGAGGGCTCAAACGTATTCTTGAACAGAATTTCCCGGAGATTGACATCCTGGGGGAAGCTGATTCGGTTGCTTCGGGTCTGGAGCTGATTAACAACGTTGAACCGGATTTGGTGTTTCTGGATATTGAAATGCCCGATGGTACTGGATTTAGTCTCCTGGAAAAACTTCGCGAGGTCAACTTCAAAGTCGTGTTTACCACGTCTTACAGCGACTATGCAATCACCGCCTTCAAATATTCGGCATTCGACTATATTGTGAAACCGGTACTGATCGAAAATGTAAAATCGACTATCAACCGGATCAATGAAATACCGGTGCTGCACGAAAAACAAAGGGTTGAGGTCCTAAGAAAGGTTTTCGACCGCCCCGGCGACGAGGAGGCCACAATTGCATTACCCGAAATTAACGGATTCACCATTGTCAAGGTTAAAGATATCGTCCGGTGTGAAGGAGAACGTAATTATTCGAGGATTTTTTTCCAGAATGGTTCCTCGGTGCTTGTTAGCCGTACTTTGCTTGATTTTGACAACCTGTTGGTTCCTCATGGCTTTTTCCGGATTCATCGTTCGCACCTCATCTGTTTAAAGTACGTCAACCGCTACCTGAAAGCCGATGGCGGAATTATCGAGATGGCCGACAAAACCCAGTTGCCGGTTTCTCCCAAATTCAAGGATGAACTCCTGAACCGACTGTTGCATAACCGGATATAACATTTGACCATATTTTAAGGACAAAAAGCCCGAACGATTTTCGTAACCGTATGGGCGTTTTAGTTTTCAAAATTTCGCGATAATGCCTACTTTCGTCAATCACTAAAGGCGCTTGCTACCTTATCTGTTCGGAATCGGTCTCCGGAAATATCCAGACTTTTCGTGAGGAATGAACGAAGATAAAGCGGGAAGCTCCTTTGCCAGATTCACCTACTATGCACACAATAAAAGAGTTACAAACACTCATCTCCGTCGAAATCGACAAAGAAATCATTCGCCTGAACACGACAGAACCCCTGAACCTGTATCAGCCGGTTGGATACGCTTTGGCGATGGGAGGCAAAAGGCTCCGCCCGGTAATGGTCCTGCTTTCATACAATCTGTTCAGCAACAATATCAGCAACGCATTCCCGGTAGCCATGGCTATCGAGGTTTTCCACAACTTCACCTTGCTGCACGACGATATTATGGACCGGGCCGAAATGCGGCGGAATTCCCTCTCGGTTTACAAGAAATACAACGAGAATATCGCCATTCTGTCGGGCGATGCCATGTCGATCATGGCTTACAACTATTTGCTGAAGTGTCGTTCGGCGAATAACGCCCCGATGATTGAACTGTTTTCACAGACCGCCCTCGAAGTTTGCGAAGGCCAGCAATACGATATGGATTTTGAAACCCGGAACGATGTTTCCATTCCGGAATACCTGAACATGATTCGACTGAAAACCGCCGTATTACTGGCCTGTAGCCTGAAAATAGGGGCGCTGGCGGCCAACGCTCCTGAAAAAACTGCCGGATTGCTTTACGAATTCGGCCTCAACCTGGGAATTGCTTTCCAGCTTCAGGACGATTTGCTCGACGTCTTTGCCGATCAGGACAAGTTCGGTAAAAAAATCGGGGGCGATATCGTTTCAAACAAAAAGACCTTCCTGCTGCTGAAAGCCCTGGAATTGTCGGATAACCGGACCAAAGCCACCATTCTGGATTGGACAACCCGAAAGAATTTCGATAGTCAGGAAAAGATAGCTGCCATCACCGACATTTACAACAAATTAAATATCAGAAGCATAACAGAGGAGCTAATTGATCAGTATTACCACACGGCGCTAAACGTTTGGAATGAAGTTGACCTGGCAACAGAAACGAAGTCAGAATTACTCCATCTGGCCAAAAAAATCATGGCACGCGACCATTAACGGGTCGCAGGAACTGATCATCTTTTATGGGATGATCATTTTTATTTCCCGGAAAAGAGATTGATTCGTCCAAATTTTATAAATTTCAGCCCCTTTAGAAAAATAAAAAATATGGCTCAGAATATTGGAAAAATAACTCAGGTGATCGGACCGGTAATCGACATCACTTTTGATTTGGAAGGCAGTGAACTTCCCCGGATTTACGATGCCCTTGAAATTGAGAGAGAAGGCAGTGAAAACCTGATCCTTGAATGTCAGCAGCATATTGGCGAAAATACCGTTCGCGCCATCGCGATGGACTCGACCGACGGGTTCCGCAGGGGCATGAACGTGGTTGCCACCGGAAAACCAATTACAATGCCCAAAGGAGAAGAAGCCCTGGGGCGTTTGCTTAATGTAACCGGTGACGCAGTTGACGGGCTGGAGTCACTACCTAAAAATGGGCTCAGCATTCACAACGAACCACCAGAATATGAGGAATTAACCACTGAAACCGAAGTGCTCTTCACCGGGATCAAGGTAATCGACCTTATTGAACCGTATGCCAAAGGAGGTAAAATCGGTTTGTTTGGCGGTGCCGGTGTGGGAAAAACTGTTTTGATTCAGGAACTGATTAACAATATTGCCTTGGCTCACAGCGGACTTTCAGTCTTTGCCGGAGTTGGCGAGCGTACCCGCGAAGGGAACGACCTGCTTCGGGAAATGATCGAAGCCAAAATTGTTGACTATGGCGACGAATTCAGGGAAGCAATGGAAAAAGGCAACTGGGATCTTTCGAAGGTTGACCGGGAAGCCGTGAAGAAATCGAAGCTGGCCCTGGTGTTCGGACAGATGAACGAACCGCCCGGAGCCCGCGCCCGTGTGGCCCTTTCAGGATTGACCATTGCCGAAAGTTTACGCGACGGTGATGGCACCACCAGCAAAGGCCGTGACATCCTTTTCTTTGTTGACAACGTGTTCCGTTTCACCCAGGCCGGATCGGAAGTTTCGGCATTGCTCGGACGTATGCCCTCGGCCGTAGGTTATCAGCCAACACTGGCTACCGAAATGGGGATCATGCAGGAACGCATCACTTCAACCAGAAACGGGTCAATCACTTCGGTACAGGCCGTATATGTACCGGCTGACGACTTGACCGACCCGGCCCCTGCCACCACGTTTGCCCACCTGGACGCCACGACCGTATTGAGCCGTAAAATTTCAGAACTGGGTATTTATCCGGCAGTTGACCCACTGGACTCGACTTCCCGGATCCTGACCCGCGAAATTGTTGGCGACGACCATTACAACTGCGCCCAACGCGTGATCATGATCCTGCAACGCTATAAAGAACTTCAGGACATCATTGCCATTCTGGGTATGGACGAACTGTCGGAAGACGATAAATTGATTGTGCACCGCGCCCGCCGCGTTCAGCGCTTCCTTTCCCAGCCGTTCTTTGTTGCCGAACAGTTTACCGGGCTGAAGGGTCAGTTGGTTTCCATTGAAGATACCATCAAGGGATTCAACATGATCATGGATGGCGAAGTTGACCAGTATCCCGAAGCCGCGTTCAACCTGGTGGGAACCATTGAACAGGCGATCGAAAAAGGTGAAAAATTACTCGCCGGAGCTTAATTTCTAATACGAAAACCATGTTGCTCGAAATAATTACACCCGATAAAAGTATCTATTCCGGTCAGGTTAAACTGGTTAAGTTGCCTGGCAGCAAAGGTGCATTCGAGATACTGAAAAACCATGCTCCAATCATTTCCTCGCTGGAACGGGGAACGATAAAAGTGATTGAAGAAAGCGGAACTGAGCTTTTTTTCGAGGTCGATGGTGGAGTTGTTGAAAACAAAAACAACAAAATTATTGTACTTGCCGAATCGGTTTAACCAACTGATACGATAAACTAATTATATTTAAACCCTGAAGCTTCATCCCCTTCAGGGTTTTTTATTTTGAAAACGAAATTCCTAATCATACGGTTCAGTTCTATCGGCGACATCGTCCTGACATCGCCCGTTGTCCGCTGCCTGAAAAATCAGTTCCCCGAGGCCGAAATCCATTACCTGACCAAAAAACGAAACCTCGACTTGCTTCAGGCCAATCCGTATATCGATAAAATTCAGCTTCTTGGCGATTCACTTCAGGAAACGATCCGGGAATTAAAGAACGAAAATTACGGCTATGTGATCGACCTGCACAACAACCTTCGGAGCCTGCAGGTTAAGATGGCCATAAAAGCAAAGTCATTCTCCTTCAACAAGCTTAACTTTCGCAAGCTGCTGCTGACTTGCTTGAAGATAAACACCATGCCCTGTGGTCACATTGTTGACCGTAACCTGGAAACGTTACGCCATTTCAACATTACGAATGACGGGAAAGGACTGGAATATTTCATTCCGCACGAAGATGAATTCTCACAGGAACAGCTACCCGAAAATTTCAGGAACGGTTATGTGGCGCTGGTTTTGGCCGGAACATATTTCACCAAACGAATGCCTGCCGAAAAATACCGGTCGCTGATTTCGGAATCGAAGCTCCCGTTTGTATTGCTGGGCGGAAAAAGCGAAGGGCCGATGGCTGCCCGTATTCTGGAATGGAACACGGGCAATGTGGTCGATTTCACCGGGAAACTTCGTCTCAATCAATCGGCTTCGCTGGTGAAAAATGCCCGGCTGGTAATTACCAACGACACCGGCCTGATGCACATTGCGGCTGCCTTCCACAAGAAAATACTTTCGGTTTGGGGAAATACAACTCCTGAACTGGGCATGTATCCCTACTTGCCCGGCAAGGGTTCCGAAATTCTCGAAGTGAAAGGGCTGACGTGCCGCCCCTGCTCAAAGCTAGGCTACAGCGAATGCCCGAAAAAGCATTTCCGTTGCATGAACGACCTACCCGAATCGCGCATGATCGAGTGGGTGCGCCGTGAATTTTAGATTTTCAAGGTAAAAGTTTAGTGCTTTTATGCCCTCCATGCAATTTTCCGGTCGGTCAGCACCTTCACCACCCAAAGAATAGACAACGTGAGCACAGCTGCCCGTAATACTCCAATCCAAGGATAACCTTCAGGATAAAGCCAAAGGAAAATGCCGTACAGAAAACTCACCTTCAGCAGAGGAAAGGCCAGCCAACTGGTGCCGACATAGGCCATCAGCGGATTGCTTCCCGCACCGGCAAAGAGTTTTATAAACCGGTTTTCGCTCAGGTAATGGCAAACGTAGTCGAAAAACATCAGCAGGCACGCGGCCATTCCTGAAGTCATCACCATGTACGAAGCCGTTGCACGGTCTTTTTTGATGCCTCCTTCAACCGGTTCGAGTATCAGGCCCAGCACAATCAGGCCGGCGGCCAACTGAAACAGGGGCAGATATCCGGGAATATGTTTTTTTACAATCGGGTAAAGTGCAGCCAATGCTACAGGTGTCAGCAAATAAGCGGCAGTGGTCCAGCGGCTGAACAATGAAACGACGAGCCATCCCACAATGACGGCAAGTACCGGAAAGAAAATGTGCTCGTATCGGCTGTTTCCGATCAGCTTCCGGTCGGAGTCGCCGTTTTGAAGCCTCTTCAGCAGCATATCGCCCACCATGGTGGCCGGAATGAGCAAAAGCATGTAATGAGTCATCCGGAAAAGGAAAATCCACGAAAGCGGCTTAAATTCGTTCAACGGGGCATCGAAGTGGGTGTACTTGCAGCAAAGCTGGATGGCCCCCCAGAAAATGAACAAAATCAGCCGGGCGTTCTGGCTTTCGCGGGTAAAATACCACCCCAACGCGCCAAACAGGTACACATTGCCCAACAGCAGGATGATGATGTTGCTCCGGTGCAGCGAAAATTCCTGATTGTATGCCAGGTGGAAGAAAAGCAGCAGCAGAATGGCACCGCTCCAGCCCCAAAGTCTGGCTTTCCGTTCTTTCTTGCGGTCTTTAATGACCATGAACATCGGGAACATCAGGGCAAAACCAATCAGCGTGAGCAATTGCAAATCATATCCGGCAATGTCCACCCCGAACAACTGGAAATCCCAGAAGCCTTTGCCGATGGCGTTTGGCATAAGGTGGGCGATGTAGATGGCAAAAGAACACAACAGCAAAAAACGCGAAACAATTCCTTTTAAAACCTGGCCGGTTGATACTCCGGAACTGATCTTGCGGTTCAGCGCCAGCGGGATGGCGGCTCCCATACAAAAGATGAACACCGGTAAAACCAGGTCAACCCAGGTAATCCCGGGAAGTTCCGGGTTAAACGCGTGACTGGGCGGCGGGCACTGAGCATGGTACATCCAGGCTGGTAAAGCGTCTCCAAACGGGATGGTCGCCGAAAAGATCATCCCGAAAATGGAAAGGCCGCGCAGAACGTCCAGAGATAATGCGCGTTTCATTATTTGATCAGCTTATGGATTGCCGGGTACATGTATTGCGACATCCGCCAGAAGCCCAGGTCGGTCATGTGGATTCCGTCGACCGTAGCTTCACAGTCGGTTCCGATCAGTTTATCCGATTTCAGGTAATAGATGTGGCGATCGCCTTTCTTCTTCTGATCAGAATATATTTTTTTCAGGGTTTCATTCTTTTCCTGAAGCAGGGTGTAAACAGTCTGATCGAAATACATGTGCGGGAAAAGCACCGTTTCGACCAATAAAATCGGGACATCGGGTTTCTTTTCACGAATGAGTTCGAGGAACCGGAGGTATTTTTCGTTCATCTGGGCTACCGTGACGTTGGGCAGACAGTCGATCACAAAACAGGAAGCATCAATATTGGCCATGGCTTCGGCCACTTCCAGGTCAAGCTGACCGTTTCCGCTGAAACCCAGGTTGATGATCTGCCGGTCGAGCATGCGCGACAACTGGTTGGGGTACGACATCCCGGCACGCGAGGCGCATCCGCCCTGGGTGATGCTGGTTCCGTAGAACACCACCGGCTTAGCTTTTCGAGGCGAATCAACCTGTGGATCGCCAATGATAGAAGTGTATTTCACGCCAATTTCCAGGTTGGCCAGGCCGTCGTAAAGCGGCAGGTAAAGCATGTATTCCATGTCCTGCTCAACCATGTTGTCGATAATGACTGCCGTAGTTTCCTTTTTTGCAGGACGGGCGGAATTGACAAACTGCCACTTGCCGTTTTTCAGGCAATATAGATCCAGTCCTTTTATTCCTGACGGGGCAAAATGGTTCATTACCCCATCGCCGGTAACTTCCCATTTGGCGGCAATCACCGGAGAGTTGGTACGGAAACGGATGGCCATCCCGCTACAGTTCTTCGACAGCCACCACACCGGCTGGCGGGTTTTACCTTCAAGGCTGGCAGGCAAACGGTCGTACCGGTTTTGGGTATCGTCGAAGCCTTTGCCGATCAACGGCAAACCGGCTGCATTCACATATTTCAAACTATCAGAGGCAGCCCATCCCTGTTGGGAAAGACAAAGCATCAATACAAAAATCATTAAACACAACTTCATGGGTTAGCTATTTACTTGGTTTATTAAAATGAATTTCCGACTTAAATGATTTGAGGCACAAATTTAAGCGGTTTTATAATTCGTTTTAATAAATATTTACAAACAAAGTGACGACTTTAATAAATTTTTACAAACTCAGAGATTGCTTCGGTAAATATTTTTAAACCGATCAACAACCTCAATCCTGATTTCAGCAGAAGTAGCTTGCGGTTTTGCCCGGAACAGGTGATCGGTTTTTCGGGCCTGAATCCAGGGATAGGTCATTTTTGACTTGTCAGAAAAAGCTTTTGCCGTCTGTGGGTCAACTCCTGAGAATGCTTCCATTTCACCCATCTTTCGCCCATTTTCATACCAGAAAACCTTCCATTCGGGATCCCAGTTCCATACGTTGACGGTGATGTAATCCGGCTGTTCAGGATTGCTTCCAACCGGATATGCCCGGAACTGGTAGGAAGCATCTTTACCCAGGCTCTTGAAATACCACGAGATACTGTCGCCATTCACTTCAAACACCCCGTAGCCCTGCGGTGTACCGTCTTCGGCCAGGTTGCCCATCCACCAGGCGCCACATACCGACGACAGGATGTGCTCGTAAATGGTTGGCGAAATCAGCATGTTCCGGCTGTAATGCAAATGACCCGAAATCAGGTGCGCATGATACGGTTTCAGCAGATCGTACAGCGCTTTTTTGTTGGTTATCGATCCGGCGATGTTGTCGTAGTTGAATGTTTTGAGATCTTTCTCGTCCAAAGCCGAAGGAATATGGAACGTGACCACGACAGTTGAACCGGCCGGAACAAACGAAAGGTCTTTTTCGAGCCAGGCCAGTTGACGTTCGGGCAAATAGCCAATGTAGAAATAGTCGCGGCCAATGTAAAAAACATCGTCGAGCACCACATAGTGAACCTTGCCTTTGTTGAACGAATAATATGTGGGGCCGAAATGTTTTTCGAAATTCACGGTCGATGTTTCGTCGGAACGCCCATAGTATTTCATATCGTGGTTGCCAATGCTCTGGTAAAACGGGATGCCTGTTGCCGAAAGCAGCATTTTCGTACTATCGAACAGGGCCGGGTTGTCGCCTGTAATATCGCCGCAACCCAGCGCATGAAACGGAACATCCTTGAACGATTTTAACAGGTTGCCCAAATCGCAAACGGCCTGACGAAAAAGAGGAACTTCGCCGGCAGCTTTGACTTGCGGATCGGCCCAGGCAATAAATCCGTGCCGGGTATCATCGACCATGCTTTTTACGAGCTGGAAATCAATTCTCGCGGAATGGCCTGCTGCGTCCAGTCTCCTGTAGAACTTCGGCACCGAATTTTCAACAGGAACATTGTATCCGGAGGGACTGGTAATGTAAATAAAACTGGCCGCAAGATCAGGTTGCAGTGAATAATTTCCATTGCGATCGGTCTTACAAAAATTGATGCCATCGGTCACTAGCACACCTTCCAGACCTTTACCTGCACAGGAAACTGTTCCTCTGCAAATCGGTTGCCGGTTATTCTTTCCGGCAGAAAAAGCAACATTGAAACTGCAGAAAAAAAACAGCAGAAAAAGGATGTTCCGCTTCATGAGTCTGAGTTTTATTTACGGGTAAAAGTTTTAGGATCGGCAGCCATACGGAAACCATCCTCCACTTCTTTCCAAAGGTTTTTCTTAATGATATGAACGATGTCGAACATCATCAGCCCGTCGGAAGCCTGCATGTTCATGGCAATGGAACGCGAAAGCTGCGGACGTTTATCGTAGAACTGATCAACCAGGATTCCTCCCATGAATTTATGGCCGTTCAGAATACCTCTGATTTTCCGGCACGAACCTTCCACACAATACCAGGTTCCGGTAGCGCCTTTGCTGTCGGTTTCGTTTTTAACCATGTTGTTCGATTTCAGGTACTCTTCCATCGTCACGTTGGTGTAGTAATTTCCGGTGGTGTAAAGGTCGAGCAGCTCGGCGTAGCCAAAGTTTTTGTATTGGGGAGTTGCCCAGCCGAAATCTTTGGAGGTGTCGTACTGATTGCTGGCCCAGTTTACGCCCACTTCGAAATAAGAAGGGTACCAGGCGCCGGTGTAAGCCCCGAACGAAATCTTTGGATTCACTGATTTGACAGTCTGCCTGGCCTGGGCCACAAAATTGTAAATGTTCCGGGTTCTCCATTCCAGCCATTTTTTGAAGTATTTTCCGGGAACATAGTCGGGTTTCCCGTTGGCGTCGGTCTTCCATTCGTAAATATCGGTCGGGAAATTCTGAATCTTTTCGCCCAGGTATTCTTCAAATTTCTCCCTTGATAGATCAGAGAAATCGGCCATAATACCGTCATAGCGACAACGGTCGAGAATCACTCCGTCGAGTTTGGGATATTTGGCCACCACTTCTTTCAGCACATTCAGGATGTGAGCCTGGAAATCGGGATTGATGGGATTGACCATGGCCGAATATTTTTTCTTTTGGGTCGTGATCGGCACTATGCCTTCGTTGGGTGTGTAAACCATGGTCGTCCATTCGGGATGGCCGGTATACACCTGTCCCCGGTTGAAGAAGTTATGCCCGGCCACAAAAGTGTTTAATGAGGCATGAACTTTCAGTCCGAGCTTGTGGGCTTTTACTATGAAATAACCGAGGTAGTCGAAATCGGGCCGGTTGAATTTGTCCCATTCGGTCATTTGAGGGGCATACTGGCTTTTATACAGCACTTCTCCGGTGATGGGGCGCATGTCAATAATGGCATCGGTAAAGCCAATTTTCTGAATCTTTTCGAGGTAAAAATCGATGGAATCGGGATAACTGAAGCGGGCAAAGTTGGCTTCGGCATCGATCCACATCATGGCTGTTTTTTTGTCTTTTCGCGGAGCGCCCTGAACGGTGATTCCTGCCAATACAACCAATGAGATTAATAGAAGAGCAAATAGTTTTTTCATCTGTTTTTAGAATATTGTAATTAAGGGTTTTTTAATGAAATTTTGATTTAAACATCTGACCTATTGGTGTTTTTCAGACATTTCAGAAGGTCAGGTCTTGACACAAGCTGACCTCTTCAGCAATCAATCAGGGAAAATTTCGGATCTGAAAGTGCTGAAATAAAGAACTTGCAGCCCATACCTACGGGCTGCAATACTCTGTTTATTTTTTTGATTAAGCTTTGGTGCTACCTGGCCTATTTGGAGCTGTTTGCCGCGTCGATTCCGGCTTTCACATATTCCCACTGATTTTTCTGTTTCAGGTGGATCATGTCAAACAGGAAATAACCGTCGCAGGCATTGATCGCTGCGTCGACCGATTGGGTGATGGCCTGGTTGACCACATTGGCGCTGCTGGTAGCCCAGTCGCCGTTTCCAACGTCGGGACCGCCCACTACTTTGGCATCGCCTTTAATCTTGTTCATCGCCTGCGAACAAAATCCCTGGATCGACCATTCGTTGGTGCCGTAAACACGGGTTGGCGGAGCGTAGGCGCCAATCAGGATAATGTCCATGTGGTCGGCATACCCGTAGTTTTGATATTTGACTGAGGCCCAGGTCGAATAGGCAGAGGCCGTGTTATATTTGGGGCTTGCCCAGTTTACGCCTACCCCGTAGTAAGTGGAATACCATCCGCCCACATAAACGCCAAACTGTATTTTCGAATTGGTGGTTTTCACCCGGGAGCGGGCTTTCTCCATGAAATCGTGAATGGTTTTTACCCTGAATTCGAGCCACTGTTTGAAATAAACGGGCTGCGTTGCTGGCAGGCTGCCTGCCTTGGTTCCGGCAATCATCACATCTTTGGGAAAATTCTGGACTGCATAGCCGAGATAACTCTCGAATTTCTTCTGGGTATAGGTTGAAAAATCACTGTCGAGCTCATCAAAGCGACCGCGATCGAGGATGATCCCATCCAGATCTTTATAGGCAGCCAAATCTTCCAGAATGTCGCACAAATAGTTCTGGACGTTTTCGTTTACCGGGTTGAAAAATCTGGCTCCGGTGCCACCCTGATCCAAAGTACTGACCACACCCGAAGTGGTTAACAGTTGAGTAGCCCAGTCTTTTTTGGCCGCATCCCTGAACAGGACCCCTTCGGGACCAAGGCTTGTAATATTTCCACCGACCATGGTATTGAATCCGGCATGAATCTTTAGACCGAGACTGTGCCCGGCATCGATAAAGGCCTGAAGATAATCCCAGGTTGCCGTCCGTTCAATTTTGGTGTATATGCCCGATTGCCATGCGCCCAACCATTTCGCCTGATCGACCACATCGGTTTTAAACAGGACATCGCCCGTGGTGGGCCGAACATCGACAACCACGTCGGTAAAGCCTGCATTCTTTGCCAGGGTCAGGTCGCGAAGGATGTTTTCCTTGCTGTTGGCAAAGTCGGGAAAGTTGGCTGCGGCATCCACCCAAATATACTTGGGCTTATCGGCATTGTTGGTTGTGTCTTCCCATTCCCATTCGTAACTTTTGCTTTTCTCTCCACAGGAGTTTGTTAACAAGGCCGTTGCAAGGCCAATAAATGCCAGGAATAAAAACTGACCTGTTTTTCTGTTCATAGTTTGTTGTTAAAACAAGGTTGTCTCAAAAGTCCGGAGGTCTGTCATCCTGAACTTTCCGTCGAAGGCTTGTTTCAGGATCTTGCAAATTGAATGTCAGACCCCGAAACAAGTTCGGAATGACCTGACCATCGGTCTTTTAAGGCAACCTCTAAATTTAATTGTTACATATCGATACAGTCGAACTGGTAACCAACTACGTATCCATTGGTAAATACGAAATACAGATACAGATAGTAGCCGTCTTCCGAAGTTTTCAGGACTACATCGCCGGTTCCGTTGGCGTTGGCTACCACCGGAGTGACAGCTTTCGGGCCAAATTTGTCGCGGTCGCATTCCCATACCACCGATTTACACGTCTTGGTTTCGAGGTTACCCGAGAAATTGCTGTCGTTGCTTACATCGAGCAGCCAGATGGCATCGGCAGCGCCCCAGGTGAAACTGTTAATCCAGTTCAGCGTGGCGTATTTGGCATTGTTGAACTCGGTAAAGTCAACGGCATTCGGGATATAGTTTCCACTGATGGCATCCAGTTTATTGCGCACTGCATTGGTTGTTCCGTTTACCCAGGCAAAGGTATTGTCGGAATAAGAAGCAACAAAGTAGTCGCTGGCAACATCGGTAGCCGAAGTGTAAATCAGATCGCAGTTGGTAGTCCAGCCTTTGGCCAACCCGCTCATGGTGATGATTTCAGGAGTTTGCGAAGTTACAGCGCCATTCACAACGGTCCAGCGGGCAAACTTCTGGTTGGTTCCGGTGTACAGCGGAGCGGTGATGATTGCATTCTTGCTGATGCTTCCAACAACCGAGAACTTACGTCCGAGGGCTGCACCTGCGGCATCCCAGGTAATGAACGGTTCGGTGGTTCCGGCAAACGAAGTCAGTTTCACGATTTTGAAGACATTACCTGCGTTTGGTGTCAGGTTACAGATCAGCACATTGCCGTCGTCGTCGGCTGTGTTGTAGAAGTTGGTGGTCGATCCTTTTAATGCGCCAAGGTCAATCTCCCCAACTTTTTCACCGGTTTTGGCATTGATGTAAACGCTGTTGGCGTTTCGTGTGTTCAGAATCACATAGTCACCCGAAACAGCAAGGCCTCCGGTCAGATTGTCGACACTGATACCCAGGTCGGCTTTCAGTTTTTTTGCAAACATCAGCTTGGCGCTTCCGTTGCGGATACCGTAGGCCAGTTTCTGCGGAACTTCTTTCTTGACAGTATAGACACTTTTGGTTACCCCATCATGAGCAGTAACCGTCAGTTTGATGTTGTTGTCGTAATCCAGCGCAGTAGTCCTGGGGTCAGGAGAAATGGAGGCGTGGTACGACATGGTCAGTTCGGCTGTAGCAGGAGCCAGGTCACCGATGGCTATCAACGAGATGGTTTTGGCTGATTCGTTGATCACACCGGTCATTCCCAGCGACGGCAACTTAAACTCTTCAATCAGACAGGCATTGCTTTTGGTGATCACGCCTTTGATGGTGTATTGTTTTTTTGCTTTTACCTGATCGGTAACCGTTACGACATTATCCTTGGTCAGGTCCATGTACAAAATGGCCGGACTAATCGTTACGTTGTCGTCGAGGTTGGCCGTCATCCGCATTTTGGTCAGTTGCGATTCAGACACCTGGTTATCGCTGCTTTCAGGATAATAGTACGGAATCGGGATAAGGATCTGGTCGCTTCCTTCAGAAATGTATCCGGTAAATTTTCCTGTTCCGTCGGCAAATGTAGCAGTGATGCTATTGATTCCTTCCCTTGAAACAGATGGTAATAATTCGTCGGGTTGATGGCAGCCACTCATAAATGCGAGCAAAACCATCACTATTGCTATATATTTATTCTTCTTCATGGGTTACGGTTTTATTATTTCCATTCATCATATTGCTCGATAGCCGAGTTGTTAGCCAATTCGCTGTAAGGAATCGGGAATACATAAGTTTTTTCGAGGAACTTGCGGTTTTGCAGGTCGCAATCGACATATTCGTAGAGGTATCCGGCAGCATTTTTGGAGATTTTCATTCCATGAACGCGGTATCCGTTGTATTCTTTAGAGGCAAGCTTCCAGCGGCGCATGTCCCAGTACAGGTGCCCTTCATAAGCCAGTTCGATTTTACGTTCCTGACGGATAGCCGAAAAGAGTGCATCGCCGGTAATTCCGCTGATGGAAGGAAGAGCAACCCCGGTGCGTGTGCGCACGGCATTGATGTCGGCCAGGGCAGCCCCAGCATTGCCCAAACGATAGTTGGCCTCGGCGCGGTTCAGATAGACTTCGGCCAGACGGATTTCAACCCAGGTTTGGGTACTCAGATAGGTAACCAGATCGGTGTGCGCTTCATCCCTGTATTTTCTCAGGTAGTAACCGGTAACCGTTCTTCCTTTGGTATAGGTATCCTGACGGTATCCCAGGTATTTGCCATTGGTTCCGTCCACACAGTTTTCCATGGTTTTACCCATCCATTTTGAGCCGTTATAGATAACAGTTGCCTGGAAACGGGGATCCAGATCTTCGTAAGGCGGCCTTGTTGTGGTACCTCCCGAAACGTGCCAGGGAGTCCAGTTTACTTTTGTTCCGTCTTTCTTTTCGTACGATTCGATCATTTCCTGAGTCGGAGTTCCGCTACCACCCTGGTTTTCGATTTCGCCATAAGTGGCATAGTCTTTATCAAACGTGTGGTTCGGACCTGTAACCAGGTAGTTGTATTCGAGAATTGATTCCGAATTACCGCCTTTCCAGGCATCGGCATATTTGCTGGTTAAAGCATATTGATTTAATGCAAAAACCGAGTCGGCAGCAGTTTTGGCCGCTTGCCAGCGTTCAGCATAAAGCATGGCCCTCGATTTGAGCGCGAATGCAGCTCCTTTGGTAACGCGGCCAGTTTTGGCAACCGGCCATTTGGCCGGCAGGTTAGCCGCAGCAAAATCAAGATCTTCGGCAATCAGGTTCCAGGTTTCTTCGGCTGTGGAGCGGTTCTTATTCTTCTGCAGATTCATGTCGGTATAAAGGATCACTCCCCCGTGCCGTTTGGCTAACTGGAAGTAAAGGAATCCGCGGAAGAAACGGGCCTGGGCCTCAAAAAGCTTATTCGTTTCAGCTTCGAGCTTGGAGTATTCCTTCAGTCCCACCAGGAATTCATTAACCCTGCGGATACGTTCATAGGTATCGGTCCAGGTTCCCAGCAGGTTCCCGGTTGAGGACATGGTTTCGGGAGTAAACACGTAATTGTTGGCATCTCCGGCTTTGCTCCCCGGAACGTAAGAACCGTATTTCAGCGTTTCGGTCAATCCTTCAGTCAAACTACCGCTAAACTGAGAAGGTCCAAAGTTTCCGTACCGGTCGATATAGGGATAGAACCCATTGATGTACAGCGTGACGTTGGCTTCGTTCTGCCACACCAGTTTATCAGAGATTCGGTCGGAAGGGGTGGTGTCCAGCATTTCATCGCATCCTACCAGGCTGGCGATGCCAAGCAAAAAGGCTAGTTTTAATATTTTATGATTCATAGTTGCAGATGTTTATTTATTAAAATACCAGTTTAAGACCCATTGAGATAACTCGCTGTTGCGGGTAGTAACCATTGGATACTCCGGGCTGTTCGGGGTCAATGTTGTATTTTGACAGTTTACTGAAAGTCAGAAGATTTTGTCCTTCGGCATAAATCCTGAAATTGTTCAGGCCAATTGATTTTACCCAGCTTTGCGAAAGTGTGTACCCAATCTGGAAAGTTTTCAAGCGCACGTAATCGCCGTTGCGGTACCAGAACGTGGAAGAAAAGGCATTGTTTGAACTTGCCGGGACCAACGAGAGGCGTGGAAACTCGCCGGTGGGATTATCTTCCCTCCACGAATTTTCGACCAGGTAAACCGGTGCATTGCCGCCATGATAGAATGGACGGGTCATGGAGGTATGGTCCATGATACCGCCGCTGTAAATGCCTGTCAGGGCTACATCGCGGCCAATGGCTCCCTGAAACATCATCGCGATATCGATGTTTTTCCATGCCCCGTTGAAGGTGAACCCGCCAACGAATTTTGGATATGCCGATTTTCCGATATAACCGCGGTCCTGTTCGTAGGAAACGATGCCATCGCCGTTGCGGTCGAGGTATTTAATATCGCCCACGCGAACTGCTTTTCCGACGATAAGCGGTGAATTGTCAATTTCTTCCTGACTCTGGAACAAGCCCTGAGAAATGAAGCCCACCTGAGCTCCCACTTCCTTGCCGGTAAGTTTCAGCCAGTCGGGAGTGTTTTCAGAGTCGCTGTATCTTAACCATCTGCGTGTGGTGTATGTTCCGTTGAACCCGATTTTGTATGAGAAATTGCCAATCTTGTGGCTGTGGCTCAACGAGATTTCGAAACCTTTATGGTCTTGCTTGTTGTTGTTTTCATAACCGTAAACATAGCCGCCGTACGAATCGGGATAGGTAGCGCTGGCCGAGCTCAACATGTCGTAGATGTATTTGTAGAATACGTCGAATTCAACGCCCAGCAGGCCATTCCATAAAGTAGCGTCGAAACCCACGTTGTATTGAAGGGCTTTTGCCCAGGTAAGGTTGATGTTGGCCGGTTTGGAGGTGATCAACCCGCTTTGCGAGGTTCCGTTAAGAACAACAGCCGGAGTATTCAGGAACGACAAGGTGTTCAGGTAGTAATACGGGTCAATTTCAGTTGTTCCGGTCAAACCGACACTTCCTCTTAATTTCAGGTTGTTCACATAACCGAACCGGTTTTTAAACCAGCTTTCTTCTGAAAGCCTCCAACCCAGCGAGGCTGCCGGGAACGGACTCCAGCGTTTTCCGGCGACCATTCCGCCAAAAACATAGCTTCCGTCGTAACGCATCGACAATTCGGCCAGGTATTTCCGGTCGTAATCGTAACTGACACGGCCTAAGAAACCGGCCTGACGTTGTTCGTAACTGGTTCCGGAGACTTTGGTTTTATTGGCCAGGGTGGCATAGTCCAGCTCGTCAAGTTCGAGGATGTCGAATCCATATCCGTAAGCGCCGAAGCTGTTTCCTTCTTTCTTGATGGTTTCCATCAGGGCTAAAGCCGAGATGTTGTGCAAACCAAATTTGTTTTCATACTTGATGCTTGAGTTTGTGGTCAATCTGGAATAGTGTGACAATCCTTCAACCAGGCTGGTTGTGGTTCCCCTGGCATCGTAAGTATATACGTAGCCGATATCTCCGGTTGTAGTAGTTGGAGCTGAGGCCACCTTGGTGTAATACGGAGTTGAAAATGATTTTGAAGTCTGGTAAGACATGTCGTAGGCCGTCAAAAATTTCAGGCTCAGCCCTTTTACAAACGGCACATGATAATTCAATGCAAAGTTCGACTGCAAAATACTGGTTTTCACTTTGCTGTATCCTGTCAGATCGGAAGCTGCCAATGGATTGACATAGGAACTTGCAGTCCGGGTCGATACCGGAATTCCGTCAATTTCTTCAGGAACAAAAGGAAGCGCCCGGATGGCTTGTTGCGGAATGTTGTTCCAGTCGCCGGGAGAAGCGGTATATCCCGGGCGTTTGCGGTCTTCAATCCGGCCCGACACGTCGAAGGTCAGGTCCAGGTTATTGGCAATGTTAGCATCAATGTTCGTGCGCAGGTTGATGCGGTCGTAATCGAAGCCTTCCACATTTCCTTTTTGCTTGTAGTCGCCAAGCGAAACAAAGTATTTAATTTTTTCGGTACCACCGGTGGCATTCACATTGTAGTTCATGGTACTTCCCACACCAAAGGTTTTCTTATACCAATTGGTGTTTCCCCATCCGTCGGAAGGATCGTTGTTCAGCATCTTTTCAACATGGGTGGAAGAAAATACCGGAGCATCGCCGTCCATTTCGCGGGCTTTGTTGTACCAGTAGGCATATCCCGGGCCATCGAGCATTTCAATCATCAGGGCATTGGCGCTAACCCCGTAACCACCGTTGAAGGTAATTGTTGAAGGAGAAACGTTTCCGCGTTTAGTGGTGACAATGACTACGGCGTTGGCATCGAGCCCGTAAACCGAAGCCGAAGAGGCATCTTTCAGTACCGAAATAGAGGCAATTTCGTTCGGATCAATTTCGCCGATACTGCGTTCAATGCCATCGACAATATATTTTGCACCGGTTCCGCGCACAATAATGCTTGCACCGTCAGCTCCCGGTTGTCCGGATTGCTGCAAGGCGACCACGCCGGCAACCAAACCGCCCAGCATGTTGGTCACATTGCCAACCGGGGCTTTCAGCAGTTCTTTCCCTGAAATTTGTGAAACAGCTCCTGTTACGCTGGCACGTTTCTGGGTTCCGTAACCGACCACAACAACTTCTTCAACGCCAACGGCTTCGTCGCTCAGGGTCACATTGATTACCGAACGGGAACCCACTTTGGCTTCCTGGCTTTTCATCCCGATGAACGAGAATACCAGGCTTGCATTTTCGGGAACTCCGCCCAGCGAATAGGCGCCATTGCCATCGGAAATAGTGCCTTTACTGGTGCCCTTGATCAGCACCGACACCCCGGGGAGCGGCGAACCGGATGAATCGGTGACCTTGCCCGAAACCGATTTCTGCTGCTGTGCCGGCACATTCAGATTATTTTTTTCTTTGTCGATCAGGACAATCTGCCGGTCGACCACCTCGTAAGTTACCTTTGTTCCTTTAAAAACCTGATCCAGCAGATATTCAACTGGTTTTTCCTTGATATCAATGCTCACAATCCGGTTCACATCAATGTTTTCATTCTTGTACAGAAAGAAAAAATCGCTTTGATCTTCAATCTGTTTCAGCACATCCCTGACCGAAACATTCTGAAGCGACACACTAAGTTTGGTTTGTTGGGAATAGACGCTGGCACTGACGTGCATGAGCGCTACCAAAACGAAAAACAAGGTTAGTTTCATAATGCGTAACCATTTTAAGAGGAAACGATGGGGTCCCTCATCATTAAACCATTTTTTTCTCATAATTTTGTAATTATAAAGGTTAAACTTCTCTCTAGCCGATGAGATTTTAGCCATGTTTTCATGTTACAGCATGAAATATTCAAGGGGGAAGTGTTACAGCACTTTCCCTTTTTTGATCATGGCCTTTTAATCAAAACGTTGTTTTCTTTTATATCATAGGTCATCTGTGTTGTTTTCGACAATAGGTTAAGCATTTCACGCAGGCTTTCGGTTTTGATGGTCATGGTGTACCGCTCTCCGGCGTTTATGGAAGGATCAACTTTGATTTTCACGTCGTACCACCGTTCCATCTTTTTAATCACGTCTCCAAACGGAGCGTCGTCAAACCTTAACAGGTTCTCTTTCCAGGAAGTATAAAGTTCGGTATTCACATTCCATCGTTTCAGTTCGTTTGTTCCCCGGTCGAGGATGAGCTGTTCTCCAGGTTTCAGGATTATGCTGGTGCCGCTTGCGGCATTCACCGCATTGACCGAACCTTCTTCCAGCGTGGTAAAGAACTCATTGTCTTCAGGATAGGCGCAAACGTTAAAACGCGTTCCCAAAACATTGACTTTAAGCTGACCAGCATTCACCACAAACGGATGGCTGGCATCTTTGGCAACGTCGAAAAATGCTTCACCTTCGAGATACACGTCGCGGGTAGTGCGGCTAAATGCGACAGGGTACCTGAATTTGGTACCTGAATTCAGCCACACTTTGGTGCCGTCGTACAACAGGATTTGTGAGCGTTCGCCGTTGGGAACTTCAATGGTATTGTAAAGTGATGAGTAGCCTGATTGTTGATTTCGGTTGACAAGATAAAGGCTTAAAGTGCCCAGTGCAAAAGCGAGAACGAAAACAGCCGCATAGCGCATCCACTGTATGAGCATCCGTTCGCGGGACTGACGGTCTTCATCTGCCGGAAATGAGAAAGCGGGAATCTCAACGCTTTCAGGATGTGAGAGCCCGGTTACCACCCACAAATTTTTAAGCCGATTGTATTGTTCCTGATTTTCAGGAGAAGATTCAATCCAGTCTAAAATTTCGATGGTTTCGGCCTCCGACGTAATCTGGCCTTTGATGTATTCGATTAACTTTTCTTCGTTCATTGATGAATGAGATTTGAATATATAACCTGATCAATCCCGTTTACCCTTATACGAGAATGTAATTTTTCTTAAAATATCCGGATGCCTGCCTAATTGATCCGTCTAATGGGGCTTTGCCCCAAACCCCAATTACTTTTTTGCCTTAACGCAAAAAAGTAATCAAAAAAAGTCAAGGCTGCGCCCGCTTCGCACGAAAAACTAACGTTCGACGGCTAAAATCTTTTAAACTCGCCTGACGGCTCAAACAGAAAAGATTTTTTAACGCCGTCTTCACTTGTTTTTCGGCTCACCGGCCGAGGCCAACACTCCGAAAAAGGCTTTCCCATTTTAGGTAAAAGAACTGATACTAGTATCTTCTCTTACTTCTGGAAGAGGAACAGGATGTAAAATAATGGAAGGTAGTCTTTTAAATCGGTTTTTAGCGACCGGAGCGCTTTTGAGATCTGTGCTTCAACCGTTTTGACGCTGAGGTTCAGCTCTTCGGCAATTTCACGGTTCTTTTTGTCTTCGAAGCGGCTCATTTCAAAAATCTTACGGCACGATGGAGGTAATTTTTCCAGCGAAGCCTGAATCCGACTTTGCAACTCCCCGAAAACAAAATTGCTGGTGTCGAAATCGGACAGCGACTTGTAGTTTACTTCTAACTGCCGGGCTTTGATGAAGTTGCTGTAATTCTCTTTGGATTTCAACTGGCTGATGACTTTCAGCGACTTGTTTTTGGTGACGGTGAAAAGCCAGGCCTGCAGGTTGGTATCGTCGCGCAACGAACGCCGCTTATCCCACAATTCGGTAAAGACATCCTGAACGACGTTCTTGGCAGCTTCAGCATCGAGAAGGTATTGCTTGCTAAAGTAGTTCAGCCGTGGATAGAAAAAACGGTACACCTTTTCAAACGACGATTCGTCCCCTGAGATTATCTTTTGCAATATTTCTTTGCTTGCCAGCTCCACGGTAAGATTTTTCGTTTTTTTGCTGCTTTGCCCTACTGAATCGATCGTCAAAAGTAAACAGAAATATCCGGAGTACAACACTCCTTACCGGACGAAAGCAAATCAGGGCTCCACCTGAGGTGAAACCCTGATAAATATCATTCAAAAGGAGTTGGCTCGATCAGAACAATCTCTTAAAGCCGATAATTTCCTTTACTTCTTTCAGTGTGGCAGATGCCGATTCACGTGCTTTTTCGGCACCCAAACGGGCTACTCTGCTCATGTAAGCTTCGTCTTTCAAAATTTCGATGATGCGCTCGCGGATGGGAGCGGTATAGCAGATGATGTCTTCGGCCAACTGCTTTTTCAGGTCGCCGTAGCGGATGCTGCAATCGTTGTATGCTGCTTCGAAGTGAGCTACGACATCAGGTTTCGACACAATTTTCAGCAGGGTAAACAGGTTTTCAACCGGTTCGGCTTTATCGCTGTTGGGCTCGGTTGGACCGGCATCGGTCACAGCCCGCATCACTTTCTTGCGGATATCCTTGGGATCTTCATACAGGAAGATACCGTTTCCTTCCGATTTGCCCATCTTTCCGCTGCCGTCCAACCCCGGAACTTTAATCATATCGCCGCCGTCGAAGGTAAACGGTTGTGGAAGCGGGAACAGTTCGCAATTGTACATGCGGTTGAAACGTCCGGCGAATTTGCGGGCCATTTCCAGGTTTTGCTCCTGGTCTTTTCCCACCGGAACAAACTGAGCTTTATGAATAATGATGTCGGAAGCCATCAAAACAGGATAGGTCAGCAATCCGGCATTCACATTTTCAGGATTTTTTCGGGCTTTTTCCTTGAATGAGGTCGTGCGTTCCAACTCGCCCAGATAAGCATTCATGTTCAGGAAGGCATACAATTCAACCACCTCAGGCACATCGCTTTGGATAAAAATGGTTGCTTTTTCGGGATCGATGCCACAAGCCAGGTATTCGGCCAAAACCTGTTTCACCCCGGCCTGAAGATTTACCGGCGTGGGATGAGTGGTAAGCGAATGAATATCGGCAATGAAAAAATAGCAGTTGTAATCCTCCTGCATTTTGATGAAACTACGCACCGCGCCAAAATAATTCCCGAGGTGCAGATTCCCGGTTGGCCTGATGCCGCTGACAACTATGGGTTTGCTCATGATTCTCTTTCTAAAAATGGGGAGCAAAAATACATGAAATGAGCATGATTCGCAATAACCCCATTGAAATGATAATATTTAAATCATGCTGAAATCCTGCGGCAAATTTTGTGATTTCTGAAAAACCTATGCCCCACCGAATAAGCTATATTTGTGCTGGTATTCCAAAGACGCGCCTGTCCTGCAAGGTAAGGAAACTGTGAATTTATGAGGCTCTTGAAAAGGAAGATGTGTTTGGGATCATATACCCGTCTAATCAACTAAAATTTAAATCATGAAAAGAACTTTTGCCATTTTACTGTTCCTCTCATTCACATTTAATGTTTGTAATTCGGTTACCGCAAGCCCTAAAAGTAAATCAAAAAAGACAACAGACTTAGCTTTGAAGGCCGACACAACGGCTGAATACACCGGGCCTAAAATCGATCTCAACAACTATTCCTATGCCGAATCCCTCTATTTCAAAATTCCGGAATTGGGTGATCTGAAAACCAAAGAGGCTTATCAGGGAATGGCCATTCATGGCGACTACATGTTCTCTTTGCACAATACGGGAATTTGCACAGTCATCGACCTGAAAAACAAGAAATTATTGTCCGAATTCAACCTGGCTTGTTACAGTAAGACCAACCATGCCAATGTTGCTTCTTTTGGCAACGAGTTTTTTAAGCCCGAGGATGAATTTCCCCTTTTATACGTGTCGCAGGTGTGGAAGGAAAAGGTGAACAACATGAAAGATGTTTGCTATGTTGAGCGTGTGACTAAAAACTCCAGCGAGCTGGTCCAGACCATCAATTACAAGGATGAAAAAGGGACCTTCGGCTATGCCCTGCAATGGGTTGTGGATGTAAAAAATGGCTATCTGTATGGATTCGGTAACACACTAAAAAATGCTGTGGATGGGAACAAACATCGGATCACAAAATTCAAATTACCTAAGTTAAGCGACAGCAACAAAATGGTCACCCTTAACGAGGCCGATGTCATTGAAACCTATACACTTGAAGATTACTACAATGGAAGCGAAAAACTTCTGATTGGTCAGGGACTTTCAATTTTCAACGGCAAACTCTTTATGCCAACCGGCTTTGGAAATGCCGCTTATCCTGCTTCATTGTGGATTGTTGATCTGGATTCCAGAAGAGTCAGCAATGTCATTGATTTGTCGTACATTAAAAAGGAACCGGAAGATTGCGATGTGTATCAAGGTTCTTTGATTATGCAATGCAACGGAGGGAATGTTTATAAATTCACATTCTAGGCTTTTAATTCACCTTTTGAGCAAGGTCGTTTGGAGGATTTTCC
>CAZAVU010000024.1:15237-52794 GCA_964488805.1 uncultured Odoribacter sp. | reverse complement strand
AAGTTCCTATGGCAAAAAATCTGTATTCATGTCAATTGTTGCTCCACTGTCCATCGCAATGCGTCCGCTGATTTCCGTTTCCATTAATCCGCCAACTCCTGCTTTTACACTGCTGGTAAAACCAACATCTGTAACGGCATTCTGCCCGATGGTAATTTCGGCTCCAATGGTTGCTTCGCCGGTTAAATTTCCGTTCCCATATTCACCTTTAACTCCAACACCTGCCCATAAGGTGGTTTCATGCTTAATAAAATCTCTTTTCACTGAAGCCAGAACACCTTCTCCTCCTGAGACTTTTACAAACGTACAAGTCAATTCAAACGAGAAAGCGCCAATGCCTCCTTTCAATCCATCACCCAAGGGGCATTTTTCAGGTTTTTTCTCAGGCGCATTTGTTTCTTCAATTTCGGCATCAGATGGTGCCGGAGGTTCCGGTTCAATACATTGCAATTCATAGTATTTTCCGGCATCTTCGGCCAAACCCAGGGCCTGGGAAGCCAAAGCTTGTTCTGCCGATAGAACTTTTGCTTCCCTGCGAAGATTGTAAAACTCGTTTAATGCCGGAGTGTAAATTTTATTAAGTATTGGATTTGTAAAGGCGTAGTAATCAGGAACAGTTTCTTTTAGCTGAGACTGCAATGTTGACAAGGATTTGTAGCTACCTGCAAGCAGTATATCCATTTGTTGTTTACCCAATTTGCATAGTTTATAGTTGATCTGTTTTTTCTCATTCATAAATGGTTCCATCTTTTTCACCACTCTCTTAACACAAGCTTCGTCGCCATTACAGGCTAACATTTCTTCTTCAAGAGGACGTATTTTCTCATCCAATTGCATGATTCTTTCCAGATATGAAGACATGACCGTGCTGTTTTGTTCCATCAGTTTCTGGACATTCTCTGTCGATTCTGAAGATTTTCGCACAGCCCGGCTATAATTGCTGGGTTCGCCCCAAAGCAACAGGTCGATATCTTCCAGCATCATGATTTCTTTAGAAAAATCGCGGTTGTAAACTATCGAATTTCCCGGATTTTGTGCAGCCCGTTCCTGCTGTTCCCTGATAAGGTCGGACAACGATGCCATTTTTTCTGTTACCTGATCGAGTCATGAATTGATCCCGGTAACGTAATTCCGGATTACCTGTTCTTGCGGAGCCATTTTCTGAGGCTGCTCATAAACTGGAATTTCAGGGATATTGTAATTCCCGGAACTTTCTTTTTCGTCGGAAAGTGGCTCAGTCTGATCATCTGACGTAGTGTTTTCCTGTGCTTTTTGGTAAGCCTTTACGCCTGTAACCGAATACCTGTCTTTTAAAGCCTTTCGAAGATATTCTTTGGCTTTAAGGATGTTCCCTTCCCGTTGGGCGATTAATCCCAGTCCCAAATACGGGGACGTCATTTCTTGGGATGCTTTTAGTGCATGATCAAACTCGGCTTTTGCTTTTTCATATTCCCCGGCTTCGTAATAAACCCAGCCTGTATTGGATAAGATCAATCCAATACCAGGTTTGATTGAGTTAGCATATTTTAATATTTGCAATGCTTTGAGATAATCTCCTGCATTTTTCAATGCAACAGCCAGATTGTTGGCCGTAAGAATATCAACCGGATTCTTAACGGCACTCCACGCGCAGGTATAAATACTTGCCGATCCGGCTCCTTCCATCATAAATATGGCTCCATAATCGGCGCCTTCGGTTGTCTTTCCCGTTTTTGCAAGCAACTCGTTCAACTTGGGAAGATTGCCCGATTTCGTACCGAAATTTTGCATTAACGAACTGGCAAGCCTAATGTAGCTTTCCCGGTTTAAAACCGGAAGAGTTGATGAAATCTTTGTACTTGCATCAATTTTGCTGGCTGGGGATGCAACTGTGTTTTTTGTTTGATAACTTTTCGTTCCATTCCCATACTTGTTCTGCATTTTCTGTCCATAGTTTTCCAGTGCTTTTTGTTCCGATTCGGTAATTGTAGTGCCTGATTGCATCTTTTTTATGATACGGGAAATATCAGGCGGTATCTGAGCATGAAGAAAAAAAACTGAAAATATCAGGCAGAATAAAAGACTCACTATCCGTTTAGATTTCATTGCTTTTAGGCATTTAAGGATTAAGTTCTTATCAGTTGGACTCCTGCTCTTTGGGCCAAATCGTCAGCTTTGCATTTACTTTAATCTCCATTTCTCCGTTATCCAGCTTTCGGTAACTACCGTTTGTTGTAATTGTGAAGATTCCCTGCGGATCGAGAAGATATTGTTCCAATGCCTTCGAATTGCTTATGGATAAGGGAATAATATATTCATGGTTCTCCTGATCGTTCACCTTGATTGTCGAAGATATTCCCTCGACCGGAAGCGAAGCTTTAGGGTTAAGTGGTTTTGAAAACGATGTCAGATCGGCACACGGATAATCTCGCTTTCGGCCTGTATCTTCACCTGAAGTCTGATATCTGCCCGTTTGAAATAATTGCCGTGTATTTGAACCTGAACCAACCAGCAAACAATACCGGGGACTTAAACTGCTGATTGTAGTATTTCCGGTTTCTATGCCTCGTTCAAGTGCAATATCGACATTGATGTCGAAGCCATTGCTGTAACCTTTTATTTTCCCGGAACGACTTAACTCAAGTTTTCCTTCGCATAAATCATACTGACTGTATGTTTGTTCTGATTTGATAATGGTCGGTTCTCCCGCGTTATTTGTCATTGTTTTGCCCGATACTATTTCAAACCTGTCGGTCTCAGAAAGTGCCCTGCTCAAGACATTCCGGCTTTCATTAATGGATTTGATCCGTTCAGGAATAATAGTAAGATCGAGAGATGAAACCGTAAATATCTGCGATTCGGATCTTGATGTCTCCGGATTTGCGATTGTAGGACTACCTGCTCTTGTTGTTGCGTTTATTTCAATTTCGCCAATTAGTTCCGTAATTTCTTTTCGTACTTCAACAGGAATCGATTGATCTTCGATGTTGATTAATTTTTCGCTTGGGGCTGTTGTTTTTGCAAAGGCCGTGATAGCGTAGTTGCTTCTTTTATCAGGTGTTTTATGCTTAAATTTAACCATTCCAAATTCGTCGGTTTTTTTTTCTTGTTCATCAATACTTCCATCGTCGGTTCGCACCGAAACTGTTGCATCTTTTACAGGCTTACCATCAGCATCTTTTACCTGAAACATCACCAGAACTTCCTCTTTAGATGCTGCTTTAATTGTTTTATCTTTGTTCAGGAAGACCAACTCAGGGCATATCGCTGTCCGATTATCTTCTTTTCTGATTTTCTTTTCAAACTTGGTTATGACATCGATCAAAGGACGCGATTTTATCCCGTCGAAGCCAAGCGATAGTGCAGCATTCATGCCGGCAGACTCTGCTTCTGACGGGTTTCCAAAAGTAGAAGTACCTTTTGCGACTTGCCGGCGTGTATTGGCTGAAACCAAATATACAGTTATAGAAAATCGTCCGGTTCCGGTTTCCTTGAGTTCACCCCAGATCATGTAATCAATATTGGAGTACGGACCCTGACTGGGACCTATAAGCACTTGCTCTGTTGGGGTCTGAAGAAAGTGCGTTGGCTGAAAATCAAGCGAAAAATATTCGTTTGAGCCTCTTGAATTCAAGAGTAACTGATTTACACATCCAACGCTGGCTTTGTATAACTGCGAATCAGGATTGGCAACACAAACAGCGATGTCATAGATGTTAACCATTCGCTTACAGTCTTTCCCGAAAGTTTCTATGAAAAAGAGAAGGCTGAATACAGCAATGAAGCTGGCTTTGTAAAATATTCTGCGCATAAGAAAATTGTTCAGTTGTCTTTTGTAATCTGCCCGCCATACAACCGCAAAGTGCCGTTGTATGTCGCTTTTTCGGAACCGGCTTCCGAATTGGAGGAGAAAGAACCGACTATCGGTGTTTCGTAATTACCTTCGGGCTTGAGCAGGAATTTCACTAGTTTCATCACATTGATATGGGGCATATCCTTGAAATACCCTTGTTCGAATTGCCGTTCAAAGGCTTCTTTTTTTGATTTATCTGCCATAAGTAAATTGCAGGACATTTCGGCGGCTACCAGATCCTGCCCATAAAAGTATCCGCAGCCTATACTTACCGAAAGATTGGATGAATGGGATTCGGAAGATTCCCGGATTAATTCAAGTCCTTCCTTTATTCCAGCGGCTGCTGACGGGTCTGCCTGCTCTAATTTTCTCAAATCATCTTCATCAATCAAAGCAGTACCGCTTCCTTGTTGGTTTTTGTTATTGTCGTCCACCACAACATTCCGGGTTGGATGGAACTGAGAATCTGAAATTCCTGAGATGGTAACTCGAAACTGAAGCTGATCAAGGCCTGCCTTATATTTTTCGGGAAAATCGGGAATCGAAAAAGCAACTTTGAGAACCGGATAAATTTCACCCCGTGCATTAATTTCGGTCAGCTCGCCGTTTTCCCACCATTTCACATGTTCTTCAACCTGCATCCAATTTTCTTCGTCCCGGTATCCGCCTTGTGGTATATCCATCAAACTTCCACTTGAAAACCCCGAATAGGCATCGTATTGATTTTCGACATAGCCGATAAACTCTTCCGGCTGAGCCTTAAAGAATTTTAGGTCATTCCGGTTAAACAATAATAAAACCGGCGATTTTATTTGGTACGTACCTTCCGATTTGGTTCCGTTTTTGAGATCTATGGAATGGGTGAATGTAAATTCAAGCTCGCCCTTGATGTTAAAATCGTGCACAGTAACGCCATGAAGAGGCTCGTAATTATCCTGGGCTTTGGCAAACTGAAAAATGGTCAGGAATAAGAAAACAAGGGAGATATCTAAAATCAACTGTTTCATTTTTCCGAGGTTTTATTGGTCAAACTTGCCTACCCAATAATTGTAAGCCGAGGATAACACATCGGCATATTCATCAACTGCCTTGTAACAACTCAGGTCGTCGGGAACCAAAACTCCTGTTTGCAGTTTGGCTATCTCATTCTGGATTTCTGTAAGTCGCCTGTAATCGGGGAAAAGTGTTTTGACCGTAGTTAGGTATTGCGAAATGGCGTCAATTTGCAATGGCGACATTTTTTCGCAGTACTGAAGTTTTAAACTGTAAATTTGTTTTTCAGCCGCCCGCGACCTTGCAATTTCCGCAGGTGAGCATATTCCCATACAAAGTTGTTTTTCCAAAGGGCGGAGTTTCTCATTCAACTTGCGTGTTTCAATGGTGTCTTGTAGTTCAATGTTTTTAAATAGCTTGTCAATTCTTGACATTTTATCCGTAATCCGTTCGCCAATGGCCTTTTGTTCTTTGGCCAATTCAAATAATCTGGCACTTTTTTCCTGTTTCTTTAAAGTTGCCTGAGGATTTTTCATTGCTTGCTGGGTTGCTTTGGTAGCATAATTTTGAGCCCATTTTTCCTGATCGGCATCACTCATTTCTCCAACTTTCTGCAGTTCCTGCAAAGAAAGGTTATACTGTTCGCCGATAATTTTATTGGCTGCCAGGAGGGCATGTTCTTCGGAGGCGTTTCCCTGTTGAAGCTGTTCCATATCAGCTTTATTCAATCCCGATTGTTGAGCAACCTTATCCTTTAATTTTTCCTCATTGGCTTGAAGTTCGGTGTTTATTCGGTCTGTTACCTGTTGTAAGGCGGACTTCACCTTGTAAATCTGGCTTGTAAAATGATTTACTGCAGATGTGTCTGCTCTGCAAACATTACTGGGGATTGGAGGAAACTGAGCCAGAAATGCTTCCGGGGTTGATTGTGCTTTTGCTCCCAAATGAGCGAAAAGCAGCATGGTTCCTAAGATAGAATAATAGTTTAGTCTCATTTTTTTTGATGTTTGTGTTTTTCCTAACCTATTTTTGTTCTGATAGAATAAAGCTGTTTGAAAAGTTCGCCTTTGGGAATGCCATCAATTGTTTGCAAGATTAAAGATGGTTTCCCACACCTCTTTTTGCTGATACAAACGTGCCAGGTTCCATTGGTGAACATTGTCATGTTTCTTTTCACTTTCATAGAAACGGGGCTTGTCTGCGTTGGCTCCTGAAGTCTGTATTTTATTCCATTGAATAATCATCAGATTGATTTTTCCAGCAGAGCTAAAACCTAATAAATCAGGATTTGTCCTTACTAAAGCCTCACATCCATTGTTATGGCTTTCGGGGCACAATCCCGAATAATTTCCGGTCAAATCAAATAGTTGAGAAGATATGTTCCCGTCTGCGGCATAAAATGCAGGTTTTATGCGTTCAGTTACCGGCATTTGTTCCAACTCCATTTGCAATTTGCTTTCCATATCCAGGAATTCACCATTTGGTTCGTTGGCAAGTTCTTTTAATGCTGTTTTTTTAAATTCTTCAGATATCTCTTTGTTTATTTCCTGAAGTTCCTTGTACGTTTGCTCGATTTCTTTGCGGCGTTCATACTTGTCTGGCGGTCGCGACGGCAGTCCTGTGTTTTTTTTATTTTCCTGTTGCTCTCTAATCGCTGTTTGCAGGTACTCTTCCTGCGAAACTGGTTGAAAAACGGATGTATTTCCCCGACTCACAATTGTTATTTCTTCATTGGTCGTCTGATATATGCAGGCACCGAAAAAATCGGCTGTCCTGCGGGGTCTTATATAGAAATTTCCTGCAAGAGGAGCTCCTGTAATATAATTATCTGTTCCATTCAGAAAAATACTGACATAGGCGCTTTCTGCGTAATTGGGATATTTCCCGTTTGCGGTATGCCAAAAAGGTGCAAAATGCACTTCTATTTTAGCATAAACTTTCGGGCGAGGGTCATTCAACGGACAGTCTAATGTAGCTTCGGGTAAAAAGTCTAAAAATGTAATGATTTTTGCATCAAAGCCTTGCAAAGAGTCGTTGTTGAGCCAGTTCGCCAATATGGAGGCTACTTTTCCGGCTAATTTTTTGCATGCGTCTAGCTCCGATTTTGAATATTTCTCCAGCCCCCGCGAATTAACAAAGCGTAATTCCTGCTTCACTTCGCCTTTGGTGTAAGGCATTCTTCCTTCGATAACCTCGTCAGAGAATGGATGCTGTGCCGCCAACTTTCCACTGGTCAGGCATACGAAAAGAATTCCTGTTATCATGAAGTGCCTGTTCATTGAAAAAACTTTTGTTTGGCGAAGCTTGGTTGTTTTCTTTTGTTGTAATCTTATTAATACGATAAGTATTTATTTAGAAGCGTGCCTGTACTTTAGAAATTGTGGTGCCGAAAATCAGACGGTATTCAGGGAAAAGGCTAAATTTTCAGTCATGAATGGCAATATCTTGAGTCGAAGACGGTCTAAATCTTAATTCGTTTTCACAAACTCAACCCTGCGGTTCAATGCCTTGTTTGCCGGGGTATCGTTGGAAGCAATGGGTTTTGATTCGCCCATGCCGTCAGATTCTAAGCGTGAGGCCTCAATTCCGAATGTTTTTACCAACTCGTTTTTTACCGAGGCTCCGCGACGTTTGGAGAGGTCGAGATTTGCAGAATCGGCGCCATCGCCATCGGTGTGACCAATGATTTTTATTTTTACCGTTGGATTTTCTTTCAGAACTTTGGCAATGTCGTTAAGTGTTCCGAATGATTCTGCTTTCACAACATCCTTGTTTACATCGAAATAAATGCCGTAGCTGACCAGTTTTCCTTCGGTAATCAGCTTGCTGCGGGTATCGGGTGCTGCGGTGGTAATTTTGAGGTTTGAAACATAAGGTGTACTATGCGTGCTCCATCCGCTGAAACGTAGCCGGTTGAATTTTGTCCCTGCGTGAATATTTGTTGGCATATCGAAGGCTTTGGCTCCCTGATGATAGATACGCAACCTTCGGTTTTGTACCCAAACAATCACGTGGTTGACTTGCCCCAGGACTACCGGATTCGTACTTGATTCACCTTCGATCCAGCCTCCCACATCCAGACTATTATCATATCCTTTGGTGTACCAACGGCCTTCTTCAAATGAAATATGTACTCCTTTCTTACCCGGATAAAGGTCGTCAGTTAATTCGGTATTGTCGGGGTCTTCATAAAAAGTCAGCGCATAGCCATTGGCGAAATCCCCATCGGGGATGATATCAAATTCCATGATGAAGTTTTCGGGGAAAGAGATTTGTTTGGTGTAGCAATAAACGGCATCTTCCTTATTCATGTGAAACCAATTGCCCGATGCAATGTTTACGGTTTTCACCTCGCCGCCGCCATTGGTTGTCCAAAGAGCAGGAAATTCACCAATGGCATCCTGCGAAAAATCTTCGAAATAAAGCACTTTGTCGCCGGGAACAAAATCGTATTTTGAATAACCTTTAAGCGAAGGAGCGGTTTTGGCCGGAGCATCATCTCCTTTGTCCGAAGTTTTATTCGTTTCCTCAGCGTCTTCGGCTTCTGAGGTATCTTCTTTTTCCTCAGTGGTTTCTTCCTGATTGTCTTTTTTCTTCTTGAAAAGTTTACCAACGCCTTCTTCCAGTTTGTCGATGCCTTTGTCAATGCCTTCGTCAACACGTGTTTCAGCGCGACTTGTCGATTTTTCCTTAATCTTTTCTTTGATGTTAAACTGTCCATAGGAAACAGTGGCAACTGCCAGAATAAATAAGGTAAATATGATTTTAATAGCTTTCATAAAACAAGTTGTTTGAATTTGATGATCAAATCTAATATCCTTGTTTATCAAAACATTGTAAAAAACGGTCAGCAAGGACCGAAATGCAGGGATTACAGTCCGGAAAGTAATTTTACCATTTTCAGGTCGCGGTTGAAGAATGTCCCCGGCGATTCGCCAACAAATTTTCGGAAGTCGTTTACAAAGTGTGGTTGGTCCACATATTTGCCGAGAAAGACTATATTCTGGAAGTCAATATTGTCGGATTCTTTCAACAGTTGCAAGACGCGGTTTGCCCGAACGATACGACATAGTGATTTGGCAGAAATTCCCACCCTTCTGTAGAAATTGCGGCGAAACGACCGGCTGTTCAGGTTTAAGTCATCAATCAGGTCATTCACATGCACCAGTCCGTTTGACGAATAAATACGTTCATAGGCAACGTCAATGTTGTCGGGTTCGTATTTTTTCCCTTTTGCAACTGAGCGTATAAAGTTTTCGAAGATCTCCATTCGTTTTTGTCGGGAATCGGCGTCCCTGAGTTTATTCCAGAGTTCGAAGGGGATTACATCCTGGATCTGACGAAAAGAAGGATTGTCGGATTTGTTGAAGTCGATGTTGAAAAGAGAAGTGAATACGCTTGTTTTACAAGCGACTCCAAAAGTGTCGATGGGGGGTGTCGCCCGAATATTCACATATCCTAAATATGGAACGGTCAAGAAATAAGGCGGTAGTTTTTTTGTTAAGCGGTCCAGGCTCATGCTGACCTCACCTTTGAAATTGAACACAAGTGTGCATGAACCTTCGGGGATGTGTTTATCGCAAAAGCATCCTTCCTGAGCATCCGACTCCAGGGTAAGATATCTTCGGACTAAAAAGGAGACTCTTTCTCCCGGCTCAAAAGATGAAAATGTTAAATCTAATGACATGGCATCTTCTTAAATAACTAACAAAAACCAATTTCCTTGAGAATGAGTACTTACAAATTTAACAGGTGTTGCTGCACATTCATTGTAAAAAACGGTCATAATAGCAATAACGTAAACTTCGGAATTTTTTTCTTCTTTAGAACTTGGGGACTGTAAGTTTTGCTGATACGTCCTTGCTTTACAATGTTAATTGTCCTGGGAGTACTCCCGTATTTCCTCCCGCCGGTATTGGCCTACAAACAATTCTTGGCCTGCACCTTAAACAGTTGGTTGGGGCTTTTGTGTTTTTTTTTGCAAAAAATGCTGATTAGAATGATGAGATCGCGAATCGGCATTGGATATAATGCGCTTTAAATTATTCTTTTAATTGATTCTTTTATCTTAATTTCAGGTTTAAGGAGCACATGATTAATTTTAATTTCTTTATTGTGTATTTTTGAAAAAAGAAATTTGGTTGCAATTTTGCTAATGTCGCTTACTGGTTGGGCAACACATGAAAGTGGAGTTGAGAGAAAATCGAGATACGGATGTTCATCAAAGGTTATCAATGAAATATCGTCGGGTATTTTTTTATTTTCTTCTTTTAACGCGCGCATGCATCCCATAGCAATCGTATTGCTAAACGCAAAGATAGCTGTTGGATGTTTTTTTTGTTGCAGTAAAAGTTTGGTTTCCAGATACCCGTTTTGTACTGTGAAATCATCACCAACGACACAATAATCGTTTATGCCTGATTTTTCCAAAGCATCTATAAATCCTTTAATTCTTAACCGGTTTGGCGTTGATTCCTGAACTCCCTGAATGCAGGCTATCGCGGTATGTCCGTTTTTTATCAAGAATTGAGTTGCCTGATAGGCGCCATCATAATTATCTGTTGAAACATAAGGAAGGTCCAGATTTTCAAAATACCTGTCAATACAGATAACAGGCAGTCCCTTATCATATAAATTTTTGATGTGCCCCCATTGGTTGCCACAGGGAGCAATAATTAACCCTTCAATATTTCGCGCACTCAGTTGCTCCAGCACCATTTTTTCTATCTCAGGGTTTTCATCGCTATCACTTATTATTGTGATATAACCATACCTCCTTATTTCTGCATTTATTTCACTCGCAATTGATGCAAAAAATGGATTGGCAAGTGACGGGACAATTAGTGCAATGGTATTACTTTTCCCGGAACGAAGGTTTGCAGCAAAATGGTTGGGAATATATTGCATCTCCTTGGCAGCTTCCTCTATTTTTTGCTGTGATTTTTTGCCAATCCGGTACTGTTGAGCTTTGCCGTTTAGCACCCGAGATACGGTAGTGATTGAAAGGCCCGTTTTTTTTGCAATGTCGGTTATGTTGATTTTTTGTTTTGTCATACTTGTACAAACGTTTATGCAAATATAACTGTAATTTTACTCATTCCTCACAAGCAACAGATAATAAGAAACCCAAATGTATTTCCAATAAGATATTTTGCCAATTCTGTTTTGTTAATAATTTTGAGACGAGCTGGATTTTTTAGTTGTAGGAAAACAGTATAATTTATAGTCGTATTTTATTTCACCCACCCCGGCCCGATAAGTTGGTCTTTAATGAGAGATCATTTTTATTTCTTTAATACATAAATCTTTAACCCTTTTTTGGAGATGATCATATTTTTATAAAATCATCCGGATATTTTAAATCTTGTTCGATTTTACCTCCAAATATGCGTGTCCATGACCTGAAACTGTTTTTTTCCTCGGTTAGTTCGATTACGCGGCCGCCATTGGGTTTTAAATCGTTATAAACTGTATCGCATCCGCTAAAACGACCGAAAATAAAAAACATCTTATTCCAAAGGGTAGAACAGTCATTGTTGTGGTCATGTCCGACAAACATGGCCTGAATGTCTCTCATTTCTTTCATCGATGCAAACAAACCGGAACTAATTTTTGAAGAAGCAATTAATTCGCCTTTTGTTCCTCTTGTTTCGCTATTAACATCGTCAGTAATGGCTTCTTTGTGCTCTAAAAGAGGAATATGGAAAAAAGCCAATGAAGGGATGGGGGTATTCCCGTTGAGTTTTGTAAATTCTTCACTATTTTTTCGATACCATGCAATCTGATCAAACCGAATATGATCATAACCTTTTATGCCATTGATTTTAGAATATGCATTTGAATCAAAAATAAATAGAACGCGTTGTACTTTATCATCTTTAGCTGAAGATATGGTGAGGATTCCGTTTGATACGCCATGTATATTTGGTATTTTTCTATTGAGATTGTAGGGAATGCTCATTACAATATCCAACATCTCTTCACGTGTTTTGTCAAATTCTTCATCGTGATTTCCGAAAGTAACAATAAATGGGATTTTGCGCTCCGAAATAGGGGCCAATATCTCTCTCGCCGATTGTTCTGCAGGTTTTCCATAAACAACATCGCCCGTATGTATAACCAAATCCGGTTTCTCCAAATCCAGCATTTGATTGACATTGTCTAATGTTCTAACCGATTTCGGATCCCCAGCTACGTAATGTGTGTCAGTTATCTGTAAGATTTTGAACTTCCCATTCTTAAAAAAGAATTTGGCCCCCATATCTGTTATGTCCAGATTTTTAATTGCATCTGTCGGGGCATTAATATTGGAAAAAGAATTTGATGTTATTAAACCTGCCATACCTGCCATTGCAGAACTTGTTATAAAGGTTCGTCTGTTAATTGTTTTCATTTTTACAGTTTGATTAATCGTTGTTTTTCTAAATTAGTTTTTATCAATAGTGCCCGGTAAAAATATCTAAATCCTAGCACGATTTAAAACACAACCATGAAAGTCTACTTTTAAGTTGTGACAGAAAAATGGATATTTGACAAGCATGAGATTATAAAAACATTGAAATGGCTTGATTCATAGTAGTATGTAAAGACGGTTACAGCTTGCCATCACGTTGTTGTAATGTTTTGCTCCTTTCGACAGATACCATTCGTTAAGGGGAACCATATTCCGTACTGGTTAACGATCATAAGCTTTCACGCCTGGGAATGTCATATCTGGTGCATAGTAGAACGTTTCCCGAAGTTATTGGCGGACGTAGCTAAAATGTTTTGAGGATATTTACATGGGTACTTACCGCAAACATGCTCCTTTAATGAACAACCGCTTGCGTGGAGCAGTCTCAAAGCACTTCTATGATATGGACTCAGCTACTACATTCTTGTTCAAGTACATTTTTTTATCCAGCATGGGGTATTTTAAAAAGTGACAATAAAAGAAAACAAAGAATCAAAAATTGCTATTCTCCGATATGCCGGTACTTTCTTTTGGAAAAAAAATAATGACAATTGATTGTCAATGTATTAGTGAAAAAAATACAAACATTCCGGGTTGCCTGACAACAAGAGTTGTTTTGCTTACTACCTCCAATCATGTTAAAATTGACGTTTTCATTAAAAAGTCAACATTTTTACTTCGCGTTCCTTCTGATTGTCAATTAAAGTTTCATGTCTGGAGATACAATCTTTGTTGGCCTAGGGTTAAAATATATAAATAACAGAAAAACAGGCGTATACGTTAATTCTAAATGTTAGGGCAACTATTTTGCAAGGATTTGTCATTTTTTTGCACAAACGTTTGTACTATCTATTTTTTTGTTTTTTCTTTGTACGAAGCGGGAAACACATTAAAAAAACGGTGAAAGATATCCGGATGCCCGTGAACTTGCTGCTGATGTTCCGATTTATTGCCGGACTCTATAAAATAAGGATTCAGAAAGCAACAAGTTTTTTTAATACTAACTAGCATAACTTTAACTGAAATGAGAAATTTGTATTTGTTTATGCTTTTTTTCTTGTTGATCGTCCCATTGCAATTGCTTGCTCAGCAATATACGGTGAAGGGACGTGTCCTTGAGAAAGAAACTGGTCAGCCCTTACCGGGTGTGACCATAATGGTCAAAAACACACCAAGAGGTGTGACGACAGATGTGAATGGAACTTTTGAAATCAAAGTTTCCTCCACGGACAAACTGGTGGTCTCCTTTTTGGGTATGGAAACGCAGACCGTGCCAATTGGGAATAAGACCTACGTTGAAATTCAAATGTCATCTACAACCAGTGACTTGGATGAAGTTACGGTTGTAGCTTTTGGAAAACAGAAGAAGGAGAGTGTGATTGGTGCAATTACCACCGTTAAGCCTTCCGAATTGAAGGTTCCATCCAGCAACCTGACAACGGCATTGGCCGGTAACGTAGCCGGAGTCATCGCTTATCAACGTTCGGGTGAACCAGGTCAGGATAACGCCGACTTCTTCGTTCGAGGTATAACCACTTTCGGCGCCAACACCAGGCCATTGATCCTGATTGACAACATCGAACTGACAAGTACGGATCTGGCACGTCTGCGGCCTGATGATATTGAGAGTTTCTCCATAATGAAAGATGCTACGGCCACCGCACTCTATGGAGCACGTGGGGCAAACGGTGTGATTTTGGTAACCACCAAGCGGGGGAAGGAAGGTCCTGCAAAGATTTTTGCCCGTTTGGAAACATCAATTTCTGCTCCTACAAAAAACATTGAATTGGCTGATCCTGTCACCTACATGAAGTCCTACAACGAAGCGATATCTACCCGGGATCCATTGGGCGATCTGATGTACAGCAACGACAAGATCGAGCAGACTGGCAAACCTAATGCCAACCGACTGATTTATCCGAGTAACGACTGGTATAAAATGTTGTTTAAGGATTACGCAAACAGCACGCGAGCCAACGTGTCGATTAGTGGTGGTGGTAAGGTCTCTTCGTACTATGTATCCGGAGCTATCACGCATGATGCGGGTATTTTGAATGTCGACAAGCGCAACTCATTCAACAACAATATCGATTCAAAAAACTATACCCTGCGTGCCAATGTGGATATCAACACGAGCCCAACCACCAGGTTGTCTGTTCGGTTGACGGGTAACTTTGACGATTATTCCGGCCCTCTCAATGGCGGGAGTTCCGTATACAACCAGGTCATGCATTCTGATCCGGTTTTGTTTCCTGCTTATTATCCTGCTGATTCGGAACACATCGGGTATAAGCACATCATGTTCGGCAACTATGATGATGGCGGTTACATCAACCCCTATGCACAAATGGTTCGTGGTTACAAGGATTATGACCGTTCGCAGATGATTGCTGCGGTGGAGCTGAACCAAAAACTGGACTTCATCACCAAGGGGCTGAACTTCATGACACTCTTTAACCTGACCCGTTATGCCGACTTTTCCATTTATCGCAGCTTTCAGCCTTACTGGTATGCGATGGATAACTATGATTCTTTTACGGGAGAATATCATATCACCCGTTTGAATGAAACTGGAACCGATTACCTGACCTACAGCGAGGGGCAAAAGAATGTGATCAGTACGATGTATTCTGAAAACCGTTTGAACTGGGCCCGCGAATTCGGTCGAAATAGTCTCAGTGGTTTGCTGGTATTTACCGTTCGTGAGAGGCTTGAGGCCAATGCCGGGTCACTTCAACTGTCACTACCTTCACGTAATGCAGGTCTGGCAGGTCGTTTTACCTATGGATGGAATAGCAGATACTTCACTGAATTCAACTTCGGTTATAATGGTTCAGAGCGTTTTTCGAAAAATCATCGATGGGGTTTCTTCCCCTCATTTGGTGTTGCCTGGGTTGTTTCCAAGGAAAATTTCTTTGAGCCTATAAAGAAGGTGGTCTCGAACCTTAAACTGCGCTATTCCTATGGTCTTGTAGGGAACGACAATATTGGTTCAGCGTCAAATCGTTTCTACTATTTGTCGGAAATGGATATGACGGATGAAGGCAGAATGTCTTATTTCGGCGAAAACCGGGGCGTCTCCTCTACGGGTATCTCTGTGATACGGTATGCAAACGATGCCATCACATGGGAAAAGTCGCTGAAAAAGAACTATGCTGCAGAAATTGGTTTGTTTGGTAAAGTTGATGTGATTGCCGAATATTTTACAGAAGATCGTTCCGACATCTTTATGACCCGTGCTGATATCCCCAACACGATGGGGCTTCAATCAACCATTGCGGCCAATATCGGTAAAGCAACTTCAAAGGGTGTTGATATTCAGGCTGACTATAAACAGAGCTGGAGCAAGGACTTTTGGTCGTCGGCCCGTGCCAATTTTACTTACTCCACCAGCAAGTATAAGGTGTATGAGGAGCCTGAGTATAAGGAATACTGGCGTATGCACGAAGGATATCCCATCGGGCAAACCTGGGGTTACATTGCAGAACGTTTGTTTATCGATGATGAAGATGCAAAGAACAGTCCTTCCCAGACTGCTTTTGGTTCACAGTATGGAGGTGGTGATATTAAATACACTGACGTAAATCAAGATGGCGTTATTTCCGAAGCCGACAGAGTACCTATAGGAAACCCGACCACTCCTGAAATCATTTACGGTTTTGGATTATCCTTGGGTTACAAAGGAATAGATGCTTCCGTGTTTTTCCAGGGATTAGCCAATGAGTCATTCTGGATAGATGCAAACGACATGTCTCCGTTTGTTGGCGATACCCAGTTGCTGAAGGCTATCGACGAAAGTCACTGGAATGAAAATAACCGTGATATCTACGCTTTCTGGCCACGTTACAGTTCATACAAAAACTACAATAATACTCCGGTCAGCACTTGGTGGATGCGCGATGGATCCTTCCTTAGGCTGAAGCAAATTGAATTAGGTTACACGATTCCTAAAAATTTGACAGAGAAATTCCACGTTGCCAACTTTCGTATGTACCTGACAGGAAGCAACCTTTTTAGTTGGACTAAATTTAAGATGTGGGATCCTGAAATGGGTAGTTCTGGTCTTAATTATCCTTTACAGAAAACGTACAACATTGGCGTTAATATAACATTTAAATGATAAAGATGATGTATAAGCTATCATATAGAATTAAAGTTTTGGTATTGACCGGTGTAGTTACACTGACCGGCATGTCATCTTGTAGCGACTACCTGGATGTGGTCCCAAATGATGGCCTTGCCACCATTGAAACGGCTTTCAACTTGCGTTCTACAGCCAAGCGTTATCTGGGTACCTGTTATTCCTTTATGACTGAGGAGGGAGCCTCAGGTTCCGATCCTGCCCTGTTGGGTGGCGATGAACTTTGGGATCTTGTCGGGCGGACGGTCACCAACACATCTGCACGAGTTCCTGCTTCAATCTTCCAGATTGCAAGGGGGCTGCAAAGTTCAAGTACGGTTTATGCCAATGACTGGGCCTCCATGTATCAGGGTATCCGCTGTTGCGACATTCTGATCGATAACATCGATATCGTTCCTGATATGGAAGAGTGGGAAAAGAAACAGTGGAAGGCTGAGGCCAGGTTCCTCAAGGCTTACTACCATTTCAATCTGATCCGCAAATGGGGTCCTATCCCCATTATTAAGAAATGTTTGCCTATTGATGCAGGAGTTGAAGCAGTACGTGTTTTCCGTGATCCGGTTGATGATTGCTTCGATTATGTGATCGAACTTCTGAATGAGGCCATTCCAGACCTTCCACTGGTTAATCCTTCAGTGGATGAATACGGGCGTGTCAACCAGATTATTGCAGCCTCGCTCAAGGCCCGCGTTAGTGTATATGCAGCCAGTCCGCTTTTCAACAACAACGTGGATCAGGCTCCCCTGGTGGATAGCCGTGGCATTCAACTGTTTGCGCAAAACAAATCTGAAGCGGACCAGCAAAAGCGCTGGCAAGATGCGGCGACTGCGTGTAAGGAAGCGATCGATCTTTGTAGCCAGGCCAATGTCAAACTGTATAAGTATGATAATGAGTATCGGGTAAACGATACGTTGCGCCTTGATTTCACTTTACGTGGGGTCATGTGCAAAAGATGGAACGAAGAAATCGTCTGGGGCAATACGCAGAGCAATGCTACCCAGTTGTTGATGTGGCAGCAACTGACGGCACCTAATCTGCAGTACCAGTCGCTGGGCTGGACACATGCCCTAAGTTGCTATGCATTCATTGGTGTGCCCCTGAAAATCGCCGAACAATTCTATACGAAGAATGGTTTACCGATCAATTATGATCGTGAACGGCTGGGGATGAATGAATACGCACTCCGTACAGGTGATGAGGCTCATGCCTATTACCTTGAGCAGGGATATACCACTGTTCAGTTGAACTTTGACCGGGAACCGCGTTTTTATGCTTCCCTGGGCTTTGATGGAGGTAAATGGGTCGGTGCATTGACAAACTACAACGACCTGAAGCCGAAAGATATTTTTAGTGTTCAATGCCGGATGGGTAAAGCGCTTGCAAAGAGCAGCAATGAATCAGGGCCTCTGACTGGTTATTATCCGAAAAAGATGTATCCCTATCGTAACCGGATTGGTGCAAATGGTAGTGCTTTGTCAACCTATTGGTATCCTTGGCCGATGATTCGTCTGGCTGACCTCTATTTGTTGTATGCAGAAGCGATCAATGAGGCGGAAGGTCCCAGTGGTGCGCGCAGTGGCGAAATGTTTAATTATATCAATGCCATCCGTGAACGTGCAGGTATTCCGGATGTCAAGACTTCGTGGGATCAATACAGTACTTCCCCCGGCAGATATAATACCAAAGGCGGTATGCGCGAGATCATTCACAGGGAACGTCTAAATGAGTTTGCTTTTGAAAGCCAGCGCTTCTGGGATCTTCGTCGCTGGAAAGAGGCCAGTACGGAATATTCAAAGAATATTTATGGTTTCAGTGTGATATCGTCACGCCCGGAAGATTATTACCGGAAAATGTTGATTGCCGAACAGGTATTTGCCCAGAAGAGCTACTTCTGGCCGATTCAGACGGCAACGCTTGAAAAGAACCCGAATCTCATCCAAAATTTAGGATGGTAATTGTTTAACCTGGATAAAACAAAAAAATATGAAACGAATAATATTGTCTTGTTTGGTAGCCGTAACTGCACTGATATACTTCAGTTGTGATGAATCGGGACGAATTGACCAGATTGATGGCTCCATACCGGCACCAAAGCCGGTTGAGGTTACCCGGGTTTCCAAGATTCCGGGAGGTGCTGTCATCAGGGTGAAAATTCCTGACGATGACAATCTGAAGGGTGTGGTTGCTAAATATGAACGCAACGGAGAAATAGTCAATACGAAGATTTCCCGTTATCTCGACAGTCTTGTTATTGTAGGTTATGCCGATACTCTGGAGCATAAGGTTCAGGTAAGTGCATTTAATGTGAACGAAGTCACTTCCACCCCGGTAGAGGTGACCATCAATCCATTGCCAGCGGCAGTGCAAACTATTCATTTTGACATTGTTGAGGCCTTTGGTGGGATTAAGATTCATGTGATGAATAATACCTCCAAGGCAGATCTGGCGGTTTACCTGCTTGCAGATAAAGACATAAACAATATTAATTTGCCGGATCGATCAAAGAAGTGGGTAGAGGTTACGACCTTGTTTACTGCATCAGAGGATATTTTCCTGCCCCGTCGTGGTTTGAAAGATGTTGAAACCATCTTTGGTGTTTACATTCGGGACAGATGGGGCAATAAATCCGACACGCTGGTCAAGGTTTTGACTCCACTTCAGGAAATCAAGCTTGATAAGAAACTGTTCAAGTATTACAACCCGGGGGATGACAACTCGTTTTCAACCAACTCGTCGTTGTATCCCATTCAGAGTTTGTGGGATGAATCGGGTTATTCTGCAGCCCCCTATTTCTACGCAAGTACCAGCAGCAATCCGATACCCCAGTGGTTTACCATAGACCTCGGCGTTCGTGCGAAGCTCAGTCGTATCGGGAAGATGGCACGTATCGACTATGCTATCTGGACTGGTGCTCATCCCCGTCAATTTGAGTTCTGGGGAAGTATGGAACCGACCGGTAAAGTGAACCCCAACAATGAGCATGGATTTGACGATTCCTGGTTTAAACTGGGTTCTTTCGAACAGCCCCGTCCGTCGGGTTACAATCCTGATGGAACAGTCCCTGCTTCCTACACGGCTGAAGACCGTGTAATGTTCAATACAGGTACTGAGTTTGAAATGAACAACACTGTTGATGTGCATGCTTATGATGAGCTGCGCTATCTGCGTGTCGTGATTGTAAATACCTTCACTACCTGGGAAACCAAGGCAACCGTCGGGCAGATCCAGTTGGGTGAGATCACACCTTTCGGACAGGTTCTTGAAGCGTACAACAAATAATGTGATTATTACAAAAAAGTAGATTAACATGAAGAAGAATATATTTATTCTGTTGATCCTGTTCATAGGGGCAGCATTATACTCCTGTAAAAATCAGGATGACGTGTACCAGGAATTCGTCAAGAAAGGTGGATATGTGTATCCTCAGAAGACGAATGGTCTGACAGTCTATGCTGGATACAAAAGGATTAAACTTGTATGGGATGTCCCCAAGGACCCATCGGTCAGAACGGCCAAGGTGTACTGGAACAACAAAACGGAAGTGAAGGATATCGATTATGCCAGCTTTACAGGTGACCGGATTGAACTCAATGTCGACAAACTGGAAGAAAGATCCTATACGTTTAATTTGGTGAACTTTGATTCCAAAGGCAATCAGTCGATGATGACTGAAATCACCGCATCACCTTATGCGGAAAACTGGCTGCTGATGCATGCCGAACGCACCGTTTCTTCTGCACAGATAAATGGTTCTGCTGCAGATCTGGTGATGAGCTATGGTACGGATGAGATGATTACAACCCGGTTTCGCTATGTCAACAAAAATGGAGAAACCGTTGTCCATGGTCAGACCATGAATGCTGTCTCTAATAAAATTTCTCTGCCTGATGCGATAAGTGGCAAACGCTTTGAATTTAGTTCAAGTTATTGCCCTGCCGGAGGCCTGGATACTATCTGGAATGACTGGACTCGGTCTACTTATCCAATTTCAGGGCTCTTGGATCGCAAGTCGTGGGGGGTTGATGTTACTTCTGGTCAAATCTGGGACAGTAATTTTTTGCCTAGCAACGTTTTTGATGGCATCATTGACCGAACTCACAGATGGTGTAGTGCCCAGGGAACTCAGGCAAAAGTTTTTCCAAAGATAATGGTAGTTGATATGAAGAAAGATTCTTATTCTATCAACAAGTTTATTCTTTACCAGGATCCGAACTCTTACTCACGTTATGGTAGTACAGTAGAGTTTTATTGGGGAAATGAACCTTTCGATCCTAATGCGGGTGCAGAATATGCGACCTCACCCGGATTTGCCCAAGCTATTGCCAACAATACTTACCAGGCAACGACCTTTTGGGCCAGCACCGCAAGCTGGACGAAGGGCTGGGCTGATATGCAGAAATTCAGATACATGGCTATTGTCTGGAAAAACTCCCGTTCAGCCAGCGGATATATTGATTTGTGGGAATTAGAGTTTTACGGATATGATGCTGCAGGCGAATAGTCTGGGAATTCTTTTCGGATTCTGAATCGTTGTTGTTAAAATATCGGTCAGAATATAGTTTGTCCGGCAGGAGGGTTTAGCCTTCCTGCCGGACTGATATAAATAGTATGCTCAACAAATATGCTGTCTTTTGTATCGAAAATTAAAATACTTAAACAATAGCAATGCAGGGATAGGTTGGCGTATTGATAATATTTTCAAGCAGACTGAGATGCTGACAAAAAAGGGAGGTCTTTGCAGAACCTCCCTTCATAATAACCCCTAAAAATTAACCCCTAAAAAAAAGTGCCTTTACAATGTGCGAGGCCATTTGGGGATTTTCTTTCAACCGGCGGGTGGAGTACCCGAACCAATCTTTCCCGAATGGCACATAAACGCGCATTTTATGTCCTTGCTTTACAATGTTGTTTCTGAGTTCGGGGGTGACGCCGTAGAGCATCTGGAACTCATATTTGGTCTTGTCTATGTTTTTTTCTTTGATGATATTCATAGCATTGTCAACCAGATATTTGTCGTGGGTGGCAATGCCAACTTTCATGTTGTGGTCAAATATGAATTTCAAATCGTCCAGGTAATGTTCTCGTATTTCCTCGCGGTCTTTAAACGCAAGGTGTTTGGGTTCGATATAAATGCCTTTGCAAAGCCTGAAGTTTAAGGGAGATTCTGAAGCCTGGCTTTCCTCCAGATTTATCAGATCGTTCTTTGTTCTTCTGAGGTAGGCCTGAATAACGATTCCCACGTTTTTCGGATATTTTTGCTGAAGTTTACGGTAAATTTCCAACTCTGAATCCACACATTGAGAGTCTTCCATGTCGATCCGGATAAACGAGTTCTTTTCAAAAGCTTTCCTGACGATGGCTTCAAGCTTGGTGAAACAAACCTCCCGGTCGATGAGCATCCCAAACATGGTTGGTTTAACCGAGAAATTGCCAATAATGCCTTCTGAAGTAAATCGTTCAATGATGTCGAGGTATTTTACCTTGTTTTGTTCAGCCTGCTCAATGCTGGAAATAAACTCGCCAAGGAGATCAATTGTAACTTCAATTCCCTGGTTATTTAGTTCCCTGCTGACTTTTAGCCCGTCTTCGATTGTCTCGCCGGCGATATAACGTTTGGAGAAGATCCAAATCAGTTTTTTAGGCATGTATGGAAGTGCGTTGGCAAGTAGTTTATTCCACATTTTTTTATTGCGTTTCTGTCAGATTTGTGATTATAAAAATACGTCATACCTAAGATTGGATTCAATGATGTTTATCACGATCAGCACATGATTTTACGCAGCTTTTGTTTGCTTTATTCTCCCTTATTTCAGTACCGGTCGCACAGTAAAAATAATCTGTGGAATCGATGGATAGTGATAATAAATTTTTATTTTTGGCAAAATTTAATTGATACGAGGTCTATGAAGAATACATCATTAGTACTTATTATTGTTTTGTTTATTGCAGTTGCAGGGTTGTATGTTCTGCATTTCAGCGGAACTAAATCAAAGGGGTCAGGTGCGGATGGATCTAATGATGGTGGCATCTCTTCCGGATTGAAAATTGCTTATATTAAGATTGATTCACTGGTTGTAAATTATGATTTTGCGCAAGTTATGCACGACCAGTTTGCCAAAAGACAGGAAGACTTCACTAAAGAATATGGCGAAAAACGTAGCCGGTTCGAATCTCAGGCTGTGGCTTTTCAGGAAAAAGTGCAACGGGGCGGATTCCTGAGCCAGGAACGGGCAATGCAGGAACGCGACCGTCTGGTTGGTGAAGAACAGCAGATTAACAAGCTCGATCAGGAATTGTCGAATAAACTTGCTCAATTACAGGCTGATAATAACAAACAACTTTTAGATAGTATTATGACTTATCTGAAAGTATATAACAAGGATAAAAAATACAACTATATTTTTAATGCCGGGGAGGTTTTAATAGGTGATGAAACTCACAACATTACCAAGGAAGTTTTGGTGGGGTTGAATGCCCGGTATGCCAAGGAAAGGCTAAAGTAAAAAAATCAATTATCGATAAGTGAAAATCCGGAGCAATTCGGATTTTTTTATTTCCGGGGATTTGTTTTCTGTGGTATGGAAAGGTTTGCCGAAAGATATATTCAAAACAACATTGTTTATCCTGCATTCATCGATGAAGATGCTCCTTCTTCTTTGTCGATGATCGTGATGATTCCCTGCCTGAATGAACCGGAAGTTTTCAGAACTTTGGGATCGTTGTGGGATTGTGATCCGCCGGGATTATGTTGTGAGGTGATTGTCTGCGTGAATGAATCGGAATCTAGTGCTCCGGAAATAAAGCAATTTAACAGGGAAACCTATCGGAAATTAAAGGATTGGAAGTTCAGGATGGATCGGAGCGATATGGTTTTATACCCGGTTTATGCTTCTTCGGTGAATGCCCGTTTTGCGGGAGCAGGAATGGCCCGAAAAATCGGCATGGATGAGGCTGTCCGACGGTTTGCCTCTGTTGCCAATCCCAAGGGGATAATTGTATCGCTTGATGCCGACTGTTTGGTTTCATCCAATTACCTGAAAAGAATTGCTGCCGAATTTTTATCGGATAAAACCTGTTTTGCTGCAACCATTAATTTTAAGCACCGGTTTGGTGAAATGACCAATCTTAGGCAACGTCAGGGCATTCAACTTTACGAAACTTACCTGCATTATTACAAAAAAGCTTTGGATTATGCCGGATTCCCTGATTCCATTTATACCATAGGTTCGGCTTTTGCCGTGAGGGTGGATGCCTACATCAAGCAAGGAGGAATGAACCGCAGGCAAGCTGGTGAAGATTTTTATTTCCTGAACAAGCTCACTAAACTGGGAACTGTTCGCGAAATTAATGATGCTTTTGTTTATCCTTCGGCCAGGGTTTCCGACCGGGTTCCTTTTGGAACCGGCGCCGCAATGACCAAGTGGATGAATGAAGATGGCGATCTAACTTTGACCTACAATTTTGCTGCATTTCAGGATTTAAAACAGTTGTTCGAGAGGGTGGACTCATTAATCAATATCGGTGAGGACGCCCTGTCTCATCTGATATCTTCTTTCCCTGAATCTATTCAGGATTATATCCGGACTATCGATTTTGAAAAGAAAGTGATTGAGATTAATCAAAACAGTTCGTCCCTGGCTTCTTTCCGAAAGCGGTTTTTTCAGTACTTTGATGCTTTTATCATTCTTCGGTTTTTAAATCTGGCTCATCTGAAATATTATTCCAAGCAAAATCTATCAGACGCAATTGCGCAGCTGGAGGAATTTTCGGGGAAAGGAGTCTGATCTGTTTTAGGTCAAAAAAAAGGCCGAAGAAAAGTTTTTTCTACGGCCTTTGGAACGAGTACGGTTTAAATTTATTTTAATCCGTTGGAAAGCATGTAATACATTTCATTCCACTTCAGTTCCTTTTTGAAATCGGTAATGCAAGTGTTTTTGTTGATTTGAACAAGTTCAACGCCAGCCATATCGCAGAAATCCTCGATATATTCGGCAGTAACAGCCTGACTGAATGCGTTGTGGTGGGCACCCCCGGCGTAGATCCAGGCAGCAGCGCCAACTTTCAGGTTGGGTTGTGGAATCCACAAAGCGCTGGCAACCGGTAGTTTTTCGAGTTTTGCTTCCGGCTCAACACATTCAACATCATGAACAATCATCCTGAAACGATTTCCCATATCAACAAGACTGGTGCAGGTTGCAGGGCCGGTTTGTGTGTTAAATACCAGTCGGGCAGGGGCATCTTTACCTCCGATTCCCAGTGGATGAACTTCAATTTTAGCTTTTCCTTCGGCTATGCTGGGGCAAATCTCAAGCATGTGCGATCCCAAAGCCTTGTAACCACTTGGACTGAGGTGGTAAGTGTAGTCTTCCATAAAAGAGCATCCGCCATTTAATCCTGAGCCCATTACTTTTATGGCGCGAACCAATGCCGCATGTTTCCAGTCGCCTTCGGCTCCGAAACCGTATCCGGCAGCCATTAATCGTTGTGAAGCCAGACCCGGAAGTTGTTTCAATCCATGTAAATCTTCAAAAGTGGTGGTAAATGCCTTGAATCCGCCGGCTTCCATGAATGATTTGATACCGGCTTCAATACGGGCCTGGTAGCGGACACTGTCGTGGTATTTTCCTCCCGCTTTGGCTTCCTGGTCAAATTCGTAAGTTTCGTTGTATTCTTCGATCAATTTGTCGATCTGCGTTTCACTCACACCATTGATGATTTTCACGATGTCGCCAACAGGCCAGGTGTTAACCGAGAGTCCAAATTTGATCTGGGCTTCAACTTTATCGCCTTCGGTGACGGCTACTTCGCGCATATTGTCGCCAAAACGGGCCAGTTTAGCACCCTGCATGTCGTACCAGGCTGCAGCAGCACGAGTCCAAATACCAATTCGTTCCTGAACATCTTCTTCTTTCCAGTATCCAACCACTACTTTGCGGCTTTTGCGGAGTCGGGTTAAAATGAACCCATGCTCACGGTCGCCATGAGCAGCCTGGTTGAGGTTCATGAAATCCATGTCGATCTCAGCCCAGGGAAGGTCGCGGTTGAACTGGGTATGCAACTGAAGCATTGGCTTGTTTAATAATTTAAGCCCGTTGATCCACATCTTGGAAGGCGAGAACGTGTGGCACCAGGTTATGACACCGATACATTGTTTTGCGGCGTTGGCTTCGATACAGATATTGGTTACTTCGTCGAGGCTCCTCATTACCGATTTAAAGACAGTTTTTACCGGGATTTGTGCCGAATTGTCAAAGAATGAGGCTATCTCTTTGGAGTTGGTAGCTACCTGTTTGAGAACTTCAGGTCCGTATAAATCCTGACTGCCTGTTATAAACCAAACTTCTAATTCTTTTAAGTTTATCATGATCCAAATTTTTAAGTGATTCAAATTTTAATGGGATAAAAATAGGGAATATATAATAAATGTAAAAACAACACTTATGAAATTATTCCTTTCAGAAGCTTGTTGTTGAACATGTTTTTGAAAGGTGTCCCTTGGCTCTATTTCGGAGCAATCAACGAATGGTAAAACCGTTGAAATGGCGTTGTGGCCTGATTTCTGAAGCAGAGAATGACCGGATTATTGCTCGTGCCGGGCCAATTTTCATCCAGTCGATGAATGTGTCGAGGTTTCGGTTTTCTCCGCAGGCTTCAATTTCAACTTTTCCTTCCGGAGTGTTTCTGACCCATCCTGAGATTTGAAGCTCTTCTGCTTTATACATGGCGAAATAGCGGAACCCGACACCTTGCACCCGGCCTCCAATTGATAGGTAAACAGATTTCACTCCTTTGTCGGGTTAAATTGGTACAGAGTTTATTCCTTTTTATCGAAGGCCGCAATCGTTTCGGGCTGAATCATGGCCCAGATGGAATATATTCCGATAGCAGTTCCAAATGGGAAGCTAAACAGTTCGACGACGGAAAGAACCAAGGTGAGTATGCGGGCCCATTCTTTACGTTTATAAAGTCCCATGCCGACCAGTATTCCGGGGATGGATATAATAATCAGGATGATTGATACAATATTTGCAATCAGGGAAAGAACCATTCCCCCGTTTGGATCATCAATAAAACCGCCGACTAATTGTACAACTGTGTAAAAGAGAAGAACGATTAACAGGTTGAATATGCTCAGTCCAATTTGAAGGGCAGCAACAATGTTGATGTGTTTTTCCATAATGGTTCACTTTTTAAGTTGTTTTTGAGAAACTTAAAAATACACATTATCTCAATTCCCGTCAATTTTATTTTATGTGATTAGCGCTGAAGGAAATGAGGGGTACCGCTTTATTGTTTCCTGTCTTTTACTGCACCTGGATTGCCGTTTTTCGGTTGGAGTTTCGCTGGATAAAGCGGATGGAAATTTCGTTGAAAATTCCTGCCTGGTCGAGGTTGCAGCAGTGACCGCTGTTTTTGATGATTTCGAGCCTGGCATTTACCTGTTTCTTGACAAGATCGGCCACCATGGGCAAGAACATGTGGTCGCCGTCGCCCATCAGGTATAAAACCGGTGCCGATGGTTCGATGTTCAGAAATTCATTCAGGTATGATTTTATTTCCCGAGTCATCTTCATCCATTTGCGGAATTCTTTCTCTCCTAATTTGATGGCTTCCTGAATAAAGATGTTCCTTGATTGGCGATACCTGTGGTTGGGCATCAGGATCAGCGCATTGAGCTTGTAGAGCCACATGTAGGGTAAAACAGAGTTTAGAATTTTTGCCGTGTTGATCAGTACTTTAATCGTTTTATTGAACTGGATGACCGCTCCTCCCAAAATAATTGATTCGGCACGTCCCGGTGCAAGTTTGTCGATGGCCCTGATTACAATGCAGCCCAGTGAGATTCCTACCAAATGGGCTTTTTGAATTTTCAACTGGTCCATTATACAGACCACATCCATCGCAACTTCATCAAACGAATATTCCGAATCTTCTTCCTGACTGGCCGGTTTCGATTTGCCATGCCCCCGAAGATCAACCAGCAGAACATTGAACTGTTTTTTGAATTCTTTTAACTGGCGGAACCAGACTACATTGCTGCCTCCGGCGCCATGAACAAAAACGACCCAGGTATCCGATTTGGGATGTATGAATTCGCGGTGGTAAATCATGACTGGAATTCAGGATAAATTATAGCAGTAAGGGGTAACCCGCTGGCTTTCATTCTCGATCTTCTCCTTATTTGAAATGCAGATAATTCGAGCGGCTAAAGTAAAGATTTAAAAATCTTTTCACAATCTTTGCTCTACAATCCTGAAATAAAAGGGTTTTTTGACCGTTGATCCTGATGGTTTGTTGGCATTAAGTTTGAATCTTTTGAAAAGCCGACAGATAAAACTGCCGGTTGTTATGTGGTTGACATTTAGTTTTAGAGTTGTTCTTGCAGAAAATACCTAAAGTAAGTTGAAGTCGAAATTGAAAGTAAAATGAAATATATAGGTGTGTTTTTTCCGGTCTTTTTGATGTTGATATCAATCCAATCGCTTGCCTCCAAGAAAACTGATGAGTATTACTATCAAACTGCTGTTTATCGGGAACAAATTAAGTCAGTCCAGATGTACCGGGAAGGGAATGAACTCTCGAACCCGGTCTATGAATTGGGAAGCGATGTCCATTTGGTCCTGAAATTTGATGATCTGGCTGACGATGCCAAAGATTATTCTTATAGCGTTGTGCATTGTGATGCCAACTGGACTGAATCCTATATCAGGCAAAACGAATATCTGGATGGATTAACTGATTTTCCGTTAACGGACTATGCGCTGAGTTTTAATACTACTGTCAAATTTGTGAATTACCAGGTGCGCATTCCGAATGAAGATTGTAATCCAAAAATTTCGGGCAACTATGCTCTGGTGGTGTTTGAGGACGCCAATCGGGAGAAGGTTGTGTTGGTTCAGCGTTTTTATGTGGTTGAACCGTTGGTCCGGATCGAAGGATTAGTGAAGAAAGCAACATTCGACCCATTTAACGGCGATAATCAGGAGGTTGATTTTAAGATTTATCATGAACGGTTGCGACTTATGAACCCTCACGATGATCTGAAAGTTATTTTAATGCAAAACAGGCGATGGGATAACGCAGTAAAGAATCTGAAACCCAGTTTTATCCGCGAGAATCAACTTGACTATGATTACGACAAGGAGAATGTATTTCCCGGAGGAAATGAATTCAGGTATTTCGACATACGAGCAACCCGCCACAACGGTGAAAATGTTAACGACATCAGGTTTTTTGATCCTTGCTATCATGTTACCCTCATGCCCGATGTGGTCAGAAGCAACAAGGCATACAGTCCCTATAAGGAAATGGATGGGAATTATGTTGTCGAAAGTCAGGACCGGGTTACGGATAACGACACCGAATGTGATTATGTTTTTGTGCATTTTTTTCTGCCAATGGAAAGCCCGTTGATAGGTGGTTCGGTCCATGTTTTTGGAGCGCTGACGCAATGGAATGTTGACAAAACCAATGAAATGAAATGGAATTTTCAGATGGCCGGATACGAGTTGACCATGCTTTTGAAGCAAGGGTACTACAATTATCAGTATGTATATGTTCCTGAAGGTTCAGGAAAGATTGATGCGACAAACCTGGAAGGAACTTTTTTTATTACTGAAAACGATTACCAGATTCTGGTCTATTACCGCGATCAGGCTGGTCGTTACGATCGTTTGGTCGGTTTCCAGAATCTGAATTCGGCGGTTAAAAACTAGCGGACAATTTTTAACGGGCTTTCTTCTTTGGAATAAGGGATGCGGAAAGAGAACGTAGATCCTTGTCCTACTTTTGATTGAACCTGCAAGCTGCCGCCCAGAAGCTGTACGTAATGTTGGGCCAGCGACAGCCCGAGTCCGGTACCTTCGTAAGCCCTGACGGTACGGTTGTCGAGTTGGTGGAAACGCTCAAAAATGCGGTTCCTGTCTGCTTCAGCAATTCCAATTCCGGTGTCGCGAACAAAGAATTCCATCTGGTTCGAGCCCAAAATGCGGTATCCGAATTCAACTTCGCCATGTTCGGTAAATTTAATACCGTTGTCGATAAGCTTCTGTAATATGGATTGAAGCAAAACAGCATCGGTTGTAACGCTGAACTTTGGGTTCGGGTTGTCGCACACCACCTTAAGGCGGATGTCTTTATGATCTTCAAGTTCGTAGCTGAATTCTTTGTAGAGTGAAACCAGGACGTCGTTAATCCTGCAAGGCCCTTTTTTAACCACAAGTGTGTTGCTCTCAATCTTCGAAAGGCTGATCATGTCGTTGATTAACGAGAGCAACAGTCTTCCGTTGGTGATGATGATCTCTATAAATGTATTTTTTTCCTCGTTGCTAAATTCTTCAGAACCAATCATTTTGGAGAATCCGATGATGGCATTCATTGGAGTGCGGATTTCATGTGAAATGTTGGCCAGGAAGGCTGTTTTCAGCCGGTCGGCTTCTTCTGCCTTGTTTTTGGCTTCTTCAAGTCTCATCTCGGCCAGTTTTCGGCTGGTGATGTCACGTGCCAGCGATATTACCGTCTGATCACTTAATTTCACGATGCGCATTTCGAACATTGCCGACGAACCTTCAACTTCAATGGCATATTCAATGGTCTCAATGGTGTCAAATTCGATGCAATGCTGGATGCATTGAAAAATCTTATTTGACATTTTCTCTGAGAACCCGACCTCAAAAATGGAATTGCCAATGATGTCATCTGGTTTGATTTTCAATGCTTCTGAAGCCTTGAAGACAAAATCAACATAAATGCCATCTTTGTCAATGATGAAGAACAAATCAGGAATAGCTTCGAGCAAAGCCTGATACCTGGATTTGTTTTCCTCAAGTTCCTGAATGATGTGCTGTTTTGATGTTACATCCGAAAATAGGCTAACGATCTGGTCGTTAGGTAGATTAAATACTTCTGCTTCGACATATCTGTCGACCCGGTCGAGGTAAAAGGAGAAATTTTTTGTTTTTTGGTACAGATAGGTGTTGTTCCAGTCGAAAGCATTCCTGAATATTTTAGGGAAAACATCATCGGCTTTCTGGTCTTTGATTTCTCTCGAAGTTATCCGGAAAAGTCGCTCGAAGGCGGGGTTCGTTTTTTTGACTTTCAGGTGGGAGGGCATGTCGCAATCATCTTTTGCTGTTTCGAGTACCATTACTCCGTGTGGCAGATTGCGTATGGTTTGATTAATTAATTTTTCAGTATCTTCTTTTTCATTGGTCAGATGATTGATCTTGTTCTGGAAGTTCCAGACAATCAGGATGGATGCAAGATAAAAAAGCGACAGGGTAATAAACGGATTCAGAAAATTGGTTTCTGAATTCCATTTGATCTGAGTCATCAAATCGCTTAATCCAGCCAGATAAACATGAAACAGTAAAGTAATCAGCGATAATATGAAAAAGATGGACAGATCTCTTTTTTTGTTGCTAAAGATCAAAAAAAACAGGAAAAAGGGAACTAATGTCCATAAAGTATATCCTATTGAAAGGTTATTGGGGAGGACTGAATTAGAACTATCGATAAAGAAAAAATAAGGGATAAGCGGAACAAGAAAGAAGACCCGAACCGACCAGCTTATCCGGAAATTAAAAAGTCCGTACAGCGCAATGCAAAAGATGGAAAGAATTGCAACATCTCCCGGCAAGCATTTATTAATAGAAAAACCGGCCATGTCGCACGAAAACAAAACCAGTCCGCTCAGAAAGCCGGCAAGGATAAATAGATGAAGCCCAATAATCTTCTGAATATCGTTGGGTGTTTCAAGATGGTGTCGTTTAACAATTGTTTTTATAATTGTTTTTAGCATGAAATCGTGTCGAGATACAGGTTTTACGAGGGAATAAATATAGTAAAATTTAGATTCCAATTTTTTTTGGCGTAACTTATACCAAAATTGAAAGGTGATTTTTGTTAGTGATTTTTATTAGGATTTAAATTGTTCAGAAATTCTAGTTTTACCCAAACCAGAGTTTAAATGTCACAATAACACCTATAAGTTATGTCAAAAGGATTTTTTAATGTTCCGGATGCCAAAAATGAACCCATTAAGAGCTATGCTCCAGGGTCTCCGGAAAGAGCAGAGCTTCAAAAAATGCTCGGCCATTTGAGATCAGTAGAACTTGAATTTCCGATGGTAATCGGGGGAGAAAAGGTTCGAACAGAACAAAAAGTGAGGATTTTTCCGCCACATGACATCAATCACACGCTGGGATATTATTATCAGGGTGATGCGTCTCATGTGCAAATGGCTATTGATGCAGCCATGAAAGCCCGTGAAAAATGGAATTCAATGGCCTGGCATCATCGGGCTTCTGTTTTTTTAAAGGCCGCTGATTTGATTTCTGGTCCTTATCGGGCCAAAATTAATGCTGCAACTATGTTAGGTCAGTCGAAAAATGCCTATCAGGCAGAGATTGATTCGGCATGTGAGTTGGCTGATTTTTTTCGTTTTGGGGTTCGCTGCATGACGGATATCTACAAGATGCAGCCGGAATCTGCTCCCGGTATTTGGAATTATAACGAGTTCAGGGCTTTGGAAGGTTTTATATTTGCGTTGACTCCGTTCAATTTTACTTCCATTGCCGGTAACCTGCCTGCCGCTCCGGCTATGATGGGCAATGTGGTTGTCTGGAAGCCCTCGAAAACAGCGATTTATTCGGCTGGCGTTATTATGGAAATTTTTCAGGAAGCAGGCTTGCCTGATGGAGTGATCAACCTGGTGTATGCCGGAGGTCCTGCAACTGCTGATGTAGTCCTCAATTCGCCTGATTTCGGAGGTATTCATTTTACAGGATCTACAGGAGTGTTTCAGAGTATCTGGAAAACTATCGGCGAAAATATTTATAAGTACAAATCGTATCCGCGGATTGTTGGCGAAACCGGAGGCAAAGATTTTATTTTTGCCGATCCGACAACCGATCCCCAGGCTTTGGCAATTGCCATGTTGCGGGGCGCTTTCGAATATCAGGGGCAAAAATGTTCGGCTGCATCAAGGGCCTATGTGCCTCAGAGTATTTGGAATGAGGTTCGTGAACGTTTAGGGAAGGAACTCGCCACTGTAAAAATGGGACCGCCCGAAGATTTTACCAATTTTGTGAATGCGGTTATTGATGAGGCCTCGTTTGATAAATTGGCTGGTTTTATCGAGCAGGCTCGAAAGGATGCTGATGCCGAAGTCATTTTTGGCGGTAATTGTGATAAGTCGGTGGGATATTTTGTCGAACCGACCGTGATTCTTGCGCACAAGCCTGATTACATTACGATGGAGGAAGAACTGTTCGGCCCGGTACTAACGGTTTATGTGTATGCCGATGAAGATCTGGATAAAACACTGGATATTTTGGATAAAACTTCGCTGTACGCCCTGACCGGCGCCATCTTCTCTCAGGATCGCTATAGCATTGAACGAATCACCAAGCGACTCGAAAATGCTGCTGGAAACTTTTACATTAACGATAAACCAACCGGTGCTGTTGTTGGACAGCAACCATTTGGAGGCGCCCGTGGTTCTGGAACAAACGATAAAGCGGGATCGGTATTCAACTTTCTTCGGTGGACTTCCATTCGGACGATTAAGGAAACTTTTGTGTCACCTAAGAACTACATGTATCCCAATTTTTTACCTGATCAGGAGTGATAATTTTTCCGGGGAGAAGGAGATGAAATTTTTTCATCTCCTTTTTTTTTGTCTGCGAAAAGTCTATTTTTGCTTAAAATCAGTGTTATGAAAGCCAAAGAATTAGTTATTAAAATCCTCAAACCAATCTTCAGCAAGTACCTGATAGCATTAGCCGGATTTGTTGTTTGGATCCTGTATTTTGATGATAATAACTTGAGGCAGCATCAGCAAAACCTTCGGGAGTTGGCTCTTCTCGAAGCCCAGCTCGATTCCTATAAGCATAAGATTGAAGCCGATAAACGTAAATTGTACGAACTGCAAACCAATGATGCCAATCTTGAAAAGTTTGCCCGCGAGCAATTCCTGATGAAAAAGGCTGATGAAGATATCTTTGTTATTGTTGAAGAAAACTAGAAATTAATGTCTTAGTCAATTGCTTTTGCCCCTTCTGATTCCTGGTAGTTCCCCGTTTTTTTAATTTTTCATTACGCCTTATCGAAGAGATGAATTTTTTTTTGATTAAAGGCTGAAAATTGGTATATTTCTGTATTGAAGTTTGAGCCATGAAATTAAATACAAACATATTCCGGATTGAAACCAATCATGTTGAGCCTAAGCAGGGCAATATACTGATTGCTGAACCTTTTTTAGCCGGAAGCTATTTTAACCGGTCAATAATTCTTTTGGCTTCCTACAGCGAAAATGGGGCTGTTGGATTTATTTTGAATAAAAAGGTTGACTATCCGGTTGAAGATTTGTTTGCTGATTTCCCTGATTTTGATTCTGAAATACACATTGGTGGTCCAGTTGGAACTGATTCTGTCTATTTTATTCATACTCTTGGAGATACCATTCCCGGGAGCATCCACATCAAGGGTAATTTGTATTGGGGCGGTGATTTTGAGTCATTAAAACTTCAGATCAAGTTAGGGCTTGTTAAACGTCAGGAGGTCCGCTTTTTTCTGGGATACTCGGGATGGGATGCCGGACAACTGGAAGAAGAGATTAACGACAATTCCTGGTTGGTGGCAGAGCTGCCTGAAACCAATTTGATGAATATCGATGAAAACCTGATGTGGGTCGAATCGGTCAGGGCTATTGGCGGTAAATACAGCATGTGGGAGAATTACCCTGAAAATCCTTCGCTTAATTAAAATTTCATCCTAAATTTTGGTCTGTGTTTTACAGATTCTGGCACGCCGGTTTCTGTAATTGTTCTAGTTCCTAATGTTGAGAGTCTGGTATGCGTTTTGATGATGTTTGATACTCCGGTAGTTTTCACGACCAAAAATAATTTTGTGTAATTTAACGCCCATTGATTGTACAAATTCCAAGTAATTGAAATCATTTCAAAATCATGAGAAAATATTTCCTGATTCTTTTTCTATTCAGTTCCATTCTGGCAAAGGCACAGATACAGAACCCGGTTGCCTGGAGTTTTTCTTCCAAAAACATTGGCCCGGGCGAAACGGAATTGGTGATAAAAGCAACAATCGAGAAAGGTTGGCACCTGTATTCGCAGTTTATTGAAGAGGGAGGCCCGGTTCCCACCTCTTTTACGTTCATTCCTTCAGAAGATTATTCGTTAGTTGGGACAGTGGACGAACGCTCAAAAGTGATCAAGGCTTTCGAAAAGGTGTTTGATATGAATATTGCCTATTTCTCTTCGGAAGCTGTTTTTGTTCAGAAAATAAAACTGAACAAAAATACCACTGTCATTAAAGGAACGGTTGGTTTTATGCTTTGTGATGATACCCAATGTCTTCCTCCTGACGAAAAGGAATTCAGCATCGAGGTGAAAAACGAGCTGGCTACCTCGGTTAAGGACAAACCATCAACCGAAGGGAAAGTATTAACTCCTGAAATTCAGTCTGTCGACAAGAGGAATGCCTCTGTGTCCACTCCCGCTTCCGAAATCAAGACGACAAGTGATACGCTGGTTCAGGTTGAGAAAAGTACTGCGACTGCCGAGGTAAAAGCTGAAATACCTGTACCCGTCAAGAGCAGCCGTTCGCTCTGGACCATTTTTATTGCCGGCATTCTGGGCGGCTTTGCAGCGTTTTTTATGCCTTGCATTTTCCCGATGTTACCATTGACGGTAAGCTATTTTACCAAGTCGAAACATAGGAGGAGCGCTTTGGGGCAAGCCCTGCTGTATGGGCTGTCGATTGTTGTGATTTATGTTGCACTTGGACTGCTAATTACGGTTGTTTTCGGGGCAGATGCACTGAATAGTCTGGCTACAAACGGCATTTTTAACCTGGCATTTTTCCTTCTGCTGGTTGTCTTTGCCATTTCGTTCTTTGGGGCTTTCGAAATGGTGCTGCCATCAAGCTGGGTTAACAAGGCTGACGCTAAAAGCGACAAAGGCGGTTTGCTGGGTTTGTTTTTTATGGCTGCCACATTGAGCATTGTTTCGTTTTCATGCACGGGTCCAATTATCGGAACCCTGCTGGTCGAAGCTGCCACCATGGGGCAATTGATGGGTCCGGCCGTTGGAATGCTCGGATTTGCGCTGGCTCTGGCTTTGCCGTTCACGCTGTTCTCGATGTTCCCCTCGTGGCTAAAATCGATGCCCAAATCGGGAGGCTGGCTCAATAGCGTAAAAGTGGTGCTGGGTTTTCTGGAACTGGCTTTGTCGCTTAAATTCCTGTCGAATGTTGACCTGGCATACCACTGGAACTGGTTCGACCGCGAAGTGTACCTGGTATTGTGGATTGCCATTTTCGGCCTGATGGGGCTTTACCTGCTTGGGAAACTTCAGTTGCCTAATGATAGCGAAACGAAACACATTTCTCCATTCAGACTGATACTAGCCATTATTACTCTTGCTTTTACCATTTATATGGTTCCGGGGTTGTGGGGAGCACCATTAAAGGCGGTTGCTGCATTTTTGCCGCCACAGCAAAGTCAGGATTTTGATTTGTACACACCTACTTTGAATGGATCATTGGCGAAAGCAGAAGTTACAAAGAAAAAGTATTCGGATGTTTTTCATGCCCCTTATGGGTTGAATGCCTATTTCGATTACGATGAAGGTCTGGCTCAGGCTCAAAAAGAGAACAAACCGGTGATCATTGACTTTACCGGACATGCGTGTGTGAACTGTCGCAAAATGGAAGCCGATGTATGGGCAAACAAAAGTGTGCTCGATATTTTGCAAAACCAGTATGTGCTGATTCAGCTTTACGTTGATGACAAAACAACATTGCCCGAATCAGAACAAACTGTTTCGAAGTTTAGCGGGAAGAAAATTAAAACTATCGGCAACAAATGGAGCGATTTTCAGGCTTCGAAGTTTAATTCCAATTCACAGCCGTGCTATGTTTTGCTCGATGCTGACGGGAACCTGTTGATGCAACCTAAGGGTGCTGATTACTCGGTCGACAACTTTGTTTCATTCCTGAACCAGGGACTGAAGGCCTTTCAGGAAAAATCGCACTAGTACGAAGATATTTTGAGTTGCCATGCAACCGCGGTCGGATTCATCCGGTTCGCGGTTTCGTGTTTCTGGGTCTTGATTTTTAGTATATTTTAGAAGGTTTGACTGAACAAATCGCTGATTTTGCGGATGGTATTGTTGAAAAAACGTTTGCCTTCAAACCCGACAATCCACCGGATCCCGTCAATCGAATTTACAGTCATGATTTCTTCTGCATCCTGAATGTCCTGAATGGTAATCGCTTCCTTTTCAGAATATTCAAGGTCCATTTTTTTGAAAATTTCCAGCATCAGATGGCGCGTAATATCAATGTAGGCGCCCTGTTCAACGCTGACCCCCCTGATTGATTTTCCTTTGATCAGGTATAGGTTCGATTCAGGAACTTCAATGATGCGATCATTGGTATTTACCAGCAGAAATTGATCAACGGTTGAACGCTGAAGATGGTTTCGGGCTATTTTCCAGAAAATTTCAGACCCCAGGGTTAGGCTCGATAATGACGATGCCGGTTTCTGTATCTTGTCGAAAAGTTCGACATACAAACCTTTTTCATTTAATTCATAGTCGGTAGGCTCAACCTTCTCCGATTGAATGGCATAACTGATTTTTTGATCGGACAACCTGAAAGTAACCGTCAGCAAGGCTCCCATGAAATGTTTGTTCTTGGTAAGCGTACGTTCCAGTTGCCTTCGGAGTCCTGCTCCTTCCTTATCGGTAAACGCAGGAAACGACTGGTTGAAAATGACCAGCTTGAGCCGGATCATTTCCAGCGATTCTCTGAAAAACGGGAAGGCTGTCCGGACTGCCCGTATCTTCTCTGAAAAAAGAAAAGATTCGGATTGCGGAAGTGAAATCCGGTATTCTTCGGTAAGGGAGAAATTCCCGTCAACTAATATGAATTTTCCTGAGTTCATTGAAAAAGAAATGAGATAAACGGATACATGTTCTGATTGGAAACGACCCGGATACCTTGAATCCCGGCTTTTCGGGCAGCTTCCATGTCCGATTGGCTGTCGCCGATCATAAACGATTCATTTTTATTGATGTCGTACCGGGCTGTCAGTTTTTCAATCATCAGCGAATC
>CAZAVU010000024.1:0-15137 GCA_964488805.1 uncultured Odoribacter sp. | reverse complement strand
AAGTTGTTCCTGTTTCCAGATGTAATAATGATTGCTGTTGTTGATTATCACCCCGTCACGATCGAGGAAGACTGCTTTTTGCATCATATTAACCTGAAGAGTTTATCCAGAAAAGTTTCGAATAATCGGGGATCCAGAAGGATGGGGAATGCAAAACCGTACAAAGCGCCCAAAAAGTGCGCGTCGTGGGCAACGTTGTCTTTCTGTTTCTGGCTCATCTGGTACGAGTAAACCAGGTACAGCGCAGCAAAGACAATCCCCGGAATCGGTAGGATGCCGAAAAAATAGATCATGTTCCACGGATCGAAAAAAATGGAGGCAAAAAGCACAGCGGCTATTGCTCCTGATGCTCCGACCGAGTTGTAGAAATAATTGTTGCGGTGCTTGAACAGCGCGTAAAGATTTGAAATCAAAATTCCCCCGAAGTAAAGAAGGAAATAATACGCAATATGGTTGTTGCCGAAATTGTACGCGAAATATTTTTCGATAGCCTGACCAAATGAAAAAAGGACGATCATGTTTACCAGCAGATGCTCCCAGTTGGCATGAACAAACGCGTGGGTGATAAGCCGGTGGTACTCTTTTTTGTAGTAGATCTTGCTGGCGTTGAACTGGAGCTGGTCCATCAGTTTTCCCGACTTGAATGCGGCATACGAAACGGCTACGGTAATAGCAATCAGAATAATTGTCATGGCAAATGGTTTAGTGTAAAATGCGGTATATCATTTCTTTCTGAAGGTCGGCCGGAGAAGCGGAAACATTGCCCCATCCTTTTGACTTCATGTCGTATTCACGCAGAATACTCACGATTTCAACCAGTTTTCGGATGTTGTAGTTTTTTGCTGCCGAGATATAGTTCTTTACGAAATACGGGTTAACCTGAAGAACTGATGCAACATTGTTCTGCGATTTGTCCTCTAGGAAATGGTAATTCAGCAGTTTCGAGAAGTAGGAGAACAGGGATGACAGAACTATGGGCATCGGGTTGCTTGACGGATTGGCTCCGAAATAATTGATGATCCGGTTCGCTTTCAGCAGGTCGCGTTCGCCCAGCGCATTCTGAAGCTCGAAAATATTGAATTCCTTGCTGATGCCTATGTTCCTTTCGATGTGGTCGGGAGTAATCTGGGTTCCGGCAGGAAGCGAGATGATCAGCTTGTCGAGTTCGTTGGCAACTTTGCCCAGGTCGGCGCCCAGGTATTCGGCAATCATGGCTGAAGCCTGGGGGGCAATGGTGTACTGATGATTCTTCAGGTACGTTGAAATCCATGCCGGCAATTGGTTCTCGTAGATCTTTTTCGATTCGAAAAGCACTCCCTTTTGGTCAAGCAGTTTCGTAAAAGTTTTCCGCTTATCAAGGGTTTTGTATTTGTAGTTGATCACCAGGATAGTCGAACTTAACGGATTCTTTACGTAGGACTCCAGTTCTTCTATTTTCTTGATGTTCTGTGCTTCGCGCACAATGATTACCTGGTTGTTGGCCATCATCGGGAACCTGCGGGCATTGGAAATAATGGCGCTGGGCTCAAGGTCTTTTCCATACAGTACCGTCTGATTAAAGCCTTTTTCGGCTTCGGTCAGTACATTCTCGGCAATGTAATCGCTGATTTTGTCAATGAAGTAGGTTTCTTCTCCCATTAAAAAGTAAATGGGATGATATATTTTCTTTTTCAGGTTGCCAATAATATCTTCAAACGTCATTCGTGGTAAGGGTTTTAAAATCTTAGATGTTTTACTGATTCTCCATTGTTCCGGATTTCGAGCAGGGCATCGATGCCGGTTTCCAGATGTTCTCTCACGAAGTTGGCCGTAACAACCTGGTCGCTGGCTTCGGTTTTTACGCCTGTCGAAATCATGGGCTGATCGGACACGAGCAGCAAGGCTCCCGAAGGAATCTGGTTGTAGAAACCGACTGTGAAAATTGTTGCTGTTTCCATGTCGATTGCCATTGCCCTCGATTTTTCAAGGTATTTCTTAAACCGTTCGTCGTATTCCCAAACCCGTTTGTTGGTGGTGTAAACCGTGCCGGTCCAGTAATCGTGTCGCCGGTTGCGGATGGCTGTCGAAACTGCCCGTTGCAGGTTAAATGCAGGGAGTGCAGGTATTTCCGGGGGTAAATAGTCGTTTGAAGTACCCTCGCTGCGAATGGCTGCAATGGGTAAAATATAATCGCCCAACTGGTTTTTTTGCTTCAGGCCTCCACATTTTCCCAGGAAAAGAACGGCTTTGGGATGAATGGCACTCAGCAAGTCCATTACCGTAGCGGCATTCGGACTGCCCATTCCAAAATTGATAATGGTAATTCCATCAGCGCTGGCATTGGGCATATTCCGGTTTTCGCCAACGATGGGAACCCCAAATTTTTGGGCGAACATATCGACATACAGGTGAAAATTGGTCAGCAGAATCAGGTCGGTGAATTCATTCAACGGCCTGCCGGTATACCTGGGAAGCCAGTTTTGTACGATCTCTTCTTTTGTTTTCATAGAAAGCATTAAAGGTGCCCGGAGTCGAGTGCAGTTTAACTTTAGATGCTCCAACCTTTAGGCACTCCGAACTTTTATTTGTTATTTTGATTTCGGATTTAACACAAAAATACAAACTTTGTTGGCTTGGCTATGCAAAAATTGAATTTGCCCGAATATTCTTTCCGAATCAAAACCACCGAAGGGAAGCCTTATGTTTTTGATGCGCTTCGCAAAAAGTACGTGCGGTTAACGCCGGAAGAATGGGTGCGCCAGCACTTTGCACAATTCCTGATCACTGCAAAAGGATACTCGCCAACACTGCTTGCCCTTGAAGCCGGGGTTAAAGTGAACAACAACCCGCAGCGGGCCGATTTGGTGGCATTCGACCGGCAGGGGAACCCCGTGCTGGTGGCCGAGTTTAAAGCTCCCGAAGTAAAAATCACCCAGCAAACCTTCGACCAGATTGTGCGATACAACATGCAACTGAAAGTAAAATTTTTGATCGTGAGCAACGGACTGGAACATTATTGTTGCCGGATTGACTATGCCACCAACAGCTATGCCTTTCTTCCTGAAATTCCGACTTATCTGGAGATTATTGCCTGAGAATTTATTTTGACGGGTAATATGAGTGTCATCCCATTTGTATTTTAATAAAACTTCGACAGTTCGATCAGTGTCTTGGTTTTTAAGATGATGATTTTCTTGGCATTGAGCTCGATAATTTCTTCTTTTTTCAGTTCCTGAAGCAGTCGGGTCAGCGTTTCGGTTGCCGTTCCGACCATGTGGGCCAGTTCCTCGCGCGACAGCACGATCTCGGTCAGATCCGAAGCGCCTTCTTTGCCAAATTTCGCGGCAAGGATCAGCAATGTAAGCGCCAGGCGTTCGCGGACGCTCATGTGGGCAAACACCATCACACTGTTGGCCAGTACGCTGAATTCGTGGCTCAGACTGGCCAACAGGCAACGCATCAGCTCGTTCGATTCGTTTGTTGCCTTCAGGAATACCTCTTTGGGTAAAAACCCCAGCCGCGAGGTTTCGATGGCCATTGCCGAATCGGGGTAGGGTTCGTTGCACAGCAATGCCGAGTAGCCAATCAGTTCGCCCACCGAGCAAATCGACAGTATGTGTTCCTTTCCGTTGTGATCGGTTTTATATTTCTTTACCAAGCCTTCCTTGAGGTAAAAAATGCCTGCCGAAAAGGAACCTTCCAGAAACACGGGCTGGCCTTTCCGGTAGGTTTTGTCAATCATCTGGCTTTCCAGGAATGATTTTAAATCAGGAGGGATGTTCCTGAAAATGGAGTCGCTTTTCGAGGTAAACTTTTCAATGGGAAAAAGGTCGCTTGTATCCATGACTGTATTTTTACCAAGGCAAAATTAAGAATGTCGTCAGAAAAATCATTGATCAATATCAAATTATTCATTGATCGGACTCAAGTTTTTAACCCCCATTTTTCGCTTACTTTGCAGGCCCAAAACAGTATTAATTCAGAAAAGGAAAATAATGGAAATTGGATTGTTATTGAACTCATCCTGGATAGTGACTATTGCGGCAATTATAATCCTGTTTTTTGTTTCGTCAGGGTTCAAATCGTACGTTGCGGCAACGGCTGTTATTCTGAATGCAATCATAACCAGCCTGATGGCTCTGGGCGCTTTCAATGGCGCGCCAACGGAGTTCCTGATTCAGGGTAGTGGTTTCTGGGGCGATATCCCCATCCGCATTGACGGCTTGGCGGCATGGTTCATGCTCATCATCAATTTTACCTCGGTAACCGGGGCTCTTTATGGAATCGGGTACCTGAAAAAATACGACGAACCCGGATCAAAACTGGCCTTGCACTGGATGCTGTTTGTTCTTTTTCACCTGTCGATGGTGTGGGTTTGCATGTTGCAGCACGGGTTTGCTTTCCTGGTTGCCTGGGAAGTGATGTCGCTCTCGTCCATGCTGCTGGTTATTTTCGATCATCACAAGCCCAAAACTATAAAAGCCGGGATCAATTACCTGGTACAGATGCACATCAGTGTCGCGTTTCTGACCGTAGGTTTTATCTGGGCTTACTTCCAGACTGGTTCATTCAGTTTCGATGCTTTCCGTAGCGTTCTTGCTTCGAACAACAACATCTGGCTTTTCCTGATTTTCTTCGTCGGGTTTGGCATAAAAGCTGGTTTCATCCCGCTGCATAGCTGGCTGCCTCATGCGCATCCGGCAGCGCCGTCGCATGTGTCGGGCGTTATGTCGGGTGTGATTGTCAAGCTGGGAATATATGGCATTATCCGGATTATTTCAATCCTGAAAACCGATTACCTGCTTCTGGGCGAAGTTGTGCTCACGGTTTCTGTTCTGACCGGCATTTATGGCATTTTGAATGCTGCTGTGCACCGCGATTTTAAACGGATGCTGGCTTATTGCACCATCGAAAATATCGGGATTATTGGCATCGGCATCGGCATCGGTCTGATTGGGATGGGCAATGGTTCGGCCATGTTGTATTACCTGGGGTTTGGAGGAGCGCTGTTACATGTTTTGAACCATTCGCTGTTTAAATCGCTGCTCTTTTATTCGGCCGGTTCGGTTTACCAGCAGACGCATACCCGCGACATGGATAAACTGGGAGGCCTGATCAAACGCATGCCTCAGACGGCTGTCTTTTTCCTGATTGGAGCGGTTGCAATTGGCGGTATCCCTCCGTTTAATGGTTTTGTTTCGGAATTTATCTTATACAGCGGGCTTTTGGAAGGTCTGAAATCAAGCGGATTGAGCCAGATTCTCCTGATGGTGCTTTCGCTTGCCGGTCTGAGCATTGTGGGCGGAATTTCGGTTTTAACGTTCACCAAAACATTTGGCGTGATCTTTCTGGGAAGCGAACGAAAACAGTTGCATCATAACCCTGTTGAGGTTTCGCCGCTGATGCTTTTCCCTCAATATATCATTGTTGCCGTGATGCTAAGCATTGCATTTCTTCCTCAGTTTTACCTGAATGCAATCAGCAATCTGTTGGGAAACATGGGCAAATCAATGTTTATGGCAGTTCCCTCAAGTGGATTGGCAGAATGTTCAGTTAAAATAGCAAATGTTAATCTTTATTCGGTGGCGCTGTTGGGTGTGGTCGCTGTCTTTTGGGGAATTCGTTCGCTTGTGGTGAGACAGAGACCGCAGACAGTCGGGCCGACCTGGGGATGTGGTTATGTGGCGCCCAATAGTCGGATACAGTACACCGGAAAATCATTCTCGAAATCGCTGGGTAAGATTTTTAACTTCCTGTTGATTGAGGAAAAGAAATACAAGGAACTGAAGAAAGGCGAAATATTCCCTGAAGGGAGGAAATACGTGTCACATTACCAGGATTTCTTTGAGTATCGCGGCATAAACTTCATCACACAACGGTTGGTTTATGCGGTGAATTACTTTAAATTCATCCAGAATGGCCGGGTACAATCGTATGTCTGGTATGGAATTGTATTCATGCTGGCTATTTTCTTACTGACGGTTTTAAATGTGATGAAATAGACCTGAGAGCGAAAGCTAATTCCAATCAGGAATGCTATTTAGGACTATTCCATATTGGTTGGTCTTGATTTGAAGTACTGGTATTGATGCGAAAATTGAAAAATAGATGAAATGAACCTGATCTGTGCATTTTTGGCAATTCCGGCATTGGTAATACTCCTGATCCCGTTTCTGAAAGTAAAGGGAAAAGGCTTGGTATTGCTTGCCGCCATTGTTGTAAATGCCCTGATATCCGGCTCTTTCGCGCTGCAAAGTTTATCTGCCGGAGCTCTTGACTTTTCATTTGCAGGCAGTTTGATTAGCGGTCCGGTTAACCTTCGGGTTGATGCTCTTTCCGGTTGGTTTATCCTGATTATTGATTTTATTTTTGTTGTGGGCGCTGGCTACGGGCTTTTTTACATGAAGCACTATCAGGAACAGAAGAGCAACCTCGCTTTGCACAGTATCGCTTTTGTGCTGTTGCACACTTCGCTGATTAGCCTTTGCACCATACAAAATAGCCTCGTTTTCTTGATTGCCTGGGAGATCATGGCCATTTCGGCATTTCTGGCGGTCATCTTTGAACATGAGAAAATGGCAACCCTTAAAGCAGGGATCAACTACCTGATTCAGTCCCATGTTTCGATTGTATTTTTGATGTTTGGCTTTATCTGGGTAGCTTTGAAGACGGGAAGTTATGATTTCAGCGCTTTGACCTCTTATACGACAGCGCATCCCGGAGCTGCCGGGATATTCCTGTTCCTGTGCTTTTTTATAGGGTTTGCTTTCAAAGCCGGATTTATTCCATTTCATACCTGGTTACCGTATGCCCATCCAGCAGCACCTGCGCATATTTCAGGAATTATGTCGGGCGTGATCATCAAAATCGGGATATTCGGAATACTTCGGATGATTACCTTCATTAAAGCCGATTACTATTCCATTGGGCTGGTTATTCTTGCTTTTTCGGTGTTCTCAGGTTTGTATGGCGTGATGCTGGCCATTGTTCAGCATAACCTTAAAAAATTGCTGGCTTACCACAGCATCGAAAATATTGGCATCATCGGCATGGGTATTGGCATCGGGTGTATTGGTCTGGGAACGGGGAACAACGTGCTCGCTTCGGTTGGCTTTGCCGGCGCTTTGCTGCATACTTTGAACCATGCCTTGTTCAAGTCGCTTTTGTTTTTTACTGCCGGAAATGTTTACCTGGCAACACATACCTTTCACATTGAACACCTTGGAGGCCTGGTTAAAAAGATGCCGCAAACCGCTTTGCTTTTCCTGGTTGCGGCGATTGCCATTTGCGGAATACCGCCTTTCAATGGTTTCATCTCCGAGTTTATCATTTACTCGGGATTTTATTACTGGATGCACGATGTGATGCTCGGCCCGCTGATGACAATTGTCTTCTCGGTGCTGGCTTTGGTGCTGATTGGCGGTCTGGCGTTGTTGTGCTTTACCAAGGCTTTCGGGATTGTTTTTTTGGGAAGCGCCCGGCGGAAGTTTCACCACGAAGTGAAGGAAATGCCTTTCATGCAACTGTTGCCGCTTTACCTGATTGCCTTTTTTATTGTCTTCGTTGGCGTGTTCCCGCAGTTTTTCCTGAACCTGCTTTCGTCGCCGGTCCATCTGCTGGCTGGCTTTCCGCAAAATGCTGTTGACCCGTTTCAGAAAGTTGGGGATGCACTTTTGCCTGTTACCATTGGAACATTGATTTTTATTTCAATAGTACTTCTGTTTATCTTACTAAGGAAATTTGTCCTGAGAAACCGGAAGGTGGAGATCGGCCCGACCTGGGGATGCGGATATGTTGCTCCGACGCCTAAAATACAATACACTGCCGGGTCGTTTGTCCGGTCGTACAGCAAACTGTTCCGGGCAGTCATTTTATCGACCAAGCAAGAGGAGGAGGTTCATGGAATATTCCCGACTAAAGCATCGTATGAAACGCATATTCATGACCGGCTTGAAAAGTATCTGATTGATCATCCTATAACAGCTTATAAATCCTTGTTGGGGAAATTCGTGTTTCTCCAGAACGGGAGGCTGCAATTTTATATTTTGTACGGGATAATTTTCATCATTTCGGTGATTTGTATTCCAATGTTTTACGAGCAGATCGTCTTATTTATCGACTTTATAAAACAACTGTGATATGCTGAGTTTAGCTCTAATTGTTATTGCCGCATTCTTTTTTACGGGTATTGTTGTCCGTACCAAAAGTCTTGCATCGGGCCGCAAGGGGCCGGGCATTTTTCAGCCAATAAAAGATGTGGTCAGGCTATTTAAAAAAGGGGTCGTTTACAGCGAAACCACCAGTTTTGTCTTTCAGATTGCCCCGACGATTTATTTCGCTTCGGTGGTAATGGCCATGTTGGTTGTTCCTTTTGGGCAGTCGAAAGGGATTTTGAGCTTCGATGGCGACTTTATCTTTTTTGCCTATGTGCTGGCGCTGGGTAAATTCTTCAGCATTATTTCGGCGATGGATACCGGAAGTAGTTTCGAGGGGATGGGGGCCAGTCGTGAAGCGCTCTATTCCATGTTTGCCGAGCCCGCCTTTTTTATCCTGATGGGCTCGCTGGCCCTGCTGACCGGACAGACTTCATTCCAGGGGATGTTTGCATCCTTGCATATCGGGTCGTACATCAGTTATGCGCTGGCCATTCTGGGAGCCTTCGTCCTTCTGATGATTGCCATGATTGAGAACAGCCGTATGCCTATCGATGACCCGAAAACACACCTGGAACTGACCATGGTTCATGAGGTGATGATTCTGGATAACAGTGGCTTCGATTTGGGGCTGATCCTTTCAGCCGGGTACCTGAAATTTGCCATCTATGGAGCGCTGGTGGTCAACCTGTTTGTGGGAATGTTCCAGTACCAGTATTCCATTCCGATGTTTTTTGTGATCCAGTTTGTAATGGCGGTTTGTGCCGGTTTGATCGAGTCGTTCATGGCGAGGTTCAGGATGAGCCATAATGCACAGTTTATTTTTGCACTGACTTCGGTTAGCCTACTTATTTTCTTTGGTGCATTACTCATCCTGGGAAAATTTGCTTAACCTGTAAAATCGAATAAAATGATAGATGTATTGCTTATAACTTTTGTGATCACCCTGTTCTATATTGCTATTGCAAACAGGATGATGACTTATCTGAAAGTGTTGGCGTTCCAGGGCTTTCTGTTGTTTGCAGTGGTGTTCCTTCAGTTAAGTGAAATCAACCCGGTGAATCTGGCTTTGATTCTTCTGGAAACCATTGTTTTTAAATCGCTTGCGGTTCCTATTTTTCTGGCTTATGTGCTGAAGCGCAATAATATCACCCGCGAGGCTGAGCCTTTTTTGCCCAATTTTGTCTCGCTGATCATTACCACATTTATCGTTGTAATTACCATTCTGATGGCAAACGAGGTGAAAGATCCGCACCTCGACAAGATATTCTTTGTAGTGGCCCTTTCGTCGCTGTTTACCGGTTTGTATTTCATAGCCACCCGGCGTAAGATCATTACCCATGTTATTGGTTATCTGATTATTGAAAATGGTGTTTTCGTTTTGTCGCTTGCCGTTGGTAACGAAATGCCGATGTTGGTCAACCTGGGTATCATGCTCGATATCTTTGCCAGTGTGCTCATTCTGGGGATTTTCCTGAATAAAATCGGCGACGTATTTAAAGACATTGATGTAGATCAGTTGAGTAGCCTGAAGGACTACTAAAAACATTTAAAACTATTTCAAAGACATGATAGGAATATATCTGATAGGAGCTTTTTCAATAGCGCTTGCACTTTTCCTGAACCGGAACAAGGTGGTCACTTTCACTTTGTTGGGATTATTTCTGGCCCTTCAGGGAATATTGACCGTTCACGCATACCTGAATATCCATGCCACCGAGCTGGGGTATTTTACCTACGATTCGCTGGCTGTTTTACTATTGCTGACGATCGGAGTGATTTCAATTCCGGCCTTGATCCACAGTCATATTTACCTGGAAGACCAGCCGGCTCCGGCACAGTCGCGGGCTGTTTATTACGCGGCAATTGTTTTGTTGATTTCGGCTATCAGCGCTGGTTACCTGGCGAATCATATCGCGGTAATCTGGATTTTCACCGAGATTACCACGTTGAGCGCTTCGGCTTTGATCTATCACCACCGGAATAAACTAGCGCTGGAAGGTACCTGGAAATATGTTTTCATTTGTGCCATCAGCATCACCTTTGTTTTTATCGGCATTTTGTTTTTAAGCCTATCGCTCGAAAATGCCGGTTCCGACGATTTGTCGTTCAAAAATCTGATAGCAAAAAGTTCACAGCTTAACCCATTTTGGTTGCGGTTGGCTTTCCTGTTCATCTTTACTGGTTTTACGGCTAAATTGGGGCTGGTCCCGATGTTTACTGCCGGTGTCGATGCCAAGGATAAAGCTCCTGCCCCTGCTGGTGCATTGCTTTCGAGCGTACTGATGAACCTTGGTTTTGTCGGTTTTTTTAGGTTTTATAGCGTTGTCGCCAATACTGCACTGCATCATTGGGCGAACCTGGTAATCGGGATTGCCGCTTTCCTGTCGGTTTTTGTAGCCACGGTGTACATGGTCAAGGTGAAGAACATCAAGCGAATGCTGGCCTACTCAAGTATTGAACACATGGGCGTGGTGATGCTTGGCGTTGCCGCCGGGGGAATTGGTTATTATGCTGCCATCCTTCACATCATTCTTCATGCTCTGGTGAAATCGGGCTTGTTTTTTCAGTTTACCCAGTTGTACCGGGTGTACCAGAACAAAAGCATTTACCATGTAGGAAACTATTTTAAATACAATACAGGCGGAGCAATGGTCCTTCTTTTGGGATTCATCAGCGGTACGGCCATGCCGCCATCGGGGTTGTTCGTGAGCGAATTTCTTATTTTCCGCTCCATGTTCGAAGCGCATCAAATCATACTGCTGGTTGTTGTGCTGATTTTGCTCACCATGATTATCTGGGCTTTCGGAAAGAATATCATGAAGATTCTGTTTATTCCGCCTGTTGATTTTGACGATTCGCATGTTCCGGCTATCAGCCCTTGGGAATCGTTAACCCAGTATATCCTTCTGGCACTTGCCGTTTATCTGGGGTTGAACCCTCCGGCAGAATTTGTTCAGCTAATCAAGGAAAGTATCATGTTGTTACCAAATTAGAGAAAAGATGAATTACACAACGATAGTAAATAATCAAAGCATTCCGGTTTCCGATATTCCTGAACTGAACTATCCGGAATTTATCGACCTGAATACCGGCTTTATAGCTGATTCGCCGGGAAAACACTGCGTGAATTATTTTGGATATGCCATTGATGGTCAGATAAAACTGATTTGCAGCATTGCCGATGATAATACGCATCAGGTTTACCTGTCGTCGTGCAGGGTCAGGCAGTCGGACTCGCTTGATTCATTTACTGCCAGGCAGTATTGTTTCGAGAAATTTGAACGTGAAATTCATGAGAATTTTGGCGTTGGTTATAACGATCATCCCTGGCTGAAGCCGGTCAGGTATGCCAGGAACCGGTTCGACCAGTCGAAAACCATTGCCAACTACCCGTTTTTCTCGATCGACAGTGAAGAATTGCACGAGGTGGGAGTTGGCCCAATCCATGCCGGTGTTATTGAGCCCGGACATTTCCGCTTTATCTGTAACGGCGAACAAATCCTGCACCTGGAGATACAGCTCGGTTTTCAGCATCGCGGAATCGAACAGCAGTTCCTCGAAAAGAAAAAACTCCTTCAGCGGGCAACCATTGCAGAGGCTATTGCTGGGGATACTGTTGTCGGTCACAGCACCACTTTTTGTCATGTTTGGGAAAGCCTTTGTGGTTTTGAGCCCTCGCGCGACATGGAGTATGCCCGTACCCTTGCCCTTGAATTGGAACGGATGGCTATTCATACCGGCGATTTAAGCGCGGTTTGCACCGATGTGGCCTACCAGTTGGGTAGCGCGGTGTTGGGCCGTTTGCGCACGCCAATTATCAATTTTATGCAGGAATGGGGTGGCAACCGCCTGTCAAAGGGTTTGATCAGACCCGGACGTAACCAGTTCCCTTTCACGCCCGAATTGGCGGCCCGTCTTACGGATGTGTTGAATGCCTACGAGCCTGATTTCGTTGAAATGACCGAGCAGATGTCGAATTTGCCCAGCACACTCTCCCGGTTTGAGCGAACAGGAGTGGTGTCGTATGAAGATGTGCTGGCTATCGGGGCCGTTGGTATGGCCGCCCGGATGAGCGGCCTGATCAGGGATATTCGCTCGTCACATCCGTACAGTCTTTATCCCGAGTTAAATCACGATCCGGTGGTCAAGCATCACGGAGATGTGTATTCGCGGGTGCAGATCCGCAAGCAGGAGGTGAAACAGTCGATGCAATACGTTCGCGATCTGATTCAGAATGTGCCGCAGTCGGCTGCAAAAGAAATCCCGGTGGGAGCGCCTAAAGCGAATTCGTTTGTCCTTTCGCTGGTTGAAGGGTGGCGGGGTGAGATTTGCCATTGTGCCATCACTGATGATCAGGGCGAGTTGATCCTTTATAAAGTAAAAGACCCGTCGTTCCACAACTGGCTGGCCCTGGCGCTGGCCGTCAGGAACAATGAAATCTCCGATTTCCCCATTTGTAACAAGAGTTTTAACCTGTCGTACTCAGGGCACGATTTGTAATTTATAAACAGAAAAGACCATGTTCGAACACGTAAAAATAGTTTACCATCAGGGGAAACAGTTCATTCCTGATGTTACTGCGGCTAAAGTCCCCGGTATTTTCAGAGGTCGCCCGGTAATCAGTTCTGAAAAAGTAAACGAACAGGAACTGACCGATTTATGCCCGGTTGACGCGATTTCGGCCAGTCCGGTCAGTATCGATCTGGGAAAATGTACTTTCTGTGGCGAATGTGCCAAACAATTCCCGAATAAGATCAGATTCACAACCGATTATAAGATTTCGACCAACGAGCGCGAACGGCTCATTGTGAAGGAAGGTGACGACCATCCGATTGAGGTTAACCCGGAAACAGTACGGAAAGAAATCCGCGAGGTGTTTGGATGCTCGTTAAAACTGAGGCAGGTGAGTGCGGCCGGTGACAACAGTTGCGAGTGGGAACTCAATGCGGCCAACAATGTGCAGTTTGATATGAGCCGCTTCGGGATCGATTTTGTGGCTTCTCCCCGTCATGCCGATGGGATTGTGATCACCGGCCCGATTTCTGAAAATATGGCCGAACCGCTTCAGATTTGCTACGATGCGGTGCCCGAGCCCCGTATTGTTGTTTTGGCTGGTACCGATGCCATCAGCGGTGGAATTTTTGCCGATAGCCCTGCTGTTGACCGCAGTTTCCTCAGCAAATATCCTGTAGATCTTTACATTCCCGGAAATCCAGCTCACCCGCTGACCATTATCAATGGTTTGCTCGATCTGACCCGAAAGCGGAAGAAGTAAGCATACTATTCTCTGGGTCTCAGTGACCTGGAAGACAGGATTGGAATTTTTAATTCATCCTCGACATACAGGAAGTAATAGTAAAGCTTGTGCTCGATCTCAAACGGGTAGTTTTCGTGCGGATCGTAATCGATTGGCGGGCCTAACAAACGGGAAGTGCGCGACCTGTAATTCCATTCCTGAACATACTGGATGTTCCAGGTTTTGTAATATTCGATGCTGTGGGCCATTGCCGGCGAATTCTTTAGCAGGTACCAGTTTTCAAACCCCGGATCGAAAACAATCAGCTCGTATTCGGTGCTGTCGTTAACCGCTATTTCGGGCGATTTAATTTTTTGCGCTGATTTTTGTACACTGCAGGCTGCAATCATCAATCCCAGGATAAAAGGCAGTAATAATTTTGCAAATGTTGTTGTCATGCCGTTCGGTTTTAATCATTTTCAGGAGTGTTTTCACCGGACTTTTACGCATTTTTCAGCTTCTTGTTTTTGCGCTCCCCATCTTCAATGTCTGTCAACTGCGAGCTTTTATGTATCCTAAGGAGTAGTTTTTTTTTTACTCATCAATGATTGGCCTTTTTCTCTTTATTCTTCTGTTTTTGACTTGCAACTGCTCTCCATGACATTAAGGCGCCAAAGCATACACTCATGAAAATTAGTTTTATTAAATCAATGTTGCCTTTGTCGAAATAGTCCCATAATACCATAAGAATCCCAAATGTTATTCCTGTGATTAAAAATGGTCTCAAATAGGGTTTGATTATTGTCTTCATATTTTCTTTGTTTAGTTTGCGATTTTCTGCGACTGCCCCTCGTTTGTAACGAGGGATAAATGGCTTTGAGTTTATAACTCTGCTCCCAGATGCCAAATTGAGAATGATGCTTCTAAGACGCCAACCCAACAACCTCTCGTTACTGCTACCGCTAGACGAAGGGAACAGGGAGGCCGATGTCCTATTGTAATTCAGTCCTTTTATTAGCATTGGTTACAAACCCGAGCCAACAAGTTTTTTTGTTTTATGAAATTTTCAACATTTAAATCATTTCTATAAAGCCATATACGACTTCTTCAATTCCATCTTTTTTAAACGTTTTTATTTTATTTAGTCCAATTTTTGAAGACACCCTTTGCGAGGCTTTATTTCCAATCTCGGAGTATGAGTAAATCGATTTATACCCCAATACGTCCATCGCATATTTTCTACAGGCTTCTGCTGCCTCAGTTGCATAACCCATATTGCAAAACGTTTTAATGATATGAAAACCTATCTCAGGCAAAATATCACCATCAATATTCTGTAGTGTAATTCCACAGTCTCCCAGGAACTGATTATCCGCTTTTCGTATGACAGCCCATAGCCCAAATCCATCATTTTTGTAGCGTTCAATGTTTCGTTCTATCCATTTTTTAACTTCTTCATTTGAAAACGCATGAGGATAATACCTCATTGATTCTTGATCAGATAAGACTAAAGAGAGGTTGAAAGTATCTTCGAGTGTTAGCTGTCTAAGAAACAGCCTGTCAGTTTCAATTATTGATTCCATGTTTCAATTTTGTTATAATATAGGAAACAGTCAATAAGATAAAGCAATAGTCTCTAAATCCTCTCGAAAAGAAAAATAATAGATTAGACACAGTTCCGTAAATACTCCCTAAATACTCCCCCACTAGTCTCGTGTCCTCTTCTGAAATAGCTTGACATTAAAAACAAGTTATTATGGAAAAGT
>CAZAVU010000023.1:12057-53439 GCA_964488805.1 uncultured Odoribacter sp. | reverse complement strand
GATCTTCATTTGCCGGCTGATTCGGTCCAAAAGCCGAATCTGATCTTTAACCCGCCTTATTTTTCAGATTCGGACTGAAATTTATCATTCTCTTTGTTTCAACAGTTATATACCTTCAACTGCTAACCCAATTAAAACGCAACAGGATGACACGAGCCTACTACATCGACCGGCTGCGCGTTTTGCTTACCATGCTGGTTATCTTTCACCATTCGGCCATTGCTTTTGGCGCGTCGGGAGGCTGGTATTACGTTTCTTCGCAAACGGCCACCGGAGTACCGCAAATGATCCTCTCGTTATTCATGGCTATCGATCAGGCTTTTTTCATGAGTTTCTTCTTTTTCATTTCAGCCTTGCTGATGCCCGCCTCTTTTGAGCGAAAAGGGTTTGGAACATTCCTAAAAGACCGGCTGATCAGGCTTGGCATTCCCCTGGTTGTTTATACCCTGTTGATCAATCCGGTCCTGATCTACGGAATACATAAATACCTGGGGCGTGAAACCGGTTCTTTTCTGAATTTTCTATGGATCATCGACACCCGACATCCCGGTCCGGGGCCAATGTGGTTTGTTTTAACGTTATTGATCTTCGAAACAGTTTACGGACTAATACGCCGCTTTACATCAGGAGCAAAACCTGAACGATCGGAAAAGCCTCTTCCTTCGGCAATTCAAATCGGTTTGTTTATCCTGGGAACCGGGATAATGGCTTTCGTAATGCGGTTGTTTTATCCTGTCGGGAAAAATTTCTTTGGATTGCAGTTTGGCTATTTCGTGCTTTACATGGCCATGTATGTGTTGGGCATCGTGGCTAACCGAAACAACTGGGTCGAACGGTTCACGCTGCGGCAGGCTCGTCCTTGGTTTATCGTATCGCTGGTTGCTATCCCGGTCGTGGCAATAGCGTTGTCATTAAGCAACTCGCCGGAAGCGATGAGTAACTTTTCAGGAGGCCTAAATCTCCAGGCATTGACGTATGCCTTATGGGAACCGGTGATCTGCGTGGGATTCTGCTTCTTTTTACTGATGTATTTCAGGGTAAACCTGAATAAATCAAACGAATTTGTGCAGAAACTTTCGTCCGACAGTTATACCGCTTACATCATTCATCCGTTAATTGTGGTTGGTTTTACTTTTTTGGCCGAACAGGTTGTGATGCCTCCCTTGGCACGTCTGGCATTTGTGCTGGTGCTGGGTATTCCGTCATGCTTTCTGGCCGCACGGCTAATCAGAAGAATCCCGGGGATGAAACGGGTGTTGTAATTCCTTAATGTATTTACTTAGTTCGATATTGAATTGGGCAACTATCGGTTGAAATACAATGCGAATCAAATGTTGAAAAAAATATTAGATGATAATGCCGAAGGCATGACAAGATTATAGCAAATTAATATGAAAAGAGCTGAAAATGCTGAAAGCATGACAGGATAATATCACCACTTCGTGGTTTTAGAGCAAATATTCCACCATTTCCTATAATCATTTCAACCTTTCAGGTTTCAAATACCAACCCTTGATTCGCATATACAATAAATTAATAAGGTTGCAGCTATTTGTGCATCGCATTTCTCTTATGTAACTACTTCTTAAAAAAAAACTTGCACCATTCCGTCCGGGGAAAGGGAAAATCCTTCAGGAACGTAATCACACGGACGGTTTTCATTCTATATCCTTCTTATCCGGGTTAAAACCCGGAGCTATTAAAAACCTCACCAAATGAAGGGTTGCCGGCTTTTTTTGACTAGCAACGGCATTTATGCCGTTGGAAAATGGGTTGTTCGATATTGGCTTTAGCCAAAATGATATTTACCCTGCATTTCCCAGTTATTCCGTTATGAGCTGCTTCAAAATGCAGAGGAATAACCAAGTCCTTCACGATTTAAGAAATTGAACATCAAAACCAATAACAAGCTTTGGCCTTTAGAGCAAGTATTACTGTCGCCGCTACGCGGCTTTTTGCACATCCTACCTTAATTGCTCTACCATACTATCGGCGCGATGCGCCTTTTCCCTGCTCAATAAGCAACACAAAAGAAAAAGCCCTCTTCCGGCGAACCGAAAGAGGGCTTAAAAAGTGATATGTTTTGAAGGGTATGTGCGATAGATTACATCATTCCGCCCATGCCGCCACCCATACCGCCGCCCATTGGTGGCATAGCTGGTTTTTCTTCTTTTTCTTCAACCAATACGCATTCGGTTGTCAGGAACATTCCAGCAATTGAAGCTGCATTTTCCAACGCGATACGGGTTACTTTAGCAGGGTCGATAACACCGGCTTCGTAAAGGTTCTGGTATTCGTCGCTGCGGGCATTGTAACCAAAATCAGCTTTGCCTTCGCTAACTTTCTGTACAACTACAGCGCCTTCTTTTCCGGCGTTGAAAGCAATCTGGCGCATCGGTTCCTGGATGGCGCGTTTTACGATTTCGATACCGGTAGTTTCGTCTTCGTTTTCGCCAGTCAGGCCTTCCAAAGCTGCAATACTGCGGATGTAAGCAACACCACCTCCGGGAACAATACCTTCTTCAACAGCAGCACGGGTTGCGTGCAAAGCATCGTCAACGCGGTCTTTCTTTTCTTTCATTTCAACTTCAGAAGCAGCGCCCACATAGAGTACAGCAACACCACCGGCTAATTTAGCCAGACGTTCCTGAAGTTTTTCTTTATCGTAGTCGGAAGTGGTAACTTCGATCTGTTTTTTGATCTGGTTAACGCGGGTTTTGATTGCATCGTCAGATCCTGCGCCGGCAACAACTGTTGTTTTTTCTTTGTCAACAGTGATTTTTTCAGCTTTACCCAGCATTTCCAATGTAGTGTCTTCGAGTTTCATACCTTTTTCTTCGGTAATCACTACACCACCAGTCAGGATAGCCAAATCTTCGAGCATTTCTTTACGACGATCGCCAAATCCGGGAGCTTTCACAGCGCAAACTTTCAGCGAACCGCGCAGACGGTTAACAACCAAAGTAGCCAAAGCTTCACCATCAACATCTTCAGCAACAATCAACAGCGGACGACCAGTCTGAGCCGATTGTTCGAGGATGGGGAGAAGATCTCTCATGGTGCTGATTTTCTTGTCGTGGATCAGGATGAACGGGTGTTCCAGATCAGCGGCCATTTTTTCGCCATCGGTGATGAAATAAGGAGAAATATAACCACGGTCGAACTGCATACCTTCCACAACGTCAACATAAGTTTCGGTTCCTTTGGCGCTTTCAACAGTGATAACTCCTTCTTTATTTACTTTTTTCATGGCTTCGGCAATCAGGGCGCCGATTTCGCTGTCGTTATTGGCAGCAATTTTAGCAACCTGTTCAATTTTATTGAAATCGTCGCCAACATTTTGAGCCTGAGCTTTGATGTTTTCAACAACTTTAACCACGGCTTTGTCGATACCGCGTTTCAAATCCATTGGATTGGCGCCTGCAGCAACGTTTTTCAAACCAACCGAGATCAGCGACTGAGCCAAAACAGTAGCAGTGGTTGTACCATCACCGGCATCGTCACCTGTTTTGCTGGCTACTTCCTTCACCATCTGAGCGCCGATATTTTCATAAGCGTTTGAAAGTTCGATTTCTTTTGCAACAGAAACACCGTCCTTGGTAATCTGTGGAGCGCCGAATTTCTTTTCAATAACTACGTTGCGGCCTTTCGGTCCGAGAGTTACTTTTACGGCATCAGCCAATTTGTCAACCCCTTTTTTCAGCAAATCGCGGGCTTCGATCTCGAATTTAATTTCTTTTGCCATTTTTATTTCTTTTTAAAATGTTAGTAAACAATTATTCAGCAATAAATAAAACGTCGGTCTGTGACATTAAAAGGAAATCGCTTCCGTCGATGTTTAACTCAGTACCGGAATATTTTCCGTAGAATACCATGTCACCAACTTTGATTTCCATTGGTTCGTCTTTTTTGGGCGCGCCAACCAGAACAACTTTACCAACCTGTGGTTTTTCTTTTGCTGAATCAGGAATAATGATTCCGCTAGCTGTTTTCTTTTCTGCTTCTTTCGGCTGTACGAGAATTTTACCAGCCAGAATTTTTCCTTTTAAATCTGCCATTTTTTAATTATTTAATTGGTTATACATTTTAATTTTTTGACATCCGAACCATTCAGATATTGTGCCAAAACAATTGGTGGCACATCGAGGCTCCGGAATTTGACATTTTTACACTGCAAAGTGCGCTATTTCGGCATAAAATCCCATAAGAGCCTGAAAATTGGGATGGTTAGAACTGAATAAAAAGGCTGACAAAACGTGTGTCAGTCTGTCAGGAGCCTCCCCGGAAGCCTCCCCCACCCCCTCCGAAGGAGGGGAGCAAGAACAGCGATCAAGGATTTATGTTTTTCATTTATCGTCGAATGGGTCTTCAAGTCTTGATCAACCAATCGGTTGCTCTTTGGTGATCGGATGAGTTCGAGTCATCCGATCACTATAATCAGCATTAGTAAATTTCCAGGTTCGAAATCACCGGGCAGGCTTTCGAATCCTTGATTACGATCCGTACTTTCTGAGCCTCAACCGGATTGATGCGAAGAATACGTTTGTAACCAATGGTGGTTCCCTGTGCCACTTCCTGCCAGTTGCCGTCTTTTTCAACTTCAACCGAGAAGCTTTTCACCCGTTGTCCAAGCTTAATGTATTCCTGAACCAGCACATAACTGATTGCTTTGGACTCGCCCAGATCGATTTCCAGGTTACCGGTATTTTCCTGATCGTTGGCTGCCCAATAAGTTTCCTTGTTGCCGTCGTTCACCATCGACGCTGCATAAGTTGCAGCATTTCCGCGAACTGAGGATGCTTTGGCTGTTTTATTCAGCGCCAGGTTGGTTTTAAACCGTTCATCAATCAGTTTTTTCCAGCCTTGCAGGGCAGCTACATCTTTTTCGTTGATCAATCCGCGACGATCGGGAGGAATGTTCAGGATCAGGTTAGCTCCACGGCCCACCGAACTCAGGTAAATATCGAACAACTGTTCCGGAGTTTTAACCAGCGAATCTTCTTTGGCGTGATAGAACCATCCGGGACGAATGGAAACATCGACTTCTGCCGGTATCCAGCTTGTTCCGTTTTCGTTGCCGGTGTTCAGTAATTCCTGAATGCCGCTTTTGCCGGCATATAACGTATCGGCATTTATTGTATTCCAGTTTGTTTCGTTCACAAAACCACTTTCATTGCCACACCAGCGAATATCCGGTCCGGCATCGCTGAAAAAGATTACGGCAGGTTCCATTTCGCGGATCATCTTCAAAGTTGTTGGCCAGTCATAGTATGTTTTCCCGTCGATTTTGCGTTTTTCTTTTGCACCGCCGTAAAAACCATCGCCACCATTTGCCCCGTCGAACCACATTTCGAACACAGGTTTGTGTGCTTCGAAAAGTTCTTTCAACTGGTTGCGGTAATATTCAACGTAAGCAGGAGTTCCGTAGTCAGCCCGGTTGCGGTCCCAGGGCGAAAGGTAAATTCCGAACTTCAGGCCCTCGGCGCGGCAGGCTTTCTCCACTTCGTCAACCACATTTCCTTTACCTCCTTTGTAAGGACTGTTTTTAACCGAATGTTCGGTGTATTTGCTGGGCCACAGGCAGAACCCGTCGTGATGTTTGCAGGTAAGCACAATACCCTTCAGTCCGGCTTCCTTAATGGTTTTTGCCCACTGGGTAACATCCATCGCTGTTGGGTTGAAAACCGATTCGCTTTCGTCGCCATAGCCCCATTCCTTATCGGTAAACGTATTGGTGGTAAAATGAACAAAAGCATACTGTTCCATTTCGTGCCAGGCCAACTGGCGATCGGTTGGAACGGGCAATACCGGAGCCGGCGGATTAACCGGTTTTTGACATGCTGAAATTGCGAACAAGCAGCTCAGCAGAATCAAACAAAGCTTAGATTGGAATTGACTCATCGTTTTTCATTTTTTAGTGTGGTTAATACAGGTCAAAAAAAAGTCTTCAATGATTAGCATTGAAGACTTTCAGTTATAGCATGTTCAGATAAAACCCTGAAGGATTTTCTGATTATTTCTTATTGGCATCCGGAGCTGGTGTTGTTGCAGGCGCCGGAGTTGTCGTTGCAGGTGCTGGAGTCGTTGCTGCGGGAGCAGCAGCTTTGGTATCAGCAGGTGCAGGAAAACTGGGAACCTGATTGGGATCAACAGCATTTTCAATTTTATCTTTAAGCGCTGATTCGTTTCCTGATTGTTTATTAGCTCCGGCAATAATTGCACTACCTGAAATTGACAGGAATAACAATGCTCCTGCTAAAACCCAGGTTGCTTTTTCTAGGAAATCGGCAGTTTTACGCACTCCCATGATTTGATTGGAAGACTGAAAATTACTTGCCAAACCACCACCCTTTGAATTTTGAACCAAAACAATCAAAACCAGCAGGATACAGACAATAAATAATAAAACGGTGACCAGTGTATACATGTTAAAATGAATTAATTGTTCAATAAATTTTTGATTTTTTCAATCTGACCGGCAAAGTAAGTACTTTTTTCCGGATATTTCAAACTTAATTTTTCAAATATATTGATGGCTTTCTTATGGTATCCCTGTTGTGCGTAAATCATCGCCAGGGTTTCGGTGACCAGGTCGTCTGGTTCTTCTTCCTTGTTTTTCTGACTTTCCGTGGATACCGTCTCATCTTCTTTTATGGGCGGCATTTTGGGTTGTGCTTCCAGAAATTTCTCAATCAAACGGTCTTTCTTCCCGGCTTGTTTTTGAATCGACCGGGCAATTTCACCCATTGGCTCATCGTTTTTTTCGGCTCCATCAAGCCGGTATTCCGAAGGGAAGATTAGTCCCAGCATTTCAGTATCCTCAGTGTCTGCGAGTTCAATCACAGCCTGTTCTGCCACCGTTTCTTTTCCCTTTTCATTCAGGAACAGGTATAATTTCCGACGGTCCTGAATGCGCAGCGCCCCATTAATCAGTTCCTGCCGGAACGACGGATCGTTCAGGTTTTTCAGATTTCTCAGGTACAGTATCCAACCAGTTTCAAATGCAGGATAGCTCCCGGTCAGTTCTTTCAGAACCGGTAAACTAACCTGATCTAACGTTTCAGGAGCCTGCAGGTATTGATTGAGTTGGTCGGCTGTCATGGCTTACCAGTTTGCAATAGAGGCGTTAAAAATATCTTCGGTCAGTTTCTTGATGATTTCAGTAGTGAGGTCCCCTTCAACCGCGCTAAGCGAGTTGGTGCTTTCAAAATCTTCATAAGCCGAGAAGGTTTTTTCCCAGTCCTGTTCGTGGTCCTTGTTATTGGTAAATTTCACCTTAACACTAACAGTCAAACGGTTTTGTGCTGCCACGTCACCCTGCTGAATGTTCATTGGTTTTACATCATAATCGGTGATCTGTCCCGAAAACTCGAGGTCACCATTGTCCTGAATCTGGTTCAGCGAGGTTTGTTTGATCAGTTTTTCCTGCAACCCATCGGTAAACGCCTGGCTCAGGTTCGGGTTCACCAGTCGGGCACGGTTCGGGAAAAAGTAAACCGAAAAAGTTTTAACCGTCGGGGCGATGGACGCACCGGTAAACGAATAACTCACTTTGCAAGCTGTAAAAGCAACAGCGGCAATCGCCGAAAGCAGAACAAATATTGAAATGCGTATCTTCATATTTTAGTCGATCTTGTATTCTTTGATTTTCCGGTAAAGCGTGCGTTCCGAGATTCCCAGTTCGCGGGCGGCATATTTACGTTTCCCTTTGTGCTTTTCGAGCGCTTTGCGGATCATCTCTACCTCTTTGTCCTCCAGCGACAACGATTCTTCCACAAATTCTTCCGTATCGAGAATATTTTCGTGGGCAGCCGGGTTGATGGTCACCCTGGGAGTAACCGGTTGTTCGGGAACATAGTTGCCACTACCTGTTTGGTAAAGCTTGCGGATCAGTTGGGCGTTGTCGTCGCGCACATCGGCAATTGTAGCTTCATTCTCAATAATATCATGAACCAGTTTTTTCAGGTCGTTCATGTCTTTTTTCATGTCGAACAGAATCTGGTAAAGGATTTCGCGTTCTGAAGAGAACGTTTTTTCATCAACACCGTGATACAGGGCCGGCAGTTTACTTTCGGTCTGGGCCGGGATGTAACGCATCAGGGTTTTCGCATCGATAACCCGTTCTTTCTCGATAATCGAAACTTGTTCGGTAATATTTTTCAATTGGCGCACGTTCCCCGGCCAGTGATAGCTGAGCAGAACCGACACCGCCTCATTATCGAGCCTGATGGCTGGCATCCGGTATTTTTCGGCAAAATCGGAAGCAAATTTTCGAAACAGCAGATGAATATCTTCTTTGCGGTCGCGCAGGGGCAACACCCTGATCGGCACCGTATTTAAACGGTAATACAAATCTTCGCGGAACCGGCCTTTTTCGATTGCTTCAGGAATATTGACATTGGTTGCGGCAACAACCCGGACATTTGTTTTCAGCACTTTCGACGAACCTACTTTCATGAATTCGCCAGCTTCGAGAACACGCAGCAGCCGCACCTGGGTCGAAAGCGGAAGCTCCCCGATCTCATCCAGGAAAATAGTACCGCCATCAGCTTCTTCAAAATAACCTTTCCGATCAGCCAAAGCTCCTGTAAACGAACCTTTCTCGTGACCAAAAAGCTCGGAATCGATGGTTCCTTCAGGAATGGCTCCACAGTTTACGGCAATGTATTTACCATGCTTGCGGGTGGAGAACTGGTGTATGATTTGCGGAAAAGATTCCTTCCCGGTCCCGCTTTCTCCGGTAATCAGTACCGAAAGGTCGGTTGGCGCAACCTGAACAGCAATTTCAATCACATGCAGCAAGGCAGGCGAATTTCCAATAATTCCGAATCGTTGTTTTATTTCCTGAACATCCATTATACGGACAATATATTTAGCTTTGCAAAGCTACAATTTTAACGTTTAAGTCTGTTTCAAAATTAAATTAACTTTGATTTCAATGCCTTTAGCTACACGTGTTTTAACATGTTTTAGTTTTTTTGTATTGAAATTCTTAAATAACATCAACCAATGAACTTTATCGGAATAATCCCGGCCCGTTTCCAGTCGACCCGATTCCCGGGCAAGCCTCTGGCCAACCTGGGCGGAAAGCCTATCATCCAATGGGTGTATGAAAACGCAAAAAAAGCATTGACCGACGTTTATGTTGCCACCGATGACGAACGGATCTACACGGCCGTTGAAGCTTTTGGCGGAAAAGCCGTGTATACCTCGCCCAATCACCAAAGCGGGACCGACCGTTGCGCCGAGGCTGCACAAAAAGTGGCTGAACAAATTGCTTTTGATGTCGTGATCAACATCCAGGGCGACGAACCGTTTATCAGGGCTGAGCAGATTGAAGGACTGAAGGACTGTTTTATTTCACCTGAAGATGAAATTGCCACCCTGATCAAACCCATTACCAACGCCGCTGAAATTACCAATATCAACCGGCCTAAAGTGGTGATTAACGGGAGACAGGAAGCGATGTACTTTAGCCGCTCCCCCATCCCTTTTGTGCGCGATTGTCCATCCGAAGAATGGATCAGCCGGAATACCTTTTACAGCCACATTGGCATGTATGCCTACCGGTTCGATATTTTACTTGAACTGACCCAATTACCACTTGGCATTCTTGAAAAGGCTGAATCGCTCGAACAACTGCGCTGGCTGGAAAATGGCTATCGTATTAAAACGGCACAAACCTCGTTCGAGAACATTGGCATCGACACTCCGGAAGATCTGGAGAATGCAAAAAAGTTTCTGAGATAAGACGATTTGGGAAATCTGAAAATAAAAAAAGTCGCAGTTGCCAGTCGCAGTTGCCAGAAAATGGAGCTAAAACTGAATACTGAGACTGAACACTGAACACTGTTTTATGAAGTTTACCAAAATGCACGGTCTGGGTAACGATTTCATCTTTTTTGAAAACCTGGACAATATTGAAATGGATTATTCGGCTTTAGCCGTAAAATTGTGCCATCGCCAGTTGGGCATTGGCGCCGATGGGATTGTCGTGGTTTTGCCTTCGGAAGTGGCCGACCTTCGGATGCGCATTATCAATGCTGACGGTAGTGAAGCCAACATGTGCGGCAATGCCATTCGCTGCTATGCAAAGTATGCTTACGAACGAGGATTGATCGGTTCCAAAACGTTCAAGATTGAGACATTCGCCGGGATCATGATTCCCGAAGTGATTGAAGAAGATGGAACCGTGAAAGCCGTGCGGGTAAACATGGGAGAACCCGACATTCGCCGGACGGCTATTCCCATGCGGGGAGACGAGCTCGCAGCAATCAATGTCATGTTGCCGGTTGATGGTAAAGAAATAAACATTACCAGTGTCTTGATGGGAGTTCCGCACACCATGATTTTTGTGGATGACCTTAACTCTATCGATGTTAAATGCCTCGGACCTGTAGTTGAGAAGCATCCCTCATTTCCTAAAGGCACAAACGTGAATTTTGTTGAGGTGATAAACCGGAACAGGATAAAACTTCGCACCTGGGAACGTGGCGCCGGCGCTACACTGGCTTGCGGAACCGGCAGTTGTGCCTCGGCGGTTGCTTCAGTTTTGAACGAACACACCGAAAGATCTGTCACCGTTGAACTGCAATACGGCGATCTGCAGATAGAATGGACCGAAGACGGAACTGTTTTTATGACCGGCCCTGCCGAAGAAAGTTTCTCGGGAGAAATTGCTCTAAGCTAGCCTTTTCATACTGGGAATCGGCTTTTAGAAAAGCTGAGCGAAGCGGCTATTGATCGCACTGGATGCTATGAAACGGAATCAGAACAATCGGGATATACTGATATCAAAAGTATAATAGCCAGAGTAGTTTCCGGCAGAACGTTCTTCACTTCCCCAAAGAGCACCGGTATTCAAGATCCATGCCCTGTTGAAAATGTGGTTGTATTCCAGCCGCAGCGAGCGGGTATTCAACGTCAACCTCGATTTTTCGTTCAAGTCGACCAGGTTCCGGTTATCATCGGGAGAAACGCCGTAGCCCAAACGCAGCCCAATGTAATTTTCGGGGTCAGAGAAATACCGTCGCACCTGCAATAGCCCCGAGACAGAAGAACCATCAGGATCAGGCATTACGAATGACCTGAGCGAAAACCAGTAGTTGCCTAGGTATTTGCCCAATGTAGCCGTGTAAATATCGACCGAAGAGCTGCTAAAATATAACATTCTCATTCCGATTGACCCTTCAAACGATTTGGGGAAATTGTGATACCACTCCGCTCCCAGGCGATTTTCGGGAAAAACCGAACTTTGCGAGAATCCGTAATTCAGGTATCCGTAGTTATTCTCGCTGATTTTGGGCCATGCATCCATCTCGTATTGCACCCCGGTTTCGCCGAATCTTTTAGCCAGGTTGACCCTTGCAATAACAGTTCCCAGACTGGTTTTCCGGCCGTACGACAATGCGGTGAGCTGCCACGGATCACGATCAAATGCTTTATCAAAGTAATCGAGGGTATACCAAAGCTTGACCGAATTTTTCATCAGGTCGAGCCGGTATTCCTGAAGCTTTTTTAGTGCATCAGCATTGGAGGGAGTTTTTTGGAGCAAATCTTTCAATGTCGAAACGGCCTCCTTATTTTTGCCGCTGACATGCTGAATTCTGGCTTTTTTTATCAGGAATGTTTCTGATGTCGGGTTTCTCTTCAGCAACTGATCACAATAGTCCAGCGCTTTTTCATAATTGCCTGACCAGTATTCAACGTCAGCAAAGGCATCCAGCGCTTCCTGATTTTCCGGATTCCGGGACAGGACTTCATTCAGAATGACCCTTGAAGAGTCGTATTTTTCGTCCCAGGCATAAGTGCGGCCAAGCAGCAGGGCAACATCCGAATCAAATTTTCTGGAAAGAATTGCCTTACAAATTTGCCGGGCTTTTACCCGTTCTCCACTGACAGCATATTTTCGGGCTTCTTCAAAAGTTTGCGCAAACGACCTGCCAAACAAGCCAGTCGTCAGGATAACTACTACCAGTATACATATCTTGAGGGATGATTGATTTCGCATATCTTTTTGTTTGTCGGGCTTGATAATATTTGTCTGATTTAAATCAACCTTCAGGCTTCAGCTTGGCTTGGCAAAGCCAACACGGGTCATGGTTCCCCAGGCTTTCTTTTTAAGGATAAAATAATCGAAGTTTCCGCGAAGCCCCCAGTAGACCACAAAGGGGTGAAAAAAGAAAGGTTCAATCCAGGCTGTCAGCAATAGTTTGATAATCATTCGCTTCTTTTTGTATCGATGATAAGCCATGTGATCGAACAAAATGGCATAAGTGGAAAATGTGATAGCAAACGCATAAACAAAGGCCAGCATCACGAAAAAGAATGACCAGTTGGCTTCTCCGAAACAGGCTATCAGGATAAAATAAAGAATTCCGGAAATTTCTATGATTGGTGCAAGCCATTCAAATATGACCCAGTACGGATGGGAAACCAACCCCATGAATCCATATCTCGGGTTCAGGAATACGTTCCAATGAAGGAATAAAGTGTCAATAGTTCCACGGGTCCATCGGTTGCGTTGTCGCCCCAGCACTTTCAGGCTCGACGGCGCTTCGGTCCAACAAAGCGGATCGGAAATGTAAACCACTTTGTACTTTATTTTCTGTTCAGCCATGTATTTTCGCATCCGGACCACCAGTTCCATATCTTCGCCAACAGTCTTGGTGTAATAACCGCCACAGGCAATAACTATTTCCTTGTCGAAAAGCCCCAGGGCTCCTGAAATCAACAAAAGTCCGTCCAACCGGCTCCAGGCCAGACGCCCCATTAGGAAAGCCCGGTTATATTCAACCACCTGGCAACGGGGCAAAAACCGGTCTGGCACATTGATTTCGATAAGCTGTCCATCAACAATCTTGCACGAATTAGCAATCCGAATTACCCCACCAGTTGCAATGACCCTGCGATTGGTTTCTTCCATAAATGGCTTGATCAGTTTTTTCAGGGCATGTGGATCTATAATGGAGTCTACATCGATCGAGATAAAATAATCGCCTTTGGCAATATTAATTCCCGAATTCAGCGCATCAGCCTTTCCTCCGTTGAGTTTGTCAATGACCGTCAGGTTATTAAAAGCCCGCTTTCTCGATTTGTAAATCCCAAGCACTTCCTTGCAAGGTATTTTATAGTCGATAACATAAGGTACTTTTTCCATATCGAAAGCCTCAATGGCTTTTTCAAGCGTATTGTCCTTACTTCCATCGTTCACGATAATAATTTCGAAATTCGGGTAATACAGGGCCAGCAAGGCCTTGATGTTTTCGACAATCGAGACCGATTCGTTGTAAGCCGGCGCAATCACGGTAACCATGGGCGCAAAGGGAGAAGCAATAATCGCATCATAATTGGTGATTTTTGCATCAAAAATATGCCTTCTCAATTCCTTGGCCGAAACAATCGCCAGCCACAGGTATGAAATAAAAATGCAGATGGCATATACCAGCACAAACGTTTCGAATATATTCTTTAGCAGTTCGGTCAGCATAGGATTTAATTTCGAGGGTCGGTTACATGTGCCAGATATTTTTCCAGATCATTGTCATCTTGCCTGGCTAAAAAGATCAATCGTTCTTCTCCGGCAGGGTTCATTAAACAAAGAGACCGGCAGGCTTCTGTCTTTTCACTTACAGTTCCTGTTTGAATAATTGATTCCAGAAAATCGAAATCGTACTCATCCCCAATATTTTTGAATGCCCGGATAATCTCTAGCCGGTTTTTACCGGTTTCTCCGGAATATTTTTGTTTGAGTAGTTCCTTTCCTTGAAAGAGCCGCAAATCGTTTATTGCCCGGATACAAAGAAATCGAGTGGAATCCATGGGACTATCGAGCAAAGAAAAGATTTCTTCTGTATTTTCGAGTTGCTGAAAATAGGTGATCATCCGTAAGCAAAAATTCCGGACCTTGGGATTCTCCGAATGCAAATAATCGACAAACGACGGAACCGGAAGCTCGTGAAGCCGGAACAGGTAAAAAGCATTAATCTGTGTCCAACGGGTAAACGGACTGGTCAGGTTCCGCAGAAAATCGAATGGTTTATCCGGATGAAGGGGTATATATGAAGTCTGCGCTTCAGCCCTGACCATGTCGTTTGGACTGTTGATATACTGTGCTACAATCTGCTCAGCTTTTTCGGGACACAAACTGGTCAGCTCTTTAATTCCCTGCACTCTCTTGTAATACAATCCCGACCGGGTCAATTTGACGGCATCCTCTTGCAGGTTGAGCTGACTGTAAACCATCGATATCTGACTGTCCATTCCTCCCCGCAAATTTTTCTGAAAGTCGAGTAACACCGAAGCTAAAACTCTTCTTTTCAGTGGTTTATTAAGCTTTTTCAGTTTTAACCGGGCATTCTCCCAATCAATTTCCCCAAACAGGTACGAACGCAACACCTCTTCATACAAATTCGCATAATCGCAGATATATTTTTCCCTCCTATTTTTATACTGATTGGAATAGTAAAGGATCAAAAGCACCATCAATACATTAAAAAGTAAAACAATGATCAGGAAGATGAAAAACAAGGCAATAGGATAACTGTAAGTTTTTTCAACAGCCTGAGTATAAGCATTCCGGAGAAGAAGCGGCAAATGCTTGTCCCCGTATGTAATCAAGTCTTGTTTTAATTGATAAACATTGCTATCTCCAAGAATCCAGAGAACCATCCGGTTACCTAAGGTTTCTTTTGGAAGAGCCGGCTCTTTTTTGGGCGGCAGGGAAGGTATTGACCCTTTAACATGCAAATGTCCAGTATCTCGATTTGCCAAAACCGAATCGGAAACAACAACCGGAGGCTGGGATGAGCCTGCCCGAACCGAAACGTGTTGCGCTTCACTACTGTTGATCGAAAACAGTAAACTGATAACGCAAATCACGCTAATGATGTGAGGTATCAATTTTACAGACGTAAATTTGATAAATATCATTGATAATCTTTGTTGTTATCTTTTTTGCGCCAATAATTTACGAACTCTTACATTGAGTTCAACCAGGCTGAAGGGTTTTACCATAAAATCGTCAGCTCCAAGTTCGAAAGCTTTCAACACATTATCTTCAGCCCCTGCAGCCGAAAGAACTAGGATCGGGATGTTCTTTTTCCACTCATCTCTGATTGTCGAAATAACCTGGTGTCCATTGATACATGGCATGTACAAATCAGTAATAACCAAATCAACTTCAGTATCTTTCAGTATTCTGAGGCACTCCTTACCATCAAGCGCTTTAATAATTTCATAACCTTCACGGTTCAGACTGTACGCAATTGTTTCCAGGATCAGCTTGTTATCTTCGGCCACCAATATTCGTTTCATTTCAGCTTCTTTTTCGAGTTTTCAAATCATCCAAACCTTCCCCTTCCCACAAAACAATATGATGATGAATATTTTATTCTTCTCAGAAAATTTCCTATGCAAGATATAAACATTATAATATCTAATCAAAAAAACACAAAAAGAAATTATTTGTTTACATGCCGAATTTAAAAACAAATAATTTCCTTCTATAGATTCCGGTCCGATAAATTTAGATACAAAAAAACGATTTCAGATTGCCGGTCTATTTTATAGATCGTCAATCTGAAATCGTTAATCAGGAAAAGTTGAAGTTAAATTACTTCAATACCTTTCTTCTCAAGCAATTCGAGACTTAAATCCCTGAGTTTGTATTTCTGGATTTTCCCGCTGGCGGTCATTGGGAAGCTATCGACAAAGAAAATATACTGAGGAATTTTGTAGCGTGATATTTTTCCCCGGCAGTATTCCTGCACATCTTCCTCGGTCAATTGAGCGCCGGCTTTCAGCTTGATGAATGCGCCAACCTGTTCCCCGTACTTTTTACTGGGGACACCGGCTACTTCAACAGCCTCAACTTCGGGCATCTTGTAGATAAAGTTTTCAATTTCACGGGGATACACATTCTCTCCACCACGGATAATCATATCCTTAATACGACCTGTGATACGGTAGAACCCTTCCGGTGTTTTTTCAGCCAAATCTCCGGAATGGAGCCAGCCGTCTTTATCAATCACACTCGCAGTTGCTTCCGGATTGTTATAATAACCTTTCATCAGGTTGTAACCGCGGCAGCAAATTTCACCCTGTTCGCCAACAGCACATTCTTCGCCGGTGTCGGGATTAAAGATTTTAACTTCTACATTGGGGAATTCAAAACCTACGGTCGTTGCACGAACTTCAGGCGAATTGTGCGTACGGGTAGCCGTCATTCCAGGCGAAGTTTCGGTCAGTCCATAAACGCTGATAACGTCTTTCATGTTCATCTTGTCCATCACCTGCCTCATCGTTTCGATAGGGCACAATGCTCCGGCCATAATCCCGGTCCGCAAAGTACTCAGATCGAACATATTGAACATCGGATGGTGCAACTCGGCAATGAACATGGTTGGAACGCCATACAAAGCCGTACATTTTTCCTTTTCAACCGAAGCAAGGACCATCAACGGATCAAAATTCTCGACCATTACCATGGTTGCTCCATGCGTGATGATGGCACAAAGAGCCAATACGCACCCGAAACAGTGAAACAACGGCACGCAAACCAACAGTCGCTCGTTAGGAGTATACCTCATGAATTCGCCGGTAGCATATCCGCAATTCAGCACATTGTGATGCGAAAGCATAACTCCCTTCGGGAAACCTGTAGTTCCAGATGTATATTGCATGTTAACCACATCGTGGCAACTGATGGTTGACTTGATTTGTTCCAGTTCGGTATCGTCGATGTGGCTGCCCAGCAATATTAGTTCCGAAGTGTTGTACATTCCCCGGTGCTTTTGCTGACCGATAAAGACAACATTTTTGAGTTTTGGAAATTTCTCACTGTTCAGGGTTCCCCGGGGACTACTTTTCAGTTCAGGAACCAGGTCGAAAACCATATTCACATAGTCGCTGTCGCGGAAACCGTCGATCAGACAAAGGGTATGAATATCTGCATTTTGAAGTAGATATTCCAGTTCAGCCAATTTGTAATTGGTGTTTATAGTAACCAATACAGCACCAATTTTGGCAGAAGCAAACAGGAAAGTGAGCCAGTCGGGGACATTGGTGGCCCAAATGCCAACTTTATCGGTTGGTTTTACACCAATATACAAGAGCCCTTTAGCCAGTTGGTCAACCCTTTCATTGAACTGTGAATAGGTAAACCGCAAATTCCGGTCAGGATAAACCATAAATTCCCTGTCGGGAGCTTCATTGGCATACTTCTCCAATAGTTCGCCAAACGTAAAATCGTATAGTTGCATGAAGTCTGATTTTCAGAATGAAGTATTAACTAAAAAGGAGCATAAATTACCGCCAGAATCCGGGCCGACTGGTTGTTGCAGGCATGTACGTTGTGCATGACAATCGAATCCAGGTAAATGCTGTCGCCTTTGGATAGATAGTAGGTGTCTTTGCCGTAATTGATCTCGATTTCGCCTTCCAGAACGTAAATAAATTCTTCGCCTTCATGCGACGAAAGCATGTAATCGGATTGCTGACTCGGTTCGATATCGACAATAAACGGTTCCATATTCCGGCCAACTTTATCGAATGCCAGCGAGAAAAAGTTCAAATGCTCACGGGTTTCGCTGGTCTGCGAAGTAAACCTGAATCCTTTCTGTTTTTCGCCCGAACGAACCACTACCGGACCAAAAGAATCACTGTCGTCGAGGAAAGTTCCCAGACGAACACCCAATGCACGGGCAATCTTAATCAGGGGGGCAAGTGATGGAATATTCTTGTCGTCTTCTATTTTTCGGATCATTCCGATCTCCATTCCGCTTCTCTCGGCCAGTTCTTCCTGACTGACCTTTTTCATATCGCGAATTTGCTTAATCTTTTCGCCAACAGTTTTTTCAATTGTCATAATCTAAGGGCCTTTTTTTTAGAGTGATGCACAAATTTAGATTTATTTTGTAATCGTACAAGGGTACCCCACGAAAATTGAGTAATCCGGCAGTCAACTTTACATTGCCCCAACAGTGCAGTTTTTCCAAAAAAAGCCTTATTCGCTCAATTGTTTTTACCTAAGATTCCACCTGATGCAATTGACTGATATTTCCACAAAACCCTCCTTCAATCTTGCAACTTTCTTGTTATCTTTGCGGCTCATTATCAAGAACCTTATTCACTTATATTAAAATGGAATATAAATTCTGGGAAATTGAGCCGAAATGGCAGCAATTCTGGGAGGAAAACAAAACCTTCAAAACCGAAAACGACTTCTCGAAACCAAAATATTATGTGCTCGACATGTTTCCTTATCCATCGGGAGCGGGTTTGCATGTGGGTCACCCCGAAGGCTACACAGCTACCGACATCATGTGCCGCTACAAACGCATGAAGGGCTTCAACGTACTGCACCCGATGGGTTGGGACGCTTTTGGTTTGCCAGCCGAACAGTACGCCATTCAAACCGGCACACACCCGGCCATCACCACGAACAAAAACTGCGATAATTTCCGCCGCCAGATCAAATCGCTGGGTTTGAGCTACGACTGGGACCGCGAAATAAATACCACAGACCCGAAATATTTCCGCTGGACGCAGTGGATTTTCACCAAACTGTACAACACCTGGTTCGATGCTGAAACCGGCAAAGGCCGCCCAATCAGCGAACTGCCCATTCCTGCCGACATTCAGGCACAGGGACAGGCCGCCATCAACCAGTACATCAGCGAAAAGCGTTTGGCTTACTACGACAATGCCCAGGTTTGGTGGTGCCAGTCGTGTAAAACCGTTTGTGCCAACGAAGAAGTGCTGACCGACGGTTCGCACGAGAAATGCGGCAATCAGGTGATCCGCAAAAACCTGAAACAATGGTTGCTGCGCATTCCGCATTATGCCGAACGTTTGCTTCAGGGTTTGGATGGTCTGGATTGGCCGGAAGGCGTAAAAGACATGCAGAAAAACTGGATCGGCAAATCATCAGGAGCGGAAGTTGATTTCGCCGTTGAAGGTTTGAACGAAAAATTGCGCGTTTACACGACCCGTCCTGATACATTGTTCGGAGCAACTTACATGGTTGTTTCTCCTGAACACCCCATGCTGAATAGTTTGGTTACTCCTGAATTTGCCGATGCGGTGAATGCCTACGTTCAGGCTGCCTCGTTGAAATCAGATTTGGACCGCACCGAACTGGCCAAAGATAAAACCGGTGTGTTCACCGGCCGCAACGCCATCAACCCAATTACCGGTCAGCCGATCCCAATTTGGGTAGCCGACTATGTGCTGATGGGCTACGGAACCGGCGCCATCATGGCCGTTCCGGCACATGACACCCGCGACTTCGAATTCGCTCAAAAATTCAATATTCCCGTCATCTGCATCCTCGATCCGAAGAGTGCCGACGACGAAACCCGCGCCAAAGTGCTGGCTGGCGAAGCATGCTGGACCGAAGACGGCGCATACATCAACTCTGCAAATACAGCGATTGGTCTCGATTTGAACGGTCTGAACAAAAAGCAGGGCATCGCCAAAGTAGTGGAATGGCTGGGCGAAAAAGGAATCGGAAAAGCAACCACCAACTTCAAACTGCGCGACTGGTTATTCAGCCGTCAGCGTTACTGGGGCGAGCCTTTCCCCGTGATTCACTGGGAAGACGGCGAAATTACGCTGGTGGAAGAAAACCTTCCGGTTGAACTTCCGGAGATGGAAAAATACGAACCGGGCGAAGGCGGCGAATCGCCGTTGGCCAATGCCACCGACTGGTTGTACGTAACCGACGCAAACGGACGCAAAGGCCGCCGCGAAACCAACACCATGCCGCAATGGGCGGGCTCGTGCTGGTATTACCTGCGCTACATCGACCCGAAAAACGACGAATCAATTTTCGACAAAAAACTGGAAAATTACTGGATGCCGGTTGACCTCTATGTGGGTGGAGCCGAGCACGCGGTATTGCATTTATTATACAGCCGTTTCTGGCACAAGGTGTTGTTCGATTTGGGCATTGTTTCCACTTCGGAACCTTTCCAGAAGCTGTTCAACCAGGGAATGATCCTTGCTTTTGCATACCAAACCGCAACAGGCGCCAAAGTGGCCAGCGATTTGGTGGAGGAAAAAGAAGGCAAGTATTTCCACACCGAAACCGGCGAAGAGCTGACCCAGATTGTGGCCAAAATGTCGAAATCGCTGAAGAACGTGGTGAACCCCGACGATGTGGTGAAAAACTTCGGTGCCGATTCGCTTCGTTTGTACGAAATGTTTATGGGTCCGCTCGAAGACACCAAACCATGGGCCGAGAATGGCGTGAAAGGGGTTTTCAACTTCCTGAACCGTGTTTCGCGTTTCTTCGGAAATCCTGAAAATATTGTAGATGCTGCCGATGATAAAGAAACTCTGAAGCTATTGCACCAAACCATCAGCAAAGTGGCTTTCGACATCGAGAACATGAAATTCAATACCGGTATTTCGGCCCTAATGATTTTCAACAACCTGGCGCTGAAAAAAGGCAAAGTAAGCAAACAAACTGCCGAAACTTTTGTGAAGTTGCTGGCTCCGTATGCGCCGCACCTTGCCGAAGAATTGTGGCAATTGTATGGTAACACCGACACCCTGACTTATGCGCCTTGGCCTGCCGTTGATCCGGCGATGTTGACCGAAGACGAATTTGAATACCCGATTTCATTCAACGGAAAAGTGCGTTTCAAGTTGGCATTTGCGGTTGGTACACCCAATGCCGAAATTGAAGCAGCAGTGTTGGCCAATGAAACCTCACAAAAATGGCTCGAAGGAAAAACACCGAAGAAAATCATCGTTGTTCCGAATAAGATTGTGAACGTGGTGATCTAATTCAAATAAAAAGTACAAAGTCAAAATAGAAGCGTGGGGCGAAAGCTCTGCGCTTTTTTGTTAATATCTTTTGCAGTTTTTTACATCGAGTTGATTTGAACCGAATTCACTATCTTTGAGTTAAGAAACTTGTATCAAATACAATGGTCATGAATTACACCATAAAGATTGCCGAAAACGACAAAGAAGGAGAAAGGCTCCTCAATCAGATCAGAGAGCTTGTTGGCGATAGTCCATTTGTCAGTATCTACGAAGACGAAACCGGACTGTCGGATGATATGGTGCAGGAATTGGAGAGCCGGTATCAACAAGTTATAAAAGAACCACAGGAAGGCAAGAGCTGGGAAGAGGTAAAAAAGAATCTTCTTAACCGGTAAAATTTCTGGTGTGAAGAAGTACCGTCTAATAATTAATGCCTTTGCTGAAGCTGATCTTAAAACAGCAACCGATTGGTATACTGGTCAAAAAACAGGTTTGGAACTCGATTTTATTGAAGAAGTTGAGAAATCAATCCGGCGAATAGAACAAAATCCTCTACAATTTGCCATTGTCCGAAAGCAAATCCGAATGTCAATTATTAAACGGTTTCCTTATGGCATCTATTTTTTCATCACAGACAATATCATCAACGTATTTGCAGTTCTCCATTTCAGCAGAAATCCTAAAGTCATTAAGAAAAGGATAGCTCCAAAAGTTAAGAAAAATAGAATTTAAACCTATTATATAAGTCGCAGGGCGAAAGTTCTGCGCTTTTTTAGTGCTTTTTCGCCAGCTTCTTCTGAGATCAGATCTGTTTTAGAAAACCCAGGCAACCTACTGTACTTTCATCAAAAACAGTTAACTTTAATAAACTCTCTCAGAAACAGCAAAATGAAAACAAAAAAACCACTTCTCATTTACCTTATTCTTTCCGTATTCTTGTTGTTTGGAACAGGATGCGCAGTTATCCATCCCCAGCATCCTTCACGGGCGAAGGTTCATTACCATGCAAAAGGACGGATACCTCCGGGACATCAGAAGAAATTTACCGGGGCAAAGAGTGCCAAACATTATGCACCGGGGCAAACCAAAAAGCACAAAAGCCCGGTTAAAAAGCATAAAAGAAAATAGGACAGAAAGTCTGGAGAAATCAACTCCGGACTTTTTTTATGTCCGAAGAAGCTTACTGTTGATCATCCCCAGCGAAACTGGGGGAAGAGAAAACGTCTAGAGAGGTCAACCCGGAACGGGTTGAACAACTATAGAAAACAAAAATCCTGACAGGTTTTCGAAACCTGTCAGGATTAAAAAGAAAAAAAGTGAGGGCTTCACTTCAAGTGAAACCCTCACTAACATATCGCGAAAACTAATTGTCTTCTTTATTTATCGCTTTCAATCGGTTCGCAGGTGCAAACCAGGTTGCGGTCGCCAAAGGCATCGTCAACGCGGGCTACCGGCGGCCAGTATTTATTTTCTTTCAGCCATGCCAACGGGAATACGGCTGTCTGGCGGCTGTAGGCATGGAGCCATTCGTCGGCAGTAACCACATCCGAGGTGTGCGGCGCATTTTTCAGCGGGTTGTCTTCCTTATCCATTGCTCCTGAAGCCACAGCCTGAATTTCGTTGTAGATGGTGCTCAGCGCTTCAATGAAACGATCGAGTTCCTGTTTCGATTCACTTTCGGTAGGTTCAACCATCAGCGTTCCGTGAACCGGGAACGACAAGGTTGGCGCGTGGAAGCCATAGTCCATTAAACGTTTGGCAATGTCGCCTTCGGTAATGCCCGAAGCGGCTTTCAGGTGACGACATTCCAAAATCATTTCGTGGGCACAGCGGCCATTCTCTCCGGTGTATAAAACGCCATAACTATCTTTCAACGCATGGGCAATGTAATTGGCATTCAGGATGGCCATTTCCGAGGCACGTTTCAACCCGTCGGCGCCCAGCATTTTGATGTATCCGTAAGTAATTGGCAACACCGAAGCGCTTCCCCAAGGACCGGCTGATACGGCTGTAATTCCCACATGACCGTTGTTCATCACCGGGTGCGATGGCAGGAACTCAACCAGATGTTCGGCCACGCAGATCGGACCAACACCCGGGCCACCGCCTCCGTGAGGAATGGCAAAGGTCTTGTGCAGGTTGAGGTGACAAACATCAGCCCCGATGCGGCTTGGATTGGTCAGCCCAACCTGTGCGTTCATATTGGCGCCATCCATGTAAACCAAGCCACCGTGAGCGTGAATAATCTCGCACAATTCGGTGATCGACGATTCGTAAACCCCGTGAGTGGAAGGATAAGTCACCATGAAACACGACAGCGTGTCTTTGTATTCTTCAGCTTTCTGACGCAGGGCTTCCACGTCAATGTTTCCGCGTTCGTCGCAGGGAGTGACTACCACGTTCATACCGGCCATCACGGCGCTGGCAGGATTGGTTCCGTGAGCCGAAGCCGGGATGAGCACCACGTTACGGTGACTGTCGCCACGGCTAATGTGGTATTGACGGATCACCATCAAACCGGCATATTCGCCTGCTGCTCCTGAATTAGGTTGCAAGCTGACATCGGCAAAACCGGTGATTTCTGCCAGGTCGCGGCGCAGTTCTTCCATCATTTCGTGGTAACCACGGGCCTGATTTTTCGGGACAAACGGGTGGATGCCTCCAAATTCAATCCAACTGATAGGCAGCATCTCAGTAGCTGCATTCAGTTTCATGGTACACGAGCCCAGCGGAATCATCGAATGGGTCAGCGAAATGTCTTTGCGCTCCAGTTTTTTGATGTAACGAACCATCTCGGTTTCGGAGCGGTATTTGTTGAAAACTTCCTGCTGCATAAAGTCTGAAGTTCTCCGGTATTCAGGCTGAACCGCGCATTCTGTCGGATATTCGGTAATCTTAATCTGCGGTTTGTTGGCTGCTTTGGCAAAAACTTCGATGATCCAGTTGATGTCGTCGAGGTTGGTCGTTTCGTCGATGCTTAATCCCACTTCACCGTTCTCGAAATAGCGGAAGTTCATTTCCAGTTCTAGCGACAACCATTCAATGTCCTCGCGTTTCACGTGGCGGGGCAGTGCAAAGCGGATGGTATCGAAGTAGCTGCTGTTAAGCTGAGTATATCCCAGTGCCGTGATTTCCTTTTCGAGCAGGGCGGCAATGCAGTGAATACGGGTAGCAATCTGTTTGACGCCTTCCGGCCCGTGGTAAACGGCATAGAAACCAGCCATGTTAGCCAACAATGCCTGCGAAGTACAGATGTTCGAAGTTGCTTTTTCGCGTTTGATATGCTGTTCGCGGGTTTGCAGCGCCATACGAAGCGCCCGGTGTCCGTGTGCATCTTTTGAAACACCGATGATGCGGCCCGGCATGGTCCGTTTAAATTCGCTTTTTGAAGCAAAGTAAGCTGCGTGAGGTCCGCCGTAACCCATCGGTATACCAAAACGTTGCGAGCTCCCGAAAACAATGTCAGCGCCCCATTCTCCCGGAGGAGTCAGGATGGCTAAACTAAGCAAATCGGCGGCAACCGCAACGAAAATATCTTTTTCGTGAGCTTCTTTTACCAGCGACGAATAGTCTAAAATCTGGCCGTCGGAATTCGGATACTGAACAATGACCCCAAACGTATTTTCATTCAGGTCGAAGTTTTTCCAGTCGGCCACTTTCAACTCGAAGCCCAGCGGATTGGCGCGGGTCATGAGCACATCCAGGTTTTGGGGCCATATTTTTTCATCGACCCAGACCACGTTGGCATCGGCTTTCGCCTTGGCTCGCGAACGCGAATTATGCATCATGATCATGGCTTCAGCCGCAGCGGTCGCTTCATCAAGCAAGCCGGCATTGGCCAGTTCCATTCCGGTCAGATCACAAATCATAGTCTGGAAATTCAGCAAGGCTTCGAGGCGACCCTGCGAAATTTCGGCCTGATAAGGCGTATAACTGGTGTACCAAACCGGGTTTTCCAATACATTCCGAAGAATTACCGCCGGAGTGATGGTATCGTAAAAACCCATCCCGATATAGGTGTTGAACACTTTGTTTTTGGAAGCAAGGGCCAGAATTTTGCGATAGTACTGACGCTCAGTCAATCCGTCTTCGAGCTTCAGTGGTTTTTCGAGGCGGATATTTTCAGGAACGGTTTGGTTCATGAGTTCATCCATCGACGAAACGCCAATAGATTCGAGCATTTCCTGAATTTCATGGTCGCGCGGACCGATGTGGCGCATTACAAATTTATCGTTTGCCATATCTGTTTTGTGAATTATTTTGGTGTGTGTTTGTTGCTGCAAACTTAGAAAGATTGGATTTGATATAAAATGATTTTTATTACGAATGACTGGCACGGCCAGAGTATCATGCCTGAAAATAGTTTACCCGGAAATGTTTATTTCTTTTTCTTTTTTGACGGCTTTTCCCTTTGGGCTTCTTCCTGCATCAAGGCTTTCCAGTCGTGCGGGGCCTCTTCCGAAAAATCGATGGTCGCCGAATACTCATCTCTATCGATTGTTACCACATTAATTTCCTGCCCCAGGAAAGTTTCGATTTCTTCCAGAACCGGTTTTTCTTCCGGACTGCAAAACGAAACGGCTAATCCTTTTTTAACTCCACGACCGGTACGCCCGACGCGGTGAACGTAATTTTCGGCCACATCGGGCAAATCGTAATTAATCACGTAATCCACATCAGGAATATCGATTCCGCGGGCGCTAACGTCGGTGGCTATCAAAACTTTTATTTCGCCACTCTTGAACCGGGTCATCACCGTAAGCCGGTCTTTCTGCTCCTTATCTCCGTGAATAGTAAGACATTGAATTTCTACCCGTTCCATTGCCTTAAAAACCCGTTCGGCCCGGACTTTGGTGCGAACGAAGACCAGAATTTTCGAATCGGGATTTTCCCTGACGATCCGTTCGAGGAAAAAACGTTTGTCGTCCATCGGGATAAAAGCCACCGAATGGGTCACATTTTTAGCCACCGGATTTTTGGGTGAAATTTCAATCCTGACTGGTTTGTTTACCAACGAGTATGCTAATTCTTTAATCTCAGGGTTGATGGTAGCCGAAAAGAAAAGCGTCTGCCTGTTTTTGGGCAGGCGATGAATCAATTGCCTGATATCCTTGATGAAACCAAGGGCAAGCATGTGGTCGGCTTCGTCAAGAATCAGTATTTTCACCTGATCGAGCACAATGTGGCCCTGACTGGCCAGGTCGAACATCCGGCCCGGAGTGGCAACCAGCACGTCGATGCCGCTTTTTAGTTTCGAGATCTGCGGGTCCTGATCTACACCTCCAAACACGCAAGCCGTTTTTACCCGCGTGTGCTTGCCAATGGACTGAAATACTTCGGTGATCTGGAGGGCCAGTTCGCGCGTTGGAACCATCACCAGACAACTGATGAATTCGCTGCGGGCGCTGCTTTTTTGCTGGTGAATAAGGTCAATCACCGGAATGGCGAAAGCGGCGGTTTTTCCGGTTCCGGTTTGCGCGATAGCCAAAACATCATCGCCTTTTAAAATCGGGGGAATTGCTTTAAACTGAATATCAGTAGGGCGGCGGAATCCCAAATCGGAAAGGTTTCTTTTAATGTCGGGCGAAATGCGGTAGTCTTCAAACTTCATGGTTACAAACGTTTATACGGGTGCAAAGAAACGCATTTTCCAACAAAAAAAGCCCGCCATTTCAGGCAAGCTTTTCATTAAGCGGAGAGAGCGGGATTCGAACCCGCGGTACCCTTTAGGGGTACACACGCTTTCCAGGCGTGCCAATTCAGCCACTCTTGCATCTCTCCTTTAGTTGTGGCTTTTGTATTTCAGGGCTCGAAAGTACAAAAAAATCCAACAAAAAAAGCTATTCGCTGATTTCGCCAATCAAACTTTTATTCAGGTGAAGCTTGATTTCGTCGTGCTCCAACCCCTGTCCGAGCAAAAACATCAGCTTCGTCACAGCGGCTTCGGTGGTCATATCTTTGCCACTGACAACCCCGGCATTTTCAAGTTCCAATCCGGTTTCGTAACGCGCCATATTAACCGATCCGCCCTGGCACTGAGTCACATTCAGGAAAATCACCTTACGTTTGATGGCATTCTTAATCTGGCTGATCATCCATCGTGAAGTCGGAACATTACCTGATCCAAACGATTCCAGCACCACACCTCTCAACCCGGGAATGTTCAGGATGTTTTCGAAAACGCCCCGTCCAATGCCGGGGAAAATCTTCAGGATAACTACATTCTCATCGAAACGGCTTCTGACTTTCAGAATTCCCTTGTTGGCAAAACGATGGATGTTTTCGTGGAAATATTTGATTTCGACGCCAGCCGTTGCCAGTGGCGGATAATTTACGGATGAAAATGCGCTGAAATCGTCGGCATGTCGTTTTGATATCCGGTTTCCGCGGAAAAGTTTTGAGTTGAAATAAACACAAACTTCGGGAACAATGGCCTGATCGTTCGCCTTTGCCGCGGCAATCTGGATTGCAGTAATCAGGTTTTCCTTTCCGTCGGTACGAAGCACCCCGATTGGCAATTGCGAACCTGTGAAAACAATTGGCTTATCAAGGTTCTCGAACATGTAACTGAGGGCCGATGCGGTATAGGCCATAGTATCGGTGCCGTGCAAAACTACAAAACCGTCAAATTTATTGTAATTGCGCTCGATAGTTGTGGCTATTTTCACCCAGATAGCCGGAGTCATGTTCGATGAATCGATCGGCGGCGTGAAGGTAACGACCTGAAGATTATAATCTAACCGGTCGAGTTCGGGGACTTCTTCCAGAATCTGGTCAAACTGAACCGGGACCAGAATGCCGCCCGGAGATTTTTGTACCATACCGATGGTTCCACCGGTATAAATAATCAGAATTGAAGGTTTGCTTTCCACCTGCATAATACGAAATTGACTGATGCGGGCAGGCGCCATCTCCAGACTTCAGGAATCAGAAGACCAAACAGCACATCCTGCCGGTGAACATCAAGGTTTTACGTTTGCTATCAGGCCCTGTTGTCAGATACCAAACAACTTCCGGGCATTCTCAGTGGTAACTTTTGCGATATCACCAACTGCCATTTGGTGAAGATCGGCAATTTTTTGCGCAATATAAACAAGATAGGAACTTTCGTTTCTTTTTCCGCGGAAAGGAGTTGGCGTAAGGTATGGGGCATCCGTTTCAAGGATCAGATGTTTTGGATCTATCTGCCTGATTACCTGCTCCAATCCATTCTTTTTGAAAGTTATAATCCCTCCTACCCCAATTTTGAAACCAAGGCCGACAATCAGGTCTGCCTGTTCAATGGTTCCGGTAAAACTGTGAAAAACGCCATTCAACTTGTAATCTTTCACCTCGGTCAATACGTTGTAAACCTCGTCGAACGAATCGCGGACATGAATAACCACCGGCAGATTATATTGCCGCGCCAGGTCAAGCTGATAGCGGAAAGCCTGAGTCTGCTCTTCCAGGAAAGATTTATCCCAGTACAAGTCGATGCCTATTTCGCCAATCCCGTAAAACTTTCGTTTTTTCAGCCAGTATTCAACAACCTCCAGTTCTTCCCGGTAATCCTGGTTAACTGAAGTTGGATGCAAACCCATTAACGGGACACAAATGTGAGGATAGCTATCCGCCAGATCCAGGAGGTTCTTTACCGACGAGCTATCGATGTTTGGAAGGACAATCTTCCTGATGTCGTTTGAATAGGCACGCTGAACCACTTCGTCCATATCGTGGATGAAGTCAGTTGAATAAATATGAGAATGGGTATCAATCAGCATTTTCCGCAAAATTTAGCCAAAATAAGGAAAAATAAAGGAGCCGAATATGAAGCCAATATTATTTTATCGGTAAATTGGCTTTACCAAACGGCAGATTTTGCGATATTCTGAGAAGCAATCCGTTGGCCCTGAAAAACATTAAAAAAGTCCTGAAAGCAGCCGCGAGACAGCTTTTCAGGACTTTTTGCATCATACCGGAAACCGGATCGTTTATACGATTCCCTGGGCAAGCATGGCATCGGCAACTTTGACAAAGCCGCCAACATTGGCACCTACCACGTAATTCACTTTATTCCCGATGGTGCCATATTTCACACAAGTTTCGTGAATATCTTTCATGATGCGGTGCAGATACCTGTCAACCTCTTCTTTGGGCCAGTTCATCCGAATGGAGTTTTGCGACATTTCCAATCCCGAAACGGCTACTCCTCCAGCATTTACAGCTTTCCCGGGAGCATAGGCAATCGTTCCGGTCAGGTATTCCATGGCTTCTGCCGTACAACCCATATTCGAAGTTTCCGCGACGAGCATACACCCGTTTTTTACCAGCATTTTGGCGTCGTCCAGGTTCAGTTCGTTTTCGCAGGCACAAGGCATGGCGATATCAGCGGGACATTCCCAAGGTTTTTTCCCCGGAATGAACTTAGCCCCGAATTCGTCGGCATAAGGCTGAACCACGTCGTTATTCGAAGAGCGGAGTTCAAGCAGGTAATCGATTTTCCGGCCAGTTACCCCATCGGCATCGTAGATATAGCCATCCGGCCCGGAAATAGTCAGGACTTTACCCCCCAGCTCATTTATTTTGGTAACAGCGCCCCAAGCCACATTTCCAAACCCGGAGACGCAGAATGTTTTCCCTTCGATTTCTTTTCCGAGCTTGCCCAGCATGTGCTGAACAAAGTAAACCGCGCCGAATCCGGTGGCTTCCGGACGGATTAAACTTCCGCCCCAGCCAATTCCCTTACCGGTTAAAACGCCGGTAAATTCATTCCTAAGCCTTTTGTACTGTCCGAATAAAAAGCCGATTTCACGTCCGCCCACCCCGATATCGCCAGCGGGAACATCGGTGTTCGGGCCAATGTGGCGAGCCAGTTCGGTCATAAACGACTGACAAAAGCGCATGATTTCGTTGTCGGATTTCCCTTTGGGATTGAAATCCGACCCGCCTTTACCGCCTCCCATAGGCAATGTGGTCAGGCTGTTTTTAAACGTCTGTTCAAATCCCAGAAATTTAAGCACGCTCAAAGTCACCGTCGGGTGGAAACGCAAACCTCCTTTATAAGGACCGATGGCCGAATTGAATTCAACCCGAAAACCGCGGTTGACCTGTACTTCGCCCCGGTCGTCAATCCAGGGAACCCGGAAAATGATGGTGCGCTCAGGCTCTACAATTCGTTCCAGGATTTTAGCTTTCTGGTACCTGGGGTTTTTCTGATAAACATCCCATATCGATTCAACAACTTCCTGCACTGCCTGGTGAAACTCACGTTCGCCCGGAGTGCGGGCTTTCAGAGCTTCCATAAATTCGTTGATATCAGCTTTCATATTTTTCAGTTTTTAGTTGATTACTGTTCGCATTAACGATTTCTACTCAACATTGTCTTTGCTTGGATTTTGATTATACTCAAAGTTATGCTTTTCGCCGTGTTGCTTGTTCCCTTTACAGACAAAACAATTTAAAACATAAAATCAAGATTATCAAAGAGGTACCTATGTGCGGCCAAATGTTTAACAACACGGATTGATTTTCGTCAGTATTTCGGACGTCAAACTTTTGAAAAAACAGGGAGAAGCTGCATTTTTCAGGAAATAAACAACTGAATTTTAATAAATTAAGGCAAAACAGGAACTTCAAGAGAAGAATTCCACGAATTGCCTTTCCAAAGTTTTGTTTTAAAACTAAAGCTTCGGTTTCTGTTTTATTTCGTCAGTTCAACAGATGTGACCCCATCCCCCATTTTCAGGAATATTCGCTGAACTGTCCGGTAGTTGCACCGGACTAATAATACAGAATGCTGTTAAACAAAAATCCCGGAGAGAAACTCCCCGGGATTTAAAAAGTTGAACGAGAAATAGGATTACACTATTTGTCCATTTTAAAAATGCGTTCCATCAATTGCCATTTTTCGTCGGCTGTGGCTTCGGCAGAGGTTTGCTGAAAGCGGGAAACATAAGCTTCCCATTCGCTTTGACGCGGTTTCCCGGCCAGTTCTGCCATGGCTTTATCATGATCAAAATCGGCAACCGTGTCCATGATCATAAACAGCCGTGTGCCATAGATGTAAATTTCCATATCAAGAATGCCAACTTCCCGCATTCCCTGAGTTATCTCGGGCCAGGCAGCTCCGGGAGCATGTACTTTTTTGTAATCTTCTATCAATTGTGCGTCGTCTTTCAGCGACAAGGTTTTGCAATATCTTTTATAGTTCATGGTTGTTCTGGTTTTAGTGAGCAATTATAACTTTCTGGTCATTATCAAAATTTACCGGGCCTCCGGGTTTCGATCCGATTAAGGCATAGTACAGAATGTAAAAATATGCAATTAACGGGATGCACATGGCCAGGGCCAGGCTTGAAGTCTTATCGGAAATAAGTCCCATGATTGGAGTCCACACGGCGCCACCAATAATGGCCATAATAATGAATGATCCTCCCAGCTTCGTGTTTGGCCCTAAACCTTTCACTCCAAGAGCAAAAATGGTTGGGAACATCAGCGACATGAAGAAGCTGGTTGCAATCAGGCTCCATCCGCCAACCCCGCTGGGTATAAAAACGGCAGTGGATACCAAAACAATGTTGATCACACTGTAAATGCTCATCAATCGGGCGGCAGGAACCACTTTCATCAGGGCAGTCGATGCAAAACGGCCAACGCCAAACATCAGCAGCGATGAAAACAGATAGAAACCTGCCTCTTTTTCTGACTTTTGCATATAATCTTTAATGTATGGAATCATGTAGCTCCAGGTTCCCACCTGCGCCCCGACATAAAAGAACTGGGCAACAACCCCTTTCAGAAAGTGAGGATATTTGACCAGCATCGAAATTTTTCCGTGCTGATGAACTTCATCTTCACCTGATTTATTGAGAAAAGCAGGAAATTTGGCTTTCCAGATCAAAAAGAAAAACAGCAGAACCATCGCCCCGATAAAAAGATAGGTTGGCCCAACCCTGGCAATCTCACTTTGCAGATAAGCCTGGTATGTACCCTCGGTTTGCATAGCTGCAACCTGATCAGGATTCAGTTCTTTACCTGAGAAAATAAACACAGTACCGGCAATCACCCCGGTCATGGCACCAAGCGGATTGAACGCCTGCGCCAGATTTAACCGCTGCTCTGAACTTTCAGAGGGTCCTAGCACCGCGATGAACGAATTGGCGCCTGTTTCGAGGAAAGCAAGACCTGTAGCAATGATAAACAAAGCGAACAGGAAAAAACCATAAACGCCAACCACTGATGCCGGATAGAACAAGAAGCAGCCCGTACTGAAAAGAAGCAGCCCGGTAAGTAGTCCAACTTTATAGCCATAGCGGTCCATCACTTTGGCAGCCGGAAAAGCCAGAAGAAAATACCCGGCATAAAAAGCCGATTGAACCAGGCCTGCTTCCAGCCGGTTCAGCTCAAATGCTTTCATGAACTGGGGAATCAAAACATCGTTCAGATTATTGGGAAGAGCCCACAAATAAAAAAGGGCGGTCACCAGAATAAAGGTTACCGAGTAACCCGGAGTAATAAGTTTTGCTGATTTAGTTACGTTCATTTGCTTATTGTTTAGTTTTCTAGTTCTATTCCGATTGCGGTTTAGCACAAATGGTTTGTCAAAAGTCACGAAACAAATCCGAATTGTCAAGTCTGTTCCTTAAACAGTTTCTTTGCAAAGCTTTGCAAGGCACAAAAAATGTTGCGGAACATTTTTTAAATCCATTGCATTCGCCTCCCCAAACAAGCTCAACAGGCTGATTATTGGATAAATATTCAGCAAATTGCGAAACAAGCATATTTAATGACTACTTTCGCGACCTCAAACACGAAGGCCGATCAAAAAAGTTTGATCCGAAAGCCTTCCCAAATTATTAAAATGTCATTTGAAAATTTAGATTTAATTGAGCCCATCAAAAAGGCCTTAGAAACAGAAGGTTACGAGACCCCAACCCCCATTCAGGAACAAGCAATACCCATCATACTTCAACGAAAAGATTTATTAGGTTGTGCCCAGACCGGAACCGGAAAAACAGCAGCCTTTGCCATTCCTATCCTGCAAATCCTGCACGAAAACCAGTATTCGTCAAAAAGGAAACGCCAGATCAAAGCGCTGATTGTGACTCCAACACGCGAACTGGCCATCCAGATTGGCGAAAGTTTTGCCGCTTACGGACGATTTTTAGGCGTGAAGCATACGGTCATCTTTGGAGGGGTGGGCGAACGTCCGCAAACCGAAGCCCTTCAACAGGGCGTTGAAATACTGATTGCCACGCCAGGCCGCCTGCTCGACCTGATGAACCAGGGATACATCGACCTGCAGCACCTCGCATTGTTTGTCCTCGACGAAGCCGACCGCATGCTCGACATGGGATTTATACACGACGTCCGTCGCATCATCGCGGCCCTGCCCGAAAAACGCCAGTCGCTTTTCTTCTCGGCTACGATGCCTGCTGATATTGTCCGGCTGTCGGCCTCCATCCTGAAGAATCCGGTAAAAGTTGAAGTTACCCCCGAATCGACCACGGCCGAGAAAGTTGAACAACGAATGTATATGGTTGATTACGCCGACAAACGTAATTTACTGGTTCATGTCGTTCAGGACCCGGAAATCACCTCGGCGCTGGTATTTACCCGAACCAAATACGGAGCCGATAAAATCGTACAGTTGCTTCGAAAGAATGGTCATGATGCGCAGGCTATTCATGGCAACAAATCGCAAACCGCCCGACAAAAAGCGCTTTCCGATTTCAAAAACCGAAAAATCCGTTTTCTGGTAGCAACCGACATTGCGGCCCGCGGCATCGACGTTGACGATTTGTCGCACGTAATTAATTACGAAATCCCGAACATTCCCGAAACTTACGTCCACCGGATTGGCCGGACGGGACGCGCCGGACAAAGCGGAATTGCCCTTTCGTTTTGCGACAACACCGAAATCCCTTACCTGCGCGATATTCAACGTTTGATTTCACAAACGATACCGGTCGTAACCGATCATCCCTACCCGATGACCGATTTTACACCGCAGAAACCACCGGCAAAAGAAACCAGGAAGCCCATCCAGCGCGAAAACAACAGGCATGTTGTCAGGGAGAAACCGGTTCCTCAAAAAAACAGGCCGTCGCAACAGCAGGGAGCTTCTCATTCAGATCAGAATAAACCCAGAAGTTTCTGGAGACGCCGCCCCGGAGCAACCCCCAGATAGTCTTTCATATCAATCTGACTTACAGGATTCAAACAGATCCGGCGAACCCAAATTCGCCGGATCTGTTGTTATAAATCCAAGTCCTGTATTTCCTTGCAAAAGTTGCCTGCATTCCATATTTTTGTCACCCAATTAAAGTCCCGGAAAACGAATAGGATATCGCCGACAAAAGAAGGATTTGCCCCGGAAAAACTTTAATTCCATTTCGTCCATGAAGACATCCTTGAATTTAAAAATTGAAAATCCCATGAAGCGTGTCGTAGTAGGCCTGTCGGGAGGTGTTGATTCGAGTGTTGCAGCGTACTTGCTGAAACAACAGGAATACGATGTGGTGGCCCTGTTCATGGTGAACTGGCACGACCGTACCGGAGCCATTACTTCGGGCTGCACCTGGGAAGATGATGCCATGATTGCCGAAATGGTAGCCAAAAAAATCGACATCCCGTTTCACATTGTCGATCTCAGCAAAGATTACAAGCAACGCGTGGTCGATTACATGTTTGCCGAATACAGCAAAGGCCGCACACCCAACCCGGATGTGTTGTGCAACCGCGAAATCAAGTTCGACATTTTCCTGAACGAATGCCTGAAATACAATGCCGACTTTGTTGCCACAGGCCATTATTGCCGCAAATCGGAACTTGAAGTTGACCAACAGACCATCTACCAGTTACTTGCCGGAAAGGATAAGAATAAAGACCAGAGCTACTTCTTGTGCCAGTTGAACCAGTACCAGTTGTCGAAAGCCATGTTCCCGATCGGGCATCTGGAAAAACCGGAGGTCCGCCGCATTGCCAAAGAAGCCGCTCTTCCTACTGCCGAACGGAAAGATTCCCAGGGAATTTGCTTCGTCGGAAAAGTTGATCTGCCCACTTTCCTTCAGCAGCAGCTCGAACCCAAAACCGGTAATGTGATTGAAATTCCGGCAGAGTTTATAGCAAAGAAAAAGCATGTTGAAAGAACCGAGGAAAACTTCCGAAAACTTTGTTCAGCTTTTCCTTATAAACCATGGAACGGACAGGTTATCGGCGAACACCGGGGAGCCCATTTTTATACCATCGGGCAACGAAAAGGCCTGAACATCGGCGGACACGAAGAACCTTTGTTTGTACTTGGAACTGATGTCATACGCAACATTATCTATGTAGGCGAAGGAACCGAACATCCCGGACTTTTTCGCCCCGGACTTTTCATCAAAAGCGACGAGATTCATTGGATTCGCCCCGATTTGGTGATGCAACCGGGTGAAGAACGGCGTTACGATGTTCGCATCCGTTACCGCCAGCCGCTTGAAAAAGCGACCATTTACCAGCGGGAAGACGGAATGTACATTCTCTTCGATGATGAACAGCGAGGCGTTACTTCCGGCCAGTTTGCAGCCTGGTACGATGGCGAAGAGTTGGTGGGTTCGGGGGTGATTGCGTGATAAAAGAAAAGAAGATCGGTGAACGAAAAAGGAACCAACTTTCTATGGCTTAAATACCAATTCCAATTTCACCACCGATTTTTGCGGAGTTTTTGCCTTGATTTCAGGATTCCAAGCCGGACCATCTTTAATAATCCGGATGGCTTCTTGATTGAAACGATCATTTTCTCCTTTTAAAATTTCAAACTGCTCTTTTTCCCCTGATGATAAAACTACGAATGAAAGCTTAACAATAGTTTTTTCGGTGGGAGAACCAATTTTTGGGGTTAGAAGTTCTGTTTTCAGGTATTCGTTGAAAGCTTCCCACCCGCCTACAGGAGTTGCTTTCCCGTCAATTACTTGCTTCGATTTGACCGTTGAAGAGGCACCTGTTATGCTTGATTTTTTCTGAATTCCATAACCAACCACCACCACTTCCGACAGCGCGAGATTATCCTCTTTCATAGAGATATCCATTTGAACTTTATTTTCGAGAGGTATTTCCTGTGACTTCATACCGACGAATGAAAATACAAGGGAAGAACTATCCGGTACATCTGAAACGAAATATTTCCCATCTTGATCGGTTATTGTTCCTTTGGTTGTGCTTTTCACCAGGACCGCTACCCCGGGGAGTGGTCGGCCAGAGGAGTCGGTAACAATACCGGAAATAGTTTTTAGCACTTTGGAAGCCTGATCAACTGACTTTGCTGATATAGCTAATTTTTCAGGAGCTGCGGGTTCCTCTTGTATCTGTTCTGCGTTTATAGCAGACCTTACTTCCAATAGTCCCTCTCTATTTGCAATTTGTTCGGCACCGGCTTGCTGCTGATCAGCATTGCCTATATTTATTTCCTGAACAATACTTGGAGAATGACCACTTTTTGTTTTGGATATTGATTCCTGAACTTTGTTTTGCTCAGGATCAACGGGTTCCTGATATTGTGGTTGTGGTGTAATTTCTGACAGTACTTTTGGTTCCACTTTTTGCGTGTTTTGGGTTACTGTCCGATTGGTTTTTTCTTCCAGATCAAAAAGTATAAATGTTGAAATCACAATCACAAGAACTGATGCTGCGGCATACCAGATATACCTCCGGTCGGAATGTCTGCCTTTTTGAAGATCTGCTTTCAGTGTCTGAATATCTGAAAGAATCTTGTCGGATGAAAACGCAGATAGTCCGGCCACAGCCTCTTCCAGAAACGGATCTTGCTGCATTTCACGCTCAAAGGCATGGCGTTCTGTTTCAGTCATCTGATCCTGAAGGTATCGCCTGATCTGGGCTTCGTACTGATATGTTTTTTTACCTGACATTCTTACTCTCCAAACAAATTTTAAGGTTTCTTTTGCCGTTTTGCAAGAGGCTCTTCACTTTCTTCTCATCTAGCCCAGTTTCGTTGGTAATTTGCCGGTAACTTTTATTCCCGAAGTAAAACAACCGCACACACTGGTTTTGTTCTTTTTTTAATTTTTCAATACAATCGTTAAGCAAGTCGTTCGTTCCCGGATTCTCAATGCTGTCAATAAGATGCAATTCCTGCGGATTTTCCATAAATTCATCCTGATTCAGCAACCAGATTTCTTCCTTTTTACGCAACGACCTTTGCTTTCGCAATTCCATCAGGCAGAAATTTTTACTTGTTACATAAAGCCAGCTTTTGAAGTTACCTATATCGTGCCTGAGAAGCTCAGTAGCCAGCAGCTCAAAAATCTGCATCGCGGCATCTTTCGAACACTCGCGATCTTCCAGGTATTTCAGGCAAAGACCATAAACCAATGCCACATACCTCGAATACAATTGCCCAAGTATTTCAGGATCGTTTTTCTTTTTATACTGAAGGAGTAAGTCCTTGTCGTCAAGTTCAGCCTTATTTTTTGATTTCAGAAACAAATGAATGAGATTTATTTTTCATAAAAGTACTGCAATTTCAGAAGAAATTAAAAAATTTTATGGAATCCATTTCGGTTTTGCATCTTATCAGCAAAACATTTAATCAAAAATAAATTAGTTATGAAAAAACTTATCATTTTATCCGTCTTTTTGCTCTGCATTCAACCCCTTCTGGCGGAAAATTCTGTTTGGGTCAGCGGAAAAATTTCCGATCCTTCCGGACAGGGAATGCCTGGAGTTACTATTTCCGTAAAGGGAACCGTAAAGGGAACCATTTCCGATGAGTTTGGCTCTTACCGGATTCTTGCACCAAACGATGGGAGTTTAATTTTTACGTTTGTCGGTTTTCAAGGACAAACCGTTGCCATAAACGGCAAGACTCAAATAAATGTTACTTTGTTACCTGAACCTATGAATTCATTGAACGAAGTTGTAATAGTTGGATATGGAATGCAAAAAAAAGTGTCTGTAACTGGGGCTTGTTCTGCGGTATCATCTCATAACAATAGATCTTCACAAAACGCCTATACTCATTCGTTCCGGCGAGTTCCAGACTGGAATACAGAAAACTACTCAGCCATCAGCGAAAACGGATACAAAAGTGTCTTCGATCAGCCACTTTCTACTTTTTCGATTGATGTTGACAATGCTTCGTATTCGAATGTGCGCCGGTTTCTGAATATGGGACAGATGCCTCCAATGGATGCGGTTCGCATTGAAGAAATGATCAATTATTTCAGTTACGACTACGAAAAGCCAAAAGGGAATGATCCATATTCTATTAATTCTGAACTGGCGGTTTGTCCCTGGAACGAAACTCATCAGTTATTGCTTGTTGGGCTTCGGGCAAAAGAAATTGACAAGACCAACTTGCCAGCCTCGAACCTTGTTTTTTTGATTGACGTTTCGGGTTCGATGCAAGCCGAAAACAAACTTCCGTTAGTTCAATCTGCTATGCGAATGCTTGTTAACGAATTGCGCCCAAACGACAGGGTGGCCATAGTTGTGTACGCCGGAGCAGCCGGGAAAGTGCTGGAATCAACACCAGGTAACCAGAAACAGAAAATACTGGATGCCATTGAAGGGCTCTCGGCCGGGGGTTCAACCGCCGGAGGTGAAGGTCTCCGTCTGGCTTATAAAACTGCCCGTGAATATTTTATTGAAGGTGGCAATAACCGCATCATTTTAGCAACCGACGGTGACTTTAATGTAGGCGTTTCAAGTACTTCTGAAATGGAACGAATAGTGGAAAAAGAGCGCGAATCGGGCGTTTTTATGACTGTGTTGGGTTTTGGAATGGGCAACATTAAAGACGACAAGATGGAAACTATTGCTGATAAAGGGAATGGTAACTATGCTTATATTGATAATATTCAGGAAGCCCGCCGCATGCTTGTAAAGGAATTTGGAGGAACGTTGTTTACGGTTGCAAAAGATGTGAAATTTCAATTGGAATTTAATCCGCAGCACGTGAAAGCTTACCGGTTGATTGGATACGAAAACCGTTTGCTGAATAACGAAGATTTTAAAGATGATAAAAAGGATGCCGGAGAAATGGGTATGGGGCATCGGGTTACTGCTTTATACGAAATCATTCCGGCAGGCTCCGATGAAAAACTGCCCGATATCGACGAGCTAAAATACCAGAAGATAAATAAAGAAAATATTTCAAGATTAAGTGGTGAATTGGTTACCATAAAAACCCGGTATAAAACTGCTGATGGGAATGTCAGTTTTCCACTCGATCAGGTTGTCCCGGCGAAGGCAGAATCGTTCAACGATGCTTCTGAAAACCTCCGCTTTGCATCGGCAGTAGCCGGATTTGGAATGTTACTGCGCAATTCTGAATTTAAAGGAAATACCTCTTATTCGAAAATAGCCAGCATAGCTCAAAAGTCCAAAGGGATGGATGACGAAGGATACCGGGGCGAGTTTTCACGATTGGTAAAGGTTGCCGAAAGCCTCAGTCTGCAAACTTCAGAGAAATAAGATAGAATTAATTCGGATTTGGCTATCTGTTTTTAAGAAAAACCGGGCTAATGCAGTCCGGTTTTTCTGTGTGTCGACGTTTTTTTCAGGAATCCATTTTTAAGCATAAAATATTAACTTTGGGCACATTTAAATTAAAAGTAAATGATCAGATCAATGACAGGATTCGGGAAAACCGAATTCGAAGTAGGAAATAAAAAAATTACACTCGAAATTAAGTCGCTCAACAGCAAACAACTCGATATCAACACCCGTGTACCTTCGATGTACCGCGAGAAAGACCTCGAAATCCGTCGCCTGATTTCCGAAATGCTTATCCGTGGAAAAGTCGATTTTGCACTTTATCTCGATAACCTGGGAACCGAAAGTTCGGCCAAAATCAATCCGGCCATTATCCGCGATTATTACCGGCAACTGGCTGATGTTCACCAGGAACTGGGGCTGGAAATCAACGAAACCATCATGCAATCGATCATGCGGTTGCCCGACACGGTAAAAACAGTTTATGAAGAACTGGATGAAACCGAATGGCTGGTGGTGCGAGAAAACGTGGTTAAAACTCTTGAAAACCTCAACATCTTCCGCGACCAGGAAGGACTGGCGCTCAAGACCGATATCGAAGGAAATATTCAGAACATTCTGGATTTGCTCAAACAGGTCGATCCGCACGAAAATCAGCGTCTTGACAACGTGAAAGCCCGCATCATGGATGGTCTGGAATCGCTTCAACTGAACGGGAACATCGACAAAAACCGTTTCGAACAGGAGCTGATTTACTACATCGAAAAACTCGACATCAACGAGGAAAAAGTACGTCTGGCCAACCATTGCAGCTACTTTTACGAAACAATGAACGAAACCGAACCATCGGGCCGCAAACTCGGATTCATTGCCCAGGAAATTGGCCGCGAAATCAACACGCTCGGTTCAAAAGCCAACGAGAGCAACCTTCAGCGCATCGTGGTCCAGATGAAAGACAACCTGGAAAAAGTGAAAGAACAGGTGCTGAACGTGCTTTAGGAAATAACCAATAATCAAAAGAGGAAGTTTCCTGAACCGAAACTTTAAACATTAAACTTTGAACTTGATTCATGCAAGGCAAACTCATCATATTTTCAGCGCCGTCGGGAGCAGGTAAAACCACGATCGTTAAACATTTGCTCGGACAAAACCTGGGCCTCGAATTCTCCATTTCGGCCACCAGTCGCGGGATGCGCCATACCGAGACCGATGGAAAAGACTATTATTTCCTTTCCCCGGAAGAATTCAAACGGAAAATTGACAACGACGAATTCCTTGAATGGGAAGAAGTTTATGCCGGAACTTATTACGGAACCCTGAAATCGGAAGTCGAACGCATCCGCAACAATGGGAAGCATGTCGTCTTTGATGTGGATGTGGTAGGCGGGTGCAACATCAAAAAGTATTACGGCGACGAAGCACTGGCTATTTTTGTCCAGCCACCTTCGGTCGAAGAACTGCGCAACCGGTTGGTTTCGCGCTCGACCGATGCTCCTGAAGTGATCGAAAAGCGGGTGGCAAAAGCCGAATATGAACTGACTTTTGCTGATAAATTCGATGTGATCATTGTGAATGATGAGTTGGAAATAGCTCAGCAACAGGCCGAAAAAGTGATTCAGAATTTTATTAATAAAAGATAGAAGTAAAACAGGCAGAAGGCAGTAGAAAAGACTACTTCTGCCTTCTGCCTGATCACTCTTTTTTAAATTTTGCAATATGATTAAAACCGGACTCTACTTTGGCTCTTTCAACCCGATTCATATCGGGCACATGGCAATTGCCAATTACCTGGTCGAATACACCGAAATCGATCAGCTTTGGTTCGTGGTGAGTCCGCAAAATCCATTAAAAAACAAAAAGACCCTGCTCGACGACTATCAGCGGCTGGAACTGGTGAACCGCGCCATTGGTGACGACTTGCGATTCCGCGCCTCCAAAGTGGAGTTCAATCTGCCCAAGCCCTCCTACACCATCGACACGCTCACCTACATGAGCGAGAAATACCCGACCCACCAGTTTTTCATCCTGATGGGATCGGATAATCTGGAAAGCATCCATAAATGGAAAAATGCCGATGTTTTGCTGGCCAACTACGATATCATCGTTTATCCGCGCCCGGGATTCAATCCTGAA
>CAZAVU010000023.1:0-11957 GCA_964488805.1 uncultured Odoribacter sp. | reverse complement strand
CCAATGTGATCGAGCACCTGTTCTCTGGACCGTTTTCCTTCTTTCAAAAACGTCATCGACCACAGGGTTTTCCACACCTGCTTCAATTCCGATATGCCGGTATTATCCAGATAACTCCGGAACCGTTTAAAATTGCTTGCCGAGGCCAGCTCGTGCAATTTCCTGAAAGCGCGGCTATCCATAATAAAGCGGGATGCGCCGTTCAGATGATCGAAAGTCGCACCTCCGCAAAACAGGCAAAGTTTGGTGTCATCAAAAAGTTGATCCGGGTTATCCATCAAGAGCAGCTCCGACAAAAAAGCCCCGATTGAATAGGCGAAAATATTGATCCGGGTATTTTTTAGGAACAATGGATGATTGCCTTCCCGAATGCACGAAACAAACCGGACGACATCCAGATAACTCTGCATCCCTGAAATAACAAACTGGTCGGGATTGCTCTCGATCCGGGCGCTTATGGCAGCATTCAGATAGGTTGAATCTTTCGTTTCAGTGGGAAGCGATTTACGGTATGAAGCCAGACTCGACATGGCCCGCGGGTTGTTCCATTGTTCGGGCGAGCGGTTCATGTGAAAAGCCAGCGGAAACAGGATTACCGGCTGGCCGGTCTGTTCCGAAAGGTATTTGGCCCAAACCAGGTATTTGTCCCACGAACGCTCGTTCAGGCCATGAAGCAACAGAATAACCTCGTTCGACTGTTTTGCTTCTCCTGAAAAAATAACCGGGTAAATAAAACTGTTGTTTTCCGGAAGGCTGGTTCCGGTTAATTCTGCGCCGTAGTCATTCCCGGCAGGCTGTTCTTTCCAATTGACATCAGGAGAAAAGCTGGAATCGAACCGGCAATTGACAATTCGTGTCGACAAGTCATCAACGAGAATAAACTGCTGATGCGTGCTGAATTTGGGGACAAGCAGTTGGTATTGTGCGTAATAATCCATACAAATCAATTCGTTTACAAACGGTTATACAAACAAACAACATTTTTAAATCCGGTTTTCAGAAATGGTGTCAGTGCCCAAATAAAGGGACAAAACCAAACAAATGGGGCAAAAACGTTTATTCCGGGGTGAAATTCCGGAGTTGTAAGTGACGCCCGGAAGTTTCCAACTTCAGGATTTCGTATGTTTAGCAGAAATTTAAAGCAGGCCAATGCAGGGTCGTGAAAATATGGCTAATTTTAGAGTCAGAATCATTCAAAAGGTTCATTCATGAAGAAGGTAAACCAAAAAATACCTGATTTTTTCATCAACCAAAGGAATACCGTGATCCAGATCATCTTCACCACGGTGTTTGCTTTTGTGTTCATCAATATTTACAAGCCTTTTGGTTCGCAGCACTGGTACAATGTTACCCAGTTGCAATTCTTCCTTTTCTCTGGATTGCTGGTTTTGCAGGGAATGCTGGTTGTTTTGCTCAGTCGTGTTATCCTTTTTCAGGTCAAAAAACGTCGTGTCATTTCCATTAGGAACTATGCGCTGATGGTGGCGCTCGAAATCATTGTAATGGCGGCATTCTATGCCACCTACGAAAAGCTGATCATCAAAGATCCCCGTTCATTTCTGAAGTTGTGGTATGTGGCCGGGGGCAATACTTCGCTGATCCTGCTCATTCCTTACCTGATCAGTTCGCTGTATTTTGCCTGGGAAGATAAAAAACGGAACCTTGAACTTCTGATGCAGGAGAAAACCGGCAACAATGCCATCCCGTTTATTTCATTCTACGACGAAAAGGACGCGCTAAAACTGACCATCAAAACAGCAGACCTCCTGTACATCGAGTCGAGCGACAACTACGTAACCATTTATTACACCGATGGTAAGCTGACCAAAAAGTACCTTTTGCGCAACAACCTGAAACGCATGGAAGAAATGCTTCGCCGGTTCCCGGTAATCCGCTGCCACAGGTCGTTTATGGTCAACATCAACCAGATCAAGATGGTGCGCAAAGGGAAAAAAGGATACGAAATCGAAATGAACATGCCCGAACAATGTATTTTGCCCGTCACCAAAACATACGAGAACGAAGTAGTCCGTTGTTTTCATCCCCGGGCATCATTGACGCCGTCAAAAGAATAAAGAACTTAAAATCATAAAATACAAGTGCCATGATCAACGCCATAATACTCATCAATGCCGAGCGCACCAAAATTAATTCGGTTGCCGAACAACTGGTAAATCTCCCCGGAATCACCGAAGTTTACTCTGTCAGCGGACGTTTCGACCTGGTTGCGGTCATCAAGCTTCCCAAAGCCGACGACTTGGCTGAACTGATGACCGAACAGGTCACAAAAGTTGAAGGAATCCGGGCAACCGAATCGATGGCCGCCTTCAAAACCTTTTCGAAAAACGATGTCGCCGGCATGTTCGACCTGGGCGACTAAATCCCAAAAACATTTGTTGGTGAGTTGCTTTAATTCCTGATTTCTAAACAAAACGAAAGGAACGACTGTTTTATCTTCCTCAGAATTGAGATTCAGCATACAGTTTTTAAATCTTAATCAGGAAATCATGAAACGAAGAAATTTTATCACCCTGCTCGGAACATCACTGGCTGCAGCACCGGTCTGGTCAAATGTTTACAACAATAAATTGCCCGCAAAAAAGGCAGCCGATCTCGCCTTTCCCGAATTGTCCTATGCCTACAATGCGCTGGAACCGGTCATTGATGCCCGAACGATGGAAATTCATTACACCAAACATCACCGGGCATACTACAACAATTTTCTGGCGGCTATCAAAGATACACCCGCGGCCAATCTGGATATAAAAAGCCTTTTTGCAGCGATCAGTAACTATTCGCCAGCCATAAGAAACAATGGCGGAGGCTATTACAACCACCTTTTATTCTGGGAAAACCTGACTCCGAATTCGACCAGCCCCTCGCCGGTCTTAAAAGCTGAACTAGAAAAGAACTTTGGATCGGTTGATAAATTCAGGGAAGAGTTTGGCAATGCCGCAAAAAAACATTTTGGCAGCGGATGGACCTGGCTGGTTGTCACGAACAACGGGAAAATGGTTGTTACTTCAACCCCGAACCAGGACAATCCATTGATGGACGTGGCCGAACAGAAAGGGACTCCGCTTCTGTGCCTCGACGTTTGGGAACATGCCTATTACCTGCACTACCAAAACCGGAGGGCCGAATATGTTGACAATTTCTGGAACGTGATAAACTGGGATACGGTTAGTAAAAGGTACAGCAACAGGTAACCTGAAGAGTGCCTGCTCTTATACTTTGAGGCTCATCCCTAACACAGTTTTTTATACCTTTCGACCATCAAATTTGAAAACCATGATTGAGAATGTAGTTATCATCGGAGCAGGAAACCTGGCCACCCAACTTGCACTGGCCCTTCAGGAAAAAGGAGTTCTGATCAAACAGATTTTTAGTCTGACCACAAAGTCGGCCCAAACCCTCGCCGGGAAAATCAACACGGAATACACCACCGACTTGTCGATGATATGCAAAACGGCTGATTTATATATTGTTGCCGTAAAAGATTCAGCCATCCAGCAGGTACTTGAAAATCTTAACCTGGAAGAAAATCAATTGGTGGTTCACACCGCAGGAAGTGTCCCCATGAATATACTGGATGGATTCAGCCTGAATTACGGGGTGTTTTACCTGCTTCAGTCATTCTCGAAAAACAAAAAAGTTGATTTTTCAGACATTCCCATTTGCCTTGAGGCGAGCCATCCGGCCAACCTCGACCGGTTGCGCGAACTGGCCGGAAGGCTTTCAAACTCGGTGCATGAGATCAATTCCGACGAAAGAAAAACGCTTCACCTGGCAGCCGTTTTCGTAAACAACTTCGTGAACCACTTTTATGCCCTCGGAGCAAGCATCCTTGAGGACAAAAAGTTAAGTTTCGACCTGTTAAAACCACTGATCCGCGAAACAGCCGGAAAAATCGAAACGCTTCATCCGTTTGAAGCCCAAACCGGGCCTGCCAAACGAAACGATCAAAACGTCATTGGCGACCACCTGAAAATGCTTCAGGATAAGCCGGATTTCCAGAAAATCTATAGCTTTGTGACCCAAAACATCACTCAGCTTCACCAAAAATAAACCCATGACCTTTTTTAAAGAAAAACTCAAAAGCATCAAAGGACTCGTTTTCGATGTCGATGGTGTATTGTCGCTTGACACCACCCCACTCGACGAAAACGGCGACCCGATGCGAACAGCCAATATAAAAGACGGATTTGCCATCCGTTACGCCCTCCAGAACGGTTTTCACATTGGCATCATCACCGGTGCAAACACACAGCGCGTTAAACTCCGGTACAAAAAACTGGGTGTCGAACACATTTACCTGAATTCGTTCAACAAAGTGGAATGTCTGGATGATTTCATCGCCAAAACGGGCATTGCAAAGAACGAAATCCTGTACATGGGCGACGACCTGGTCGATCACCCCATCATGCTGGAAGTGGGAGTTGCTACCTGTCCGAAAGACGCGGTGCCCGAAATCAAAGCTGTTTCGCAGTACATTTCTGACAAAAAAGGCGGGGAAGGTTGTGCCCGCGATGTAATTGAACAGGTAATGCGCTCGCAGCAGAAATGGTTCGGACAGGAAATCCAGGGAATCAAAGCCGATTAAAAACGATACGAGTTGCGAGGTCCGGGTTACGAGTTGGAATCACATCGTCCACCCCGTAATACGCATCCCGAAACTCCGAACAACCATACACTTATGTTTCTAAGGAATCTCGAACACTACGAAATCATACTGGCATCAAAATCGCCGCGCCGCCAAAAGTTGCTGGACAACCTGGGCATTAAATTCACCGTGCAGTCGATGGACACGCCCGAAGACTTTCCAGAAGGACTGACCATGACTGAAGTGCCGGTTTACCTGGCCGAACTGAAAGCCGAAGCTTTTCGGCCTCAGTTAAAAGACAATCAACTGGTTATAACCGCCGATACCATTGTGTGGCTCGACGGTAAAGTTCTGAACAAACCAACGGATTATGACGACGGGTTCAGGATGCTGCGCGGTTTGTCGGGCAAAAAGCACCAGGTTTTAACCGGCGTTTGCCTGCTCACCACCCAAAAGAAAGTGTCGTTTTATGCCATGAGCGACGTGTGGTTCAAGGACTTGAGCGATGAAGAAATTGCCCACTACCTCGAAGTGTATAAACCTTACGACAAAGCCGGTGCTTACGGAATTCAGGAATGGATCGGGTACATTGGCATTCATCACATCGAAGGGTCGTTTTTTAACGTGATGGGCCTTCCGGTGCAAAGCCTGTACGAACACCTTCGCTCATTTTAACATTTGCTATTAAGCATACAGGCAAACCGTTCAGAGCCGAAAGAAAATAATACCTTTAGTTTCTTTAAAATTCGTAATAACTGAACAATGAAAACCTCAAACTTTTGGTTTATTCTTCTGCTTGTTTTCTTCGCCGGGCTTGTTGTTGGTTGTAAACCCAAAACTCCTCAAATTGGAATTTTGATGCACAGCCTGAAAAACGAACGCTGGAACAAAGACAAAGCCTATCTGGTTGAAAACCTGGAAAAACTGGGTGCTAAAGTCATGGTATCGGTGGCCGACAATGATCAAAGAAAACAAATTGCCCAGGCCGAAGGAATGATCAAGGATGGCGCCCAGGTTCTGATTGTGGTTTCGATTAACCAGGACGAATCGGCCAAAATCGTTGAATTAGCTCATGAGTCTGATGTTAAGGTGATTGCCTACGACAGGATGATCAACGGCTGCGATCTCGATTATTACATTTCGACAAACAGTACCCGCGTGGGCGAAATGCAGGCTTCCTGCCTGACCTCGCTGCGCCCCAAAGGGAAATACGCACTCATAGGCGGTTCGAAATACGACAACAACGCCATGCGGCTTTTTATCGGACAGATGAATGTGTTGCAGCCATTCATGGAAAGAGGTGACATTCAGGTTGCTTACAGCGAATTTTCTGAATCATGGACTGCCAGCGAAGGAGCGCTCCACACCAACATGGCGCTCGATCAAAACCCGGACACCCTTGCTGCAATCATTGCCGGAAGCGATGCAATTGCCGATGGCGTGCTGGCAACGCTTAAAGAACGTGGACTGGAAGGGAAAATTCTGGTAGCCGGACAGGATGCCGATTTGGCCAACGTGAAAGCCATTATGAACGGAACACAAACCTGTACGATAATGAAGCCGATAAAGGAAATGTCGGCACTAACGGCAGAACTGGCCTTATCGCTGGCCCTCGACAAACCGATAAAACTGAAATTCACCAACGAGAGCAACGGAAAGGCTTTGGTAAAATCGGTTGTGCTCGATGCCATACTGGTCGACAAAAACAACATCGAAAACACGGTTATTGCCTCGGGGTTTCATAAAGCTTCCGACTTACAACAATAACCTATTTCCAAACAAAAGAAGCATATCAACCTTCTGAAGAAGAAAGCGTCGTTTCCCGTTTTGTTTTGTTGCAAAAAACACCACCGGATATCCTCAGTTCGTTAAATTTGCAGCTCAGAATAAAACAACGACAAATGATCAGAAAAAACATACTTCTTCTTGGAATATTCCTGATTTCCCTTTCCTCGCTTTGGGGGAAAGAAGGCATGTGGGTCCCCACCCTGCTCAGCAAATACAACATCGAAGAAATGAAGCAAATGGGCTTCCGGCTGACTGCCGACGATGTTTACAGTGTCAATCATGCCAGCCTGAAGGACGCCGTTGTATTGTTTGGAACAGGCTGCACCGGAGAACTGATCTCGAACCAGGGATTGCTGATTACCAACCACCACTGCGGCTATAGCTTTATACAGAACCACAGTTCGGTGGAACATGATTACCTGACCAATGGTTTTTGGGCAAAGAGCCATCAGGAAGAGCTTCCAAACCCAGGGTTGACTGTCCGCTTCCTAGACCACATGGAGGATGTTACCGCAAAAGTGCTGGCCGGAACTGAAAAATGTCCCGGAGATTCTGTCGCGGCAATCATTCTGCGGAATTCGAAGAAAATAGAGAAAGACGGTACTGCCGACGGGAAATTCGAGGCCTCCGTCCAGCCACTGTTTTACGGGAATCAATACTTCCTGTATATCTACCAGGTTTTTGAAGACGTAAGGCTGGTGGGCGCGCCTCCATCAGCGGTCGGGAAATTCGGCGGAGATACCGATAACTGGATGTGGCCGCGGCACACCGGCGACTTCTCGCTCTTCCGTATCTATGCAGGTAAAAACAACCTACCTGCCAAATATTCGCCCGACAATGTTCCGTACAAACCAAAAAAATTCCTGAAAATATCGATCAAAGGAGTTCAGCCCGAAGATTTCACAATGGTCTTTGGTTATCCGGGGCGCACCCAGCAATTCTTGCCCACCCAGGCCATTCGCCAGATCATGGAACAGGGCGATCCCGACAAAATCAAAATCCGCGACATCAAACTTGGCCTGCTTGCCGCCGACATGGAGAAAGATACCCGGGTACGCATCCAATATGCAGCCAAATACGCCACAACAAGCAATCAGTGGAAAAAATGGCAGGGCGAAATCAAGGGACTGAGGCGACAGAATGCCATCGAGGCCAAACAAATGTTTGAAGCCAACTTTACCAAGTGGGTCAACGCCGAACAGAGCCGTCAAAAGCGATACGGGCAAGCACTTCCGGAGCTTGAAAAGCTTTACGGACAACTGGCTCCCTACACCAAAGCCAATGATTATTACACCGAAATTGTTCAGCGCGGAACCGATCTGTTTACCAACATTTCCTTTTTTGAGGTGCTGGAAACCCGCTGGTCATCGTTGACTGCCGACGATCAGCAAAAAGTTCAGCAATCGGTTAAGTCCTGGATCAGAGGCTTTTTTAAAAATTACAACCGCCCAACCGATGAAAAAGTGTTTGGCGCATTGCTCCCCCTGATGGCTAAAAATGTGGATCCGGCTTATTTGCCTGAAGACTTCAAGGCCCTGATGAGCAAAACAACCCCTGAAGATTTGATTTCAAAAGTTTACCGCAAATCCATTTTCTGCGACAGCGTGAAACTGGGGGCCGTTGCCTCCGAATTGAATGCCAAGAAGTTCAAAATCATGGATCAGGATCCGGCATTCAAACTCTTCCGGAGCCTGATGAAAAATTTTGAAACGAATATTGAGCCTAAATTCAGTTCAATTTCGAAGCAAATCGATGAAACCATGAAAACCTATGTCGCTGGTATTATGGAAATGAACGTAGGACAGGCGCTTTGGCCCGATGCCAACAAAGCCCTCAGGATTTCTTACGGAAAAGTGGAAGGCTACGAACCCATGGATGGTGTCGTTTACGATTATTACACCACGCTCGACGGGATCATGCAGAAGGATAATCCGGCCATTTACGATTACAATGTACCTCAGAAACTGCGCGACTTATACCAGAAAAAGGATTACGGACGGTATGGCAGCAACGGGAAACTGAATGTTTGCTTTACCGCCTCAAACCATACCACCGGTGGAAATTCGGGCAGCCCGGTCATTGACGCCCAAGGGCGGTTGATCGGGGTGAACTTCGACCGTTGCTGGGAAGGAACCATGAGCGACCTGAGATATGATCCCGACCGCTGCCGCAACATTGTGCTCGACATCCGCTACGCCCTGTTTATCATCGATAAACTCGCCGGAGCTGGCTATTTACTTGACGAGATGGAGATTGAGCAGTAATGCAACCCGAATTGGGGGCTTGTTTTTGGGAAAAATATTAAAACAAGTGAAGACGGCGTTAAAAAATCTTTTCTGTCCGAGCCTCCAGGCGAGTTTAAAAGATTTTAGCCATCGAACGCTAGTTTTTTGCGCGAAGCGGGCACAGCCTTGACTTTTTTGTTTAGGCTATTACTGTTTTTCAATCCTGATACGGGCATCAACAGCCACCAATTTATCACCATCCCCCATCAGCGGATTGATGTCCAGTTCTTTAATTTCAACGGCAAAGCGCAAAAGCGTCGATAACCGGACCATTATTTCGGCAAACCGGAGCTCGCTCACCCCGTTTTTTCCACGGTATCCTTTTATGATCTTGTATGCGCGCAGGTTTTTGATCATCGAAGTAGCTTCACACATGGTAAGGGGCGCCAACCCAGAAGTGACATCTTTAAACACTTCCACAAAAATTCCTCCCATGCCGCACAAAATTATGTGTCCAAACCGGTCCTCGTATTTTGCGCCAAGAAAAAGTTCTATTCCTGAGGCCATCTCGGCCATCAGCACAGCCTTTGTATCTTTGATCCGGATTAATCTTCTGAATTCACGCTGAACAGTTTCCAAATCCTGAACATTCAGGACAACGCCTCCGACATCTGTTTTATGAATTGGGCCAACAACTTTCATTACCAACGGAAAACCCAGTTTTTCGGCAGTATGCAAAGCTTCCTCTTCCGAATTTACTGCAATTTCGCGAACCATCGGAATTCCGGCCGCTGCAAATAACCGGTGAATGATTTCGGGCGACTGAAACCCATCCTTTGCTTTCTCGATGATCCGACGAATTTCAGGAACATCAACATTGTCAAGAAAAATTTTCTCTTCGGAAGGACGAGGTGTATTTTCAACCTTTGTCAGAGCCCGTCCCAGAAGAACTTCATCCGGAAAATTCACATTACCTTCTGAAAGAAAATAAGCCAATTCATCTTTCACATTAATTACCGATGGCAAAATGGGATAAATGGGTTTTTTACAGGTTCTCATTTTTTGGTTAAGAAGCTGATAGACATCACGCACCTGGAACAATCCAGGACTTCCGTAAATGACAGCAATCCCATCGATTTCGTCAAAATCGAGTTCACAGGCATCGATAATTGCTCCCAGTTGTTCAGCATTCCCGGTTGCCAAAAAATCTATCGGATTTTCGACCGAAGAACCTGCAAACAATTTCTTTTTAAGCGCGGCCTTCGCTTCCGAATCTTTGATATTCGGGATCTTCAGCCCCCCGCTTTCCAAAGCATCGGTCAGCATCACCGCCGGGCCACCGGCATGAGTAACAATGGCCATGCGTTTACCCTTCATTTCCTTACACATGAAAACACTGGCCACGGTGGTCAATTCCTCTCGTCCGAAACAACGTACAATCCCTGCTTTCCGAAACAAGGCTTCAACAGCCAGGTCTGAATTTGCCATAGCTCCTGTATGCGAAGCTGCAGCCCGACTTCCCGCCTGACTGCATCCTGACTTTATAGCAGCAATTTTACATCCTTTCCGAATAAGCGACGAGGCATGTTTCAGCAGTTTATCAGGATTTTCAATGCTTTCGATATACAGCAATTTAACATGAGAACTATTCCTGGAGTCGAAGGTATCATCAAGGTATTCCAGCAAATCTTCAACACCTATCTGAGCTGAATTACCAACCGAAAAAACACTGGAAAAGTGTAATCCTTTCGGAATGCCCGATTCCATGATAAACACAGCAGTCGCACCCGAGCTCGAAATAAAATCACAGCCTTTCGGATCAAGATAAGGAACCGGCGTGGTAAAAACACTTGCATGATAAGGCGTTAAAATTCCGATGCAATTAGGGCCTATCAAACTAGCCCCAAACTGATTGGCCAGGTGTGTAATTTGCTCCTCCAGTTGTCTCCCGTTTTCCCCCTCCTCACTAAAACCAGCAGATATAACGATAAAAGCTTTAGTTCCCTTCTGCTTGCCCAGCACTTCCATAACCGAAGGACAAGCAACGGCAGGAATGGCTAGTACTGCCAAATCAACCTGAGGTAACTCGCATGGAGAAGAAAAAGAAGGGATCCCTTGAACTTCAGACTCTTTAGGATTAACTACCCACAATTCGCCTTTGAATTTATTGTCAATCAAATTTTTCAACAGCTTTCCACCTGGTTTCGTGGTATTATTTGAAGCTCCAACAACTACAATACTGCTGGGGGTAATCAATTCTTTAGTTATCATCTACTGAATTTTGAGTTATAAAACAAATTTAGTAAAAGCAAGTTCAGCAAGAACTGACTTTTGCTGCCTTAAATCAAGGAAAGTCAACCCAAAATTGATATGTTTGTTTGATCGTTCAAGAAAACAAAAAACAAGAACGATGATCTTTAAACAGAATCAATGGCAGAATTTTCGGAACAAAAATTAGTGGTTGTCTGCAATTTCAACGAACACATAGACGACGTCATAGTGCATGGGGTAAGAATGGCCGATATTCTGAAAAAAGAACTTTGTTTGTTCGGCATGTGGGAAGAAAAAAAGCAAAAGAACGAGACGCAACAAAAACTAATCACCCTGACCCGAAACATAAAATCTGAATTTTCAGGCTTGCAGGTTTCCAGCCTGATCCTCAGGAATAAACTACGCAACAACATCGAAAAACTAGTCAACGATTACAATGCAGTACTGCTGATTCTACATCAGTCCGACATCAAACATTCGATGAAAGCATTCCGGGAAAGCAGCATTCCTTTCTTGTTTGTAAATGGCAATCGCCCCGAATTCCTACAATATAAAAATGCATTAGTTCCTGTTGACTACCGGAAAGCATCAAAAGAAACCTCATTATGGGCTTCGTATTTAGGACGTTTCAACCGTTCGCATGTTCAGGTAATCTATGCACACGAAAAAGATAGCGACCAGGCCAAGCAATTAATGCGAAATGTCAATTTCTTCCGAAAATTTTTCTCCGGATTGCATGTACGCCATAGTATAATCGAAGGTAAATCATCAAGCTGGGGAATTTGCAACGAAGCACTTCGTCGCTCAAAAGAATTAAATGCTGATCTGCTTATCTTTTCAGGCAGTGCCTTTATTTCGTTAATTGACTTACTAATTGGGTTGCCTGAGAAGAAGATTGTTTTGAAAGCAGGCTGTTTACCGGTCATGCTTATCAACCCCCGCAAGGACATCTGCATGATGTGCGATTGACCCATTTAAAAGATTTTCAATATTTCCGATCATTTGTGATCAGACAAATCCCGATCGGTGTTTCAGGACCAGGCCAGCGGAAATAAAAAAACCTCCATTTC